>CAZKJG010000012.1:0-99032 GCA_964553045.1 uncultured bacterium | reverse complement strand
CACTCTACCGAATAGCCTGCGGTCTGAGTTCGATAATCGGTTAAGATGCCCCGCCGGAGTCAGATCAGATCGGGATGGTGTTGATTCAGCCACTCCTGAACGGTCTTCTTGAAACCGGCGAGAAATTCCAGCAGCTCCTGCACATCATTCTCCGTTACTACACCGGCGTAATCGTATTCGAGTGTGTTCCTCTTCATCCTGCATCCATTCAGGTAGTCAGCGCTCTCCGTCCATTCGGGCCCCAGGATCTCAGATACAGACATAATCGTTCTGTAGTGATGATTGCCATGGGACGCCCTGTAGCCCTCGGACCTGAGCAGTATCGAACAGAGTTTGAGAGCGGCATTATAGGCTATTCCAAACTGCCAATCGATCGATTCTGTCTTCCTTGAGACCATGAGGTCCCTGTCAACGATCGCAAACAGGTTACGGATCTCCTCAATGCTCGTAGCCTCCGGTCTGAGCCAGCCGTTATCCGCCCACTGCCTCAAGCTCATTCGGCCCCCCCCTGACGTACAGCCTGGGCCCCTGCAGAACGCTCCTCAGGAAGTGATCGCCGCGCTTTCTCCGCTTGATGAATTCCCCAGCGGACATGACCACGGGATTGATGTCTCTCTCGATTGCCTCCCGGACCCCCGAGAGACACCTGCTTGCCTCTTTATAAGTGAGATTACCTACAATCATCAAGTCGACATCGCTGTCTGGACTCTCCGAGCCTTCGGCTATTGAGCCGAAGACAAAGGCTATTTCGATTTCTTCCTCTCCCAGGGCCCGGCCAAGTACATCGACGAGTCCTGTGGTCTTTAGGACGATTGAGTGGATCTCACCGTACAGCGGATGGTCTTCGTTCGCCGAATAGTAGACCCTGTTGCTGTCCTTTCTCGATGTCAGTAGCTGGATTCCGGCGAGCTTTCCCAGCTCTCGCCTGACGGCGGCCTCCGAGAGACCCGCCCGTCGCGCAATCTCCCTGTTATGAAGCTCTCTGGGCTTCACACCGAAGAGGATCGTGAAGATCTTCGCCCTGGTGCTGGAAGACAGTATCGCTTCGAGCGTATTCATAATGCGTTCATATACTGCGCGATTGCGTGGTATGTCAACGCAACAAAGCGGGAGCAAAAGAAGTGGTCCGGGACAGGCCGGCCGCAACCGTCAGGCCTTCTCCACCCAGAAGCCGTTGAGGTACATGCAGTCTATGCCGCTCCTGGTGAAGGTTTTCAGGGCGTGCTCGGGGGTGGAGGCTATGGGGTCTCCGCGGAGGTTGAAGCTGGTGTTCACCAGCACGTCCACGCCGGTGGCCTCCCCGAAGGAGCGGATGATGTCGTAGTAGAGGGGGTTGTCCTTCCGGCGCACCGTCTGCAGCCTGCCGGTGCCCATGTGGTTCACGGCGGCGACTTTCTCCCCCTGGGGCTCCTTCCAGGGCATCACCGTGAGCATGAAGCGGGCAGGCAGGTACTCCTCGCCCTCCCCGATGCCCTCGAACCAGCGGTGGGCCGACTCCTCGGGAACCGCCGGTGCGAAGGGGCGGAAAGGCTCGCGGAACTTGATCTTGCTGTTGATCACGTCCTTCATCTCCGCGCCGCGGGGGTCTGCCAGTATGGACCGGTTGCCCAGGGCCCGGGGCCCCCACTCGAAGCGGCCCTGGCAGAGGGCCATCACGCTGCCGCGGAGGATGGCGTCGCGGGAGAGCTCCACCGCCTCGTCGTGGTCCACCTCCCGGAAGCGCAGGCCGGTACCCTCCAGGGCCGCGGCGGTGCGGGCGCCGCCGTAGCTCTCGCCCCAGAAGGCGTGGTCCAGCACCTCCTCCCGGGGGTTGCCCAGCAGCACGTGCCAGGTGTAGAGGGCCGCTCCCAGTGCGCCGCCGGCGTCACCGGCGGCGGGCTGTATGAAGAAGCCGCTGAAGGGGGTCTCGCGCTTGATCCGGCCGTTGGCCACGGAGTTCAGGGCCACCCCGCCGGCCATGCAGAGGTTCTTCTGTCCCGTCCTCTCGTGCAGGGCGCGGGCCATGTCCAGCAGCACCTCCTCGGTGACCCGCTGTATGCTGGCGGCCACGTCGGCGTAGTGCTGGTTCCTCCGCGCCTCCTCGCTGTCTGGGCCTATCTCTCCCGGGTTGGTGCGGGGGGTGATAAACTCGCTGCCCGGGTCCCGGGGCGGGCCGAACAGGTCGGTGAACTTTCGGCTGAAGCTCCTCTCCGGGGAGTAGTGGTAGCTGAGGTAGTCCATGTTCAGGCTGAAGCTGCCCCCGGCGCCGGTGCGCAGGATCCGGTCGTAGATCTCCCCGGTGAACCTGGGGTCGCCGTAGGGCGCCATGCCCATGACCTTGTACTCGCCGTTGTTCACCCGAAAGCCCAGGAATGCCGTGAACGCGGAGTAGAGCAGGCCCAGGGAGTGCGGGAAGCGCTGTGTCTGGTCCAGTTCTATGCTGTTGGCGCCGCCGTCTCCCCAGTCCGCCGTTGCGGTACCCGTTGCAGTGGTGGTCCACTCCCCCACTCCGTCCACCGTGAGCAGGGCCGCCTCCCGGAAGGGGGAGGTGAAGAAGGCGCTGGCGGCGTGGGCGTCGTGGTGGTCTACGAATAGGATCCTCTCGGAGGGGAGGTCCAGCTCCCGGGATATGCGGGAGCGGATCCACAGCTTCTTCTCGAACCAGTTGATCATCGACTCCCCGAAGAGCCTCCATGAGCGGGGAAAGGTGGCCAGCGAGGAGAGGAGGATGCGCTCGAACTTCACCAGCGGCTTCTCGTAGAAGACCACGTAGTCCAGGTCACGGCCGTCTATGCCGGCCTCCCGGAGGCAGTAGGCTACGGCGCCCTCGGGGTAGGAGGAGTCGTGCTTGCGGTGGGAGAAGCGCTCCTCCTGGGCGGCGGCCACCAGGTGTCCGTCCCGCAGCAGCGCCGCGGCGGCGTCGTGGTAGTAACAGGAGATGCCCAGAATGTGCATTCGGCCTCCGCTCAGAACTGGTTCCTGGCCTGGTCGACGTTCCTGTCGCGGTCCTCCGGCCCCCGCCGGTGCCAGCCGGGAGGCTTGCCCCTGCCCAGGGGATTGGTGAGGAACCTCGCCAGCAGGGCGAAGGGCACGGCAAAAGTCATGTAGAAAAGCGAGAGCACCATCCTGCCCTGGAAGTTCCCCATGCGGCCGGCGAAGACCTTCCAGCGGCGCCAGCCCCGGCCCATGGCGCTTCCCCCCGAGACCTCCCTGACGGGCGTCTCGGGAAGCCCCCCGCGACGGGGCAGCAGGGCGAGCCAGCCCACGCCGAAGCCTGCCGCCACCCCCACTGCGATGGAGGGCCAGCGGCCCAGATCCGGCCTCAGCAGCAGGGCGGCCACTATCACCATGGCGGCCAGCGGAAGGTCGGGCAGCCGGGGGACCGGCTGCTTTTCCCGGCCCACGCAGGCCGCCGCGCCGGCGGAGTAGCCCACCAGCGTAAGCAGCACCAGCGCTATGCCGCTGATGAGGCCCATGCGATCAGAACAGCGTGTAGATGAAGGGGGCCACGGCGGATCCCTGCGCGAAGACCAGCACGGCCACCAGCAGGACCAGGACCACCATCATGGGGACCAGCCACCAGAGCTTCCTGGCCCACATGAACCGCAGAAGCTCTCCCAGCACGCCCAGCTTGTCCAGCAGTCCGCCGCGTCTTGCCACAGGATATCCAATCACGGTTGGTCCGGAGTCATGATTGATTCGATCTGGGGCCCCGATTGTCAACACATGCCCCCGGACCGGCCTTTGCGGAACCGGGCGCCATTGCCCATCTTTGCAGGCCGGATACGGATGAACAGCCAGCGGACGGAGGCGGCTTGTACCTCTACCAGGAGAAGGACCGCTACTTCGCCATGGCCTCGGACACCGTAGAGGACCTGGCGGAGGAGGAGCTGCGGGAGCTGGGGGCCGAGAGGACGGCCACCACCTACCGGGGCGTCTACTTCACAGCCGACCGGGCCACACTGTACCGGATCAACTACATGACCAGGCTGGTGACCCACGTGCTGGCCCCGCTGGACGAGTTCGGCTGCCACAACCCCGACTACCTCTACCGCAGGGCACGCCGCGTGAACTGGTCGGACTTCATCGGACCCGACCAGACCTTCGCCGTCTTCGCCAACGTCTCCGGCAGCAAGATAGACCACTCCCAGTACGCGGCGCTGCGGGTGAAGGACGCGGTTGTGGACCAGATGCGCGACCGCTACGGCCGCCGGCCGTCGGTGGACCGCGAAGACCCCCATCTGTGGATCAACCTGCACATACACAACAATCGCGCCTCCCTGCGCATCGACACCTCCGGAGGCTCGCTGCACCGCCGCGGATACCGGCTGGACTCCGTGGAGGCCCCCATAAGGGAGACCAACGCCGCGGCCATCGTCCGAATCACCGAATGGAACGGCAAGCGGCCACTGTACGACCCCATGTGCGGGTCGGGGACCATACTGGCCGAAGCCCTGATGAGCTACTGCCGCATACCGGCGGGCTACCTGCAGGAACGCTTCGGCTTCATGCGGCTTCCCGATTACGACCCGGAGATGTGGGAGCGTGTTCGGAAGGGCTGCAACGGCTGGATTCGTCCGCTCCCGGAGGGGCTGCTCGGAGGAAGCGACGCCGACCCCGAGGCCGTGGACGCCGCCCGGAAGAACCTGTCCCGTCTGCCCGGGGGAACCGGCGTGAAACTGACGGTGAGCCGCTTTCAGGAGCTCGAGGGCCTTGCGAACACGGAAATCGTCACCAACCCGCCGTACGGGAAAAGAATAGGCCGCGAGGATATGGAGACCTTCATGGGCGAGCTGGGTGACTTCCTGAAGCAGCGCTGCCGGGGCTCGGTGGCCTGGGTCTACACCGGCCGCCGCGAGCTTCTGAAGAGCGTGGGGCTCAGGACCTCGATGAAGCGGCCGCTGCGAAACGGACCGATGGAGGGGCGCCTGGCCCGGTACGAGATATACGCCGGCTCCCGAAAGTCATAGGCGTTCGGGACCGCAAGGAAGGAGAAACCATGACCCGCGAAAGCTACCGGCTGGACACCGAGCTGGTGCACGCCGGCGAGCCCGACCCTCCGGTGGAGGGGGCCGTCACCATACCCGTATTCCAGTCCTCGACCTACCAGTACACGGGCACCGAAGACGAGGGAGACCTGAGGTACGGACGCCTGAGCAACACGCCCAACCACGTGGCGCTTAACCGCAAGCTGGCCGTCGTGGAGAGGGCGGAGAGGGCACTGGTCACCTCGAGCGGCATGGCCGCCATCTCCACCACGCTGCTGGCCCTGCTGAAGCCCGGGGACCACCTGATGGTCCAGCGCAGCCTCTACGGCGGCACCCGCAGCCTGCTGGCCGGGGCGGTGTCCCGAATTGGCATCGCCGTGGACTTCGTGGACGGAACCGACCCTTCCGGCTGGAAGAGCAGCCTGCACCGCCGGACGAGGATGCTGATGGTGGAGACCATCTCCAACCCGCTGGTCAGGGTGGGAAGGCTCGGGGATACGGCCGAGTTCGCCGGGGAGCATGGACTGTTGTCGCTGGTCGACAACACCTTCGCCAGCCCGATGAACTACAGGCCGGCCGATCGGGGCTTCGACCTCTGCGTGGAGAGCTGCTCGAAGTACCTGGGGGGCCACTCCGACCTGGTGGCGGGGGCGGTTGCGGGCCGATCCGATCTCGTCGGGAGGGTGGAGGATGCCCTTGTCGACCTCGGCGGGTGCCTCGATCCCCACGCCTGCTTCCTGCTTCACAGGGGAATGAAGACGCTGGGACTGAGAGTGGCCAGACAGAATGCAAACGCCCAGGCGCTGGCCGAATTCCTCCAGGGCCACGAGAGCGTGGAGCGAGTCCACTACCCCGGCCTGGCCGAAGACCCGTCCTACGCCAACGCCCGCGAGAACCTGGACGGCTGCGGAGGCGTGCTCAGCTTCCGGCCCCGGGGCGGGGCGGAGATGGCGCAGAGGTTCCTGCGTGCGGTCAGACTGCCCTACGTGGCCACCAGCCTGGGAGGGGTGGAGACGCTCCTGTCACGGCCATGCAACACATCGCACGCCGGGCTGAGCCCCGAGGAGCGGCGGGAGACGGGCATATCCGACTCCCTGATACGGGTGGCTGTGGGAATCGAGAGCTCCCATGACCTGGCGGAGGACCTCGGCCGGGCGCTGGAATCCTGAGGTCAGTCCTTCCTGAGAGTGCCGGGCTTGCCCTCGGCGACGTTGTCGTAGAAGCGTGTGGTGGGGTAGGCGAAGTCGATGTCGTCCCGCCCGGCGAAGCCGTCCAGAATGCCCTCCCAGAATTCCTCCACCGCGCCCCGACGCTGCCTTGGCCGTACAGGGAAGCGGGCGGTGAGCAGCACGCCGCTGTCTTCGACGCTGGTGTAGACGATGGGGGTGGAAGCCCCCCTGTAGATCAGGTATCGGCGGTCGTCCCCCTGCCGCATGCCGGTGAGCTCCGAGGCGTCCTCCACCACCTTCTCCAGAATGTCCTCCATCAGCTTCCTGGCCGCCCTCCAGTCGCTCTCGAAGGTAACCAGAACGCCCACCTCCTCCCATATATGGCGGGTCCCGGAGGTGTAGTTGGCTACGCTCTCGGAGAAGACCTTCCCGTTGGGTACGTGCACTATCCTGCCGGTGCTCTGGTCGGCGGCCACCCAGTTCCCCACCTCCAGCAGTGAGAAGCCCAGTACCCGGATGTCCACAACGTCCCCCCGGGCGCCGCCCACCTCTATCCTGTCACCCAGGGAAAAGGGACGGCGGAGCATGATGTAGAACCAACCCGCGATATTGGCGATGATCTCCCTGAGAGCTATGGCGATACCGGCGGAGGCCAGGCCCAGGAAAGTGGCCAGGCTGGAAAAGCCCCTGAGCCATACCCTTCCCACCAGTATCAGACCAAGCAGGATAACCAGATAGCCCGCCGTCCGCTGGTAGATGAAGCGAGACCTGGGCTCGGTGACCCGCCGGCCGATCACTCTGAAGGCCACCCTGCGGGCGACCCACAGACCGGCCACTATGACCACTGTAAGGGCTATCCTGGCCTGGTGCCCGGCAGCGACGCCGGTCAGGTCCTCCACAAAGGTGGCAACCGTCTGTGGTATCAGGGCCTACTTCCTCTCCACGGGAATACTGCACGACGCTTCCACAGGCAAAGATATGCGCAGGCACCGGGATTTCTGCAAGCCGAGCTTTGATCTCCCCGCGGGCTTGGGTATGCTTCCATCAGCTTCGGAAAGGGCGGTGTGCATTGGCCGTTGACGTCTCGGTGATGATGGTGGTCTACGGCAGGTGGGACCTGACGGAGCAGTGCATCCGCTCACTTCTGGACTCCCGGGGTGTTACCGTCCGGATCACGCTGGTGGACAACGGCCACCCCGACCCCGCTCCGAAATGGGCGCTGGAAACGCCGGGACTTCGCTACCAAAGATCCGAAGAGAACCTGGGCTTCGCCGCCGGCATGAACCTGGCCTTCCGGCTGAGCCGCCCCGACGGCGCGGGGCTTTCCATGGTGGTGAACAACGACACCGTATTCCCGCCTTGGTGCCTGTCATCCATCGCGGAGCTCATGGTAAGCCGGCCGGACGCCGGCGCCGCAGGGCCCCCCGTCCTCCATGCGGAAGACCCTCAGAAGGTCTGGAGCGCCGGCGGGTTCCTGCGGCCGTGGCTCATGCGCTACGAGCAGCGGCGCTGGCCCTCACGTGCCGACCTGCCCGGCCGGCCGGTGGAGGTGGACATGCTGTCAGGCTGCGCGATGATGGTCCGCTCCGATCTGCTGGAGGCGCTTGGCGGCTTCCGGGACGACCTCTTCATGTACTACGAGGATGCCGATCTCTGCCGCCGAATAGGAAAAAGCGGCCACGGCGTCTACCTGGTTCCGGGGGAGGGCGTGCTGCACCACGTGGAGGCCAGCAGCGGCCGGAAGGCCCCCTGGCTTCCCGAGTACTGTTCCCGCCGCAACAGGCTCATCCTGTCGCCGGATGTGCAGACCCCGGCTCAGAGGGCCTTCTTCGTGCTGTGGATGTGGGCCGGCACTCTTCTGAAGACGCTGGCCAGCCTTCGTCCCGGCCGCATGGGACGCATCCCCTGGCTGTGGAGGGCCATGGTCCACGGGCTTCGTGGAAGGGGAGGCCCGCCTCCGGCCTAGGGCGCCGGCGTCTTCAGCACCAGCACCCGGAACTCGGAGTCCGACTCGTTGCGCCAGGCGTGGGGGATGCCCCTGGGGCTCTCCACCAGGGTGCCCTCGCCCACCTCCCGCTCCTCGTCACCGATCTCGACGACCCCGGTTCCCCGGCAGACCCAGAACAGCACGTCCACCGGGGTGACGTGGCGGTGCAGCCTCTCCCCCGAAGCCAGCCTGATCTGCAGGGCCTCCGCGTAGGGGGAGCTGCTGAGCACCCGGGCATCTACTCTGTGGGGGTTCTCCTTGCGGGGTGCGGCGTCTGCGTCTATGGCCTTCATATGCATCGCTCTCCCTTCCGGCGGGCGGCGGCCGCCGCCCGCCATGCTGTCACGGTAGTGCCTATTTCTCCAGCGCCTCCGCCAGGTCGGCCTCCGGGGTGGATACGGGAGCTATGCCGAACCTGTCCACCAGCACGTCCACCGCCATGGGGGTGAGGAAGGCGGGCATGCTGGGGCCCAGCTTCATGTCGCGGATTCCCAGGTGCAGAAGGGACAGCAGTATGGTCACCGCCTTCTGCTCGTACCAGGACAGTATCAGCGACAGAGGCAGGTCGTTCACGCCCACATCGAAGGCATCGGCCAGGGCTCCGGCGATGGCTATGGCCGAGTGGGCATCGTTGCACTGCCCGCAGTCCAGCAGCCTGGGAATGCCGCCGATGTCGCCGAACTCAAGCTTGTTGAATCGGTACTTGCCGCAGGCCAGCGTCAGTATCACGCAGTCCTCGGGGACCTTCTCCGCCAGCTCCGTGTAGTAGTTGCGGCCGCTCTTCGCCCCATCGCAGCCGCCTATGAGGAAGAAGTGGCGTATGTCGCCGGCCTTGACCGCTTCGATCACCCTGTCCGCCACGGAGAGAACGGCGTTGCGGGCAAAGCCGATGGGAATCCGCTTCTCCGGGGCGTCCTCGGGGAAGCCCGGAAGCTCCCTTGCCTTCTCGATGACGGGGGAGAAGTCGTACCCCTCGATGTGCTCCACTCCGGGCCAGCGGACCAGGTCGGTGGTGAAGATCCTGTCTTTGTAGCTCTCCCGGGGCTTCTGGATGCAGTTGGTGGTCATGAGTATGGCCCCGGGGAACTCCTCGAACTCCCTCTGCTGTTCCTGCCAGGCACCTCCGTAGTTGCCCACCAGGTGGTCGTATTTTTTCAGCTCCGGGTAGGCGTTGCAGGGCAGCATCTCGCCGTGGGTGTAGACGTTGATCCCGGTGCCCTCGGTCTGCTCCAGCAGCTCGGCCAGGTCCTTGAGGTCGTGGCCGGAAACCACTATGGCCTTGCCCTTCACGGGGGTCACCCGGACCTGAGTGGGCTCGGGGTGTCCGTAGGCTCCGGTGTTCGCCGCGTCCAGCAGCTCCATGACCTTCAGGTTCTTCTCACCCACCTCCAGGGCCTTGGCGAAGAGCTCCTCCGCGGTATGGTCCTCGGTGATGTAGGCCAGCGTATTCGACATGAACAGGTTGAGCCCAGGGTCCTCCCGGCCCAGTATGCGGGCGTGGTCCAGGTAGGCGGCCGAGCCCTTCAGCCCGTAGGTGATCAGCTCCTTGAGCCCGGTGACATCGCGGCCCTCCCGGACCATCCGCTCCTCCAGGCCGATGGCGGCGGCCTCGGTCATCAGGTCCTCGCCGGACTCGGGCGGCTGCCACGCCGCCGGCCCCTCCGGCCGCCAGGGCTCTGTCCCGGCATCTCTGCAGGCTGCCTCGTAGTCCTTGCGAAGCTCTTGACGTACGTCGGCGCCCCTGCGGACGAGAGACTCCACCACCTCCGGGGCGAAGTTCACGTTGGTAACGGTGGTGAAGAGGGCCTCCACCACGAAGCGGTCGGCCTCGCTGTGGTCCACTCCCAATTCCTCGGCCAGGACCACGTACCTGGCGATTCCCTTGGACACGTAGACCAGAAGGTCCTGCATGGCCGCGGTGGCGGGGTCCTTCCCGCACACGCCACCGACCGTGCAGCCCTCTCCCTTTGCCGTCTGCTCGCACTGGTAACAGAACATCCTATGCCTCCTTCTTTCCGGTTCTGCCGAAACCGGGCATCTCGCGTGTGAACTCCGCCATGCTGACCCCTTCCAGCCTGCCCCTGACCAGGCTCCCCGTCCTCTCCATCAGGTCCGTGAAGAGGCAGGAATCGCGGCCGCAGACGGGCTTTCCCAGAAGACAGCCCCCCTCGTCCAGCGGGCCGTCTACCGTTTCCACCAGCTCCAGCAGGGTCAGCTCCCGTGCCGGGCGGGCCAGCCGGAAACCCCCGGTGGCGCCCCTGGTCGACTCCAGCAGGCCTTCTGCGGCCAGCCTCTGCAGCACCTTCGCAAGGTGGCTCTGCGATACGTTCATCAGCTCCGCCAGCCTTCCCGCGCTCATCCTCCCGCCGCCTGCGGCCAGAAAGGCGCAGGCGTGGACGGCCAGGTTTGCGGCCTCGCTGAACTTCAGTGGATTGGACATGCAGCCTCCTTTTCGGTATTCGGAATCTGTATTCCTAATTTAAGGCGAAGGGCTACGATGTCAAGGGGAAGGGTCTTCCGCTACTCCTCCTGGTGGGCCGACTCCTCCATCCAGCTGAGATAGTCCCCCTCGGCCCGGCAGGAGAGGGTCAGTATCTCGGGCACCTCGTAGGTGTGCAGATTCCGAAGCATCTCCACCAGCCGGGCGTGGGCCGACTGCGAGACCTTGATCAGACAGAGCCACTCCCGCTCTCCGCGCACCTCTCCCTTCCAGCGGTAGATGCTGTTTATGGGCCCCGCTATCTGGAAGCAGGCGGCGGGCCCGCGCTCCACGAGCTCACGGCCTATGCGCATGGCGGTGGAGCGGTCCGGAAGGGTGGTCTGTACCTGACAGGCGTTGTCCATGGCTATCCTCCGTTCAGGACCCAGAGCCGTCTCATCCTCACTGCCAGCCTCAGCCCCAGGATCGCTATGGCCGAAAGCAGAGCCGCGGCCACCCCCAGAGAGCCGGCCGAGAACCAGCCGGCATCGAAGGCGGAGACCACCGCCGTGCGGACCCCGGGGGGGACGTGGGGAACGGCCCGGCTGACCAGAAGCGGCAGGCCCACGGCCACCGCCACCAGCACCAGGGAGTACCACTGCTGCGAGCTCCTGGCGGACCTGGCGCCCAGTGAGACGGTCATGCCCGCCAGACCGCTGAGGACGGCGGTGAGAACCCCCAGGGCAAGCGCCGCCAGGTAGGGCGCAGGCCCGGGCAGAGGCCTGCCCGAGAGCGCTGAGATCAGGGAGAAGGCCCCCATGGCGACCCAGGACGCCAGCAGGGCGAACCCGGCGCAGAAGGAGAGCTTGCCCGCCAGAAGCTGGCCGGGAGAGACGGGAGACGCCAGCAGGGTCTCCAGCGTGGACCGGTCGCGCTCCCCGGCGAAGGCGTCCACCCCGGCGGGCCCGGCTATGTACAGGGGCAGCAGGCCGAATATCATTATGGAGACTTCCGGAATGGTGATCTGCAGCGGGATCACTACGCCCAGCAGCCCCACGTAGACAAGGAGGAAGCGGACCAGGCCCGCCCTCCCCATCGAGCGTGCGGTGTGGTACATCTCACGAAGTGTCAGTCCGGCGGTCACGACTCCTCCTCCGCCAGCTCCAGGAAGGTCTGCGAGAGGGACTTCCGCTCCGGTCGGAACTCCACCACCCGGTTGCCCTCCCGAAGGAGCTCGGCCAGGGTGTCCGCCGCCGACACCCCGGAGGCCAGCCGCACGAAGCCCTTGCGGTCGGGCCGGTACCGCTCTCCCCGGAACAGCGCGCTGCCTGACTCGGTCCTCACCAGGTGCACGTCGCCGGGCTCGGAGAGCTCCTCCGGGGTGCCGCCGGCCAGCCTGCGTCCGTTGTGGATGATCACCACCCGGTCGCAGAGCTCCTCCGCCTCCACCAGGTTGTGAGTGGACAGCAGCACGGCCGAGCGCCCGGCCAATTCGCGGATGCCGGCCCGTATCTCCTCAGCCCGCACAGGGTCCAGCGATGCCGTGGGCTCGTCCAGCAGCACCAGGTCCCGGGGCAGCATGAAGGCCCGCGCCAGCCCGGCCAGCCTCCTGTTTCCCGAGGAGAGCTCCCGCACCGGCTGCCCGGCGGAGTGCAGCGTACCCAGCGTGTGGAGCACGGCCTCCGCCCGGGACCGGGCCTCGGAGTGGCCCAGGGAGTTGATCATGCCCCAGCAGACCAGATTCTCCATCAGTGTCATCTCCGGAACCAGGCCGTGCTCGGCGAAGAGGACCGAGGTGCGCCCCCTGGTGCCGCGGGACGGGGACGAGCCCAGAACGCGGACCTCACCCTCCCGGGGCCGTACCAGCCCCAGTATGGCGCGAATGGTGGTGGTCTTGCCGGCGCCGTTGCGGCCCAGCAGCCCGGTGACGCCTCCGGCGGGAACCCGCATGTCCAGGCCGTCCAGGGCCCTTACTCGGCCGTAGTCTACCTGAAGGCCCTCTACGGATACGGCGGCCTCCGTCACTCGGGCCCCTCCAGCAGTCGGCCCAGGGCGTCCGCCAGGTGCTCCAGCAGCCTGTGGCCCTTCTCCGCCGAGACCTGTGCGGGGTCCACGCCGCAGGGCCCCTCGGGGAACCTCCGGCGCCACTGCGCCGCGCCCACCACCTCGCCCCGCCGCGGCATGTCCATCACGGGACTGGACGGGGCCCGTGGCCGGAAGTCCGGCCGCAGGTGCATGAGCATCGACACCTCGGATGCTGTGGCGTGGAAGCCGCTTCCCCCCGCAAATAGGTCCTCCTCCAGCTCCGCCGCCCCCGGCAGCTCCCAGTAGCTGAGGTAGCGCATGTACGCTTCCGGACATTCACGGGCCGCCTCGTACAGCCCGGTAAGGGCCGGTCCCCTGTTTCCCCCGTGGGCGCTGAAGACGAATATCCTGCCGAAGCCGGAGGAGGCCAGCGAAGAGGCCACGTCCCGCACCACCGCGGCCATGGTCATGGGGGCGAGGCTCACGGTACCGGCGAAGCCCAGGTGGCCGTCGGACATCCCATAGGAGAGCACGGGGGCCATTACGGTGCCGCTGCGCTCGCAGGCCAGACGGCAGACTGACTCCGCCACCAGGGCGTCACATCCCAGCCGGGCCATCTCCCCGTGCTGCTCGGTGCTGCCCGCCGGCAGGGCCACCGTGCTCCGCCGCTCCAGGTAGCGCTCTACGTCACCGCTGGTCATCGAGGCCAGGTCCATCGGTTACCTCCAGGCTTGCCCGCGGGCCGCGGGCGGGTCATATACGCCCCCTAGGAAGGGATTATAGGGCATGGAACACCGCAGCATAAAGGTCGACGGTGAAGAGTACCTGCGCATTCCGTTGCGCACCAGGCTTATACTCCGCGGAGACAGCCTGACCTGCGCGCTGGAGGAGGGGCTGCTGGCCTCCGGGGAGACCCTCTGCGACGATGACATTCTCTTCGTCAGCGAGAAGGCGGTGGGGGCCAGCCAGGGCCGCTACTACCTGCTGGACGAGGGAGAGGTGAGGCCAGGCCGGCTGGCCCGGCTCCTGTCTGGATACGTGACCAGGACGCCTGCGGGAATAGGCCTGGGAATGCCCGAGACCATGCAGGCGGCCCTGGACGAGTGCGGCGTGCCCAGGATACTGCTGGCCGCCTGTGCCGGCGCCCTGGGCAGGCTGGTGGGCCGGCGGGGTGACTTCTACAGGGTGGCCGGGCCCTGCGCCCGCTCCATAGACGGTCCCACCAAGGGCACCATACCGCCCTTCAACAGAGCGGTGAGCCTGTCCCCGCTGGATCCCGGCGGGGTGGCCCGCAGGCTGGCGAAGAGGTTCGGGTGCGCCGCGGCGGTGGTGGACGTCAACGACCTGGGCGGAAACGTGCTGGGCGTCCATCCGAAGGAGCTGGATGCCCATCTCATCTGTCGAATACTGGCCGACAACCCCCTGGGCCAGGGGCGGGCGCAGACCCCCGCCGGGATTATCAGGCCGCTGACCGAAGCCTCCGGCGACTAGCGCCGGCGGGCTTCCCCGTCGGACCGGATCATTCCGCCGATGACGGTGGTGGAGATGGATATCAGCACCGCCGCCAGTACCGCCCACCAGAAGCCGGCTATGTGAAATCCGTCCACGGCGGAGTCGGCGATGAGGATGATCAGGGCGTTCACCAGGAACCGGGACAGCCCCAGGGTCAGCAGGAGAACGGGGCAGGTTATCAGGTTCATCAGGGGGGCGAGGACGGCGTTGAGAAGACCCACCAGTGCGGAAGCCCACACCACGTCCCAGCCGCCGGCGAACACCATGTTCTGCCCCAGAAGCAGCGACACCAGCCACATGCTCACGGCCGCCACCGCCCACGACACCAGCAGCTTCTTCATCGGCGCTCGCTTCCTCGGAGTTTCTTCGCAGGCCCAATATATCCTTCTGATACGCCCGCATACAAAAATCGTCCCGCCTGGACCGATGACGGAGGGCTTTGTATCCTGAGCGTTGGTCCGCGGCTGTCCCCGTTACGAAAGGCTGCCCATGCTCCCGCACCTGCTCCTTGTGACGGTACTCACCATGCTCCCGTCCAGGGACGTCCAAGGGTCCCTGGAGCAGCAGGGTCCCATAGAGGTCCTGAACCTCTGGGGAAGCTGGGAGGAGATGGGCTACGCCCACGGCTACCTCCTGGCCCCGCGAATCAAGCTGGTCTACGAGACCTATATGGTGGAGCTGGCCGGAGGGGTCTCCAACATCGAGACCCTGCGGCTCTTCTACATACAGCACTTCCAGACGCCCCCGCGATTCTCCGAATACGCCGCCGGAGGAATAGCGGGCATGGCCGACTCGGTGGACCTGTACTCCGAGGTCTTCGGCCGGGAGCTGGACACCCTTGACGTGCTGGTGGCCTCCGCGGTGCAGGATTTCTCGGGAGCCACCCCCCTCGGTGACCTGCTCTGCTCCAGCACATCCTCCTGGGGGGAGGCCACCGACTCCGATCCGGAACTGGCCGGCGCCCCGGCGGTCTCCCGCAACCTGGACTATTTCGTGGACTCCGCCGCCAACGTCTTCGACGCCCAGATCCTGGTCACCCTGGACCCCGATTCCGGCCAGGACTTCGTCTCCATCGGATTCTCCGGATACCTGGGGACCCTGTCGGGGATGAACGAGAGCGGTGTCTGCGCGGCCCTGAACATGGGCGACCACAAGGGGATCACCACCTGGGAGCCGGATTTCGTCCCCATCACCATGGCCCTGGCCATGGGCCTGTGCGACGAGGATTTCGACGGAAGCGGCAGCCACGACGCAGGCGACATGGTGGCCGCCCTCACCGAGTACAACCGAAGCTCGTCCTACATCGTCCACGTCCTGGCGGACCCTGACCTGGCCTGGGAGGGCGACACCGGCCTGGTGGTGGAGGTGAACAACAGTGCGGGCTGGGCCGTTCGAACCGCCGGCGACGAGCCCTCCATAGCCCCCGATCACATCGTCGCCACCAACCACCACCGCGAGCTGTACCCTCCGGCTCCCGGATGGCGGTACCCGCTGCTGGTGGATTCCCTCGTGGCCGACCCGGACATGACGCTGGACCGATTCTGGGGCCTCATGGGAGAGGTGGGCTTCCAGCCCACCCCCGGCTACGGAGGCACCATCCAGACCATGATCCTCGCCCCGCAGCAGCGCAGGATCGGCCTGGCCTTCTCCACGGATGAGGCGGCCTCATGGGAGCAGTATCCCTACTGGATCGACTGGGACGACCTCTTCCCCAACCACGACCCCCAGGCCGCCGACCCCGACCCGCCGCAGAGTCCCGGACTGGTTGCGCGTCCCAACCCCGCCATCGGGACGGTTACTGTCACCCTTCCGGGCCCGGGGGGGCTGGAGGTCTACGACCTCTGCGGCCGCAGGGTATCGCCTCCGCTCATCGGGGCGTCCGAAGAGTCCCGGACGTTGGACGTATCCGCGCTCTCCCCCGGCGTCTACCTGGTGGTCCACCGCGGGGATGCCGGCGTGCGGACGGCCAGGATGGTGGTAGCCGGCGGCAGCCGCTGAACGGTTGACAGCCCGCGCCGCCAAAGTCTATAGTTCACGTCCCCGCTGGCGGGTCGTCCAACGGTAGGACATGCGGCTCTGGACCGCATAATCGGGGTTCGAGTCCCTGCCCGCCAGCCATTCTCTTGGCATCCCCCTGCCCTGATCCGGCATCACCCGTCAAGCGCCGACACAGCCTGGAGCCCGGCCTGGATGCCTTCCGCCAGTCAGGTATGGCCCCAGAGCCAAAATCTGCAGGAGGGTGAATGCGACAGGCACTCGACATGTACTGGTGATGAATGGGGTGGTGCAATGAGAGCCGCAGTTCTCTTTCTGCTGCCCGGTCCTCTTGCAGCGGCCCTGGCCGGAACGGCGCTTCAGACCGACTGGTCCGGCGGGCCGGGGCAGGCCGGTCCACATCGAGCGACGCCGAGACAGTCAGCATCAGCGGATACGACCAGGCTTCCGGAGTTCTCACGGCCGCAATCCGGGTTACGGGAGCAAGCGAGCCGAGCATCTGATACGCACCATGGATTCCCTCGGGCGGGCGCCGCCTGCGGAAGGTATCCGTCGGGAGCGGTGCTGCTGAGGCGGCACTTCGTTGCAGTGATGGAATATCTTTGGGATTGAATCGTCTGCAATGGATGAATGCTCCTCGGGCATTCCCGAAGACACGGGAAGGGAGAGATGGGCGGAAGGGCGCTGGCGGAGTTCATGGCCGAGAACAGGGACAGGCTGGTCCGGTTCGTCCGCTCCCGGCTGTCCGACGCCGCCCACATCGACGGCGAGGACCTGGTGCAGGACGTGATGCTGAAGATCATCGAGAATCCCTCGGTGACGGCTCCCATAGCCGACCTCTCCGCCTACGTGTTCCGGGCGCTGCGCAACCGTATCATCGACGAGTACCGCAGGGCCGGGCCGGACATGACCTCCATGGAGGGAGAGGAGGGGGATAAGGGCCTGTACGATACCCTTCCGGACACCAAGTACGAGCCCAGGGGCTCGGAGGAGAGGCGGATCCTCCGGCGCGAGATATTCGAGGCCATCAGCTCGCTTTCGGCCGAACAGCGGCAGGTGGTGGTGGAGACCGAGCTGAACGGTATGGCCATGGCCGAGCTGGCCCGACGCACCTCCACGCCGCTGGGTACGCTCCTCTCCCGCAAGCACAGGGGCATGAAAAAGATAAGGAAGCGACTCGAACATCTTAAGGAGGAGTAGCATGGGTACAACCAGGATCGGGAACAGGATCGTGCACGGACCTCCGGCGGCCAAGGCGGCCAGGATCGTGGGCCTGGTGATACTGGGAATTCTGGCCGTGGCGGCCCTGGCCATCATCTTCGGCCTTGTGGTCATGTGGCTGTGGAACGCGCTGATGCCCGAGATCTTCGGACTCCCGGAAATAGGCTACTGGCAGGCGGTGGGGCTGGTGGTGCTGGGTCACATACTCTTCGGAGCCGGCCACCGCGAGTTCGTCCACAGGGGCGGCAGGGACAGACCGAAGAGTGGTGTCAGCATCACCCGCAACGGAACCGAGTACCACTGGAGCTCTTTCCGGGCCTTCTGGAAGGACTGCGGCAGCGAGGCCTTCGACAGCTGGCTGAACGGCAAGAGGAGGGAGCCGGAGGCAGAAGGGGGTCCCACTCGCTGACCGTCTTCGGCGGTCTTGTTCCGCTGCGGTATGGGCTTATGTTGAGGCGGCCGAAGCTGTAACTCTCCAGCATCCGGGAGGAACATGAGACCACTGGCTGCGGCAGCTCTTGTAGGCCTGGCGGCCGGCGTCGCGGGCGCGGAGGTCTTCGACACCGCCGTGCAGGCCCTCATGGCGCCCTACACCTGGGATGAGGACCAGCGGCTGGAGCTGGAGAGCTTCCCCTCCTACATACGTCCCAGCCTTTCGGATCTGGTCGCCGGCTACAACGGTTTCCGGCCCGGGAGCACGCCCGGGGACACCGAAGAGTGGATGGCGGCCCGCATGGCCGGCCTGGAGCGCGGCTTCGTAGTCCTGGGTGACCATCCTTCGGTTCCCGATCGGGCCAGGGAGTACGCATCGTCGGCGCCGATCTCGCGCGACTGGGAAGGCCTGCCGCAGGGCCCCATGGATGAGGCGGTGTACGCCGTGACCTGGCTGCGGGAGCACCCGGACACGACGCTGGAGCCTTTCCTCCTCCTGCTGGCGGCCCATCGGGCCCGGGCGACATGGGAGTGCTACGCCTCAATGTACTACCCCGAATCTTCCGAGCCCGTCTACGCCAGCGGTATGCAGACCGCTGCGGACATATACGGGGTCGTCCTCTCCGAGGCGCTGTCTCACCCCGACCCCGCTGTCCAATGGCTGGGCGGCGAACTGGACGACCTGCCGTGGGTCTACATCGACGTCGCCGGGGAGGTTCCCGCCGGCAGCCGCGCCGGCCCCTGATCCGCCCGGTCCCGGCATGAGGCTCGTCTCCACGTCGGCGGCGCCCGTTTGACATTTCCTAGTTGAATACTGTACAATGTTTCAGTAGACAGGAGTTATCCAAACCATGAAGGAGGCGCTATTATGAGAATTGTGCTGCTGTTTCTGGCACTGGTCGTTGTCTCGCCGGTTTTTGCCGCCGAACGGGTCGTGCTGCTGGAAGACTTTACTAACAGCGGATGCGGACCCTGCTGGAGCTTCGAGCCCACGCTCAACTCCTTCGTAAACGACCACCTGGCCGCGGGTGACCTGGCGGTGATAAGGGTCCACGTGAACTGGCCCTCACCCAACGATCCCATCTACCTGGCCAACCCCACCGAGCAGAACGCCAGGAAGTCGTTCTACGGCGTCAACGCCGTACCCTGGATCCAGTTCGACGGAGTCATCAAGGCCAGCACCAGCGGGGCCGGGCTCACCAACGCCTTCAACAACCGAATAGACGTGCCCACCAACCTGAGCATCTTCGTAGCCCGCAACGGCGACGACCAGACGGGGACCGTAAGCGTGGGGCTGGTGGCCGAGGACGAGATAGAGACCAACGCCCCCATAAGGCTGTTCGCCACCGTGGTGGAGGACGACGTGCCGGGTGCCGGTTACTGGTCGGGCGACTACTTCTACCAGGCCTTCCGCGACAACCTCTTCGGAGTGGCGGGCCCGGAGGTGGATTTCAGCGGCCCCTACCCGGACACTGTCTACTTCGAGACCGAGTACGACATCACCGACTGGGTGGCGGACAACCTGCACCTGGCGACGTTCGTCCAGGAGTACACCTCCTCGGACAAGGAGGTCATCAACGCCCGCTACGACAAGTTCATGGACCTGCAGACGGGCATAGAGGGCGGCTGGCTCATGCCTGAGTCGCCCCAGATGACCCTGGGGCCGAACCCCTCAAGCGGCACGGTATCCGTGACTCCCATGCTTCCCGAGGGTACGGCCGGAACCTTGTCCGTATACGACGTCTCCGGCCGCAGGGTGGCCTCGGCGCGGGCCGTCAACGGAGTGTCCGGCAGCTTCGACCTGGGCGCCTCCGGCGTCTATCTGGTAAGGCTGACCACCGACTCCGGCGTCTCCGTCTCCCGCACCGTGGCGGTGATCAGATAGCGACAGGCGCGGGAGGGCGGGGATACGCCGCCCCGCCCTCTCCTCCGCACAGAGCCCTCCGTCAGGCCTCTTCCTCGAAGAGATGGACGTCCGTCTGGGGGAAGGGAATGCTTATCCCCTCGCTGTAGAAGCGCTTCTTGATCTCCTCCCGGGTATAGAAGAAGACGGCCCAGTAGTCCCCGGTCCTCACCCAGGGACGCACTGCGAAGTCCACGCTGCTGTCCCCCAGCTCCAGCACACCGATCGTGGGGGCTGGGTCGGACAGGAACCTCCCGTCAGCGGCCAGCACCTCTTCCAGGACCCGCCTCACCCTGGTGAGGGTCGCCCGGCGGCCCTTTTCTCCAGCGTTTCGATGGGCATATTCGTTGCGGGGAGAGAGGAGCGACACAATGGATAGATACGACAGCAGGACCTACGGCAGAACCGTCAGCCCCCACTACGACAGGTGGTACGCCCAGATTGACCCGGCCATGCTGGACGTACTGGAGAGACTGTCGGACGGGGGGCCCGCGCTCGAGCTGGGAATAGGCAGCGGTCGCGTTGCCATTCCCCTCTCAAAGGCCGGGGTAGATGTGCACGGGGTGGACGCCTCCCCGGAGATGGTGGAGCTCATGCGGGGCAAGCCCGGAGGAGGGGACATTCCGGTCACCGTCGGCGACTTCGCCGACCCCGCCCCCGGCGGGCCGTTCACCATGGCCTTCGTAGTCTTCAACACCTTCTTCGCCCTCACCACTCAGGAGGAGCAGAAGCGGTGCTTCGGCAGCGTTGCCCAGGTCCTGGCGCCCGGGGGGCGCTTCGTGCTGGAGTGCTTCTTCCCTGACGTGGCCCGGTTCGATGACGGTCAGGCGACCAGGACGATCGAGGCCGGGGGAGAAACGGTCCGGCTGGAGTGCTCCCGCCACAGCGGTGTGGGGCAGACCATCAGCACGGCGCAGGTTCTGCTCGGCGGCAGGAGCAAGGTGGAGATACTGCCTCTCCGCATACGGTACGTCTGGCCCTCGGAGATGGACCTGATGGCCGAGCTGGCCGGCTTTCGGCTGGAGAACAGATGGGGCGGCTGGGCGGGTCAGCCCTTCCGGGACGGCTGCGGCAGACACGTCTCGGTATATGTCCTGCCCGATGCGGACTGACATGCCGCAGGAGAGCTTCGACGCCCCCTGGGGCACCTCGCTGCGGGTGATGACGTCACTGACCTGTCTGGTGCTGCTTGTCGTGGCCGTCTACGGTGTACTGACCTGGGAGGGGGAAACCGCCCGGCCGGCGATCATGGTGGGAGGGCCGGCGGCGGTGATTCTGGCCGCCCTGCCGTTCGTGGTGCGCGGATATCGGCTCTCAGGGGGAACCCTGTTCGTCCGGCGCCTGTTCTGGGAGACCCGCATACCCCTCGAAGGCCTCCGGCGGGCCCGTTTCGACCCGGAGGCGATGTCGGGGTCGCTGAGGACCTTCGGCAACGGCGGCCTCTTCTCCTTTACCGGGAGGTTCCGTAACCGGAGCCTGGGCCCCTACCGGGCCTGGGTCACCGACCCCAAGCGGGCTGTGGTGATCGAACTGGAGGACCGCACAGTGGTGGTGTCACCCGGCCGCCCCCGGGAGATGGAGGCCCTGCTGCTGCTGCGAACCGCGGTCGACCGGGGCTGACCGGTCCCTGAGCCGCCATGTCCCCACTGTGTATCAGCTTGCTGGCGTTATGTCTATTTGTCATAATGGCATTTCCGCACAGCCGAGATCCGTCAACCTGCAGAGAAGGTGGGAGTATGCGAGCAGACGAGATACTGAGCAGACTGGGAGTGGAGACCGGCTCCCCCAATCCGGGGGCGCACATAGGGGGCCGGGGTCCCCTGGAGGCATCCGGGGAGGCCATCGCGTCGGAGAATCCGTCCGACGGCGCCGCCCTGGCGGAGGTCACCCAGGCCTCCACCGAGGACTTCAACGCCGTTGTGGAGGCCGCCGACCTCTCCTTCCGCAGCTGGCGGATGGTTCCGGCGCCGGTGCGTGGCGAGATGGTCAGGCAGCTGGGCAACGCCCTGCGGAAGCTGAAGGAGCCGCTTGGCGACCTCATCTCCCTGGAGATGGGCAAGATACGGGCCGAGGGCCACGGCGAGGTACAGGAGATGATAGACATCTGCGACTTCGCTGTGGGACTCTCCCGGCAGCTCTACGGCAAGTCGATGCACTCCGAGCGTGAGCGGCACAGGATGTACGAGCAGTGGCACCCCCTGGGCCCCATAGGCGTGGTGACCTCCTTCAACTTCCCCATGGCCGTCTGGGCCTGGAACGCGGCAATCGCCGCCGTCTGCGGCGACACGGTGGTGTGGAAGCCCTCCAGCAAGGTCCCCCTCTGCGCCGTAGCCGTTCAGAATGTCGCCCACCGCATCCAGTCCGAGCTGGGCTACGAGGGCGTATTCAACCTCGTCGCCGGTTCCGGCCGGACGGTGGGCCAGAGCATGCTGGAGGACGAGCGGCTTCCCCTGATCTCTTTCACCGGCTCCTGCCGGATGGGCCGGAGGGTCTCCGAGACGGTGGCGCGCCGGTTCGGGCGCAGCATTCTGGAGCTCGGCGGCAACAACGCCGCAATCGTCACTCCCTCGGCCGACCTGGACCTGGCCACGGACAGCATACTGTTCGCGGCGGTGGGGACCGCCGGGCAGCGCTGCACCACCAACCGCCGGCTGATCGTCCATTCCGATGTGGCCGGTGACATGGTGGACAGGCTGGTCGAGCGCTACGAGGCCGTGGCCATCGGCGACCCCCTGGACGATTCCACGCTGATGGGGCCCCTGGTGACCGACGGGGCTGTGGAGGACATGATGTCGGCCCTGGAGGCCGCCCGGCAGCAGGGTGGCGAGGTGCTCACCGGCGGCCGGGTGCGCGAGAACCTGGGCCCGCGCTACGTCACCCCGGCCATCGTTCGCATGCCGGAGCAGACCGACATAGTACGCGACGAGACTTTCGCCCCCATACTCTACGTCATGGAGTACACGGAGATTGCCGACGCCATCCGCATACACAACGACGTGCCGCAGGGCCTTTCCAGCAGCCTGTTCGGGCGCGACCTGGTGGAAGTGGAGCTGTTCCTCTCCCACATGGGCTCGGACTGCGGCATAGCCAACGTCAACACCGGCACCTCGGGAGCGGAGATAGGCGGCGCCTTCGGCGGCGAGAAGGAGACCGGGGGCGGCAGGGAATCCGGCTCCGACTCCTGGAAGGGCTACATGCGTCGGCAGACCTGCACCGTGAACTACAGCGGCGGCGTGGAGCTGGCGCAGGGCATAGACTTCGGCTGAAGGCGGGGCCGGGGGGCGCCCCCAGCCCCCCCGGCATCTACCGCATGCCGCTGCGGATCTCGTTGACCAGCTTTCGGATCGAGGGTTCTTTCCTGAGGTCTGACTTGCCGGCCAGGCCGGACAGCATCCTGTCGGCCCTTCGCATCTTGCCAGCCGACACCCTGCCCAGGGCCACCAGCATCCGCAGGGCCAGCTCCGGCTCGTGCCGCACGACCTGCAGGAAATTGTCCCTGCTCATGGCGTACACCGTGGTGGTCCCCCGGGAACGCACGGTGGCCGACCGCTCGCCGCCGTCGAAGAAGGAGACCTCCCCGAACACGTCTCCGTCCATGAGCATGGCCAGCTTCATGGCGCCTTCGCCGGTCCCCTCCACCACCTCCAACTCACCGCTCTTGACTATGTAGAAGGCGGTGGTGAGCTCTCCCTGGTGGATCAGGCCCTCGCCGTCGGCCAGGGTCATCTCCTCGTAGAGGTGGATGATGTCTTCGTTCTCCAGGACGTTCTCGCTTCCGAAGAGCAGTCCCTCTCTCATGGGCGGCTCCTTCCCGCTTTGGGCCGGTCTCTCCCTGCTGCACTCGCCTGTCTTGACCATACAGGATTTCCCGGGCAGTTTCCAGTTGCCATGCGAAAGCCGCCCGGGAAGTCGATATTCTGCCGACACCCTGCCCCCGTATCTTCTTCGCACCTGCTGCCGGCGGCCCGATGTCGTGGACGGGCCTGTCCTTCTACTGCAAGTGCAAGACCGAAGGCCGTCTGTCCATTCCGTCCTTCGCCGAGGTGGTCTCCGCGACGAGCATATTGGTGCCGTCCTGACCCTGGCGGTTTGACCGGTCAGTGGAGTCCCGGCATATTGTCGCAAATGACTTGCGATAAGTGGTGCCGAAGGGCCATGGAGGAGCTGAGGCGGCGCGGACTGCGCATTACCCCGCTGAAGAGGCAGGTCGTAGAGCTGTTCGGCGGAGGAGCCTGCGGGGTATCCGCCGGCGAGGTGCACGGCATGGTGCGGGCCAGAAGCGACCTCTCGGCGGTATACAGGTGTCTTTCGTCGCTGGCCGAAGCGGGCTTTCTTCGGGAATCCATGTCGGGCGACGGCCTGAGGCGTTACCGCCTCTCCGGAAGATGGGACGACCACCACGACCACCTCAGCTGCGCCGTGTGCGGCAGGACAACGCGCGTTCCAGGCGAGGTCTCCGCCCCTCTGCGGCACAGGCTGGAGAAAACGTACGGCTTCCGCATCGAGCATCTCGACCTGAGAGGGGAAGGGGTATGTCCGGATTGCATGGAGAACGGGGGGCACGAAGGGTGATGCGGGCGGCAGCGGCACTGGCGGCTCTTGGAGTCCTGGTGAGCCTCTCCTGCGGAGGGGGAGGGCCTTCCCGCTCCGACGACATTCCCCTGGTTATGGTGAGCATACCGCCGCAGGAGTACTTCGTGGAGAAGATCGCCGGCGGAAGGGTGGAGGTGGATGCTGCGCTTCCACCGGGGGCCAGCCCTGCCGCCTACGAGCCCGGCCCGGCGGAGATGCGGCAGGTGACGGAGGCGGACCTCTACCTTTCCATAGGCGTCCCCTTCGAGCGCGCCTGGCTTCCCAGGCTGGAGTCCGCAAATCCCGGCCTGCCAGTCGTAGCCACCCACCTGGGGGTGAACCGGCTCCCCATAGACAGGTACGGCGCCCACGCGGACGAGGGGGAGCACGGACACGGACACGGGCACGGCTCCCCCGACCCGCACATCTGGCTCTCCCCGAAACTGGTCCGGGTGCAGGCCGATACCATCGCCTCCGCCCTCTCCAGGCTCGACCCGCAGGGAGACAGCATCTACTCGGCCAATCTGGCGGCCTTCCACCGGGAGCTGGACAGCCTGCAGCAGAGGATCGGGACAGTGCTGCAGGACGCCCGCGTGGACACCTTCGTGGTCTTCCACCCCGCATGGGGCTACTTCGCCGACGAGTTCGGCCTGTTCCAGCTCCCCATAGAGGTGCAGGGCCAGGAACCCTCGCCCTCCGAGCTGGCCCACCTCGTCGAGGTGGCCGGCGGCCTCACCGACCCGGTGGTCCTGGTGGCTCCGCAGTTCAGCAGGCGCTCGGCCGAGACCCTGGCCGGCGAGATAGGGGCCCGGGTGGAGGTGGCCGACCCCCTGGCCGAGGACTGGGCAGCCAATCTGGTGGAAGTCGCCGGGCGAATAGCTGCAAGCCGTTGAGCCCCGCGGCCGTCGAGCTGGAAGACGTTACCTTCTCCTTCTCCTCGGGCCATTCGGTGCTCCGCAACGTCAGCCTGGAGGTGGAGCGGCGGGACTTCCTGGCGGTGATTGGGCCCAACGGCGGAGGAAAGACCACCCTGATGAAGATCGTCCTGGGCCTTCTGAAACCCGACAGCGGGCGGGTCCGGGTCTTCGGAAAACCTCCGCAGCAGGCGCGGGATCGCATGGGCTACGTGCCCCAGGACACAACCTTCAAGCGGGACTTCCCCATTCGGGCGCTGGACGCGGTGCTCATGGGCCGGCTGCAGGGAATCCGCCCCTTCTCCGGGTACTCCCGCCAGGACCGGGAGGCCGCCCGGGACCGGATGTCAATGCTGGGCATAGAGGACCTGGCCGAAAAGAAGGTGGGGACCCTCTCCGGCGGACAGCGCCAGAGGGTGTTCATTGCCCGGGCCCTGACCACGGACCCGGACCTGCTGCTGCTGGACGAGCCGGCCGCCAGCGTGGATCCCAGCAACCAGGAGAGCTTCTACCACCTTCTCGGAGAGCTCAACGACAGGATCACCATTGTCATGGTCACCCACGACATAGGGGCGGTCACCTCCTACGTGAAATCCGTTGCCTGCCTGAACGTGCGCCTGGCCAGCCACGGCGAGGGCCTGGACCACGAGTCCATGGCCGAGGCCTACGGCTGCCCCATAGAGCTTCTGGCCCACAGCGTTCCCCACCGGCTGCTGGGGGAGAAGAGGGACCTGGAGGGCGGCGATGATTGAGGCGCTGACACAGTACACCTTCCTGCAGAACGCCTTCGCCGCCGCGCTGCTGGGAGCGGTGGCCGCCGGCGTTGTAGGCACCCTGGTCTCGGTGAACAGGATGTCCTCGCTGGCCGGCAGCGTGGCCCACGCCTCCTTCGGTGGCCTGGGTTTGGCCTACGCCGCGAGTTTTCCCCATCTGCTGGGAGCGCTGCTGTTCAGCCTGATCTCCGCGCTGGGCATCGGTGTCATCTCCCTCCGCTACCGGGAGCGGGCGGATACGGCCATCGCCGCCTTTTGGGCCATAGGCATGGCCACCGGCCTGGTGCTCATCAAGCTATCCGGCGGCTACGCCGTGGACCTTATGAGCTACCTGTTCGGAAGCATAATGGCTGTACCCGGGGGGGACCTGTTGCTGATGGCCCTCCTGGACGTGGTGGTGCTGCTGTTCGTAGCCGGCTTCTTCCGCGAGCTGGTGGCAATCTCCTACGATTCGGAGTTCAGTCGGGTGCAGGGCATCCGGGTGGGCATGCTCTTCATGCTCTTCCTGTGCGTGGTAGCCCTGACAGTGGTGATGCTCATAAGGGTGGTGGGCCTGATCATGGTGATCGCCATGCTGACCATTCCGCCGGCCATCGCCCGCATGTTCGTGGGTCGCATGGGTAGGATGATGGCGGCGTCCGCCGCCATAGCCGCAGCCCTGAGCGTGGCGGGGCTGGTCCTGGCCTGGTACACGGGTCTGCAGGGCGGGCCCATGATCATTCTCCTCTCCGGCGCCATCTACCTTACGGCATTCCTGGTCCGAGGCGAGTCCGGGTAGGGGCTCGCGCTACAGGTACCCCAGATCCCTCAATGCAGGGGCCACGTCCATCTCGGAGCGGACCGGGGGATGAATGCAGGGCGTTGCCCAGTAGTCCTCCACCCCGCGCATCAGCGACGGTTCCGGCGGCAGGGGAGCCTGCTCCAGCGGATCGCTGTCCAGATCGTACATTGCGGCGCTGTCGGCGGACGGGACCCAGATCACCTTCCTGCTTCCGCTGCGTATGGCGGACATGCGGAACGGCGGGCCGGTGTTCAGCCCGCTGGCGGGCAGACGGCGGCCGCCAGCCGGCGCACCGGAGAGAAGATCCCTTCCCCGAAGCCCGTCCGGGGCGTCCGACTCCGCGGCGGCCAGTATGGTGGGCAGGATGTCCAGATGGGACGCCACCCAGTCGCACACGCTGTCGGCGGGCACTCCCGGACCGGAGGCTATCATGGGAACCCGGGTGATCTCCTGGTAGAGGGTCCTGCCGTGCTCGACGTAGCCGTGCTCCAGGAACTCCTCGCCGTGGTCGGCGGTTACCAGCACCAGCGTCTCGTCCTCCAGGCCCAGCCTGCGAATGGAGGCCCACAGACGGGAGAGCTGCGAATCGGTCCAGGCTATCTCGCCGTCGTAGAGGCTCTCCAGACGCTCGCGGTGGGATGTGTCCGCCACGGCCCCCTGGGGCGTAAAGCTCCAGGCCGTGTCTCCGGTGGCGGACTCAGCGTAGAGGGTGTCCCAGGGCCGGGGAGGGTCGTAGGGCGAATGGGGGTCGAAGAGGTGGAGGACCAGCAGGAAGGGCTCGTCCCGCCCCTCTTCCTCCTCAATCCACGAGATCGCCCGGTCCACCGAGCTGCCGGCCATGCCGTGGCCCTGGGGATGGCAGCTGAACCTGTCAAAGCCACGGTGAAAGCCCATGCTCTCGCTGAGCAGCACCACGTTGAAGAGCCCCAGCGTGCGGTAGCCCGCGTCGCCCAGAAGGGTAACGGCTGTGGGCACTCTGGGCGAGGCCATCCACATGGTTCTCTCGGAGACGTTCAGCCTGGCCCCGTGGGCCCTGGGGCTGAGGCCGTTGAGTACGGAGGTTACCGCCGGAAGCGTCCAGGAGGACTGCCCCTGCACTCTGCTCCACAGGGTGCCCGATTCGGCCAGGCTGTCCAGGCCTGGCGACGTATCGCGCCGGTAGCCGTAGCAGCCCAGGTGGTCCGCCCGGAGCGTATCGATTATCACCAGCACCACGTTGGGCCGAGCCGGACCGGAGGCTCCGCAGCCGGCCATCATCAGCGCCAGCAGGGCGGCGGCGGTCCTGGAGTATGTCATTTCATTCCGTTCGGTCGGAGGAGACTTCCCCGCCCCTTCACCGTCGCTGTCGCATCGGTTGGCGCCGGCGGGTGGGCCCACAAATGACTTGGCCTGGACAACAGGCATAGTAGGTAACAGCATCGATGCGCAAGGGTTTCCATATCACGGAAGGGAAGACATGGCCGGCAAGGAAGATGACGGGCGGGATCCCAAGGGCAGGCTGAGCCCGCTGCAGTTTCATGTCACCCAGGAGAAGGGAACCGAGCCGCCGTTCCGCAACCGCTACTACCGCAGCGACGATGACGGCTCCTACCGCTGCATCTGCTGCGGGGCGGAGCTGTTCAGGTCCGAGGACAAGTACCATTCCGGCTCCGGATGGCCCAGCTTCAGCAGGCCGGCGGAGGAAGACGGGGTTGAGGAGAGGCCGGACGACTCCCACGGCATGCTCCGCACCGAGGTGGTCTGCAGCAAATGCGGCGCCCACCTGGGGCACGTGTTCGAGGACGGTCCCGGGCCCACCGGGCTGCGCTACTGCATCAACTCCGCCGCCCTGGACTTCGAGCCGGAGGAGTAGACGTGCAGGAGAGCAGGGTCTGCCCCTGCCGCAAGCGGCGGCCAGCCGGACGGAGCGCATCTCAGGCATCCTCGCTGCGCACATGCGGAAAGGACCACATGGATAGATCGGCACGCGGATTCGGCATTGCCTGCCTGCTGCTGGCTCTCCTGCCGGCCACGGCGGGGGCCGAGGAGCAGGTGATAGTCTTCACCTGCCACCAGAGCTTCAACTCCCGCATCTACGTGATGGACATGGACGGCCAGGTCCTGGACTGGCAGCAGTACGACAACTACCGCTTCAACGACCTGGAGGTTGTGGACGGTGAGGTTCACGTCTCCGAGGCCTTCGCCCCCAGGACCTACATCGTGGACCTGCAGACCTGGGAGCTGGACCTGGTGATCGACGACTGGTCCCTTTTCTACTTCTACGACCTGGCCTGGGACGGCCAGTACCTCTACGTCACCGAGTGGGACATGAACCGCTACCTGCCCGACGGCACCAAGGACTCCTCCGCCGACTTCGACTACGACGTCCTGGGCTCGTGCTGGGACGGCCAGAGCCTCTGGACGCTGAACGACGACGGGCTGATGCGCAGCTGGGACATCGGCGACTGGCCCGACATCCAGCAGGCCTCGCCTTCAGTCCTCTCGCCACCCGGCGACTCCTGCCGCGGCCTGTGGTACGACGGGGAGTTCTTCTGGAGCGCGGAGGCCCTGGATGGCCAGACGGGGATGATCTACCGGTTCGACGCCAGCGGCACCGTAGTCGAAGAGTGGGAGGCACCGGCCTTCACCGGATGGGCCGCCTGCCTCTACGACGGCTACCCCTCCCCGGTCTCCCGGTCCACCTGGGGCGCCATCAAGGCCCCGGCGGAACCCGCCAGGTAGCCATGGGGGGGATCCTGGGCAACCGTATTCTCCTGACGGCCATCGCAGCCGACGCCACCGCTCAGGTGCTGAAGGCCCTGGTCTGCCTGATGATCGAGAAGAGGTGGTGCCCGGAGAGGCTCTTCGGCTCCGGCGGGATGCCCTCCTCGCACTCGGCCCTGGTGAGCGCCCTTGCCGCGGGCGTGGGCATTCGGGAGGGCTTCGGCAGCACCCTCTTCGCCGTATCCGCCGTCTTCGCCCTCATCGTCATGTACGACGCCACCGGCGTCCGTCGCTCAGCCGGCCGTCAGGCCCACGTTCTCAACGAGCTGATACTGCGTCTGGGCCACGTCCTGGAGGAGGGCTTCGAGCCCCGGGCCCTGAAGACGTTCCTGGGCCACAGCTTCCCCCAGGTGTTTGCCGGGCTGCTGCTGGGGATCGCCGCCGCCTGGATATCGATGGGCTGATCTAGACCGGGCACACCACCGATACGGCCGACCTGCGGATCTCCACGGTGACCGGAGTCTTTCCCACCGACTCGCCGTCCATCTGCACGTCAGGCGCTTCCTTCGAATGTATCGCTACCCTCTGCACCTGCCGGTGCTCGGTGCGCCAGGGGTCGAACCTCCTGCCCACCAGCGCGTACAGCAGAAGGCCCGCCAGGTCCAGGATCGTCCCCCTGCGCAGGGCCATCAGGTCCAGCCTGCCGTCGGCCGGGTCCACCCTGGGGGCCAGGGCGTGGTCGGCGGGGAGGAAGCCGGCGGTGTTCAGCACCTCGATGGAGTCCGTCTTCCAGCGCCAGCTTCCCCTGTCGGTCTCTATCAGGACCCTGCGGGGCCGGAAGCTCAGCACGGTGCGTAGGCCGGAGAGCAGGTAGGCCAGGAATCCCATCTCCCGCTTGCGCTGCCGGGAGGTTTTCCGCACCAGCTCGGCGTGGGCGCCCACCGAGGCCCCCACCAGGAAGTGCCTGTCCCTCTCCGCGACGTATCCGGCATCGATGCGGACCACATCGCCGGTCCATGCCGCCTCCAGCGCCTCCTCCAGGCCCAGGGGCAGCCCCCGGCGGAGACCAGCAGGTCCACGTTCCCGCTCTCGGCCTCCTCCACCCATTCGGGGATCTCTTCCGGCGCCGTCCAGTCACGGATCTCGAAGCCGGCCCCCTTGTCTTCCAGGAACCGACGGACTTCCTCCCTGTCGTCATCCTGTGTATCCGGCCCGGAAACCGTGTTCCATACCACCAGGACCCGGACCCGTCCGTAACCCATGGGCTCCCTTGCGGGGCAAGAGTCTCTGACGTCCCGGAAACGCTACAGGAATGGCCCCACTCCGTCCACGGGGTCGACCCCGGCGCGGTCAACCTCCCCCACCCGGCCCGCCCATTGACATCCTTCTGCCGCCGCGCGTATGGTGACTCCAAATATTCGGGATATCCGGACGGGCACATCCGCCCGTCGGCCGTCTCTCTTGAATCGCCGTGCCGGGTACTGCTCCTGCCCTTTCACGGGAGGGGGGGCGCAGCAATGGGGTCAATCGCATCCTGGAGGAATCGCATCATGCAGCAGGCGGACGTCGGTACACGCAAGGACCGCGGCGATGGCAGCGCCACAGGGAAGGCTACACTGGCGCAGAAGGTGGCCGAGGTCGTCGCCAATTCCCGTACTGCCTTCTCGAAGCTCACCGAAGGCATAGCGCGGCTGGAGATGTTGCACGGAGACACCGTGTACTCCGAGCTGCTGTTCGTTCTGGCCCACCTTCGATTGCCGCCGTCAGAGGCCCGGGAGCACTGGAAGAAGATCCTGGGGATACGCAAGCACCTTCAGGACACCGTCGGCCCCCCCATCGACATAAGGGTTGCGCTTGTTCACTACTTCGTCAGCGTGAACCCGAAACTGCACAGTCCCACGGTAATAGAGCTCCGGCTCTTCCAGCAGACCCAGGCCTCCGTCTACCGCGACGGCCTCACCGGGCTGTACAACTACAGGTACCTCCTGGAGCACCTGCCCCGCGAGATTGACCGCAACAACCGCCACGAAATGTCACTGGCGCTGATCATGGTGGACATAGACGACTTCAAGCACTACAACGACAGCTTCGGCCACCAGGCCGGCAACCTGGCCCTGATGGAGATAGGAGAGATCCTGGAGGATGCCACCCGCAGCACCGACATCGTGGTCCGCTACGGGGGCGAGGAGTTCGTTGCGGTACTGCCCGCGTCCGGCAAGGAGGACGCCCACCTGGTCGCGGAGCGGATCAGGCGCGGAGTAGCCCGCCACCGGTTCCGCGAGAGCGGCCTTACCGTAAGCCTCGGCATAGCCGCCTACCCCGGCGATGCCACTGACCACGAGGATCTCATAAGCAGTGCCGACAGCGCCATGTACATGGCCAAGAGCCGGGGCAAGAACCGTGTATGCCTAAGCGGGGACGACCGTCGCGCCTTCCGCCGTATTCGGGCCGAGCTGGATGGACATCTCTGCAGTTTCTCAGAAGAGTATCCATTCGTCACCAGGGACATCAGCGAGGGCGGCATGCTGCTGTCCACCGACCTCGAGCTGGCCGAAGACTCCATGGTAAGGGCCAGCGTCAGACCGGAAAGCGAGGACGGGGGTCTCAGCTGCATAGGCCGGGTAGTCAGAACCCACAGAGACCGCGGCGGAGACATCCGTGCGGCCATAGAGATACTCGACATCTCACAGCAGGACCGGTACAGGTTGCATACCTTCCTCCGCAACCGCTAGCACACCGCTCATGGAATAGGGACGCCGGCCCAGCTGTATCGGATCCGGACAGCTGGGAAGGTGCAAGTATGCGGCTGCCATCGCTGAAGTCTCTCGGACTGTCGATCCTGGTTCTGCCGGCGGCCCTCAGGCCGATCCCCCGGGACGGCTGAAGCGGCGGCCGTCACGAAAGGCTTTCGGTGAACGGCTTATTCGACAGGCCCGCCAGTCAAACAGCGGTCCGTTACGCGGCCGGAGGGGCCCACAAACCGGGCACCTCCGGCCGCCTATGCTACAGGTGCTTCAGGGCGTAGTCCACCGCCTCCACCACTACGTCGGCCTCCTCCTTCGTGATCACCAGGGGCGGCATCAGGCGCATGGTGGCACCGGTGGACAGCGAGGAGTGGGCCCCGCGGTCCTTCATCAGCTCCTGGGCCTTCTTCACGTTCTCGGCGCTGTCCAGGTCCAGGGCAACCATCAGCCCGATGGTCCGGAATCCCTTCAGATGTTCGGACTCTATGGAGTCCAGCCGGTTGTGGAAGTAGCCCGCCATCTCCTTAACCCGGTTGGTCAGGTCCAGGGCCCGCATCTGCCGGGTGGCGATCAGGGCCGATACCATGGCCATGGGATTGCCGCCGAAGGTGGAGCCGTCGTAGCCGGGCTTCATGGACGAGGCCACCTTCCCGTTGGTTACCACAGCGGTGACCGGGTAGCCGCCGCCGAAGGACTTGCCGATGGTGATGATGTCGGGCACCACTCCGAATCGGTCGGCCGCGAACCACTGCCCGGGGCCGTCTGAGACCCTGGCGAAGCCGGTCTGCACCTCGTCTACGATCATCAGGGCGTCGTGCTCGTCGCAGAGCTTCCGCAGGCCGTCTGCGAACTCCTGCGTGGCCGGCCTCATGCCGGCCTCCTCGCCCTGCACCAGCTCCAGCATCACGCTCTTCGCCTTGCCTTCGGAGAGGAGCTTCTCCACAGCCTCCAGGTCGTTGAACGGGGCGAAGTGCACCCAGTCCTCGTCGTCCAGGCCGAAGGGCTTGCGGTAGGCCTCGTTGTGGGTGATGGCCACCGCCCCGTGGGTACGACCGTGGAAGCCGCCCTCGAAGGCGATTACCCCGGTGTGGCCTGTGTGGGCCTTGGCCATCTTGATGGATTTGTCCACGGCCTCGCCGCCGGAGTTCTGCCAGTAGAAGTGAACCAAACCCTCGGGCATCATCGGCATGATCTCCTTGAGGAAGCGGGCCCTGGCCACCTGTATGCGGTCCTCCTTCTGCGAGATCAGCAGGCGGGCCTGGTTGTACAGCCCCCGGGCGATGGCGTCGTTGGAGTTGCCCAGGTTGGTGGCGCTGTAGTTGCTGTCCAGGTCCACGTACACCCGGCCCCGGGAGTCCTGTATGCGGGCGCCCTCGCCGTTCACCGGCAACAGGTCGTCCTCCAGGTGGGAGACGGGGATCTTGAAGCGACGGTGCAGCTCCACCACCTCCTTGGTGGAGAGCTCTGACTCCATGAGGAAATCGGCCATTCGGGAGAGCTCGGCGCCGCTGAGGTGCTGAAGCAGGACGGCGGCCACCCTGGTGGCGGCGTCCACCGAGAGGGCGTCGAAGGGCTTCGCTCCCCCGGACGCCTCGCGGCAGGCCGCTATGACATTACCCGCCTGCTCACCGGAGCCCATTACCAGCCCCAGCACCTCGTTGATGCGGGACAGCGTGGTGCCGGAACGCTCCGGGTGCTTGACCGGGTCCAGGACTACGGCCTCCAGCAGGCTGTGCTGCAGCGACTTGAGGTTTGTGTCACTTTTCGGGAACGCGGATATGTCACCCTGCATTCTATGGCTTCCTTTCTCCTTGGAATCGATGTCCGGACTATGTCAGCCGGCCGGAAACACGGCCGGTTTGCATGGAGTCGGTGAGCGGGCGGCCTTTCGCCTAGTCTCTCTCCACCTCCTCCACCTCACGGTACCACCTGAGCCTGTCGCCGATCATGCTGCGCAGCTTCCAGCGCAGGCCCTTTCGGCGGCTGTCGATCATCTCCCTCAGCCGGTCCACTCTTTCCCGGACCGTGGCGGTGTCCTCCTGCGGAAGGTACTCTGCAGCGAACTGCCGGGTCTTGTCCAGGTTCATGGTGGCGGTACGCCACCATCCCCAGTCCCTGCCGCACAGCCGGGCAAGCCTGGCTCCGTTGACGGAGTCGGTCGCGCCCTTCTCCTCCGATACGCCGTACTGGCTGAGCAGGACCATGACGTCCACCAGGTCCTTCTTGTTTATCTCCACGATCTGCAGCTTCTCCAGCAGCAGATCGACGAGGGTAATGGTGGGCGAGTCCAGCTCCAGCCTTCCCCGGAAGTCGATCTCGTGGCAGAACCGGAGCTTGTCCAGGAACACGTCCGAGTGTATGGGCAGCTCGGGGTGGTAGAAGATCCTGCGCTTGTCGCCGAACAGCCGCAGAACGGTCATGTTCTCCTCCCAGCCCAGCTCGTCGAACATGTCCTGCACGCCGGCTATCTCCCCGGAGTACGCGATGAAATCGATGTCGGTGAGGTAGCGGCCGTTCTCGTACTCCAGGGTCTTGAAGTCGGGGCAGCGTATGCGGAAGGCAATCGACCCTATGGTCCTCATGGTGACGCCGTGCTCCCCGGCCCGCTCCATCAGATCGGACAGCAGGTCGAAGAACTTCCGCTCCTGGCCGGCGAGCTTCTGGGCGGTGAGCAGGTCCCCCGGCTGCAGGAACGGGGCGTGCGCATCGTCGGGAAGCCGCTGCGGCATCAGATCAGCCCTCCACCTTCCACTGGTTGGAGACCCTTCCGTCCTCGACCTCGATGATGTAGCCGCGCAGTATCCCCTCCCCGTACTCGGAACCGGGGTTCACGACGGTTACGCCGCCCACATCGTCGTGGCCGGTTGACTCGTGTATGTGTCCGTGAAGACCGATCATGGGCTGGTACTTCTCTATGGCCCAGGCAACCGACTCGCTGCCCACGTGCACGAAGTTCACCTGTCCGGCGATGGTTACCGGCTTCTTGCTGGCGTCCAGCTCCGGGGCCAGGTCGAGCATGGTCCCCTTGGGAGGGGCGTGGAAGTTGAAGATGGCCCTGCCCGGATCGTCGAGCTGCTTCACCAGCTTCTTGATCCGTTTCTTCAGACCCCGTTCGCCGTCCTCGCGGGGCGTGTCCCAGGGGGTGGGGTTCACGTAGTCCAGGCTGACCATGGGAGCACCCAGGACCTCCACGGGCCCGTCCAGGCACCAGCGTACGCCCCGGTCGCCGAAGGACCTGATCACGTCGTCGACCTCCCAGTCGTCGTCGTTCCCCGGCATTACGATGGCGTCGATGCTGTTGAGGTCCACCTTGTCTATCAGCATCTCCATCCAGCTGGCCATCCTGTCCTTTATCATTCCCATCATCAGGGCTTCCAGCCCCTGCGGGTCGTTCTGAAGCTCCTCCACCCTGTCGGGGGCGCAGCGGAGCGTGTAGGCGCCGGCGTCCCGAATGCGCTTCTCCATCTCGTCCAGCTCGCTGCCCTCCTCCAGGGTCCAGTTCTTTCCGAAGTAGAAGGCCTCCCACTTGCCGCCGCCCTGGTCGATGATGGGGACCAGGGACTTACCGGTGAGGTCTCCGCACAACAAGAGCGCGTCGGCGTCGTAAAGCTCCGGCACCCGGAGCCATTTCCTCCACACGCTCTCCGCACCGTGCACGTCTACCGAGAAGAAGATTCTGCCCAAGCCTGCGTCACCTCTCTATTCGGGGGGTATCTGGGAGTAGATCTTGCTCACGTCCACGCCCTCGCGGCGGTTCTTGGACTGCTGCACCAGATACACAACAAGACCGGCCAGCATCACGCCTATCAGGGTGAGCATGACTACCGGATCGAAGTTGCGGATGGACAGGTAGATGAAAAACCAGCCCACCAGAAATGCGAAGCAGCCCAGTATGCTGATCACGGGCACGCCGAACAGGCTCCACTGCACCGGAGAGCGGTCGTAGATCTCGGGCTTGTGATATGGGAGCAGCATCGTAGCCAGGCCGTAGGGCCAGAAGATGAAGAACGTGGTCAGCGTGAGTATGGCCAGTATAACGTCCACCGAGAGCATCATGATCAGTACGCCGACTATGCAGAAAGCGGCGTTGAGGTGGACGGCGTTGGTCGGCGAGCCGGTTCTCCGGTTCACGGCGGAAAGGGCCTTGGGGAAGGACTTGTCCATGGACATGGCGAAGGCCAGACGCGAGTTGGCCAGGAAACCCGGCAGAATGGAGTTGGCGAACCACAGGGCTATGCTGACAGCCACCACCAGGCCGAACCATACGTTGCCGGCTACCGCCATGAAGTAGAAGGGAACCGACGGCTGCACCAGGCCGCCCATCAGCTCCTCCAGCACCTCCGGGTGGTTGTCGTACAGGAAGTCGTAGGAGGTGATGAAATCGCCGAAGGCGCTGTAGGTGGAGAGGACTATCACCACGTACATCATGCCCACGAAGGCCGTGCCTATGGTGAAGCCTCTTATCATGCTGGTCTTGGGCGTTTTGACCTCGCCGCCGGCGTAGTTGATGATGGTGATGCTGGCGTATGCCCAGACCACCACGATCAGCGACCGTATGGTCTCACCGAAGCTGAAGGCGCTATCCTGCAGGCCAAGGTCGGACGCCCGCTGCATTATGGCTTCGAAGGTGCCCGCTCCCCAGGTGGAGTTGAAGCTCTCGGCCACACCCGGCATGCCGCCGGTCGCCAGGAACCAGACCACCGCTATGGCAGTGCCCACCAGGGGTATGAAGAACATGGCCCTCATGATGTTCTTCACCTTCCGTATGCCCTTGTAGGCTATGAGCCAGAACAGGCACACCCAGATGAAGCCTCCCACCAGCTGCCAGTGGGGCGTCTGCATGACCTGGCCCACCGAGGCCAGCCATTCGATTCCGCTGCTGAGCGCCGCAGTGGAGAAGGCCGAGCCCATCAGGCCCACCACTATGTACCCCAGTACTCCGCTGGATATGCCGTAGCCTATGAACAGAAGCCAGGCGCTCAGGTAGCCCATGGTGGGCCCCAGAACCCGGCTGACCGCTATGTACAAACCGCCCGAACGGGGCATGGTGGCGGACGTGATCGCAACCAGAAGCGTTATGGGAAGGAACACGGCCAGGCCGATCAGAAACGCCAGGGGAAGGCTCGCTCCCGGGTAGTCTGCGGCGGTCGACACCGAGTAGAAGGTGACGCCGGAAGCCGCCGGCCCGGCCACCACGAAGATGAAGACGTCGAACCAGGACAGCTCACGGACCAGGCCGGAGGCCCTTCGGGTAAAGATGACACCCTTGTTCGGGGACATGGCACCTCCCGTTGGATTTCTCTTTAATTTGATGAATGAACTATGCAATTTCAACTAAACACATGTGACCGGCAGTGTCAACCGCGGCGGGCGGGGAACGGATTTGGCGCGGCCCGGGTTCGACATATGAAAAGACCAATTCTTTACCCGAGTGTGCTCATATGTTAGAGTAGACTGACAGCATCTATATAATAGCCCACGATTCTTCCCCGCTGCGGGCTGAAAAAAGGACTTTCTGATCACATGAACGAACGGAGGTAGAGATGCGATTCGCTCTTTTTGCGGGACTCGCGCTCGCCGCGGTTGCAGCCGCCGGTCAGATCCGCGTGCCCGTCGACGACATTTGCCTGGATGCCAGGGTCGTCAAGATGGACGGCCTGGACAGGATACACCTTCCCGGGGCCCGTACGGTGTTTCCCGAGGGCGCTCCCGATCTGCCCGGCGTGGGTAGGGCCTACGTTCTTCCCCAGGGCACCGAGCTGACAGATGTATGGGTGGAGAACCCCAGCTTCCGGAGCATGGGACGCTTCAACCTGGCCACGGTGAGAATCGCGCCCATAGGCGAGGAGCCGGGCGATTACCTGTACGGCGACGCCTGGCTGGAGGGCGGTCTCTATCCCTCCTCTCCCGTGGTGGATTTCCAAACCGGCCGCAAGACCGGGTTCATGGTCGGATCCTACACCCTCTCGCCCTTCCGCTACAACACCGATACCGGCGCCCTCGAGGTGCTGGCCGGCGGCGAGATCGTGCTGGAGTACGGCCCGTCCGATGCACCCCAGCTCACCCTCTCCCCCCAGCAGGTGGCAACGGCCAGGCCGGGCCTGGAGAGCATGGTCTCCAATCCCCAGGACATCGCAGCCTGCGCTCCCGCCGTCACCGACACCGGTAAGGACTGGGCGCCCTGGATCGTGGTGGCCGACGCCGACATGCAGGACGAGCTGCAGCCTCTGGTCGATCACCGGGCCGTAACCGCCGGCGGCGCGGAGTTCGTAGACCTGCAGTACATCTACGACAACTACGACGGCTGGGACACACAGGAGCAGATCCGCAACTTCCTCATCGACGGCTACGAGAACCACGGGCTGGTCTATGCCCTGATCGTCGGGGACTACGGAGAGACGACCCGGATATCCAAGCTCTCCGTCTACGGCAATACCCTCAACTCCACCGCCGACCTCTACTACAGCGACCTCGACGGAACATGGGACGGCGACGGCGACCACAACTACGGTGAGAACGGCGACGGACTGGACTACTACTCCGACATCTACGTGGGCCGCTTCTCAGCCGACAACTCCTCCTGGGTCAGTACCATGGTCGACAAGACCGTCTCCTACGAGGACGGCACCGACACCGGCGAGTGGTACGAGTCGGCCCTCTTCTGTGGAGCCGTTCTGTGGCCCGAGTACAGCTACACGGGCGCCACCATATGCGACGAGGTGGCCGCCATGCTGCCCGCCGGCTGGACGGCCCACAAGCTCTACGAGAGCCTGGGCGGAAGCCATCCCAACAACCAGATAGACATCCTCAACGACGGGGTGGCCTACTTCCAGCCCACCGGTCACGGCTACACCAACGGAGTCTTCTGGTACTACTCGCCCCAGGACATGATCACCACCAGCAACTACACCCAGCTCACCAACATAGACATGCTGCCCGTGGTGCACTCCATCGCCTGCCTGGCCGGCAAGCTCAGCGCCGCCTCACTGGCGGAGAGGCTTATGCTGGCCCCCAACGGCGGCACGGTGGCCAACATGTTCAACTCCGACAACGGCTGGGGCTCTCCTCCCAGCATGGGCCCCTCGGAGTGGCTCAACTACTACGTTGCCCAGCAGCTGTTCGAGGAGCAGCAGTACGAGATCGGCGTCACCCACGCCCTGGGCAAGGATGCCTTCAAGGCTTCCGGGGGGATGTCCTACCAGCACTGGGTCCTGCAGGAGAACAACCTCCTGGGTGACCCGGCACTGATGTTCGTAACCGGCCAGACCGGTGTGGAGACTCCGGAGCCGGAGGCACCCTCGGCGGTATCGCTGGCGGCTCCCACGCCCAACCCGGCGCCGGGCGCTTTCTCGGTAGGCTACAGCCTTCCCGCTGCGGCCACCGGAGAACTCGCGGTCTACGACATGAGCGGCAGGAGGGTACGCACGCTGGCCGCAGGCCAGCTGCCAGCCGGCCAGGGATCCGCCCAGATGCAGGGCGAGAGGCTTCCCGCCGGATGCTACAACGTCCTTCTGCGCACCGACCTGGGCACGGCCAGCCAGAGGGTGGTTATCCTCCGGTAGACGGCCGGGACGGACCGGCCCCGGGGCTTTCGAGTCCCGGGGCCTTTTCCTTCTCCCGGCGTGGGGGTTGAGGCCTCGGCCCTTTTCCCCTAGCTTCTCCTCACCCGAAGGCGGTGAGGCCAGCCGTCGGCTCCTACCGCTTCACGCCGAGATGGAGGTGGCTGTGGACCGTCTTGCAAGGCTTCGACACCGGCTGCACTCCATCGCCGAGCTCTCCCATCGCGAGGAGTCCACGGCGGCGGAGCTGGTCCGGTTTCTTGGCGCCCTGGAGGGCGGACGTCTTGTCACGAACCTCGGGGGCCACGGCCTCGCCGTATCGTTCACCGGCTCCGACCCGGGGCCGAGAGTTCTTCTGCGCGCCGACATGGACGCCCTGCCCATTCCGGACACCATAGACGCCGAATACGTTTCCCGGACACCTGGAGTGGCCCACAAGTGCGGCCACGACGGCCACATGGCAATACTGTGCGGTGTTGCCGAGAGGCTGGCGGCCGCCCCGCCGCAGCGGGGTGAGGCGGTCCTGCTCTTCCAGCCCGCCGAGGAGACAGGCGAGGGCGCCGCCCTCGTTCTCGATGACGGGGCCTTCGGTCCGCTGCGGCCGGACAGGGCTTTTGCCCTGCACAACCTTCCCGGCTTTCCCAGCAGGGCGGTGATAGTCAGAGAGGGCTGCTTCGCCTCCGCCTCGCGGGGGATGTCGGTGGAGCTGTTGGGCGAGTCGGCCCATGCGGCGGAGCCCCACCTTGCCCGCGGGCCCGCCCAGGCGGTGGCGGGCCTGATTTCGGGAATCTCGGCCCTCCCCCAGACAGCGGCCGCGCTGGATGAACCCTCAAAGGCTACAGTCATCCACGCCCGGCTGGGAACCGAGGCCTTCGGAACCACGCCGGGGGAAGCTGTGGTGATGGCCACCCTTCGCACATACTCAGAAGAGGTGATGGAACGGCTGGTCGAGGCGGCCGCCAGACTGGCCGAGTCGGTGGCCCGCCCGGCGGACCTGGACGTCCGGATCTCATGGAAGCAGGAGTTTCCGGTAACCATCAACAAACCCAGGGCGGCCCTGCAGGTGCGGAAAACGGCCGCGAGCCTGGGGATGGAAGTTGTAGAGCCTCCGTCGCCGTTTCCCTGGTCGGAGGACTTCGGCCACTTTACCGGCCGCTTCGGAGGAGCCCTGTTCGGCCTGGGGGCCGGCCCGGACCATCCTCCCCTGCACAGCAGCGGCTACGATTTCCCCGACGGCCTCATACCCGCCGGAGCCGGGCTGGGCGAGGAGCTCCTGCGACGCTCCGCGTCGGGCGGCTAGGCTATGTTCGACACCTCGGTCATCGAGCTAAGTCGCCGGGCGCTCAAGAGGAACTTCCGCTTCATGAGAAGGCAGGTGGGCCCCCATCCGGTGCTGAGCTGCGTCATCAAGGGCAACGCCTACGGCCATGGCATAGAGTCCTTCCTCCCCATGGCCGAGGAGTGCGGCCTCGGGCACTTCTCCGTGTACAGCGCGTCCGAGGCGGTCAGGGCGGTTGCCAGCAGGCGGCGCGACTCCACGCACGTGATGATCATGGGCCACGTAGAGGGAGAGGCGATTCCCTGGGCGGTGGAGCACGGTGTCTCCTTCTACGTATTCGACATCCACCGTCTGGAGGCGGCCCGGAACGCTGCCAAGAAGGTGGGCAAGCCCGGCCTGGTTCACCTGGAGGTGGAGACCGGCCTGAACCGCACCGGCCTTGGCGGAGGGGACCTGCGGCGGGCTCTGGAGATAATGGCGGAGAGCACCGGTCTTCTGGAGCTGTCAGGGGTATGCACGCACTACGCCGGTGCGGAGAGCGTCAACAACTACCTCCGCATTCAGGATCAGAAGAGGCGCTATGATGTTGCTCTGGAGGCGGTTCGGGCCGCGGGGCTGGATCCAGGGCTGAGGCATACGGCCTGCTCCGCGGCGGCCCTGACCTACCCGGAGACGGTGATGGACATGGTCCGAACCGGTATAGCCATGTACGGGTTCTGGCCCAGTGAGCAGACCAAGATGCACTACATCCGGAACTGCTGCCAGACACCGAGTCAGCGGCGGGCAAGCCCGCTGCGGCGAGTGATGCGGTGGAGCAGCAGCGTAATGTCGCTGAAGAAGGTGGGGGCCGGGGAGTTCATAGGCTACGGAACGTCCTGTCAGGCCACCAGGGAACGGGTCCTGGCGTCGGTACCGGTAGGCTACTACCACGGCTTCGCCCGCTCGATGAGCAACCTGGGCTACGTGCTGGTCCACGGAAGGAGGGCGAACGTGGCGGGCCTCGTGAACATGAACGCCCTGCTGGTGGACGTAACCGACATGAACGGCAAGGTGCGCAAGGGGGACGAGGTGGTGCTCATAGGCCGGCAGAAACGGTCGCACATATCGGTCAGCTCCTTCAGCGACATGACCCGCAACCCCAACTACGAGGTGCTGACCCGCCTGCCCGCCTGCATACCCAGGGTGGTGGTGGACTGATGTCGGAGGGCTCGGCGGGCGCCGGCCGGCGCCTTCTGGAACTCCAATCCCTCTCGGTGGCCACGGACTCCGAGCCCCTCATCGAGGGTCTGGACCTCTGCGTCCGGGAGGGCGAGTTCACCGCCCTGCCAGGCCCCTCCGGCTGCGGCAAGACCACGCTGCTGCGGACCGTGGCGGGCCTGATCGATCCGATGGCCGGGCGCGTGGCGCTGCGGGGCAAAGCCGCGCCCGGCGGCGACTGGCCCTCCTACCGCCGCAAAGTGGTCCTCATACAGCAGACCCCGGTGCTGCTGGACGAAACCGTCGAGGTGAACCTGGCCCGGCCGTTCCAGTACGATAGCTCCGGGGAATCGGCATTTCCGCGAGAGAGGGCGTTGGAGCTGCTGGGCGTGTTCGGCGTATCGCGGTCCCGAATGTCCCAGGCCGCCCGTACCCTCAGCGTGGGGCAACAGCAGCGGGTATGCCTGGTTCGGGCCCTGCTCCTTCAACCGGAGGTGCTGCTCCTCGACGAGCCCACCAGCGCCCTTGACCCCGAGTCCGTGCGCTCCGTGGAGGACGTATTCGTAACCGAGGCGCGCAACAGGGGCATGTCCGCCCTGCTGGTCACCCACGACAGGGCGCAGGCCGACAGGGTCTGCGACCGCAGCGTGGCCCTGCAGCCCTACCTTACCGAAGTGGCCGGCAATGGCTAGCCCCGTCCAGCCGGTGGACCTGGCCTGGTGGCAGCTGGCCATCGCCGCTGCCCTGATACTCATTTCGGGCGCGGTGAGCCTGGCGCTGAAGCTGCGAATGGAGAAGCGGCTGGCCCTGGCCTCCCTGCGGACCATCGTTCAGCTGGGTCTGGTGGGATACGTTCTCAAGTGGGTGTTCGAGCTGGATTCCCTGCTGGCCCTGGGGCCGGTGTTCCTGCTGATGATAGCCACCGCCACCAATGCGGCGATTCGCCGCCCCGACAGGGGCTACAGGGGCAGCGCCAGGCGGGCCTTCGTCTCCCTGGCCCTCACCGGCCTGGTCATCACGGTTACCGCCACGCGGCTGATCATAGGCGTAGATCCCTGGTACGCACCCTCCTACTTCATACCGCTGCTGGGGATGGTGCTGGGCAACGCCATGAACGGCATCTCCCTGTGCCTGGACCACCTGCTGGAGAGCTTCTCACTTCGGCGCGACGTTGTGGAGATGGAGCTGGCCCTGGGGGCAAGCGCCTGGGAATCGGCCCGGGGGCCGGTGTCTTCGGCCGTTCGCAGGGGAATGATACCCATAATCAACTCCATGATGGTCGTGGGCATCGTTTCCCTGCCCGGGATGATGACGGGTCAGATACTGGCCGGAGCCGATCCCCTGCGGGCGGTGAAGCTCCAGATAGTGATCATGTTCATGATAGCCGCCGGCACCGCCATGGGGAGCATGTTCATCGCCCTGCTCAGCTACAGGGCCCTCTACAACTCCCGGCACCAGCTGGTATCCGACAGGATCCGCAGCGGCAGGGGATAGGCCGGGGCGGTCGCCCGTCCGCGCCGCGTTCGGGGCTCAGAAACCGTTGGAACTCAGCTTCTCCGGCGGCTCCCTCTCCTCGCGCTCCCGTTCGGGCTCGACCACCTCTTCCATCGCGCCTCCCGGAGGAAGGCCGAAGCCTTCCACGGCCAGAACCCTGTACACGAGCACCCCGTTCTTCCTTCCACTGACGATGCAGAAGGGGCTGCCCGCCCTGTCTGCGCGGGCAGAGGCCAGCTTTCTGGCCTCCTCAATCGAGGAAAGGAACTCCACGGTCATGCTCTCTGATATAGGTCCGGCCCCGAATAATGAAAAGGCGGCCACCCCCGAGGGGACGGCCGCCCGAAGAGAAAGGCCCGATCAGCGGAAGTCTCTCATGCCGCCTCCGGGGCCTCCGTGCCGGCCTTCGCCGTGCGGCCCCTCCTCCACGATCTCGGCCAATCTGCGCAGCTGCTCGGCTGTCAGAATGTCATGGATGTCCACCAGGGCTCCGGCCACAATCTCCCGAATCCGGTCCCGCACCTCGTCACGCTCGCGCATTACCTCCAGAAGGTCGGCCTCGGTAAGGTCCTGCGAGGCGAAGAGCTCGAGTATGCGGCCGCGGCCGTCTTCGCTCTGCGTGCTCTCCAGCTCCGCTCGTATGGCATCCCGGGCGCCCTCGAAGACGCTTCTGATGTCCTCCCGCTGCTCCTCGGTAAGGTCCAGGGCCCCCAGCAGGCGAAGAAAGCTCCCCAGCTGCGCCATCTCCGGGGGACCCTGAGACAGCTGCGGCCTGCCGCCCCTGGGCTCGCCCCCCATGCCGCCCATCATCGGCTGGGCAGCCGCGCCAGCGGCCAGTATCAGGACCGCCACTATCGCCGCTGTCGTCTTGGTCTCAAATGTCCTCTTCATTCTCATCACCTTCCTACTTTGCGAGACGAATGCCCCAGGCCGAGGAGTCGTAGTCGTCCTCGGTCTGGTCGTTCATGGTCTCCGCGTCCAAAACGTCCACGGCCACGAAGCTCCTGTCACGAACGTCCTCGGCGTACCACTCGTAGCTGTATGTGCCGTCACCGGCGTTCCGGTCTCCGTACAGCCCCTCGTCGTTTAGGGGATGCCTGGGCCATACGGGGCAGGGGCCGTGAACGAAGGCCAGCAGGGGAGGATCGTAGAGCGGGTTCTCGTGGAGGAACTCCGCCTCCACCCTGAGCAGGTCGCTCTCCTCCACCTGAGGAAGTCCCCCCTCGACGTCGTAGAAGGCCCAGGGGTCGTCGGCCTGCCAGGCAAGTTCCCCTTCCACGTAGATCCGAAAGGCGGATACGAATACCTCCTGGTCGGCGGCGGCCTCCTGCGAGAGGCAGTGTTCCCCCACGGATATCGCCCGGAGGGTCCATCCGCCGTGGGGGTCGGCTTCCTCGCCCGTTCTCTCAACGATGATGTGCCTGGTGCGTATGTCGTCGATGGTCTTCTGGCCGGGCTCCCATTGGCCGTCATGAACCACATCGATGTTCAGAACACCCTCCAGCGTCCGCTGAACCGTGAGGGTGCAGACACCGGCCGCGGGGTCGTTCCACAGCGTCAGCTCCGGTTCGCTCTCCGCCGTCTTCTGACGGAACCAGCCTTCCGGTGCCTCCAGGCTCCTCTCTCCCTCCCCCCCTCTGGAGGTCAGGGGATCCATCTCCGAGAATGCGCTCCCGGCGATCAGATTCTCTATGTGCTCGCTGTCCGAGAGCTCGGGGCCCGCAGCGCACGAGGCCAGTGCCAGAATGGCTGCGGTCGTGACTATCGCCGTCCTGTTCATTCCCTTCCTCCTCCCGTTCGTTTCCTCCCGCATCCAGGGTTAAGCTGGAGAGCCGGGATGAACGGACAACAAACGAAAGGTAACGGAATGTAACAGGCTACTCCGGGGAGACAACAAAAAAGCCCCGCGGAATGGGGGCCTTCAGAGCCTGAAAGGATGGCGGACCGGACGGGACTCGAACCCGCAGCTTCCGGCGTGACAGGCCGGTGCTCTAACCAGATTGAACTACCGGTCCGCGCATGAAGCGTTCATTCAGGGTCGGGAATATCGTCATTGACCCGGGGATGTCAAGACCGGCGGGGCCCCCGGCGACTCGGGAACTGTGCAGGGGAAAACGATTTTCCTATAATCGTGGTGGAGATTTGAGAGGCAATGCTCACGTCCCTTTCAGGAAGGGGATAATCGATGTTGCGCACGGTTATGGTGCTGGGCCTTCTGGCTTCCATGGCAGCTGCCGCCGACGTGGTGATCGGCACCGCGGATTTCCAGAACAGCCTACCCTTCTGCGGCGATTGAGCCCTGGACCTAGACTACCAGGTGGTAGTCCTGTCCGATGAGATGGATGGAGCGATGGAGATCGAATCCATCGCCATGAAGAGGTTCCCCGACAGCCAGCCGCAGGCGAACTTCCAGCAGCTGACCATAAGCATGGGTCTGTGCGAGACCGACACGCTGAGTGAGAACTTCGATGACAATTACATCCCCGGAACCAAGACCACGGTACTTGATGCCGGCAACTACACCGTGGAAGCCCCGGCCGGAGACGAGTGGTTCTACGTCAACCTCGAAGAGCCCTACTGGTACAACGGCGAGGATAACCTCATATTGGAGTTCGAATGGCCAGGCGGTACCGGCTCTGTGTACGTCTACCACTGGTTCACAGGCGAGAACCGGGCTGTGAACGGAGCGTACGGCAGCGGATCGGGCTACCTGGAGGGGAACATTCCGCATATGCTCCTGTCCGGGACACTGAGTTTCGATCAGACGACATTCGGGAGGATCAAGACGATCCTCATCCAATAGAGGGCCAGCCGGCGCCGGAAGGGGCGGCCGTCTGGCCGCCCCTCTTCCAAGACACAGGGAGCCTTGATGAAGACCCTGCCGCTACTGGCCCTTCTTGTCATTGCAGCAGCCGTATCGGCCCAGTGCCCCCTGGGGAGGACTCCCGAGACGGGGTGCCCGGAATCAGAGCCGGCCTGTGCGCTGTATGTGGACGCGGACGGGGACGGCCTGTGCGACAATCCGGGCCCCCAGCCCGCGGCGGAGGACTCGGCCGTGGTCGAGGATGCGGCACCCGACTCGGCCCATACAGCCGACCCACCCCCGCCCGACGACGAGCAGCCGGCGGACCCGCATCCCGAGGAGGAACCCGACGACCGGGGAAGCACGCATACCGGCCGCGGCAATGGAAGTCCTCCGCAACCCCATCGACTCTTCGTGGGATTGCCCAGGCCTCCGGAGGCGGTCTTCGCCGGCAGTCCCAACACCTGCCCGCTCAACCTGACGGCTGCCGCCGCCTGCCCCGACTCGCAGCCGCTGTGTCCGCACTGGTTTGGCTCCGGGCCGGGAGTGAGCTGCGCCAACCCCACCGGCGGCAAGAGGCGCGAGCTGATAGTTCTGATCGCTCTGGCGGTCCTCCTGCCTCTGTCCACGATCGTGTCACGCCACTACGCCTGCCGGGGAGCCAAGTGCAGCCGCGAGCGCAACAGGGCCCACATGCTCATGCACGCAATCAGCCTCATAGTGCTGGGATTCGTGGTCCAGGGCTGCTACTGCCCCCTGGGCACCTTCCAGTACGCCTTCCTTCCGGGAGGGCTGGCGTTCCTGGGATGGATGGGACTTGCGATCCTGCTTCTGCCCGTCGTCTTCTCGCTGTTCTGGGGCCGTGTCTTCTGCGGATGGGTCTGCCCCATGGGGGCGCTGCAGGACCTGCTGGGCCGCATTCACGTTCCCGGTAAGCCCAGGCTGCCGGCCGCGCTGGACAAGGCCCTGCACTATCTGAAGTACGTCGTGCTGGTCGGGCTGGTCGCCTTCCTGAGCGCCGAGGCATCCGGCGTGCTCTCCGCCGGAATCTGGCCCGCTGTATTCTGCGCGGTGGACCCGTTCCACACCATCTTCACGGGCTTTCTGGTGGGCAGCCTATGGCTGGCCGGGATCACCATACTCCTGGCCATCTTCCTGGGCCGCTTCTTCTGCAAGTACCTCTGCTTCTACGGAGCGCTGCTGTCCCTGCTGTCCAGGCTGCGGCTGTGGAGGCTGCTCACCGGCCCCAGCCGGGTGGCCGCCGACGCCGAAGATGAGATGCAGACCGAGGAATGGGAGGTCGAGGAGAACCAGGATTGAACGAAGCGGCGACCACTTGACCCGGCGTCGCCGCCGGTTTAGCTCTACTCTGTAAAGCTCGTCATATGCGTTGAGGGGTTTCCTGCCCGGGGGAACGGAGGGACTCAGTGGCAGCGCGAGAGACCTGGAGCAGCAAGACGGCCTTCATCCTTGCCGCCGTCGGATCGGCAATCGGCCTGGGGAACATCTGGAGGTTCCCCTACATCACCTACGCCAACGGCGGCGGTGCCTTCCTGGTCGCCTATTTCATATGCCTATTCCTGGCCGGCATACCACTTCTGATGCTGGAGTTCAGCCTGGGCCACCAGTCGAACAGGGCTGCCCCGGGCTCCTTCAAGAGGATCACACCCAAGCTGGAGTGGTTCGGCTGGTTCGCGGTGGGGGTCGGGTTCATCATCACCTGCTACTACGCCATAATCATGTCCTGGTGCGTGAACTACACCTACGAGGCCGCCACCCTGGGCTGGGAACGGGAGCACGGCCAGTACGCCCACGAGGAGCTGGCGGTCATGGAGACCGGCCTCGAGGACTTCGAGGTTCTGACCCCGGTCCCCGACGAGATGGCGGGCATGGCCTTCATCTCGCCCATTGACTCCCTGGCGGACGTGATCGTCCCCGAGGCTACCACGCTGGTCAGCTACCGTGGCGACATCTACGGTTTCCCTACCCGGGAGGAGGCGCAGGCCTTCCTGGACAGCCCGTACAGCGACGGAACGTGCGCCATAGAACCCGCCGGCGACAACGTAAGCCACATCCTTGACCGGGTGCCGGACAACCTGGTGGGCAAGCCGTACGTGTCTCCCTACTCCGGCACCGAGGACGTGGTGAGGAAGGTATCCACAATCCTGGTCGCCTACGAAGGCCGCCTCTACGCCTTCAACAACGTCGACGAGGCCAGCGCCTTCATGGGCTCGCCGGGCGATTACTTCTACAACGACTTCCTGGGCCTCACCGAAGAGCCCTGGAAGATGGGAGACTTCAAGTGGTACCTGTTCATAGGGTTCGCCATCGCCTGGGTGTGGATAATCGCCTCCATCTGGAAGGGCACCAAGACGGTGAGCAAGGTGGTCTACTTCACCGTCCTCATCCCCTGGGGGCTTCTGATCCTCTTCATCATCAGGGGGGTGACACTGCCCGGCTCGGGCACCGGCCTGGCCTTCTACCTGACTCCGGTGTGGAGCAAGCTGATGGACCCCTCCATATGGCTGGCGGCCATCAGCCAGGTATTCTTCAGCCTCAGCGTGGGCTTCGCCATCATGATCGCCTATGGTAGCTTTCTGCCCCAGAAGACAGATCTCGCCGGAAACGCTTTCATAATCGGTATAGCCGACGCCCTGACGGCCTTCATGGGCGGCCTTGCGGTGTTCAGCGCCCTGGGCTACCAGGCCAGCAAACTGGGGGTCCCGGTCACCGAGGTGGTGCAGTCAGGACCCGGCCTGACCTTCGTGGCCTACCCCCACATCATCAGCGGCCTGCCCGGCGCGCGGATATTCGGAGTCCTGTTCTTCCTCATGCTCCTGACCCTGGCGGTAGACTCCGCTTTCAGCCTGGTGGAGGCCGTAACCTCCTCGGTCAAAGACAAATGGAAGACCACCCACAAACGCGCAAACCTCACCGTGGGAGCAATCGCCTTCCTTCTGGGCCTGCCCATGCTCACCGGAGCCGGCCTGCACATACTGGACATCGCCGACCACTTCATGAACAGCTTCGGCCTTACGCTTGTGGTGCTCGGCGAGGTCATCATCCTCGGCTGGGGAGTGGGCGCCGCGAAGCAGAGGGAGTACATAAACGAGTACTCCTCGTTCAGAATCGGTCCCTGGTGGGACATCTGCGTGCGGTGGATCATCCCCATGGGCATCCTGTGGATGCTCTACAGCGAGATACAGCAGAGGACCGTGCCCTACGGAAGCTTCGGACTGCGCGGAATGGAGTTCGCCTTCGGGTGGCTGCTGATCATACTGCTGCCCATAGTGGCGGACATCATGGCCAACGCCAGGGCGAAGGAATAGAGAACCCCGGCGGAACCTGACGGCGAGCGAAGAGACGGGGGGTGGCCGGCGAGGCCACCCCCCTTGATCGAGAGTCGGGCCGCCGGCTAGGCCTCTCGCCAGCCCTCCGGCAGGACCCCCAGACGGACGGCGTTGTCAACCAGGTTCTGCGCCTGTCTGGCCACCGGCGGGTCCACCATCTTCGATCCCACGGCCACCGCGCCCAGACCCTGACGGTCCGCCTCCTCCATTGCCAGGACTATCCTCTTGGCCTTGTCCAGCTCCTCCTCTGAGGGCAGGAACTCCTCGTTGATCACGGGCACCTGCCCGGGATGGATGCAGCCTTTGCCGATGAAGCCCAGCTCCCGGGCCTCCCGGACCGAGTGCCGCAGTCCCTCCTCGTCCTTCACGTCGGAGTAGACCGTGTCTATGGGCTGCAGGCCGCAGGCCCTGGCGGCCAGGACTATCATGCTGCGGGCTACGAAGCTCTCCCGGCCCTCCGGAGTAGGCCGCACGCCCAGCTCGGCTGTGAGGTCCTGAAGCCCCAGCGTTAGCGCGCAGCACTCCGGAACCGCGGCGGCTATCTCCCGGGCACGCAGCACTCCCAGCGGGCTCTCGATTATGGGCATCAGCCAGACCCGCTCTTCGCGTCCTGTGCGTCCCATTATCTCCCGGCATCTGTTTCGCACCGCTATCACCTCCGCCGGACCCTCCACCTTCGGGATCAGAATGTGCTGAACCGGCTGGGGAACTATCCACTCCAGGTCCTCCAGGCCCGGGTCGCCCTGGTTGATGCGAACCATGATCTCGACGTCGCCGAAATCGAGAGCGCGCAGGGCATGGGCCACCAGTACACGCGCCTCCCGCTTGCGGGCCGGGGCCACGCTGTCCTCCAGGTCCAGTATGACGCCGTCGGCGCCGGATGCCAGAGCCTTCTGAAAAAAACGAGGCCTGTTGCCGGGTACGTAGAGCCGCGACCGGCGCGGCCTGGAGGCCTTGGACTCAAGCACGAGGCATTCCTCGAAGCGGGGCGGGGGAAGGTCGTCTCCCATCAGGTCCCTGGCCGCCGTCTCGAACCGGGCGGCCGCCACGAAGGGCACGGCTCCCCGGTCGCTCACCGTCACCTCACCCTGGCGTATGCGAAGCCTCAGAGCCGCCATGTGAACGGCGTTCTCCAGCGCTTCCGCCGTGTCGGCGTCGGTATTCACCGCAACCTGAAGCTCGCCGTCGGTCCTGCGGTACTCAACGCGACAGTCGGACTTCACCTTGGGCCCGGCGCTGCCGCTGGTGGCTGAAGGCACTGTCATCTCGTCTTCCTTTCGCTATGGCGCGATGTTGGGGATCCGTGTCAACCGCCTGGTTACCGGCAGTATCATGGCAAAGGCCTTGTCTTCCCACAAACCGGAAACGTTCGGACAGGCGGCTGTTGAAAACGGATTATGAAAATCAAACCGCCAGCGAACTTGATGGATTTAAACTCCGTCCCCGTTACTGGGCCAGGGGGCAGGTGGCGCAATCCGACGGATCCTCGGGGTTGGCCACGGCGAAGACGAAGCCGCCGTCGGCTGCGGTCCGGAAGCTGTAGCGCTCCAGGAAGGCCACCAGCAGCTCGGGGGTGGCCGAGCACCAGGGCACGTACTCCAGGGCCAGCACCCTTGCCCCGGCTGAGTCCAGATGCATCCGCAGGCTGTCGCGCCAGGCCGGCCCCGCTCCGGCTGAGTCCACCCAGAAGGGGGCGATCACCGCCGCTTTCGGTGGCACCTGCTCCAGGCGGCGGCGCCACCCGACGCTGTCTGCGCTCAGCAGGCTCACCGGGGGCCATCCCCGCCGCCGGTCCAGGAAGCCGGCCATCTCGAAGCCGCGGTCGGTGGTGTCTGCGGGAAAGTGCAGAACGTAGACGGTGTCCGCCTCCGTTATGGTGAATATCTCCGTCTCTTCGGAAGCGCCCCCCTCACCGGCGGTTTCCATGGTCCCGCCACCGCCGCCGAACAGCTCGGCCGCCAGCCCTCTCACGCCCACCACACCGAAGTAGACCGCCACAGCCACCGCCAGGAAACGGGCCGCCGTGGTTATCCAGCGCAACTTCGTCAGCATTCCGAACAGCGCGAAGGGCAGCATGTAAACCGTGGTGCCGGCGAAGAAGCCGGTGAAGAGCAGGGCTCCGGCCAGGGCGCCGCTGGCCTCGAAGGCCCCGGTGATGGCCATAAGGAAGGAGGGGCAGATGGAGAACCCCGTCAGTATGCCCAGCAGGAACGGGCTTCGGGTGATGCGCATGAACCGGGATACGCCGCAGCCCGAACAGGCGCGATGGATCCTGGCCACTGAGACGATGAGGTAGACGGAGAATAGAAGGTATCCTGCGTAGGCCAGGGGCATTCGCACCGAAATGGATATGTAGCCCCCCAGCAGGCCGATGGCGGCCCCGAAGCCGGCGTAGGCCACGAAGCGTCCGAGGCTGAGCAGGAAGATAACCCGCAGGGGCTGCCAGCCGCGGCGCTCCTCGCTCATCAGGTAGGTGGCGTACACCGGTCCGCAGCTGGCCAGGCAAGCCGTTCCCGTGGCCAGGCCCAGCGCCAGGCCCTCGCTGAGGCTCTCCAGCATTGGCTTCCCGTCGTCTAGTGGGGGGCGGGGAAGCTCCCCGCGCCTTTGCCGTGGGCTAGAGTTCCAGCCGTCCGGGGAAGACGTCCAGTCCAGCCCGAAGTCTGCTCCAGTTCTCGATCTGCCGGTACTCGGTCCGCTCCTGCTCGATCATGGTCCAGCACCGGAGGTTCCTGCCCAGCTGGTACTCCAGGCCGCCGCCCAGCACCAGGGACTGACGGTGCTCGGGGGCCCCCGCCAGATCGGTGGGGGTACGCCGGGCGTCTATCCTGCCCAGCAGGGAAAGGCCGCGGTAGACGTTCACCCGCGAGAACAGGTCGGCGCAGGCGGTGGTCATGGCCGATGAGCTTACGCTGGTGCCTATGCTGAGAGTGGTAGGCACCTCTCCGCCGCGGTCCAGTAGAAAGAGCATCCTGGCGCCGCCCATGCCCTTGGCGATGCTCCAGCCGTCTTCGTGATGGTCCATGGCCAGCGCCATGGTCATGTTGTAGCTGACCGTGGTGGAGAGCGACTGCACCGCCCTTACGCGGCCGGAGACCCGGTCGGCTATCTCGGCGCCGGTGTAGTCCTCGCCGGTGTAGAGGGAGTACTCCAGGTCCGCCATCACCATGGTCTTGGTGGGAAGGGAGAGCGGCCTGGTCGCCAGACTCAGGTCCAGCCTGCTCCAGTCGCTGTAGAGCTCCCTGAGCTCGGCATCGTGGCTCCTGGAGACGCCGGAGAGGCCCAGGATCGCCCCCAGGGGGGTGGTCCATGTTCCGCCTCCGCCGTATCCGGTGGAGGTCCAGCCGGCCTCCATGCCGTCTGCCGCGTACATGTCCCGGGTCCAGTAACGCCCGAACCCGTACAGGCGGACGCTGCCCAGGTCGGCCTCCAGCGTACCTCCGGGCCGCATCACGTCTCCCTGGGAGATGGGGTCTGCGAAGGGGACCCCCAGAAGAATGCTGTCGCCCTCCAGCGCAGCCTGCCACCGAAGATCGGGGCGAAGCAGAAACCTGTGGAAGGAAGCCCGGGCGGAGACCAGCAGGTCGTTGCCCGCCCTGGTCCAGCGGGGGACCGTGCCCCCGGGGTCCGAGACCAGGTATCTGTCCAGCAGCTCCAGCTGCAGCGGCCCGGTCTCCAGGATGGCTCCCCATGTGACCTCGGTTCGGGCGGGGGAGCCGGCAAGGCTGTCGGAGCGGTAGGTGACGCTGCCGTACTGGTCCAGAGTGGCGGCCGTGGCCAGCGAGCAGGCGAGAAGTGCCACCATGATGTGCCTCATCAGTAGATCGCCCCCTTCGGACACTCCTCCACGCACCTGTAGCACTGGTGGCAGAGGGCGGGGTCGATCACGGCATCGCCGTCGATGACCTCTATGGCCCCGTAGGGGCAGACCTCTTCGCACCGGCCGCAGCCGTAGCAGAGGTCTTCGTCCACAGTCAGCTGGGTGTTGTCGGTGGGGCTGCTGCAGGCCAGGCCCAGCACCAGACCCAGCAGGGCAGCCGCCAGGAGGCTAGCGTATCGCGTCATGCGTACAGACCCCCTGACACAGCCCGCAGCCGATGCAGGCCTCCTGGTCTATCACTGACTTCCCGTCCACGATCTCCACCGCGTCCACGGGGCAGATGCGCATGCAGTCGCCGCATCCGGTGCACCTTGACCGCTCCACCCTGTACTTCGTGCCGGCGGCGAAGGCGGCCGAGACCAGCGCCAGCAGCAGGAGGGCGGCCAGGACCCTCCGGGCAGTCACAGCTTCTCCAGTATCTCGACGGTCCCGTCAGTCCCTACGCCCACCACGGCGTAGTGATCGCCCTCGCCTGGTGCGTATATGGCTTCAGTGGGGCAGCCCTGGGCGCAGATGCCGCAGGCGATGCACTTCTCCGGGTCTATCACGGCTTTCATGTCAACCAGCTCGATGGCGTCGGCGGGACACTGCTGGACGCAGATGCCGCAGCCGATGCACTCCTCGGGATTGACCACGAAAGAGGGAGGGATCACGGCCTCGGTGGGAAAGACGCCGTCCTCATCAGGCTGCACCCTGGCAACGACCATGCCCGAGTCCTCTATCTCCTCCGGGGAGCACCAGACCTCCAGGTGGCCGTAACCCCCCTCCACCGGTTCCCAGGTTACCGTCATGCCGTCACCGCCGAAATCGCACTCGATGGCCTGCGCCGGAAGCGCCGCCAGCAAGAGAAGCGGTATCAGAGTCCTGCCCAAGAGCCCCTCCTTCCCCATGGGGTGCCGGACTCATCGAGAAGGCCCCCCAGAATGTGCCTTCCTATGGATTGCACTATGGCTCTAGTCCGTCTGCTGAACAATGTGCCAGATGGATCCCACTCCCGGGGAGTCCTGCCAGCACTGTATGAAGCACTGCCCGCAGCTGATGCAGAGCGTGCTGTCTATGTAGATCTTGCCCTGCTCGTCGAAGTAGATGGCGTCCACGGGGCAGCCCGGGCCGTACTCGTCCTCGAGGATGTAGCATTCCTCGCCGCAGTAGAGGCACCTGCTGTACACGCCGGACTCGTAGGATATGTCGCGATTGTTGCGGTAGACCATCCTGTAGGCCGATGCGGTGGCGGCTATCCTCTCCGAGGGGATGCCATCCTCCGTATAGGCCCGAACCGCGAAGTAGTACTCCCTGTCCATTGCGTTGTCGGCTATGGCGTTCACCGGGCATACGCTCAGACACTGGCCGCATGCCGTGCAGCTGTCGGGGCCGGTTGTGCTGATGACCGCGCGGCCCTCCACCATGGTTATGGCTCCCCTGGGACAGACCTCGGCGCACTGGCCGCAGCCGATGCAGGCGTTCTCATACACCTCCGGGCCCAGGTAGACGAGCACCGAGTCGGTGGGACCGGTGACCGTGTCCACCGGCAGAGCCAGCGACCAGTTGTCAGCCGTAATGGGCTGCGGGGAGGTCTTCACCACGTAGTAGTCGGCCTCCTCGGCCTCTTCCCAGGACAGCTCGAAGGCATCGAACTCGCCCGGGTAGTGAACGTCGGAGGATGCAGTGGGCCCGGTTTCCACGCTCAGCAGGGAGGGGAACGAGTCCATGGGAACGTAATTGTCGGTTTTCTGCAGGCAGCCTGCCGACAGGCCCAGCAGGGTCGCCAGCGCAACCGCCCCCATCTCGGTCCTTCTGTTCTTCATCACTGCCCCTGATCCATGCATTCTCAGCTGCGCCTTCCCCACTAGGCTAACCCCGTGCGCGGTGAGCGTTCCTCACGCGGCCGGGACTGACTCGTCCGGCAACTGACAAATAAGCCACCAATACCCTTCGGGTCAATATACGGCTTTCGAGTATGGAATTGCCGCATCAGGGCAGGGCCACCGGAGGCCCGCAGCGGTCGTAGGACTGCAGCGCCTCCAGCAGAGGTGTCCTGCCGCCCTTTGCCTCCAGCAGCCACAGGGCGGAGGTTCGAATCGGACCGTCGGCCGAGTCCGGGACCCCCAGGGACGAAAGAAACGCTCCCTGCGTGGAGTAGTCCTCGGCGAAGAGGATCGAGCCCTTTCCGGCCAGAGCGGAGAGCCTCTGCTCGCCGCTGCCGGTAACGGACGCCAGCCGTCCTCCCGCCAGAAAGGCGCCTCCGGTCTCCCTGCGGAAAGAGAGACCTCGCAGGGAATGGTTCTCCAGCACGCAGCCCTCGCGGTCGCCCCCCGGAGCGGCGAAGCCGCATATCATGGCGCTGGCGTGACGGCGGCTTCCGTCCAGCGGCTCCAGGACCAGCTCTGTCAGTATCCCCGGGAAACCGGGCAGCAGGCCCACCGTCCATCGGACCCCCACGGACATCCAGTCCTCGTGGTCCACGGTCCATGCCATCCGCCAGGAGGGAAGCCGGAATCCCCACAGCCGCTGCTCGCACTTCTCCACCTCGGCGTCCATCTCCTCCAGCTTCAGGATCCGGCCCATAAGACCCCCGGGGGTCACCCAGGGCACGATGCCGCCGTACCAGGGACTGAACCACGCGAACGCCCTGGGCTCGGGGTCGGAGGAGAAGGTCCATTCCAGGCCGCCGTAGCGTATGGAGTGCACGTGCCCCCTTGCTGAGGGATTGATCAGCAGACGGAGGCCGCCGCCTTCGATTGCCAGATCGCCCCCGTCGCGCCCCAGCTCCACGCTGCCGTGAGGAACACCCAAGACCGTGCGCCTCCTCTCCACTCCGGACAGTACGAACCCCACGGAGTGCGCGCCCGGGCCGGGCAGACGGGCCGAGAGCCTGTCCGAGGGGCCCAGCTCATCCTCGGCGGCGGTACTGCCGTCCACCTCTATTCGCGCCTGCCTGCGCATCCGCAGCGGGCTGCCCAGTGAAACCTCCCCCTCCGGAGGCAGCAGTGGTGGGCATTCCGCGTCGGGAAAGGCCACGTACCGGCCGGCCGGGCCCAGGCTCCAGCCGGCGGCGGAGGCGGCGGCCGCCAGCCCCCTGGGGCCTCCGGTCAGCACCAGCTTCTCCACCGGAGGGGACTTGACCCTTCCCCCGGCCTCGACCGGGATCTTCTCGGTCCTGGGGCAGCCGCTCTGCTGCAGCTGCCACCCCTGAAACCGGGCCAGCGTGCCCTCTCCCGAGTCTGCGTTGTAGTTCCCCATGGCTGGAGAGGCCATATCGCAGAGACTTCGAGGGAGGTCCGAGCTGTCGTCGGGGAACAGCTGGAATATCTTCTCGGAGCGGAGCATTCCATCCTCCAACGGCACGAGCACCTCGCCGGCCCATCCGGACCTCTCCCAGTTAAGGGCCCAGAAGAAGATATCCTCTGGCCCTCCCGAGCTGTTCTCAATGAATCCTCTGCCGCGGACGATGCCGCAGGGGTCCAGGCTGTACCTGGTCCGGAATCGCAGGCCTGCCCTGGAGGCCCAGTCGCAGCAGGCCTCCAGCTCCCCATCCCTGGCGCTCACCCGATACCGCTGGGTGGAGAGGTCGCCCCCGAACATCGGCGGTCCGGCCAGTATTCTGAACGAGCCCATGCTGGCGGCCCCGTGGTGTCCCAGGCTGGACAGGGAGGCCCTTCCACCGATCGGCCGCAGCTGCAGCCTGAGGGTGGTGGTCTCCATCACCGCGCCCCGGGGGCAGCTCCATGTCTGCGCGCCCTCCAGCGGGCCCCGGCTGACCAGCACCTTCCGCAGAGGCCCCTCGGCGCCGTCCACATCCAGGTGCAGCTCCAGCGTGTGCAGGCCCGGCTCCAGGGCCCCCACGGGAACATCCACTCCGCTGAAAACCGCCTTCGAGAGGTCCAGCTCCCGCGAGTTCCATTCCCCCTCGTCCAGCCTCCAGCGCAGCATGCAGCGTCCCTCCGGCACCCTTCTTTTCAGATGCAGGCGAACGTCGCGGCTGCCGGAATCCAGGCGCACCGCCAGATCCTCCACCTCCACCGCGTCGGCGGCGGCTATCCCCAGGCCCAGCTCCAGCGGCTCATCCAGCGGGACGGAGACGGACACGCGGGGAGCCCGCTCCCGGCGGCCGTAGGGCATGGCCAGAGGGAGGGGCACGACCTCCATGATTCCCGCCGACCCGTCGGTGGCCAGCCGCTCGGGGCCCTCCAGGTCATGGTGGCACTCCACATCCAGCGCACCCGGCAGATCCGTGCCCTCCAGGCGCAGCTCCACGTGCCTGCCGAAGACCGGCTTTCCGCCCCCACGGCTCAGGCGGTACTCGCTTCCGCGGGCCTTCCAGGCGGAAAGGCAGCGTCCCGCCAGGTCGACCTCGGCCTCCACCGCCCTGCCGTCCCTCTCGATGCGGTACCTGTAGACCCTTCTGCCGGACTCCGTCTCGTGCAGGTCGGGGGCGGAGTCCAGAGACTCGTGCACCAGGTGGTCGTACCAGTACTCCCCTCCCAGCAGCTCCCTCACCTCCGGCCGCCGCAGAAGCATGGGCAGGTAGTTCTCCATGTGGACGTCCCGGTCGGGCACCCACAGGAACCCCGTCTTCTTGTACAGCGGCACCGCCTTGATGTTGCCGGGCCAGGTATCCAGGTCCACCCGGTCGTATCCCGCCTCGGTAACCCTGTCAATGGAGTCCAGAAGCAGCCTCTTGCCGATTCCCCTGCCGTGCATGTCGGTGACCACGTTGACGAAGGCCACGTAGGCGGCATCGGGCTCTCCGCCGTACTGCCGGGTGCGGATGTACCCCACCACCCTGTCGCCGTCCATGGCCAGGGTGGTGTGGATGTAGGAGCCGTCGCGGTGCTTGTCCGCCACGTAATCGGCGGTCTTGGAGTCGCAGTTGAAGCCGGGGGGCCAGCCGTCGGCGCTCTCGTGCCACATCCGGGTCACGGCCGCGGCCATGCTCTCGTCGTATTCCACCAGGGATATCATCGCCGCTCCTTCCCGCCTTTCGGGCAGGAGAAGATATACCAGCCCGCGGGCCAGGTCACGCCGAAACCGCCATTGCCCGCGACCGTGAAAGCTGTTAGCCATTCCCCATGCCAAACGACCAACTCGCGACGACGAGTCCGCTGCAGGCCATCTACCGGCGCCTTCTCGGCCGCCTGGGCCCCCAGGGCTGGTGGCCGGGGGAAACGCCGGACGAGGTGCTGGTGGGCTGCGTCCTGGCCCAGAACACCCGCTGGAGCCGGGTGGTACCCGTGATCGCAGGGCTGAGGGAACGGGGGCTCCTGTCTCCGTCGGCCTTCATGCGGCTCGGAGAGAACGAGCTGGCAGAGCAGCTGCGCGGCAGCGGCACCTACCGTCGCAAAGCCCGGTACCTGCGCAACCTGGGGGCATACATGCTCTCCCGGGGCTGGAGCGGCTCACCCGCTTCCATGGCTCACTTGGAGACAGCAGAGGTAAGAGAGGAGCTGCTCGGCCTGAAGGGAATCGGGCCCGAGACGGCGGACTGCATACTGCTGTACGTTCTGGACCGGCCTGTCTTCGTCGTCGACGCCTACACCCGCCGCATACTGTGGCGTCACGGCCTGTGCCGCTGCCAGGAGAGCTACAGTGCTCTGCAGCAGATGTTTCAGGCAGCGCTTCCCGCCGATGCGAAGATGTACGGCGAGTACCACGGGCTCCTGGTGGCCGCCGCGAAGCGATGGTGCAGGCCCCGGCCGAAATGCGCCGGCTGTCCCCTTGCCGACGGTACACTGCCCGGTGATATTCCACCCCCTGCGGAGGGGTGCCGGAGCGGTTGAACGGGGCGGTCTCGAAAACCGTTGACCCCTTTTCGGGGGTCCGTGGGTTCGAATCCCACCCCCTCCGCCAGCTGCGCAGCAGGTGTCTTCCTGCGAACGGTTCGTCAATATGCACAGCCCCTCTATCCAATTCCCTCGCTGCTTTACAATATCAATTTAGGCCTCTATCGATATCTATCCGGGCGGCCGTTGCGCCCGAACCATGCATGGAGAGGACCTTGAGCAACTACAGAACAATCCTCCGTACGCTGGCCTGGCGGGGAGCCATCGTCCTGGCTGTGATGATCTACGCCTTCAGCAACCTGGGGGCCATAGCGATTATCGTGGGGCTGTTCTGCGCGGCTTTCCTTATGCGCCCTCTGGCGGAACTTATCGCCGAGCCTCTGCGGGAGGTATTCTTCCACGACGGGAGCAGAGAGGACAGGCTCCCCGGCTACAGCGTACCGGAGGCTCTGCGGATTCGGGGCAAGTACGAGGAGGCCATGGAGGAGCTGGAGGACATGGCCATAAGGTTCCCGGAGGAGGCCGGACCCTACGGGATGATGATAGACATCGCCGCCAACGACCTGGGGGACATGGAGAGGGCCGGGAGCATATACTCGCGGGGAATGCGCAGGCTGGAGTCGGAAGCGGCCCGCAGGAGGCTCTCCGGAATGTACAGGTTCCGGACCAGCAGCTCCCGGCTGCCCGACTACCAGGAGCCGAGGGCCCTGGAGGCCCGGGGGCGCTACGAGGAGGCCATGGCCGTCTACCGGAAGATCGCAGCCGAGTACCCCGGGGAGCTGAAGCCATGGGTGGAGATGATGCGGATCGCCCTGCTCGGCCTGGGCGACCGGGGGCGATTCCGCAGGGTATACAGGCGGGGCCTGGAATCACTGGAGAAGCGCACCGACCGGGAGCTGCTGGACAGGGAGTACGATCGGGTCGCATCCATGGCCGACAGATCGGCCGGCAGGGAGGCCGGACGTCCGGGGAACCCCAGCCCTTCCGAGGACATCCCGGACTGAATGCCTGCTCTTTGACGGCGGAGGGCCTCCGGCAGTATTCTCGCTTCCCGCCGGGCACACGGCAATCCGGCGATGACACCTGGAAGGGCGGAGATGGAGCGTCTGGCAAGACTTGCTGCGGCCACGGTTCTGCTGCTGGCGGCTTCGTGCGGAAACGAGTCTGCGCCGGCGGCAGGGGGGCGGCCGAACATCCTGCTTGTTCTGATCGACACCATTCGGGCCGACCACATGGGTTCATACGGCTACCATCGGGATACAACGCCCCGTCTGGACAGCCTCGCGGAGGCGGGGACCAGGTACGCCCGTATGATGAGCGGCAGCCCGTGGACCCTGCCGGCGATGACTACGACATTCACGGGTCTCACCGAGAGGCAGCACCGGGCCCGCCTTCGGGACAGGACCTTCTTCGGCGTGGACCCCTCGCTGCCATTCATGCCGATGCTGCTGAAGGAGGAGGGATACAGGACCGCGGCACTTTTCAACGTCATCTACATGAGCGAGCACTTCGGCTTCCACCGGGGGTTCGACCACTTCGACTCCGAGGGGCTGGTGGAGCTTTGGAACAGCCGCACCGCCGGCGAGACGGTGGACCTCCTGCTGGATTGGCTGGACTCCCGCGGGGAGGAGGCTCCCTTCTTCGTGGCCCTGCACCTGTTCGACCCTCACGCCACCTACAATCCGCCATCCCCCTACGACACCCTCTGGGCGGATCCCGGCTACGACGGCCGTTTCGACAGCACCTGGGGCGTCCGCAGCGACATGGACGAGGCCAACTCGGGGGCGGTGGTGGTGGACTCCGCTGGCGTACGCAACCTGGTCAACCTCTACGACGGCGAGATCGCCTACACCGACGCCCAGCTGGGCCGGCTGTTCGGCGAGCTGCGGCGAAGGGGGCTGGATGACGAGACGCTGATAATCGTGATGGGCGACCACGGCGAGGAGTTCGCCGACCACGGCGGGTTCGCCCATGGCCATTCGCTGCACGCCGAGCTGCTGCAGGTGCCCCTGATACTGGCCGGCCCCGGAGTACAGCCGGGAGTGGTGGACACCTCCCTGGCGGGCAGCATCGACATACTGCCCACGGTGATGGCCGCCGCAGGAGCCTCGGCTCCGGATGGCTCGCCGGGAAGGGACCTGCTCTCCCCCTACGACGGCCCTCCAAGAACGCTCTTCGCCAGCGGGCTGGGGGGATCAAGGCAGGCCTGCGCCAGGAGGCTCGACCGGAAGGTGGTCTGGCACGTGGAGCCGGACAGCGCGCTGATGTACGACCTGGCCGCCGACCCGACGGAGATGAGTCCCCTGCCGCCGGACAGCGGGCTGCTGGGCGAGGCCATGGACTACTGGGCCACTCCGCCGCGGGGCAACCCGCAGGCGGTCCCCTGGACCAACGCCGTGGAGGACCAGCTACGGGACCTGGGCTACATCAGATAGGAGGCTGCGGGGCTCAGAGCGCCGTGGACTCCGCACCGGTCAGATCCACCAGGACAGTGGTGTCGGCCTCCACCTGCACGAATCGGTGCCGGACCTCCACCCCGCCTGCGGGAAGCCTTCGGGTTAGCATCACCAGCAGCTCGCCCTCTCCCAGAACAAGGGTGTCCGGGCCCTCGGCGGCGGGCATGGCCCAGTCCAGGGGCAGCCACCTGCCCCGCACCGGCAGGTTCAGGGAGACGCGGAAGTCCCCCTCCCACTGCGGCGGGACGGTCACCAGGGAGCCGGTTGCCGCGTGCTCGAAGGTCAGGGGAGTGCCGTGGCTCTCCTCCACCGCCAGCACCAGTCCCTCCATGTCGGGAGGGTCCACCGCCTGCCAGCCCTCATCCATCCAGACCTCCGCCCAGGTCCGCTCACCACCATCGGGGCCTGCGAACCAGCCCTTCACCACCCGCGCCGGCCAGCCCAGCGACCGCAGGGAGGCCACCAGGAGCACCTGCAGCTCGGCCTCGGTGCCGGCGCCGGACTCCAGCACCCCGGCCGGAGGCTGCATCCCTCCCAGGAACTCCCCGGGGATGGTGTCCAGGCTGGCCGCCATCCATCGGGAGAGATCCTCGGGGCTCCCTACGCCGTGGTCGGCCCAGAAGACCGCCAGCCGCTCCCGGTAGGCGGTCACCGGCTCCCGGGAGACCCGGTACCACAGCAGGCAGTCCAGGAAGACGCTGTCGGGGATGGAGCCCCGGTGGGCCAGCGCGCCGCCTATGTGGTCGTCAAGCGCCTGCGGCGTCATCTCCAGCCGGTCCAGCCGGGGAACCTCCCGCAGCAGGTGGAGGGCGCACTCCAGCGTATCGCCCCCGGACTCTTCCAGGTAGTCGTTCCACATCCCCGCGTTGCCCTGGGTCTCCGCCAGGAGGCTGTCGATCTCCGCATCGGCCCCCGGGGTGAGACCCATTGCGCAGGCGAGGATGACTGCCGCTATCACCCTCCACCCTCCACGTTCATGACGCATCGTTCGGGGAGCACTCCGGGGACGGGCCTGAACAGCGTGGTGTCCCCGGCGGCGACGGTTACCCGGGCCGAGCTCACGGGCCACCCCCACGTCAGCAGGTAGACGCCTCCCCCCAGCTCCACCTGCGTGCGGGCGGAGTCCAGGGATGTGATGGGCCGGTAGCTGCCGTAGTTCACAACCGAGACCGTGATCTCCTCCCGCGGCGGCTTCGGGCAGCGCAGCAGCCCTGTCTCGGCGTAGGAGGCGGTGACGTTCAGGACGGAGACGTCGCCCCGGAAGGCCATGGCCCCCGGGACGGAGTCGGCGGCGATGGCCACCACCAGGGCGGCGTCCTTCGCCCTCTCGGTGAACCAGGTGGAGTTGAGGGTCTCCTGCTCGGCGGAGATGTCGGTGTAGCGCCATCCTTCGGGGGTCCAGACCTCCGGCCAGGCGTGGTTGCTGTCCACCGTGGTCCACCAGGGGGTGTAGGCCTGCCGGCAGGGGATGCCCACACTGCGCAGGGCGTCCATGAAGAACACGGTCATCTCCTCGCAGCGGCCTATCCCCGACGACCAGGTCACCAGGGGCGACTGGTCGCGGAACTGGGTGGGCTGGTAGTCGATGACGCTGTCGGCCCAGGCCGACACCAGCAGCACCGCCTCCTCCATGGACTCCGCGCCCCGAACCACCGGGAGCACCGCCTCCCGGAACCGCGGCCTCCAGCGCACCAGCGGCTCCTGGCTGACCCGGGCGGGCAGGACGTAGCGGAGGAACACCGAGTCGGGTATCGACGGCCCCCAGGGCATGGAGTCCCGGGTCCACAGCGCCAGGCGGACGTTCTCCCCGATGATGGCCCGGTGCTCCTCCCCGGCCAGGTCGGAGGCAGGGGAGTGGGCCTCCAGGTGGGCCAGGCAGGCGTCGTAGTCAAGTGTGCCACCCACCGAAAGCAGCAGGATGATCAGAGCGTGCATACGGACTCCCGAATTCTGTGCCGGCGGCTCCTGCGAATCACCTGTATCGGCACAGGCTACCTGATTATGGCGAACTTTCCCAGCACCCGGTCGTCCCCGGACTCCACGCAGTACACGTAGAGGCCGGAGACCGCCGAGCGGCCCTGGCTGTTGCGGAGGTCCCAGTACTCCGTACCGCCGTCGCCGCCGCCGCTGCGGTGCTCCAGCGTCACCAGCCTCTCACCGCTGAGATTGTAGATGTGCACATCGCACATGGCGGGGAGGCCGGTGAAGGCTATTCGGTCCCGGCCGCCCCTCTCCCAGGCCGCCGACCCCCGGTAGGGATTGGGAACCACCGATACGTTCTTCCGCCAGTCGGAGTCGGCCGCCCACCCGGGAGTCACGGGGATCGGTTCCCCCTGGAGCGTCTGCTTGTAGTTGGTCCTCGGGCTCTCTATGCCGGTCTCGGCGTCCACCGAGCAGAGCGCGTAGTAGTAGGGATATCCCCTGGTCACCGAGCTGTCCGTGTAGCTGCTGCTTCCGCTGCCCAGGTCGGCTATGGGCTTCCAGTCGTCTATTCCGAATACGGACCTGTAGATCCGATAGCCGCCAAAGGGTTCGTAGCTCTCGGCGTCATCGCTCCAGACCATCTCCACGCAGCCGCCTGCGGCCTCGTAGAAGAAGGTGGGCACAGGAGGGACGTCGGGCACTCCCCAGCCGCCGCCTCGATGGTAGGCGTCCAGCAGGTTGTCGGCCTGCACCCTGAGGTCGGCAAGGCCTTTGCCCACAACCCAGCCCCCGATCACGCGCAGGCTGTCCCCGTCGGCCAGGTCCACCGGGCCCATGGACATCAGGAACGAGTAGTCCCAGGGCTGTCCTCCCACCGACAGAGGGTTGGCGGCCACCACCGGGAAGGGCCCGGGATTGTCGGGGGCGAAAGCGCTGGGAGCGGCCGGGTCTCCGACCCAGCCGGCCAGGTATGCCGGGCCGCTGCGCTGCCCGCTTCCGGTGTAGTTGTCCCCCCAGATGTACTCATACCGGAGAGCGTCTTCTTCGGGATAATGGTCCCAGTCCCACCAGGTGTGCGAAAGGGGAACGGGGCAGCCGAAGACATCGATGGGCCTTTCGATGGTACCGTCGGCCCTGCGGACCCAGCAGTCCAGAAGCCGCCAGCCCACGAAGCCGTTGCAGGGCGGGTTGTAGAACGGCTCGCCGGAGTCGTCCGCAGAGGACATCGGTCGATCGCCGTCCCACATGTAGCTCGTGTTCCGGGGGACCACCGCGTAGGTCGTGTCGCCGACGGTATGTACCCAGTATTCCTCGGGCATACCGTCGCTGAACAGCTCCAGTCCGGTTTCCTCCTCGACGGGGTAGAGGGTGTCTCCGCCGGAGGTGCGAAAGAGCACCGTATAGTGGTCCGAGACTCCGTCGGAGTCGACGTCCGCGTCCACGATTCCGTCGGAGCCGGGGTAGTTGTAGTGGTAGTAGATGTTGTCCTCCGGGTCGGTGCACTCGGCCTGCGGGTTCTGCTGGTAGACGAACTCGTCGGCCTCGCTGGCCTTTGTGCCGTCGTCGAAGCGGTACTCGAAGGTGGCCTCCGGGTCGTTGCTCCAGATGGCGTGGCCGTCGTAGAAGACCATGTCGTCCATGTGGTATTCCTCGGAAGGATCCGAGGAGGCTACGTCGCAGTCGCCGAACACTGAGAAGCAGAAGGCGTCCAGCGGTACTCCCGGGTTGCCGTGATCGCTGTGATGGGTGACGTGGAAATCGGTAACCAAAAACTGGTCGTATCCCGGCGTGCCCCAGCTGTAGGTATTGGAGTACACCTGGACCCCCATAGGGTGGTCGTTTTCCTCCTCGTTCCAGTCGTCAACGCACCAATAGGTCTCCTCCAGGGCCGTCTCTCCGGGACTCATCTTCTGCAGCGGCCAACCTTCGCTGGGGGAGAGCTCGCGGCCTACGTAGTAGTTGCAGCTCACATAGGCGCCTTCCTCGCCGTCCGGCGTGACCTCCCCGTAGGCCGAGGCCCAAAGGGTGCCGAACCACAGATAGGAGGCACCGTTCTCCAGCGGCCACCAGAATCCGGAGTCCGTGTAGCCGTAGACCGCATTCATCACATGGGAGTAGAAGCCCCCCAGGGAATGGTACGCTCCCGAGAAAGGAGGCCTGGAATCCGTGTCCGCAGGGCCGGACAAGGAAGCGGGAGCTTCCCGGCCGAAGTCCGTATGCGGGGTCAACAGGGCGGCCGCAGCAAGCCAGGTCAGCACGCGGTCACCCCCCCTCGCCCTGCATCTGATTGATCAGCTCCATGAGCGCGAATAGGAAGTCCTCCGATTCCGGGTCCAGCCCGTATCCGTATCCCGCCTCGCGGCAGATGAACCAGGCGTAGAGGAAACTCTCCTGCAGGAAGGCGCAGGAGGCGGCGGCAGCTGCAACCTGGGTGGAGTTGAGCGACAGGGCCGAGGAGCGGTGGGGAACCCCCTCGCCGAAGACGTACCCCGGATCCAGCCCCAGAAGGCCCTGGGCGCAGGAGGCGGCGAGAAGGGGGTCGCCATCCTCGCCACGGAGGTCCTCGAAGACGCTGCGGACGGCCAGGGCGTCCAGAGTGATCTGACCCGGAGCCCCGCCGCAGTCGAGGGACGCGTAATCGTACCGCACGTACTGCCCCACGGAGACCCAACCCACGAAGGAGCCGAGGTACTCGGCGCGGAAGTAGATGCTGTCGCCCCTTACGCTGTCGCTGGAGAAGGGTGCCCAGGCCTGGGTGTTTAAGACCTCCAGACAGGCGACGGGGCTCTCGCCGGGGGGGGAGAAGCGGAAGCTGAGGTTGGTATCGTAGCCGCCGGAAACCAGATAGCCGTATATGCGGCTGTTGACCCACTGGTAGCCGGAGTCGGCCGTCATGGCCAGCCAGGCCTGCAGCGAGTCGCCCGGCAGATCGGGGTCGATGCACTGGAAGACGGTCCACATGGTGTCCTGGACCTGGTACTCCGACCGGTGGAGGTGGACGGCCGAATGTCCCAGGTCGCGCTCGATGGCCATCAGGAGGTAGCCGTCGGCCGCCTCCCACCTCTCCTCCAGCCAGCCGCAGGCGGTACCGGCGCCCAGGTAGGCCTCCGGACGGGTGACGTCGGTCTCGATGGCGGCCATGAAGCAGTCTAACGCCTCCTGCGCGTTTCCCTCCGCCAGCGCCTCCCAGCCCAAGGTCAGGAAACCCTCGTAGCCTTCGGGCTCGGCCATCCCCGAGGGCTCGGAGACGCATCCGAGCAGAAGCGCCCAGCCAAGGGCAAAGGAGGCGGCGGCAAGGCGGCAACATCTAGTCAACATGCACCACCTTGCCGGTCTGAGCCTGGCCCGCCGATTCAAGACGGCAGAGGTAGACGCCGGGCGGCGCAGCACTTCCTCCCGCCCCGCGTCCGTCCCAGACAAGGCTGTGGATGCCGGCGCCCAGGACCCCACCATCTACCATCGCCACAAGCCTCCCCGTCATATCGTATATCCGAAGGACGGTACGGGACTCGAAGGGCTGACTGAAACGGAAGGTCGCACCGGAAGCCGTGGGATTAGGCGAGACGCCTTCCAGCACGAGTCGTTCCGGCAGAACCGGTGAGACCACCCCAGGCCCCTTGCCGCAGGCATAGACGCCGCCCTGGTACACGCTGCATCGGATACTGCCCGACTGCCAATGGCTGTCCAGCCTGCTCCATCCTTCGTCCTCGAGCCGAAATACGCCCGCCTCTCGAGTGTCCGACGGGAAGTACAGCTCCCCGCATACTGGGGGCAGACTGACAGGTCTCCCGACTATGCCGGTGAGCATGGAGCCCTCGGAGCCCAGGGGGATGCTGGTGGGAATCGGGCACTCGAAGGGATCCACCTCCACCAGCGTGACCATCGAGCCGGCCGGCACTTCGTCTTCGGGCACGTCCAGCCTGGCTCCGGCAACCCTCAGCGATATATCTCCGGTTCCACCGTGGGCTACCGCGAATTGCTTCTCGGTCTCATGCGGAAGACCGAGACTGTCGTAGCCGCTGCATGCCATTGTGTAGTTGCCATCGGCCCAGACATGTGCCCTGGCCGTCCATATAGGCCCCCAGAACGGATCCATCTCCACGGTCTGGGTGGAGTCCGGTTCCCCGTCCGGGCCAAGCAGCGACAGTTGGAGCCTGGGTCCCACCCAGTCGAAACCGTACAGCTCCAGAGACTCCTTTCTGTAGAGGGATGTGTATACCTGCAAGTACTCCCGGTTGAGGAGGTTCTGCAGGGCGCTGAGAAGCAGCCCCTTCTCCCCGGTGTCCTGGCTCAGAGTGAAGCGGAGCATGGACGTACCGCTGGGATTGTTGTTGGAGAGGACCAGGTAGGTGGACTCACCGCCGAGATCGAAGGTTCCGCTGTATAGCTCGTTGAAGTCTATCCTCCCCACCGAAGCAACTGTGACGGAGTCGGCCAGAACCACCCGGTAGCCGGCCCAATGTGCGTTGAGGTTGAAGCCCGAACCATCGTTCTGATTGTACATGCAGTTCAGCCAGACCTCTTCATCTGCTCCGGAGTAGCCGCCGGTGAACTCCACGTACTGCGCCGCGAAAACCGGAGCGCTCATGCCGTATTTGGGATAGGCAATCCAGGTATCCATGGGGTATGAGTCGAACTCCGCGATGAAGCTGGCGGGGTTGCCGATGTAGGAGAATTCGTAGCCCGTGCCCTCCAGGAACGGGTAGCGATATATGCCGCCTTCGTAGTCCCCGGCGATGGGGGCTATGAGATTGGTTACCAGCCAGTCCTCGTAGAGGGGGTAGATAATCTCGGTAAGCAGGCCGCTGTCGGGCATCGAGGGGTCGATGGCCCTGGCCATCCCGGCCATTCCGGAATTCTCCGAGGCAACGACCGTCTGTATGACATCCGCACCATTTCTATGCTGGACGTACTTCAGCCACAGGAAGGCGGCCCCCAGGTTCTCGCAGAAGTCGCTTCCCCTCTGGCCGGAGTTCCAGTGGGTCAGCTCTATGCACCCCGCAGTGGTGAACCGATCCAGGTAGTTCGTTATCCCTATCAGGCCGTTGTAGGCAGAGGTCAGCCCGTAGCATAGGTGCTGCGCATAGACACCCAGACCCCGTATGAGCCATCGGTCCTCTTCGGGGTTGCCGGCCGTCCTCAGGAGCTGCCCCAGTCCCATGGGGACCGACCAGGTATGGATGGAGCCTCGTATCTGCCTCCAGGTATCTCCGGACATGTTCTTGTAGACACCCAGGTTGATGTAGAGGATGTCGTGGTCGTTGCCTGACGCTCCGCTTCCGTCGAAGTCCTGGGGCCAGACGTAGCTCCAGCTCTGCAGCCTGCTGGAGGGGCCTGCCGGCTGCGGCCAGTAGTCCCGAATGTCGGCGAACACGATCCACATGCGGTCATCGTCGTTGGGGGTGTCCGGCATGGGCCCCATCGCGGAGGTCACCGTGCCCCAGACGTCCACGCCCGCGCCTTCGAACTGGGCCGTGATGCTGTCCAGCTCCTGCTGGTCGATCAGGTTCCCCCAGAGGATCTGGTGGTCCATGGTGGTGTCGGGCAGGTCTATGAAGCTGGTGTCCTGAACCAGCCAGAGGGCGTGCTCGGTCACCGCCCGGCAGGTGAACTGGCGGGTCTGGAGTTCCTCGGTGGCGTAGGAGATGTCCGGAACCAGGAGATCGACGGTATCCCCAACCTGCATGGAGGCCGCAGCGGCCGATGCGGCAAGAACGGCGGCCGCCAGAGGCACCGGCAGGCGGAACCGAAGCCGCGCGGGAGGGGAGTCCATGAGAGCTCCTTCACAAGGGTATCGACACCACCGCTGCATGATACCCGTGCCTCCTCGGCGGCGTCAATGGATTTCCGCTCCAGCGGGAGGTTTGACGGGTATCGTGGCGGCGGCTAGTGTAACCTGGGGCGCGGCCCGGTGCGGGGCCGTCGACTCGCTGCTGCCCTTGGGGGGAGGACGATGGGACACGGAGGTTTCGGCAGGGCCTTACCGATGGCTCCGCCGGCGCTGGTGTTAGCGCTCCTGCTGTGCAACTGCATTGACAGCCCGGCCACCACGGAGCCGCCGAACCCCTACGCGTCGGAGCTGGAGCTGGTGTGGGAGCTGTTCGACGGGGAGTACGCCGGCTTCGCGGGAAGGGGTATCGACTGGCCCGACGTACTGGAGTCCTGCCTTCCCCGGGCGGACACGGTCTCCTCGGAGGAGGGAATGACTTATCTCATGTCCGACCTGCTGGGGGAGCTTTCCGATCCCAACGTCGTCCTCTTCTCGCCGCAGGGAGATACGCTGAGACCCTTCGACCCTTCCGTTGAGCAGAACTGCGACCTGGACCTGCTGATGGAGTACCTGGAGCCGTGGGACTTCCAGTGGCGGCAGGTGGGGATCTGGGGCTTCTGCCTCGCCGGGGAGGACTCCGCCGGGTACGTGGTCCTAGAGAGCTGGGACGCCGGCCTGAACGTAAGCCTGTTCGACAACGTCCTGCAGACGGTTCCCGAGGAGCCGGGCCTGATCATCGACGCCCGGCTCTGCGGCGGCGGGGTGGAGAGCTCGGTCTACAAGGTGGTCCGCCGGTTCGTCGACGCGCAGCGGGTCGGCTACCTGTGGCGGGAGAGGCTGGGGGCCGGCACCCACGACCTCGCCGACGCCGAGCCGTTCTGGATGGTCCCCAGGCCCTGGCGCTACCAGGGCGATGTGGTGGTCCTGGCCGGAGAGGCCAACCGCGGTCCGGCGGAGGCTTTCGCCTGCATGATGGGCCAGCTGCCGCAGGTGACGGTCGTAGGTGACACCACCCTGGGCGCGGGGAACTGGCCCGCCGACACCTTCGCCCTCACCGGCGACCGACAGGTTCTGTGCCCCGTGCGGGTGGTACTCCGGCCGGACTCCGCGGCCATCCAGGGCGCAGGCGTGCCGCCCGACCTGTATGTGGAGGCCACCGGGGACGATTTCTCCCAGGGCGTTGATCCCGTGCTGGAACAGGCCTTCGAGCTGCTGGGGGCACAGCCGCCCGACCGCCCCCGATAGGCTCAGATCTCCGAGGTGAGCACCAGCACGTACTCCCCGTTGGCGTGAGACGTGATGTCCCAGGGGAAGCCCTCCAGCGCGATGGGGTCGGTCTTTTCCCCTGTGATGAAGTCCACGGCGGTTACGGCGCTGACGCCGTCGCCCATGTAGCTCAGTACGTAGAGCAGGGTCGTCCCGGGAACGCTGCAGAGGTCCACCGGGTGGCCGGCGATGGGCAGCGCCGTGACCTCGGGCTGGGTGAACTTGGCGCAGACGGAGACGCTTCCGGTGCTGCCGTACCAGTTCGGGTGGGTGGCGGCCCAGATGGACTCCGCCGGGAACGCCTGCACCCCGGAGCTCATGCTGCCCAGCTCCGCCGCCTTTGAGACGTAGAAGGTGGCGATGTCCACCGCGTAGACGATTCCGGCGTCATCGGCGCAGGCCACCAGAACGTACCGGTCCTGGTGGGACTCCACAGTGATCCCCACCGCGGGCTCCTCCAGGGGATCGCTGCTGCGCAGGACGCTGTTGTCCGCGGAGTCCACCTCCCGGACACGTCCGTCGCTGCCGTCCACCACGTAGAACAGCTCATTGGCGGGTGAGGCGCAGAGGTCGACGGGCAGGGGGCCCACGCTGAGCTCGTCCACGACCAGCCCCATTCCGATGTTCACCTCCAGGACCTTCCCCGCGGCCCCGATCACGTAGGCCACTCCCGGTTTCGGGAGGATGATGTCGCCGTATCCGGCGCCGCTGCTGGCCCCGATGGTGAAGGAGGTGTCCAGCGACATGTCCGGCGAGCTGAAGCGGTAGAGCTCTCCGGAGCCGGAGGAGACCAGGAAGGATCCGCTGCCCAGGGAGGCCAGTGCGCGGCCGTCGTCTATGCCGGTGGCCTCACCGACTACGGAGTTGTCCGAGACCCGGAGCTTCACCACGCCGCTGGCGGTGGTGGTGGAGTACTCCACCGGCTGGTGGCAGGCCGCAGCCAGAAGCGCCAGGGCGGCCAGCCTCCTGAGGGCTACCACCGGGCGCTCACCCCGAACATCACGTGCCGCGCCGGCGACCGGGCCGCCGGGTTGGAGGTGGCGCCTCCGGGGTCCCCGGTCTCCAGGTAGAGGCCCGGGTCGTAGATCTCCACCACGTTTCTCCTGTCGAACAGGTTGTAGACCGTCATGCGGGCCTCCAGGACCAGCGGCCCCGCCCAGATCCTCCGGGAGGCCTGCAGGTCCGTCTGCATGGTCGCCGGATACCTCCGGGTGTTCACCTCCGGGATCGAGTCCGCCGGGGGCGGGCTGAAGGGGAAGCCGCTCCCCCAGGACCAGTCCACGCTGAGCCCGGCACCCTCCAGGGGCCGGAAGTCTCCCAGGACCGGCCCCTCCCCCCGGTCCAGGCCCAGCAGCAGGTGGGCGTTGGCCGCGTGGCGCTGGTCCCAGTCCAGGTAGTGCTCGTCCCCGGGGACGATTCCGTAGCCCTCCGAGGAGTAGCGGTACTGCTCGGTGGACGAGGAGTAGCGGCCCTCGGCCAGGGAGTAGGTGTACCCCAGGCTTCCCGACCAGCTGCCGCCGCTGAGCCGGGACAGGGTGAGCTCCACCCCCTGCACCGTGGCGTAGCTGTCGTCGTTCTCGTAGCGGAAGAAGTATTCTTCGCCCTCAGCCGAGCTGGGAGCGGTGCGGACCAGGCCGGTGATCCTCTTGCTGAAGGCGGCGAAGGAGAGGCTCGACAACGGGTCGAACCGATGTCTTACCCCCGCCTCGTAGGAGCTTGTCCTCACCGCGTCCAGGTCGGGGTTGCCCACTATGGAGTACGAGCCTGTCAGATTGTAGTTGGTCCCGAAGAACATCTGGTTCAGGCTGGGCATCTGGAAGTAATGGCCGTAGCTGGCGAAGAAGACATCGTTCTCCGACACCGGGTGTGTCATGCCCAGCCTGGGGCTGAGCTTGTATTTCACCGGAACGCTGCCGGCCCCCTCCTCGCCGGCCTCCACCAGCTCGGTGTTGGGGTCGAATACGTCCAGCCTCAGGCCCGTGTTCAGCACCATGGCGCCGGAGAAGTCGAAGGAGGTCTGCAGGTAGGCGGCTCCGGAGTAGGGGCTGGCCCTCCAGTTGCTGACGAAGGTCTGCCCCGGAGCCCCGGAGTATACGCTGAAGTCGTAGATGTCGTAGTACCTGCCCTCCAGGCCGGCCTTCACCTCCAGCATCCGGCCCATCCGGCTGGTTACCGAGGCCCGGCCGGTGGTGAGGCTGCTGCTGGACTCCAGCCAGACCTCCGGATGGATGCCGCCGTGGTAGAAGCCCAGGGAGTCAGCAACCCTCTCCTCGGGATAGAACTCCGCGTACCAGGCGGCGGGGGTGAGGTCGTCGCCCAGGTAGCCCCCGCCGGGGTCGCGGATCCGCCTCCAGTGGCGGAACTCCCCCTGGTCGGCCAGCAGCTCCAGCACCGTGCCGTCGCCCAGGAGGCGGGAGAACCTGCCTGTGACGCCCCAGCTCTCCTCGAAACGGATCGGCAGGGCGTAGTCCCGGTGTCCCCCGATGTGGGGCTCGCCCTCGATGTAGGCCGGCTCTTCGTACCGCGACCACGCCCACTCGTCCCATCCGCTCTGGCGGTAGGAGTACCTGCCCAGCAGTCCTATCTGGGTGGAGGGGACCGGCCGGTAGGTGAGGTTCAGGCAGCCGCTGAGGAGGTTCTGCCAGTTGTTGTCCCAGTTGCCGCGGCTGTCCTCCAGGTCGAAGCCGCTGCGGCTCCACTCGAAGGCCCCGAAGAAGCGCGCCTCGCCGGGAACCTCCACTCCCAGCGCCGGAAGCAGATGCCCGGTGAGGGGCTCGGGCCCTCCCAGGGAGGCCTGTCCGTTCAGGCAGTCGCTGCGGTAGTTGGAGTTCTCCGAGGGCTCGGAGTAGTTGCGGGTCTCGCTCTCGCCCCCGAAGGCCGTCATGTCTCCGCCGCCCAGGTCCACGCTGCCCTCGTATTCTCCGCCGCCCTCCCTGACCACCATCCTCACTATCCCCGACATGGCATTGCCGTACTCGGCGCCGAAGCCTCCGGTGGCCACCGAGGTCTCCGCCAGGGCCGATAGCGGCACGGTGGCCACCATTGCGTTGGTCATGGGCGAGCGGACCGAGACACCGTCCAGCAGGTAGTCCACCTCTCCCGACCTGCCGCCTCGGACGTGTATCTCGCCGCCCCGGGTGGTGATCCCGGCCTGCCGCTGCACAACGTCGAGGACGCTGGCCACCGACATGGTCTCTATCTCGCTGCGGTCGATGACGTGGATGGTGGAGGGAACGTCCTCCAGTATCCGGTTGCGCTGTCCCCGGACCTCTATGACCGTCACCCCGGTGGCGGCTTCGGAGAGCTGGAAGTCGATGCGGGTAGTCTGGTCGGACACAACGGTGACGCCCTCCACGGTGACCGTCTCCATCCCCACCATTCGGGCGGTGAGCGCGTAGCCGCCGGGGGCCAGCCGCGATATCACGTACTCCCCGTTGCGGTCTGCCATGGCTCCGAAGCTCGTTCCCTCCACCAGAACGGTGGCACCGGGAACCGGCTCTCCCGAGTGGTCGGTCACCCGGCCCGTAACGGTACCCGTGGTGGATGCCAGGGAGATCGAACAGACCAGCAGAGCGGCGATCAGCTGTTTCACAGCGTTGCCCTTTCGTGTACCCCTGTAAGGGCGGAACATGGCCATGGGATACACTTGCCCCCCGACTGCAGAGTGTCAATCGAATCCTCGTGAAACATGGGGCATTTGCGGCGGACCCTGTACCGGGGGATCGAGGATTCGTAAATTGTGCATTCCGTCGGTGCCCGGCCGCGCCGGCGGGCTGGAGTATGGCCTCCGCGTCCCCGGCGTGGGAACGTTGTGCGCCAATGCCTGTATATAAGCTTGCGGAGTCCGCCGGCCGGCGGCGGGCCGATTCCGGGAAGGCGACAGATGCTACTTGCCATACTGCTGCTCCTGGGGCAGACGTGCGAATGGGACTTTCAGTCTTCCTTCTCGCGGGTGGACAACATGCATCCGGGAAGCGGGGCCACCATACTGACCGCCGGGCCGGGAGGCGTCTTCCGCTTCGACCCTGCCAGCGGCACCTTCGGCGACTTCTACGGCTATCCCGACCAGCTTCCGGGGCTGCAGGCCAACGATGTCCTCGAAGACACCGAGGGCAACCTGTGGGTGGCCCCCTCCGACGGGGGGCTCACCGTCCTGACCGACGGCGAGTGGGAGGTCTATACCGTATACGAGGGCATTCCGGGCTCGGGCACCATCTACTGCCTGGAGGAGGCCGGGGGCAAGATCTGGGCCGGTACGGACGCCGGGGTGGCCATGGAGTCCGGCGAGGGCTTCGTAAGCCTGGATGAGTCCTCCACCAACGGCGGACTGCCCACCACCGAGATCTACGACCTGACCCACGACGGGCAGTTCCTCTGGCTGGCCACCGGCAAGGGCGTCTACCGTCTGGACCTCTCGGCAAGCCCCTACATCGCCGACAGCTGGGACTCCCCGGGCGACACCGGGGGGCTGGGCATTGACTACCTGGCCCTGGGTGACGGCGTCGAGCCCGCCGGGGTGGGCTCGGCCGGGATATACCTCTACACGGGCGGCGACAGGTGGTCTCTGGTGCTGGAGAATACCGAGGTGACCAGAGCGGAATGGACCTCCTGGGGGCTACTGGCCTCGGCGCAGGGAGTCCTGAGGAGAACGGTCGACAGCACCTGGGTGGAGATGGGAACCGGTTTTCCCCAGGGCGTTGCCGAGAGCTACTACGGCGGCCCGCTGCTGGAGAGACAGGGAGTGCTCTGGTGCGGCATCGGCCCCGTCAACTACCCCGATGTCTCCTGGGGGCTGGGTCTGGGCAGGCTGGAGGGACCGGATGACGCCTGGGAGGTGGTGACCGTACCCGGCATGCCCGCCAGCAATGTCAACCAGGTGGTAGTAGAGAACGGACTCACAATTCTGGGCAGCAGGTACTCCGGCCTCCTGGTGGGCCACCCCCAGGGATGGCGGCAGTACGGCCAGGAGGAAGGCCTGCCCAGGTTCCTGCAGGTCTACTCCGTGGCGCCCGGACAGGACGGCGATGTATGGTGCTCGGCCTACCACTACGGACTGAGCTGGGTGGGGGGGGGCGCCACGTACGACACCTCCGATGACAGTATCCTCACCTTCACCGTGGACAGCATCGCTTCTCCGCCCGGTCTGAACCAGGTCATCGCGCCCCTCCTCAACAACCAGGTACGGATGATGGATACGCAGGACGGAACGCTCTGGCTGGCCCAGGAGGCCTTCTACCTGACTCCCGACGAGCCCAGCGGCGTGGTAGCGGTATCCGGCGATCCTCCGGACCTGGAGAACATGACCTTCACCTCCTACCAACCCGAGGCGGGGGCCATGGCGGCCAAGAACGTCCGGGCCGTCTGTCCGGTGGGTTCTGACCGGCTCTGGGTGGTATACGCCGAGGACAGCGGCTGCCAGCTGCTGGACCACGGCGGCACCCCGCACGACCGGTCGGACGATCAGTGGACCCCGGCAGGAAGGGCATTCGGCACCCAGGACGGTCTGCCGTCGAATACGGCCAACTGCGCGGCCCGCGGCTCCGACGGAACGAGCTACATCGGCACACCGCTGGGAGTATGGGAGTACAACGGTTCGGGCTCCTTCAGCGAGGTGGCGGGCGCCAGCGGGAAGATCACGGCCATGGAGGTGGACGGGGCCGGCAGGCTGTGGGCCAACGGCTCCCAGGGAATGATCCTGGTCGAAGACGGTTCGGTCACCGTTTTCGACACCGGCAACTCTCCGTACGTGCCCTCCAGCCGGGAGGCCGACGAGGACTTCTCGTCTGTCGGGCCGGACGGCGCAACCGTCTACTTCAGCTCCATATACGGCCTGTGGTCTGTGGGCTGCGGCGGTGGCGGAGGCTACGAGAGCGGGGGTCCGCTCTTCTATCCCCAGCCCTGGAAAGTGGATGAGGAGACGCTGCGCATAGCCGGGATTCCGGCAGATGCAGCCGTAGAGGTGGCGGTATACCGGCTGGACGGCGGCTTCATCCGCAGCCTGGACGCGGCCTCGACCGCCGAATGGAGCTGGGACGGGATGGTGGACGGCTCACCCGTGTCATCGGGAGTGTACGTGGCCAGGGTAAGCTGGGGGGACGGCCAGACGAGCCTGGTCAAGCTGGCCGTTATCAGGTAGGCCCGACCCCGAACCGGGCTTCGGGCCCGCCACAGATGTGGTGCATCATTCCTCGGGCACTATCCTCTTGCTGGTGTACTGGTTGTTCATGAGACGCACCAGGCCGGAGTACCCCATTCTGAAGGTTATGGTATCGCCTATCTTCAGAACCGTCCCGCCTTCGCCCACGTTCAGCACTGTCAGGTCGCTGCTGGCGCCCGCCAGCCTGTAGTCGGAGTTCACCGGGCGCAGGGAGGCCACCTCGGTGTCCAGCTCGCCCACGGTTACCAGGGCCCGGTAGCCCCTCTGACCGGGGGCGTGGTCGGCCTCCTCGTCGGAGTTGAAGGGCGTCAGCCCCTCCAGGGTCTCGCCGGTGGGTATGAGGCTCTTCTCCTTGATCTCCACGACCTCGGCTTCCAGCAGAAAGCCGTCGTCCCGCAGGCCGCGCATTATGCCGCCGTTGATCAGGTCCGTGCCAAGCAGAATCGCCTCCCCGACCCGGAAGTGGTTGATCTGCGCGGGCACCTGGCCCTCGAGGAGGAAGGGGAGCGTGGCGCTGGAGCCGGCGGAGATCAGGGGCAGCTCCCGCTCGAACTTCAGCTCCAGCAGCTCCTTGTATAGAACCAGCTGCATCAGCTGGTCGTTGGAGGGCACCGTGCCGGATAGGCAGCCCAGGTTGGAGCCGATGCCCAGCACCTCGATGTTGGGCAGGACGAAGACGTCTCTGTACATCTTCACAAGCGACCCCGGCAGTATGCCCTCCCGCAGGTCGCCAAGCTCTATCATCAGGATGACCTTGTGCACCTTGTCCTGCTTCTCGGCCTCGTCGTTGAGGGACTTCACGGTCTTCAGCTCCGTGTTGAGGGATACGTCGCTGCAGGCTATGACCTCGGGAAGCTCCCTGGTATGCGGCGGCCGCAGGAACCAGCGCTCCATCTCCATGCCGGTTTCGGTTACCCGCTTGAGGTTCTCGAGGCGGGAGTCGGCGATGGACTGCACGCCCGCCTCCTTGAGTATTCGAACGGCGTCCAACTGACCGCACAGGGCCTTTGTCACCACGGTCAGTGTGGCCCCGTGCCGCTCGACCCAGTTCTTCACGGTCTGGAAGTTCTGCCTGAGGGCCTGCGGGTTGATCACCACGGTGTTCACTTCTCGTACCTCATCTCGGCGTACTTCGAGGTGAAGCCTATTCGCTCGTAGAGCCTCTTGGCCGGGTTGTCGTACTCCACGTGGAGCTTCACGTCGCCTTCGGCCTCTTCCAGGGCGCGCCTGATTATCCGCCCGCCCACACCGCGGCCCCTCATGTCCGGACGGACCGCCACGTAGAGGAGCACGTTCTCTGGGATGTAGCCCTTCATGCCGGTGCGCAGCATCACCACCGAGCCGACGGGCTCTCCGTCCTCGGTGGCCAGGAGGACGAAGCCCCCTTTGCCCGGCTCCTCAGACAGCGAGTACTCCAACCCGTCCAGGATCTCCTCCACCGGATCGTCGAAGGGCTTGAGGCTCTCGTGCAGGAACTCGGCCAGCCCCTTCATGCCGATTTTGGTCCGGAGCTCCTCGACTGTGCGCGATATGGACATGTCCATGTTCTGGGATTTGCTGGCCATGATGCCTTTCCATCACAGTGTTGGTGAAGCCGTTGATTGCGGGCAGGCTCGGTTGGCAGTATCAATAAAGACCCGCAGGAGCGCGCCGTCAACCCCGACAAGGCTGCAGGCCGCCCGAGAAAGGCAGGAACTCCCATGAGAAACCTACTCTTGAAGCTCGTCAATCCGCTGATGCTGCTTCTGCTGCTGTTTCAGCTGCTGACCGCCATCCTGAGGCCCGGCAACTACCGGTTCTTCAGCAACTGGCATCCAGCAGGCGGATACTCCCTTGTGGTGCTGGGGCTTCTGCACCTGCTGCTGAACTGGCGCTGGGTGAAGGCCGCATATGCCCGGAAAACATGAGCTTCGGCCGGATGTGGGCAGCCCCGGGGTTGCGGTGGGCAGAGCATGCCAATATGATTTCTGAACAGCCAAACTTTTTTGAGCGAAGAAGGGGAGGAAGATGCTGCAGGATCTGAGAAGCCTCATCTCGGATGTTCCGGCCGACTTCGCCGACATCCGCTACGAGGTAAAGAGGGAGACGGAGATCTCCTTCGCCGGAAAGGACCTCAAGGAGGTGGGCGCCAGCACCACCGACGGTTTCGTGGTCCGCGTACTCAAGGACGGGGGCTTCGCGACGGCGAAGGTGACCTCCCGCGAAGACGTGCCCCGGGGCCTCAAGCTGGCGCTGGAGGCCGCCGAGGTCATAGTGGAGAGCGGCGGCAAGGAGACCGAGCTTGCCGACGCCCCTGTGGTGGAGGACACTGTGCCGCTGGAGCTGGACGGGGACCCCAGGGAGGTCCCCATGGAGGACAAGATAGCGCTGGTGCGGAAGTACAACGACCTTATGCTCGAGCGGGCGGAGGTGGCCACCACCAACATCCGCTACCGCGAGATCTACCGCGACAAGTACTACGTCAGCTCGGAGGGCAGCGCCATAAACGAGGAGCTGCTCACCACCGGAATGGGCGGCGAAGCGATAGCGCAGCGGGAGGGCCTGCTGCAGAACATCCGCATCTCCGCCGGCGGCAGCGACGGCTGGAACCGCCTGCTGAACCGCGGCGAGATGTTCGTGGAGCGCGCGAAGCTGGCCGAGAGCCTTCTCGACGCCGAGCCGGTGAAGGGCGGCAGGTACAACGTGATACTCAGCCCCCTGCTCACCGGCGTTTTCACCCACGAGGCGTTCGGCCACTTCAGCGAGGCCGACCTGGTGGAAGACAACGAGAGCCTGAAAGAGAAGATGTCTCTGGGGGCCAAGCTGGGCTCAGATCATGTGAACATAGTGGCCGACAGCACTCCCAAGGGGCAGCTGGGCTACTACAGGTACGATGACGAGGGGGTCCGTGTCAGGCCGGTATCCCTGATGGAGAAGGGGGTCCTCAAGGGAAGGCTCCACTCCCGCAGGACGGCCGCGGCCATGGACGAGCCCATCACCGGCCACTGTGTGGCCGAGGACCATCGCTTCGCGCCGATCGTAAGGATGGGGACCATATACGTGGCTCCCGGGGAGAAGAGCTTCGACGAGCTGCTCTCCGAGCTGGGCGACGGCCTGTACCTCGTGGACGGCAAAGGGGGCCAGACCAGCGGCGAGAACTTCACCTTCGGAGCCCAGTACGGCTTCATCGTCGAGGGCGGGGAACTGGGACCCATGATCCGCGACATCAACATCATGGGCAACCTTTTCTCCACCCTGAAGAGCATCGCCGCCGCCGGAGACGACATGGAGCTCTCCGAGCGCGGCGGCTGCGGCAAGGGGCAGTTGAACATCAAGTCGGCTCTGGGCGGGCCCCACGTCCTGATCACCGACATGGTCGTGGGAGGTGTGTAGCATGAAGAAGCTTCTGGACAAGGCGATGGAGGTCGCCGACCAGGCGGAGGTCTTCCACCTGGCCGAGGAGGGCATGTCGGCCTCGTCGCGCAACGGCAAGCTCAAGGAGATGGGCACCTCCATACAGTCGGGCTACTCGCTTCGAATAATCAAGGACGGAATGCTGGGTACCGCCTACACCAAGAACCTGCTGGACCGGGGGGACCTGGTCGAGAATGCGATGGCTTCCCTGCAGGGCGAGGTGAAGGCCTCCTTCACCTTTCCCGGCCCGGACGAGATGGCCGATCTGGAAACCTACGACGACAGCGTCTCCCGGGTGACTCCGGGCGAGCTGCAGACAAGGTCCGCGAGCATCGTCGAGTTCATAGACGGCCTGGAAGTGGAGGGCGAGGTCAGCGTAGGCGTCGGCTCCGGAAGCGACAGCCTTCGAATCGTCAACTCCTCCGGCCTCGATGTCTCGCAGAGGATGTCCGAGTACGGTGGAGCCGCCATGCTTCACTACCCGGGGACCGAGACGGGAATCTACGCCCAGTACCGGAAGCCGGGCCCCTCCGACCCCGACTGGGACCACATCGGACGGCAGGTGGAACTCTACAAGGCCTCCATTCCGCAGGTGGACATACCCACCGGACGGATGAAGGTCCTGTTCATGCCCACCTCCCTATACGCCCTGACCTGGAGGCTGGGCGCGGGGGCCAGCGGAAAGTCGTTCCATACGGGCACCTCGCCCCTGCTGAAGCGCGTGGACGAGCGGGTGCTGTCGAAGAAGGTAAGCATCTACAACGACCCGCATGACCAGAGCGTCACCGGCGCGCGGGCATTCGACGACGAGGGCGTGGCCACACGGAAGCTGGAGGTGTTCGACCGGGGCGTGTTCCGCTCACCCTACGTCAACCTGGACTACGCGGAGAAGCTGGGCACAGAGCCCACTGCCACCGGCTACCGCGGATCCATGTGGGGAGGCGAGACCATTGCCTACCAGCCCACTCCGTCGCTTCGCCATCTGCGCTTCGAATACGGGGATGCCTCCTTCGAGGATATGGTCGCGATGATGGACAGGGGCGTGATCGTCGCCGGACTGCTGGGCGCCCACTCCGGCAACATCCTCAACGGAGACCTGTCGGTGGGCCTGAACCCCGGCTTCTACGTGGAGGACGGAGAGGTCAGGGGCCGGGTCCGCGACGGCATGGTGGCCGGCAACGCATACGAGATGCTTCGCAGGGTGACGGCTGTGCAGGACGGCCCCTACAACCCGGCCGACGGCAGCAGGCATCCCTGCGTTCTTCTGGATGACGTCAGCGTATCGACCCGGGAGAGCTGACACTCCCGCTATACGGAGAAGAGGGGCGCTCGCCCCGGAGCGCCCCCACCGCTCGAACACAGAGAGAGCCGGCCCCCGTGTCGAAGACCGGCTCACTTTTCCCGGGTGGCCCCTCTAGGCCTCTATCCTTATTCCCTCCCGGCGAGCCCTGTCGATGATGCGGCTGGCCTGCGTGTTAGCCCATTCGGTCTCGCCGCAGGGGTAGGGTTCGATGGGGCTCTCGCAGCCCTCCAGCTGGTCCCAGAGGCTCTCGAGGTTCTCCATACGGCTGCCGTTGTCGAAGTCCGGGGACACGACCACGGTGTCTATATCACCGAACCCGTCGTCCTCCCCGGTCACGCTGGGACCGTAGACCACCGCGAAGCTAACGCTAAGACCCGCCTCTCTGAGCTTGTCCAGGTAAACCTTTACCTGCTCGTCCAGCGTTGTGGTAGCCATTGGTTCCCTCCCTTCTCTGCAAATGCATGTTGTTACGTAAGGTAGCATGATCCTTGCCAGGATTTGCCAGTCTGTATGTCTTTATAGCAGTACCATGACCATAACTTTTCGACTAACGAAGCCCGCATGCCCCTCCGCCCAACCTGCATGCTGCAAGACAGCCTCCCCTCGCAAACTGCGTCATTATGACGCGCAGGCGTAACTGTTCGAGGAGGGCCCAAGGTAGGTTGCTCTGTAATTTGCTGCTATGCAGGCAATTATGCTCGCAGTTACCGCGGGCCGGTGGAAAGAGTCTTGCTCAAATTTGAAATGAACGGCGAACCGAAGGCCAGAAACGCAGAGAGGAGGACGAGATGGCAAGGCTCCCGGCAAGAAGAAGCGGACGCTACCTGACACCCTTCGACCTCCTTGGCGAGGACATGAGGAGGATCCTCGGCCTCACCGAGGAAGACTACCGTAACCAGCTCGACTGGTTCCCCGCCGTGGACGTATCGGAGACAGAGGACTCCATAGAGGTCACCTCCGAGCTTCCCGGCATGAGCAAGAAGGACATCGAGATCGAGGTGGCGAAGGGCGTGCTCACCATCAAGGGCGAGAAGAAGCAGAAGGAGGAGGAGACCGAGAAGTCCTACCATCACAGGGAGGTACGCTACGGCGCCTTCTCCAGGTCCTTCAGCCTGCCCGCCGAGGTGAAGTCCGAGGATGCCAGGGCCGACTTCAAGGACGGGGTTCTCACGGTTACCCTGCCCAAGGAGGAGAAGGCCCTGCACCGCAAGATCGAGATCAAGTAGCCAGCGCTTCCCAGAGCGAGGGGCTCCGGGTTTTCCGGAGCCCCTTTTCGCGTCAGCCCTTCCTATCCCGCCCCCACCCCTTCATAGTCAGCATGGCCCATGAGCCGGCGGAGGGCCGGCCGGGGGCTCCGAAACCATGGAAGAGGAGGAGAGGGATGAGGATGCTTACGGCCGTTTCGCTTTCGCTGCTGGCCCTGGCCCTGCTGTCATCCGGCTGCGGCGGAAAAGCCCGGCCGGGCCTTCTTGGGGAGATGCCGGCGGGCCTGGACTTCTACCTTGCTTTCTCGCCGGAGGGGTTGGGGCTCTCGGAAGCGCTCGAGTCCCTTCGCGAGGCCGGCCTGGAGGGCTCGAACGAGTTGGCCATGGCCGGGGCAGCGCTGGGAATAGACCCCCTGAGCTGGGACGACTGGGTAGAGGCTACCGGTCTGGACCCGCAGGGGGAGATAGGCTTTGCCGGGTACATGTCGCAGGGCGAGATTTCTGCGATGGCCCTGTTCCTTCCGGTATCCGATCCGGCCGCGCTGGAGTCGTTCCTGGAAGCGGCCCCCGAAGAGTCAGGCGTCAGGCTCTCCGAATGGACCGACGGCATGTGGGCGCTACTCGCGTCGGACGTGCCCCAGCAGCTGGAGACGATCGCGGAGGCGGCCGAGGGCGGCCGGCGGCTCGCCGAAGACGAGGACTTCGCCCTGCTCTGGGACGCTCTGAGCGCCGGGCAGTCGGACGCCTACGTATACGTCAGGACTCATGGCCAGCCGGAGCTGCAGGCCGTGCTTCTCGCCCTGGAGGAGGAGGGCGGAGTAGCCCGGGCCGCGGCTGCTGCCCTGCCCTCGGGGCCCCAGTTCGCGCAGTCGCTGGATGTGCTGGCCCGTGGCCCCGCGGGCACCGAGCCCGGGCTGCCGCCGGACGTGGACATAGTCGTCCGCTCCACCGCCGATATGGGCGCGGTGGCGGAAATGGCCGAAGACCGGATGCCGCCGGATGCAAGTCAGGGCCTCAACATGCTGGGCTTCGATTCCATGGAGGACATGCTATCCATGTTCAGCGGGGACAGCTGGGGAGCCGTCGATCTGTCCGGCGGGTCCGTGCGCGGGCTGGCCGTGATCGGACTCGACGACCCCGAGGCCATGGAGGGTTTCCTCGGCAGGCTCTCGGGCTTTGCCGCCATGGGCGACCAGCAGGTTGACAGGATTCAGGGGGCAGGCGTGAGCGGTTACTCGATCCCCATATCCTCGGGGTCGGACTCCTGGCCCCTGGAGGTGGGCGTGTCCGGGTCCGCACTCTACGTGCTATACGGCTACTCGCTGCAGGATGCTCCGGGCTGGTCCTCGACTCCCGGCGCCGAAGATGCCCTGGGCATAGACCACGGCGCCCCCGTCTTCGTCTCCGGCGATATCTCCGAGATCAGGGATCACATCCCCGAAGACGGCGAAGGCATCCTTCCGAACGCGGACAGGTTCGCCCTGTCGATCCGATCGGAGGGAGACGCGGCCGTCATGGAGGGTGCCCTGGACACCGGTGAGGAGAGGGCCTTCGTCGCCGTAGCGCAGGCGGCGTTCACCACCGGAATGAGGGTCTACGAGGCAAGGATAACCCCCCCGGAGGAGGTGGAGTCAAAGTGACCTTTCGAAACCTGGTTCGATCCACCCGCTCGATCAGACGATTCCGCGAAGAACGCAGAATTTCCGTGGACAGCCTGCTGCAACTGGTCGACGCGGCCAGGCTTGCCCCCTGTGCAGCGAACCTTCAGAAGCTCCGCTTCTCCGTTGTGGAGGACCGCGAGATCTGCGCGGAGGTCTTTCCGGCCCTCAACTGGGCCGGCTACCTGGAGGACTGGGACGGCCCCGGGCCGGGTGAGCGTCCCGCGGCCTACGTGGTGATACACGCCCCGATCGGAGAGAGCGGCTTCACCCGGGTGGACGTTGGCGTCGCCGCGGCTTACATAGTCCTGCAGGCGGGAGCCGAGGGGCTCGGCGCCTGCATGATAATGAGCTTCGACCGGGAGGGAGTGGCAGCTGCCGTGGGGTCACCCGAGGGATATCGGCCGCTGCTGGTTGTGGCCCTGGGAGAGCCGGCCGAGAAGGTCGTTCTGGAGGACCCCTCGGACAGCATCGAGTACTGGAGGGACGAGAACTCAGTGCACCACGTTCCCAAGCTCCCCCTGGACCGCATACTACACTGACCGGTAGCCGGCCGGCACTGCCGGCCCGGACCTTCGGACCAAAAAGGGAAGGCATGGAATGACCCACAGGAGCGCGACATACGTGTCCCGGCGAAAGAGACTCTACGAGAGGCTGGAAGAAGGCTTCCTCGCCGTGGTGCCTTCCTCCAGCGTCAAGTCCAGCAGCGCCGATGCGAGCCATCCCCATGTGCCCAGCAAGAACCTCTTCTACCTCACCGGGGTAACCCAGCCCAGAAGCTGGCTCCTCGCCTGGAAGGTTCCGGGCGGCGAGGTGAAGGAACGGCTTCTGATAGACCGCTACGACGAGCACTACGCCAAATGGGTCGGCGGCCAGATCTCCCCGGAGGAGGCCACACGCATCAGCGGGGTGGAGGACGTGGCCTTCAACGAGAACGTCCCGGCCCGGATAGACAAGCTGCTGGTGAAGAAGCAGCTCGGTTCCGTATGGCTGGACTTCCCGCTGGACGGCATAAGCGGCCTCACGGGGGCCCGCAGCGGCCTGGCGGGAAGGCTCGCCTCGGCCTACCCGCACCTGGAGCTGCACAGGCTGTCCGAGGAGATATTCCGCCTCAGGATGGTCAAGGAGCCCGGGGAGCTGGAGCGGATGCGGAAGGCCATCGATCTCACTCGCCGTGGCTTCGAGAGAGCCCTGTCGAAACTCGCCCCGGGCATGATGGAGTACGAGTTCGAGGCGGAGATGCGCTACCAGTGGCTGCTGGCCGGCGAGCGCCAGGTGGCCTTCGAGCCCATAGTGGCCGGAGGCGAGAGGGCCACATGCCTGCACTACGTGGACAACGACAACGTGCTGGAGGAGGGTCAGCTGCTCCTGCTGGACTTCGGGGCCCAGTCCGGCCTCTACAACGCAGACATAAGCCGTACCGTCCCGGTTTCCGGCAGGTATACGGACAGGCAGCGGGAGCTGGTCTCCATGGTCGTAGCCATCCAGGCCAGGGCCATCGAGCTGCTCCGGCCCGGCATAGTGCACGCCCGGTGGAACGAGGAGGTCAACGAAGCCTGGGCCCGAATGCTGGCCGACGCCGGCATCATAGATTCCGTCGACGACCTCGAGCAGGTGTACTACCACCGCATAGGCCATCACATCGGTCTGGACACCCACGACGAGAGCCTGGCCCACGTGAACCTCGAGCCGGGGATGGTCCTCACCGTAGAGCCCGGCCTCTACCTGGCCGAAGAGGGCATAGGCGTTCGAATAGAGGACGACGTTCTGATCGGGGAGGACGGGGAGAATACCGTACTCTCCCAGGACTTTCCCAGGACTCCGGATCAGATCGAGGCCCTGATGGCCGAAGGCGACTGACCTGGCTGCTGCTGTGACCCGGTCCGACCTGCGCTGGATGGGGCTGGCCATGGAACAGGCCAGGCTGGCTCTGGGTCGCGACGAGGTGCCGGTGGGGGCCGTGGTGGTGCACGTGGACGGCCGCCACTGGTCCGATGGAAACCGCACCCGGGAGCTGGGCCAGCCCGGCGCCCACGGCGAGAAGCTGGCCATGGAGGCGGCCTGCAGGGACACAGGTGACTGGCGCCTGTCGGCCTGTACGCTCTACACCACGCTGGAGCCCTGCCTCATGTGCGCGGGAATGGCCATCCTGGCTAGGGTGGACCGCATCGTCTACGGCGCCTGGGACAAGCGATTCGGGGCCCTCGGCAGTGTATTCGACGTGCTCTCGATGCCCCGGCTAAACCACTACCCCAGCGCGCTGGGGGGCGTGATGGCCGGGGAGTCGTCACGGCTACTGCGGGACTTCTTCCGCTCCCACAGGGAGTGAGACGGCCGGAGGGCTGATATTCGGGGCGGCCGGCCGGCCGCCCCTTTCGTGCGATGGAGCCTAGAGGAAGAGTGAGCTGAGGCTGCGGCCGGTGTGTATGCGCTCGATGGCCTCGGCGAACACCGGCGCAACCGAGAGGGTGGATATCTTCTCCGGCATGTGTCCGGCGACCTCGGCCGCCTTCTCGGCGTTGTACTCAACCGTGTCGGTTATGTACAGGCGCGTGATGGGGCTGTCCTCTATCACCTTCACCGCCTGGCCGGACATGATTCCGTGGGTGACGAACGCGTATATCTCCTCCGCTCCGCGGGACACCGCTGTCTCGGCGGCCAGAATGAGGCTTCGGCCGGAGAGGATCTCGTCGTCGCTGATTATCACCTTGCTGTCGCTGAGGTCGTCCACACCCTCCACGGTCCTTACCCTGGGGTTCTCGCTGTCGTCCACCCGCTCCTTCTTGACGTAGCCCGTGGTTATGCGCGGCGTGCCGCCGGCACGCTTGATCTCCCGGGCGGTGTGCATGGCCAGGAAGTCGTTGTCCAGTATGCTGCCCGAGTCCGGGGCGATGAAGGCCAGGCTCTCGGTGTCGAGGGCCATTATCTCCTTGAGGAAGACGGGGAAGGCGTGCAGCTGGTCCACCGGCTGGTCGGAGAAACCCTGGCTCTGGGGGCAGTGGAGGTTCATGGTCAGCACCCGGTCGGCCCCGGCCACTTCGATCAGGTCGAAGACCATCTTGGCGGTTATCGCTATCCTGGGCTTGTCCTTCTTGTCGCTGCGGGCGTAGGGGAAGTAGGGGGTAACGGCCGTTATTCTTCCGGCGCTGTCCCGCAGCGCGTAGATCATCTGAAGCAGCTCTATGATGTCGTTGGATATCTGGTTGCAGGGCTTCTCCGGCCTCTGGAGTATGGAGCGCTCTCCCGACTGCAGGACGAACACGTCCTTCTCCCGGACGGTGTTGCCGGGGAAGTTGACCATCAGGTTGCCGTTGGAGAACTCGGTGAAGTCAACCGGCTCCGGCTGGATTCCCAGCAGCTCGGAGATCCTGTTCCCTAGGTTCTCGCTTGCCCTGCCGTAGCACAGCGCGATGCTGCCAAACATTCCGAACCCCTCCCCCCGGGCCTACTGCGCCTGCGGCTGCACCGAGATGGCCTCCAGGTCGTCGATGGCGTCCTGGACAGTGCCCACGAGAACGTAGATCATGGCGGCGAAGGCCTCGAATCCGATCCCGTCCTCGGTTGTGAAAACGTAGGTGGCGCTGACCTCGTTGGTCTCCGGATTGACGGCGAACTTGGTAAACGGGTAGTTCCAGTTCAGGCTCATCAGGGTCTCCAGCGCCTCGACGCGCTCGGGGCCGGAGCCGGGAATTACCGCCGGGGTCATCGCCTCCATGTAGCAGGCCTCGGCTTCCCGGTCGATCCCGATGTACATGAACGGCCACTGGTCCCCCTGCTCGTTCTGGTTGATGAGCACGAACTCCAGGCCCGATTCCGAGACCTCGTAGCTGGCCTCCAGGGAGTCGAGGTAAGAGTTTATGGTCTCGCTGCTTACCATTGCCGAGACCGCCGTGGCCAGAGCCAGGGCCGCCACACAGACATATCTCAATTTGAACCCCCGTTCGTGGGATAGCTGCTCACGTTCATGACGAGGTACAAATATTACAGGTACTTGTTCGAATAGACAGTGGGTTGATATGCTTGACTTCCGGGCAGTCATGTTGTTGATTCGTCAACCTGTTGGCATTGATTCCCATCACCACCGGAGGCGGCAATGGATCCGAAGATAAGGGTGCTGGTGGCAAAGCCCGGCCTGGACGGGCACGACCGGGGCGCCAAGTACATCGCCCGGGCCCTGCGCGACGCGGGCATGGAGGTCATATACACCGGAATCCGCCAGACCCCGGCGGCCATCGCCAGCGCCGCCATACAGGAGGATGTGGACTTCGTCGGCCTCTCGCTGCTCTCCGGTGCGCACAACCACCTGTTCCCCGAGGTGGCCAGGCTCCTGCGGGAGAAGGGCGGAGAGGACATCGTGCTCTTTGGCGGCGGCGTCATACCCGAGGAGGACATACCCGGGCTCAAGGAGGCCGGCTTCCGCGAGATATTCACGCCCGGCACCCCCGCATCCAGGGTCATAGAGTTCGTGGAGAAGGAGTTTTCCAAGTAGGGCCCCTTCCGCACTTCAGGTCCAGCACGGCGGCCAGGGGGCTGGCTCCCGGCCGCGGAAGGAACCGTTCCTTTGGATAGATCCGACCTCGACAGCCTGGCGGACGCCGTACTTGCCGGCCGGCAGCGATCCGTGGCCCGGGCACTCTCCATGGTGGAGGACGGCGACCCGGACAGCCACGAGCTGCTGCACAGGCTCTACGACCCCACCCGGACCTCCACCACGGTGGGCATCACCGGCCCCCCCGGGGCCGGCAAGAGCACCCTGGCCAACCGGCTCATCGCACGTTGGCGCGGCGATGGCGAGAGGGTGGGCGTGGTCTGTGTCGACCCATCCTCCCCCTTCTCCGGCGGTGCCCTTCTGGGAGACAGGTTGAGGATGCAGTCCCACGCCACCGACCCGGAGGTGTTCATCCGCAGCATGGGCAGCCGCGGCCACCTGGGCGGGCTGGCGGGGGCCAGCCGGGATGCCGCAGAGGTGATGGCGGCGGCCGGCTACGACCCCGTGCTCATGGAAACAGTCGGCGTGGGCCAGGGCGAGGTGGAGGTGGCGGCCATCGCGGACGTCACGCTGCTGGTGCTGGTGCCGGGGCTGGGCGACGACGTTCAGACCATGAAGGCCGGCATCATGGAGATAGGTGATATAATAGTCCTCAACAAAGCGGATCGACCCGGAATCGACCGGCTGGAGACGACCGTGCGGACGAGCTTCGAGCTGATGGGCGAGGATGCCGACCCCCCTCCGGTGATTCGCTGCTCGGCCCGGACTGGCGAGGGCATCGGCGAGCTGGCGGGACTGGTCCCGAAGGCCGCCTCCCGGGCGGGCACCCGGCCGGAGAGAGCCAGGCGCCGGGCCCGGCTTATGCTGGACCGCATACTGGAGGAGAAGGGCCTGGAGATGGCGGAGCTGTTGCTTGCACACCAATACGGCGGCCGGGAAGAGGCTCTGAGGCTGGTGATGGAGGGCGGTCAGACGCCCTACGGCATCGGCCGAAGCCTGCGGGCGGCCGCCAGGGAGATGCTGGAGTGACCCCAATGGAAGCCAGAAGGATAGACCACATAGGAATAGCCGTTGAGAGCCTCAAGCAGGCCCTGCCCTTCTACAGGGACATGCTGGGCCTGGAGCTGCTGGGCACCGAGGAGGTGGCGTCCCAGAAGGTCCGGGTGGCCATGCTTGCGGTGGGGGAGTCCCGAATAGAGCTGCTGGAGCCCACGTCCGACGACAGCCCCATCGCCGGGTTCCTGAAGAAACGGGGCCAGGGCATCCACCACATAGCCTACGCGGTGGACGACGCGGCGGCAGCGGTGGAGCGGCTCGTGGACAAGGGCGTTAGAATGATAGACGACTCCCCGCGGGAAGGCGCCGGGGGGGCGCGCATAGCCTTCGTCCATCCCAAGGCCAGCGGACGGGTGCTGACCGAGCTCTGCCAGCATCCCCACGAGGAAGGGAAATAGCATGAGTTCCCTGGAGAAAGCGGAGAGGCTCAGGTCCCTTCGGGAGAAGGCCTACCAGGGCGGGGGCGAGGCGCGGATCGAGAAGCAGCACGAGCGGGGCAAGTACACGGCCCGTGAGCGCATAGACATGCTCCTGGACGACGACAGCTTCGAAGAGTTCGACATGCTGGTCACCCACCGCTGCGAGGACTTCGGCCTGGAGAAGAAGAAGTACCTGGGCGACGGCGTCGTTACCGGCTACGGCACCATCGACGGACGGCTGGTCTACGTATTCTCCCACGACTTCACCGTGCTGGGAGGCTCCCTCAGCGAGGCCTTCGCCAGGAAGATACTGAAGGTCATGGACGCGGCCGCCACCAACGGCGCCCCCATAATAGGGCTCAACGACTCCGGCGGAGCCAGGATCCAGGAGGGCATAGAGAGCTTGGCCGGATACGGGGACATATTCCTCAAGAACGTCCTCTACTCCGGCGTGATACCCCAGATCTCGGCCATACTGGGCCCCTGCGCCGGCGGCGCGGTCTACAGCCCGGCCATCACCGACTTCACCGTAATGGTGGAGGACACCAGCTACATGTTCGTCACCGGCCCCCATGTGGTGAAGGCGGTCACCGGCGAGGAGGTCAGCAAGCACCAGCTCGGAGGCCCGCGCATACACGGCCGGAAGAGTGGCGTGGCCAGCCTGGTGGCCGAAGACGAGGCCGAGGCCCTGATGCTCATCCGCAAGCTGGTGGGTTACATTCCCCAGAACAACATGGAGGACCCGTTGGCCGGCACCCCCACCGACCCGCCGGACCGGGTCGAGAGCTGGCTCGACGACTACGTTCCGGTCAACCCCAACAAGCCCTATGAGATGCGCAGGATCATAGAGGCCATGGTGGACGACGGGGAGTTCCTGGAGATACAGCGCATGTACGCCCCCAACATCGTGGTGGGCTTCGCCAGGATGAACGGCCGGTCGGTGGGCATCGTGGCCAACCAGCCCTCCTACCTGGCCGGCGTCCTGGACAACGACGCCTCCATCAAGGCCGCCAGGTTCGTCCGATTCTGCGACTCCTTCAGCATTCCGCTGGTCACCCTGGTGGACGTACCGGGCTTCATGCCGGGGACCAAGCAGGAGTACGGGGGCATCATCCGCAACGGGGCAAAGCTGCTGTACGCCTACGCCGAGGCCACCGTGCCCAAGATCACCGTGATCACGCGCAAGGCCTACGGCGGAGCCTACGACGTAATGAGCTCGAAGCACCTCAGGGCGGACGTGAACTACGCCTGGCCCAGCGCGGAGATCGCAGTGATGGGGCCCGACGGCGCGGTGAACATCATCTTCCGCCACGAGCTGGAGGGCGCCGAGGACCCCGAGGCCAAGAAGCGGGAGCTGGCCGACCGCTACCGCGAGCACTTCGCCAACCCCTACATCGCGGCCTCGAGGGGCTACATAGACGATGTGATCATGCCCGGCAACACCCGCTTCCGGGTGATCAAGGCGCTGCAGATGCTCTCCGGCAAGCGGCAGAGCATACCGCCGAAAAAGCACGGGAACATTCCGCTGTGACCGTGAAAGCGGCAGTAGTGGCGCTGCAGGCCGCCGGGGAGGTTTCAGCCTCCGACGGAGGCGGCATAGCCCTGGTGGGCATGGTGACGGTCTTCATAGGCCTGCTGGTTCTGTCCCTCAGCCTGCCGCTGCTCAGGCGCACCTCCGAGCGGAAGCCGAAGGAAGAGGACGAGGGATTTGGCGGGCCTCGGGCGAAGGACGAAGAGCGCGAACCCCGGCTCTCCGAGCAGGAGAAGGCGGCCATAGCCGCCGCCATACACGTACACCTCAACAGCCTCGACCAGCTGGAGAGGATGAAGCTTACCTGGGAGATGTACGAGAGGCCCTACAGCCCCTGGAGGCTGGCCGGGCGGGCCGAGGCCCTGGAAGCCAGGGGGGCTCTCACATTCAGGCTTAGGAGCAGGTAGAGATGCCCGAGTACAAGGTAACCGTAGACGGCGAGACCTTCTCCGTAAGGGTGGGCAGGGTCACCGACCACACCGTCGACGTCACTCTCAACGGCCAGCAGTACACGGTGGAGGTGGAGGCTCCCCACAGGAGGCCGTCCAAGACGCCCAGGCTGGAGCGCAGCCGGGTGGCGAAGACCGCGCGGGGAACACCCGAGCGGACATCTTCTCCCGAGGTGGTGGCCTCCGCGGGAGCGGGAGACGTCACCTCGCCCCTTCCCGGCAAGATCCTAAAGATCATGGTCAGGGAGGGCGATTACGTCGCCGAGGGCCAGACGGTCGCCATCATGGAGGCCATGAAAATGGAGAACGAGATCGAGGCCCCGGTGTCCGGAAAGGTCTCCGGAATACCGGCCAAGGAGGGCGAGAACGTCCTGGAGAACGCCCTTATCATGCGAATAGGGGGCTGACGCATGTCGCCCGCCCCCCACCTCACGGCGGCCCTGGTCTCGGGCACCGACCGTCCCCTGAACCTGCTGGGCTACCTGGAGAACACCGGCTTCGGCCAGGCCACCGCGGGCAACGTCGTCATGATAGTCCTGGGCCTGGTGCTCATCTACCTGGCCATCAGGAAGGAGTTCGAGCCCCTTCTGCTGGTGCCCATAGGCTTCGGAATGATCGCCGGCAACATCCCCTACAACCCCGAGCTGATGCCCATAGGCTACCAGGACGTCCTGGGCGGGCAGATGTCGGTGTTCAAGCTGTTCTACTACGGGGTAAGCAGCGGCTTCTTCCCCCCTCTGGTCTTCCTGGGCATCGGGGCCATGACCGATTTCAGCGCCCTGCTGTCCAACCCCAAGCTGCTGATACTGGGGGGGGCGGCCCAGATAGGCATCTTCATCACCCTGATGGGGTCGCTCCTGCTGGGCTTCGACCTCTCCGAGGCGGCGGCCATAGGCATAATCGGGGGGGCCGACGGCCCGACGGCCATATTCGTCTCCAGCCAGATGGCCCCCCATCTGCTGGGGGCGATCGCCATCGCCGCCTACTCCTACATGGGGCTGGTTCCGGTGATACAGCCGCCCATCATGCGCCTGCTCACCACGAAGGAGGAGCGCAGGCGCAGGATGAGGCCGGCTCGGCAGGTGAGCCAGAAGGAGAAGATCCTCTTCCCCATCTTCGCCTTCCTGGTCACCGCCTTCATCGCCCCGGGCGCCATCACCCTCCTGGGCATGCTGTTCTTCGGCAACCTGCTGAAGGAGAGCGGCGTGACCGACCGGCTCGCCGAGAGTGCGCAGGGTGCGCTGAACAACATAGTCGTCATCCTGCTGGGATTCTCGGTGGGAACCAGCACGCAGGCACAGTACTTCCTCACGGGCGACTCGGTCAAGATATTCGTATTGGGCGCGGTTAGCTTCGCCATCGCCACCGTGGGCGGGCTGTTCTTCGCCAAGCTCATGAACCTCTTCCTCAAGGGGGACAGCAAGATCAACCCCCTGGTGGGGGCGGCCGGAGTCTCGGCCGTACCCGATTCGGCAAGGGTGGTGCAGATGGAGGGACGCAAGTACGATCCGAAGAACCACCTGCTCATGCACGCCATGGCGCCCAACGTGGCCGGGGTGATCGGCAGCGCCATCGCCGCAGGTGTGCTCCTCAGCGTGGTGCCTCACTAGCCGTGTCCAGGCTGCGGATCAGGCGATACGACTACCTGGTTACCGGAGGGGCGGGCTTCATCGGCTCGCACCTCTGCGAGGAGCTGCTGCGCCGGGGCCACTCGGTCCTGGTTCTGGATGACCTTTCCACCGGCGACCTGGCCAACCTGGAGGGCTGCGTGGAGTCGGAGGATTTCAGCTACGTCATCGGCTCGGTCCTGGACGAGAGCCTGGTCTCCGAGGCCGTGGACCTCTGCGGCCGGGTGTTCCACCTGGCGGCGGCGGTGGGCGTCCGCAACATCATAGACCGGCCCGTGGAGACCATAGAGGCCAATGTCAAGGGCACAGAGAACGTCCTCAAGGCCGCCGACAAGAAGGACCGACCCACCTTCGTGGCATCCACCTCCGAGGTGTACGGCAAGAGCGAGGCCGTCCCCTTCCGGGAGGACGGCGACATCGTCCTGGGGGCCACCAGCCGCAGCCGCTGGAGCTACGCCTGCTCCAAGGCCGTGGACGAGTTCCTGGCCCAGGCCTACTGGAAGGACAAGGGGCTTCCGGTGGTGGTGGGCAGGCTCTTCAACACCGTCGGGCCCCGGCAGTCCGGCCGCTACGGAATGGTCCTGCCCCGCTTCGTGGGGCAGGCGCTGCAGGATGAGCCCATCACCGTATACGGAGACGGCCGCCAGACCCGCTGCTTCAGCCTGGTGGGGGAGGTCGTGGACTGCATTCTCGACCTGCTTCACTGCCCCGACGCCGTGGGCCGCGTCGTCAACGTGGGCTCCACCCAGGAGGTCACCATCATGCAGCTGGCCAAGACCGTCCGCGACCTCAGCGGCTCCGGCTCGGAGATAGTCCTGGTCCCCTACGACGAGGCCTACCCCACCGACTTCGAAGACATGCGCCGAAGGGCGCCGGACGTATCCCTGCTGCACAGCCTGATAGGCCGGGCCCCCGAGGCCGGCCTGGAGGAGATAGTGGAGGCCGTGGTAGGGTGGGCCAGGCGTACGGCCGAATGACCTCCGGGCCCACCAGGGTAGAGAGCGGATCCAACCCCCGGCTGAAGCTGGCCCGGTCCCTCTCCTCCACCCGGGGCATACGCAAGGCGGGCAGGTACCTGCTGGAGGGTCCCAGGTTCGTGGCCGATGCCCTGCACCGCGGCGGCATCGACTACCTGATCCTCTCCGACGAGGCCACGGATCTCTCCCGCGGTAACGCCCGCCGGGCCATGCAGGCTGGCCTGCCCTGCCTGTCAACGTCCGCCAGCCTGTACGAAGAGGTCTCCGACACCGCCACCACCCAAGGGCTGGCGGCGGCCTGCGTCCTGCCGGAGCACACTGGGCAGGACCTTCTCGCCGGGGAGCTGGTGCTGGCACTTGACGGGGTTTCAGATCCGGGCAACGTGGGCACGGCCATCCGCTCTGCAGCAGCCCTGGAGGCCAGCGGCGTCGCTCTGCTGAAGGGATCGGCCTGCCCCTTCATCCCCGCTGCCGTTCGGGCCTCCGCCGGCGCGGTATCCGCCCTCCCCGTGGCGGAGAGGCTGGAGGCGGAGCCCTTTCTGACCGCTGCCATAGGTGAAGGCTGGAGGGTGCTGACGGCAGAGGCTTCCGGAAGGCCGGTCACCCACCGGGACAGGGACGGAAAGACCATTCTGGTTGTAGGCTCGGAGGCGCACGGAATAGGCGGCGCCGCGGACCGGCTGGCCCACGGCGCCGTCTCCGTTCCCATCACCGACCGCGTGGAGTCCCTGAACGCGGCGGTGTCCGCCTCTGTTCTGCTCTACGTTCTGACCCGAGCGGGCGGCTAGGCTACTCCGCCTCCGGCTCGGCCGGAGCCTCCACCGCGTATCCTGCCTCTACCCATCCGCCGTACTCGCCCTGCAGGCGGTACACCAGATCGAAGTCCATTTCCTCAAGTGTCCGCGCTCCCTCCTCGCTGGCCTCCTGCGAGTGGCAGTAGACCAGGTAGGGCACCGCCGGGTCCCACTCCGTTGCGGCCGCCTCCAGCTCCGCCAGGGGAGCGCTCAGCGCACCGGGCAGGTGCCCCTGGTCGTACATGGGCGAGACGTCAACCACTATCAGCTCCGGGTTCAGGTCCATCATTCTGCTGGCCAGGTCCGCGGGCACCTCGATGTAGGCCCCGGTGCTCACGGGCAGGCCCGCGTCCGTCCAGCCTCCGTACTCCCCGCCCAGCCTGTAGACTGCGGCAAATCCGGCGTCCACTAGGGTCTGAGCCCCCCGCTCACTTGCTTCCCTGGAATGGCAGTAGACCAGGTAGTCGCCCTGGGGGTCCCATTCGGCGGCGATGCTGTCCAGCGAAGACAGCGGCGCGCTCACCGCCCCGGGCAGATGCCCCTCGTCGTACATGGGCGAGACGTCCACCACCACCAGGTCGGGATTCTCCTGGGTCATCACCCAGGCCTCCTCCGCCGGCACCTCGACGTAGCCGACCTCGGGCTCCTCCACCGCCGTAGTGTCAGCGGTCTCCTCCGCCGGCTCCTCGCTGGGAGCCTCTTCCCCGCCGCAGCCTGCCAGCAGCAGCATAAGCGCGGCCAGAGCAGCAAGATATCTCATTGTTCCCCTCCCTTTCCTGAAACGACCCACTGACGGGATATACGAATCCCCCTCGGCGTCGTGCAAGCTCCACTCCATCTCCGCAGGCCCCGAAGATCGAACGTCCGGCAGTTTGTCGCCGTTGATATCCCCCCGAAAAACTCCTCCGAGTACCGTTCGTCGTTCCCCAGCGGGCCCTGGGCGGAAGCGCTCTAGACATCTCCCGTCGAAATCGCCAGCTTCCATTTGGGCCGCGGGCATTGGAGCGGCAGGAGCGGAATCCAGTTTCCTGTTGGCGGTTCTATTCCTTGAGCCTCCCGATCAGGTCCCCGATGCAATTACAGACTTCTGCAAGAGAAACTCGATGTGCTCCCCCCTCAGGAGCCCATCCCTCCAGATGTGCCCGGAGGGAACCGGGGAGGTCGGGAAGCGCTCTGGCAATGACCAGGCGCAATTCTGACGAAATCGCTTCATCGCTCTCACCTTTGAGAGCGGGATTATCCAGAATGGTCCAGACTGAGATCAGGAATGAGTACGCTTCTCTCCAGTCCATCCAATGTACAGGTTGCCCGAGAGATAGAATTGAGGACCAGTCATCGCGCTTGAGGGAGTAGAGGGTCTCCCTGCCCTTGATTCGTCTGGAGAGCGTTCCCGACTGATACATATCGGTGACTGCGTTGTAGACAGCCTTCTGTGAATAGCCGACTGCCGATGCTATCTCGGTGGGATTTCCATCGGAGTGCGTCGCCAGATAGGCGACGATCTCGCATCTGGCATTCGTACCGAACAAAGCCCTGAGCTTAAGGATCAGGTTGGAAGGGTATTCAGGCCGGAAGCCAACGATCGCATTGCGGTCGCGGTACTTCTGCCTGGAGAAACCCGCCTGCTCAAAGTTTGGATCCAGCTGGTTCGGATGGGGATGCGGACGTCCATCCTTCAGATAGAAGAGTGGCTCCCGCTGTACCTCTCCTTCAAGAAGCTGATCGGCCAACCGGTTCCACTTCGACCGCGAGGAGGGCTTCATCAGAAGATGAGCGATAGCGGGAAGGAGCCTTGCCCCGGAGAGTCCTTTCCGCTTGTTCAGCGTTTTCAGTCTCTGGACGTTTATGAAACGCTGATGCTCACCCAGCCACTCCAGCATGGCATCGAAAACCCGTGGGTCGTAGCGACCGATGCGGCAGGTGAAAATGATGAGCGCCTCGGGATCGATGATCGAAGTCTTCATGATCGGCGTATCGCCCGATACACCCATCGTCGTCCACTGGGACCAAATCAGATCCAGCATGCTGTTGAGAATCCTGAGTCTACAGTCTTTCAGCGACATCGCCGTACCCCAGCTGCTCGAACATGGACGTCAGGATCGACCTGAATCCTCGCGATGGATCATGTGTCATGCACCATCGCGCCGCAGCCTCCATTTCCTCCGGTGTAGGATCGAGTGCGATCAGGTCGTCCACATGAACACCCAGACTGTCGGCCGCGGCGAAGACCTTGAAGAACACCTGGTCGACCCGATCAATGAAGAACACCTGAAGGTGCGGTCCGAAATCCCATCTGTGCGCTCTTTCCAGCAATCCCTCCGGCAAGCCGCACTGAAAGAGGCCGCCCGAATCTCTACTTGGCCCGTTGTTCAGCCAATGGCCCGGAAGTCCCAGTAGCGTGGCCACTTCATCCAGCGCATCGGACAACATTGCAGGGAAGGGAACCGGAGCCAGAGGCTCCCCGTCCGAAGAGACCATGGCTACCACATCCACATCTGTGGTGGATCGTGAGACCAGATCCAGCGCAATCAATGCCGAACCTCCGCAGACCACGAGCCGGACCGGGGCAGCCTCCTTCAGGCGTAGCCGTTCACCGAGCATCCACAATGCTTCCTGCAGTAATTTTCCGTTCAGCTCAACCATGATCATGCCCTAACGTTGGTATATGTTGTCCTTATAATAAGTACAACAACTTACTCCGTCAATACAAGCCAGTGAGAGCACCCGCATGGGAGACAAATGTGTCTCAAATTGGGAAGCCTACAAGCTCAGGGAGATCGAGGAGCTGAGAAACTGTGGCCTTGAGCATATGGAGAAGCTCGGTGATACACTGCATGAATGGCGCGAAGAGGTAGTCTGCATGTGGCGCTATACCCGCAACAACGGGGTTACGGAGGGATTCCACAACAAGATGAAGATGATCGTCCGAAGAGCCTATGGCTTCAAGAACTTTGAGAACTACAGACTGAGAGTGCGTGCGCTGTGTGCCTGACCGGGACAGGTGCCCCCGAAAGTGGTGGAGAGCCCCGATCCGGATGGGTTCGTCCAGTGTGGGGATTGGTACCCCAAACCCGACTCCAGACGAACCGCTCTCATCCCACT
>CAZKJG010000011.1:70070-99942 GCA_964553045.1 uncultured bacterium | reverse complement strand
TTCCACCGCCAGAGCAGGGCAGGGGCTGAGAGGGAGAACGGCGTTGTTCGAAGCTCACAGAGGTAGTATCAGTCTCTCTTCGGGACTATCTCTGGAAGCGAACGCGCGGAGCGGTCATCGATCTGGTCATGGAGGTCGCATGGGAAGCATTCTCGAAGTGGAGGACGTCACTCTGGAGCTGGGAGGCAAGCGAATCCTGGACGGGCTTTCCTTGGACGTCTGGGAGGGCCATGTCCACGCGATTGTGGGCCCCAACGGGGCGGGGAAGTCCACTTTGGCCTCCACCGTTATGGGTCTCGGAGGTTACCGGGACCACAGCGGCACGATCCTGTTCCGCGGAGAGGACATTACGGAGCTGTCAGTGGACGAGAGGGCCAGGAAGGGGATCACGCTGGCCTGGCAGGAACCGGCCCGGTTCGAAGGGCTTGCCATGGAGAAGTTCCTCCTCAGCGGCGCCCCTGACCGTGATCCGCAGCGGGCTAGAACCGCTCTGGAGACCGTGGGGCTGGACCCGGAGCGGTACCTGGGCCGGGCCGTGGACCAGACCCTCTCCGGCGGCGAGCGCAAGAGGGTGGAGCTGGCGTCGATACTGGCCATGGAGCCGGACCTGGTGATAATGGACGAGCCGGACTCGGGTATAGACGTGGAGGCGCTGGAGCGTATCTTCGGGGCCATGAGGAGCCTGCGGGAGAAGGGGGCTACGGTTCTGCTGATCACCCACAGCATGACGGTTCTGGAGCAGGCGGACCACGCCTTCCTGCTCTGCTGCGGGCGCATACTGGACAAGGGAAACGTGGAGAGGATATCGGAGTTCTTCGGCGACAGGTGCATTCCCTGCGACCACCAGAACGTCCCCGACGAGGAGGTGTTCGCCGGTGAGTGAAGGCAGCGACCTGATACGCCGGATGTACGAGAGCCTGGGCGAGACCTGCGCCACCTCCCCGGATGTGGCCCACGTGGAGATTCACGGCAACGAGGTGCTGGGCATGCACCTGGTTCCCGGCCTGGAGGTGGAGGCCGAGGAGCTGGAGGACGGTATTCGGGCCAGCGTTCGAGTGCGCGAGGGTGTGCGGATCGAGAACCCGGTGAACATGTGCTTCGGCCTGCTGCCAGAGAACGGCGTGCAGAAAATCGTCATGGACGTACAGCTGGAGGACGGGGCAAGCGTAGCGGTTGTATCCAGCTGCACCTTTCCCAACGCCGTGGAGGTGCTGCACGAGATGGAGGCCGAGATACGGCTGGGCCGGGACTCGGAGTACATCTACCTCGAGAGGCACGTCCACAGCCCCCGGGGCGGGGTGAAGGTGGTTCCCCGCTCGAAGGTCTACCTGGGCGAGGGGGCTCACTTCCGGTCGGACTTCGAGATGCTGAAGGGTCGGGTGGGCGTGCTGGACATAGAGTACGCGGCCGAGTGCGCGGCCCGCAGCGTCCTGGAGATGAACGCCCGGGTGAGCGGCCGCGGCGACGACCGGATCGACATACACGAGAAGGCCATCCTGGCGGGGGAGAGGGCCCGGGGGGTCCTCACCACCAACATCGCCGTCCGGGAGAGGGCCAGGGCCGACATTCGAAACACGCTGAGGGCGGAGGCTCCCTACGCCCGGGGCCACGTGGACTGCAAGGAGATCATCCGAGACCACGGTCAGGCCAGAGCCGTGCCCATCGTGGAGGTGGTGGACCCCAGGGCCCACGTTACCCACGAGGCCGCCATCGGAAGCGTGGACTCCAAGCAGCTGGAGACCCTGATGGCCCACGGCCTCGACGAGGACGAGGCCACCGACATGATAATCGAGGGGCTGCTCTCGCCCAGCTACTGATCTCGGCTCCGCTTCGGCATGTGCGCGGCGGGGGAATTGCATATATCCCCCTGCTCCGCGTCAATGCCCTTCAACCACTCAACCCGGGATTTCCCATGAACAAGCTAGCATTGGCCTTCTCGGCAGCCCTGCTGTTGCTCTCCTGTGGCGGGTCGGACGTAGAGTCACGGCCCAACTTGCTTCTGGTGGTCGTGGACGCTCTCAGAGCCGACCACCTCTCCTGCTACGGTTCCCTGCGAAACACCACGCCCAACAGCGACAGTCTGGCCGGCAGGGGCGCTCGCTGGACCAGATGCGCTTCACAGGCGCCCTGGACGCTTCCCTCGTTCTCATCCATTCTCACCGGGACTACCGTCCGAAGCCACGGCGCGGGAAAAAGGCGCGCCATCGAGTACGGGATCGAAGAGGAAGCGCCCTATCTGTCCGACCTCCTTCGCGGGAGATGGGCTACGATACATACGGGCACCTGAACGTCTCCCTCATCGACGAGTGGCACGGTTTCGCCCGGGGATTCGGCCACTTCGACTGCGAGAATGCCGGAAACGCCGATGCCGATCTCGTGGTGGACCGCTTCATCGACTGGAACCGAAGCCGGGAGGGGGAGGGCAGATTCTTCGCCCTGCTGCACCTCTTCGACCCGCATCAGCACTACTGCGCTCCGGGCGAGTACGAGACGATGTTCGACCCGGATTCGGCCGTGGACCGCAGAAACTGGGAGGTGGACGGTGAGGGCGGGGTGCTGAACCCCGAGAACGTCGAGCACTACAGGGCCCTCTACGACGGGGAGATCGCTTTCGCCGACGCGGAGCTGGGAAGGCTCTTCGCCTACCTGCGCAGCCAAGGGCTCGATGGAAGCACCGTGGTTGTGGTCATGGCCGACCCCCGGCTCTGGGAGCCGCTTCGCGTAGGGGAGCCCGAAAGGACGGACCCTATGCTTCGCGACATCGGCTACTTCTAGCGGCTCAGAGCCTCCGAGCCAGCACGACCACCTCCAGCGCCTCCCTGACATCTCCCGACTCCGGACGGCAGCGGAGGTACACGATGTAGCGTCCAACCGGCATGCGGGCTCCGCTCTCGCTGGTTCCGTTCCACTGCAGCCCCAGGCTGGCTCCGCATTCCAGACGCTCGGCCAGTGTGGTCACGACGCGCCCCTGGACGTTGTATATCCTGGCGGTGACCGTATTGGCCTGGGACTCCGCGTTCATCTCGATGTTGAGGACGTCGTCCCGACCGTCTCCGTCCGGCGAGAACGGGTTGGGCCAGACGGCGAGGAAGGGGCCTCCCTGTTGCCCGGAGGAGCAGCTGTTCTCCCGTCCCGGCGTGCCGCCCTCCGGGCAGCCGGCCCAGTTGGAAGCCTGCCAGCCGGGGTCCGCCGCCTCCATCCGCTCCAGGCTGCGGGCCACTCCACCTCCCCAGTCATCGCCGTAGGGAACCCGGTCGACCACCTGACCGCCCTGCAGGATGAGCCGCAGGTCGTCGGCGTATTCCTCTCCCTGCTGGTTGGTGTTGTTCAGCGTCGGCCAATCCTCGGGCTGTATCACCGGCGCTTCCACGCCCGGCCAGGTCTCCCGGAACGCCGTCGAGTCGGAGCAGAGAACTGCATAACCGCCCCCGTCCAAAACGATTGGGGCGTCGGTGATGGAGATGCTCTCCCGGGAGTCGGCGAAGCTCACCTCCGAGAGGTCCACGGGGCCGGTCTGGGCGCATACGTACAGCTCCACCCACTCGGGATTCCCGGATGCGGGACTGTACATCACCTCGTTGACCACCAGGTCCAGGGGGCGGTTCCAGACTACCCTGGCGGTGTCGTTGGAGGGGTTGGTGTCGGAGGGGCAGCTGCAGACCGCCAGGAGAAGGGCGGCTTCGCCGCAGGATGCCCACTGCGCCGGGATCAGCAGGCTGTCGCCCGGCTCCAGCGAGCCTGCCTGGTAGGTGCGGAACACCTCTTCCGGTTCGGCCAGCGAGTCCCCGTCGGCGTCCCTGTAGAAGCGCAGCGTCAACTCGCCCTGGGCTATGGATTCCGTGCCGACGTTCAGCAGGGAAGCGGTGAGGCTGGCCTGCACGCCCTCCTCGCCCATGGGTGGCTCGCAGGCCAGCAGGGAAACGCAGGCGTCGGGACCCAGGTATACCGGGGGCGGCGGCTCTCCCGGCGTGGGGCCGTCGGGGGAGGCGTACCAGTTGTCCTCCTGGTCCGGGCCGGCGAGGTCCACCCGCTGGACGCTGTTGGACTCCCCGGGGTCGAAGGGTATGTCGTCTTCGCCGTCGTCGTCGCACTCCAGCGGGTCGTCTGCGATGATCGGCGTGCCGTATGTGGACATCACGTCTTCGGCGGAGGTGCCCCCCGGCCCGTACAGCGTGACCGGATCGTTTCCCGACAGGCCGTCTCCCAGGGTGGTGTTGGCGGTGGTGAGCACCAGCGTACCCGGGGGCAGGTCGTAGGGCTGGCTGCCCTGCGGGTACTCGCTGTCCAGCACCAGGGCGAATCCGCCCTCCGTCAGGAAGCGGCCGTAGGCGGCGTCCGGGTCCTCCAGTGCCCCCGCCTCCAGCTCCACCAGTGAGTCCACAGCGTCTCCGTCGGTGAACCTGCAGCCGGCCATGTCGAAAACTCCGGTTCCGGGGAAGTGCAGCTCTATCATCTCGTCGCGGTCCTCGTCCTCGGGATTGCAGAGCACCTCGCTCACCACCAGCGGTGAGCCCCCGCCCACCACCAGGCCCTCCAAACGCGCGTCGTTGGACGGGTTGCCGTCCTCGGGGTGGGAGCAGAGGGCGGCCGCCAGGTAGTTGCCCTGCGAAAGCGAGGTGGAGGTCTCCACCAGCGCAGTGTCGCCGGGAGCCATTATCGGCAGAGCATGCTCGGTGATGATCTCACCCTCGCCGGGAAGGGAGTCCGCGTCCTGGTCGAGGAAGAAGGTGATCGTGCCGCCGGACAGCTCTACGGCGCCGCAGTTGAGGGTGGTGGCGGAGAGGAGCACCTGCTGCCCCGGGTCGGGCTGGGACGGGTTCACGGACATGCTGACAACGGCCAGGTCCTGGGAGTCCGCCGCCTGGGGAATCCAGCCGGGGGTACCGCCGGGGCCGCTGCTCTCCCAGGCCCACTCCAGGTCGGGCAGGGCGGGGGAGAGCCTCTGGACGCCGTAACCGTCGCCGGGGTCGAAGGGGATTCCGTCCGCGCCGTCGTCGTCGCAGGCCAGCGGGTCGTCGTCCAGCACCGGCGTGCCGTAGGTGGACATGAGGCTGGCCAGGGATGAGTCCGCGTGGTGGTACAGCAGCACCGGGTCGTTGGTGGTGAGGCCGTTGCCTATGGTGGTGTTGGTGGTGGTGACGACCACTGTGGACTCCGGCAGGTCATAGGGCTGGGAGCCTTGGGCGTACTCCGCGTCCAGCAGGACCGCCACGCGACCCGACGGAAGGGCCGGCAGCGCAAGGGCGTCGGGGTCGTAGATAACGCCCTGATTCCAGGCGGTGAGCTCATCCAGCGCGTCGCCGTCGGTGAGATGGCATCCGGGCAGCAGAAGCGAGCCCGGCCCGGGGTAGTAGAGCTCCACCAGCTCGTCGGTGTCCTCGTCGATGGCGTTGGCGATAACCTCCGTTACTACGGCCGGCACCCCTCCGCCCACCGCCAGGGAAATGCGGGAGTAGTCGTCTTCACCGTAGCCGTCATCTGGAACGTCCGCCCTCGCAGAAGGGATATACCAGCCTGTGTCCAGTGTAACCTGAACGCTGAACGTATCCGTCTGCCCGGGGGAGAGCCCGGTGGCTGGCCAGTCTCCCAGCAACTCCCCGGCCTGGGGCAGGGAATCGCCCCTGGAATCCAGGAAGAGGCTGAGCTCGCCCGACGACGGGGGCTGCGTTCCCCAGCAGTGGAAGCTGCAGAGCACGCTGAAAGGCTGGTCGGCGGGGGGCTCCTGGGGTTCGGTCCAGACTCCCGTGCACGATACGTTGACGGTGTCCGGGGGGGCGGAGGGTGGCGCTCCGGGAGTGCCCCCGTAAGGTCCCTGAATCCAGTATTGCTCCAGGTCGGGGGCATCCTGCGGGTAGCGCTCGACGGTGAAACCGTCCCCCGGGTCGAAGGGTATGCCGTCGAGGCCGTCGTCGTCACGGTCCTGCCAGATGTCGGAGGGCACGGGCGTACCGTAGGTGGATACGGCGTTGCTGTCAGCCGTGCCCTGCGGCTCGAACAGGGTGAGGGGGTCGCTGGAGGCTGCCAGCCCGTTGCAGATGGCGAGGTCGGCGGTGGTCATGATAAGGGTACCGTCGGGTATCTCGTATACGGGATTGCCGGGGTAGTCCAGCTCGAATACCAGGCAGTAGCCTTCCGGAAGGAGCGTGTCTGTACCGGTTACGGCACCGGAGTGGGGAAAGGGGCCGTGGGAGGACTCGTCCCAAGCCTCTATGGGGTCCAGGGCGTCTCCGTCGGTCAGCGACCAGGCGGACAGGGCAAGCGTGTCCGGACCGGGGTTGTATATCTCCACGAACTCGCCGGAGGACTCATCGAGGGGGTTGGCCGCCACCTCGGTGATCACGGGTGGGGCCTGGGACACCACCAGGGCGGTGAGGAGCGTCACAGGATCCATTGACAAGAGAATATTCGCAGGACCGGTAGGGGGTCAACCCGCTACTGCGGCTGGGGCCACGGGTCGGGCAGCAGCAACAGCACCTCCCTCAGAAGGTCGTCGGTTCCCAGAAGCAGCCAGCCGGCGCCCAGGTCGACGGCACTTACGGCAAACGTGTCCGCATCCAGGGCGATGAGCACCTCGCAGGTGTCGTCGGAGGGCTGGAGGGCGGTAAACTCGGGCTCGAGCTCCTCCAGGGCGCGACGGGAAGTCATGGTCCCAGTGAGGAGCTCCAGCATGTCCAGCGGCCGCCAGCGGGAAACCTCATCCGGGGCGGCCTCCAGAAGCAGGTGGCTGAAGAGGGCCGACTGCCTTGCTTCCGGCATGGCGGCCACACGCTCCCGGAAGACCCGGCAGGCTTCGGTGAGCCTGGCGGCCTCCCCCGGAGCCAGGGTCTGCAGGAAGGCCATGCGCTCTCCGCCCACCAGGGCTTCCCATGCTTCGCGGGCGGCCCCCTCGGGGGAGGGGGCACCCGCGGGCTGAAGCAGCAGCATGGCCAGCAGCGCCGCGTACAGTATGTCCTACTCCTCTATCTCGTAGGTAACGGTGACGTCCACGCCCATCGTAAGGCTGCCGGGGCTCACATCCGGTGCCGACATCTCGCCGTAGCCTGCTGAGAAGGTCGCCGTGGGGGAGTCTGTGATGGGGTAGTAGTTGGTGTACTCGTTGACCATCGTTATTCCGCCCAGGGTCACACCCAGCCCATCGGCCAGCTGCCGGGCCTTCCGGCGTGCCTTCTCGACGGCGTCCGCCCGTGCCGCGGCGGCCAGCTCGGTCCGATCCTCCAAGGTGAAGCTCACCGAGTTCACTGTGTTGACTCCGGACTCCACCATGGCGGCCAGGAAGGATCCTACGCTGTCCAGGTCCCGGATATCGGCCCGCAGGTAGTGGGATACGTGGTAGAGCATCTCACCCGTCTCCGTATATGTGACGGGGTCGTACTCCTTCTCGGTCCACATGCTGTAGGAGCTGGTGCTGATGTCCTCCTCGGACAGCCCCATCTCCATGGCGGCCTCTATGGCCGCGTCTATCTTCTCCGCCGCCTCGTCGGCCACCTCCACCGGGTCTTCACCGGTGATGTCAACCGCAAAGGTCACCACTGCCATGTCGGGCTCGGCGCTGGCTGTTCCGTTGCCGGTAACCGTTATCTGGTGCTGCCCCCCGTAACCGTAGTAGTTCTCCTCTTCTCCGCAGGCCGCCAGCAGCATAATTGCCGCAAGCGCCACAAGTGCCGCCTTCGCCATATTCGAGTCTCCCTTCCTCCGGTTGCCCTTCCGAAGCAATATATGGATTTTCTCCTTCGACCAGTTATACATTCCCTGCGGCCTTCGCATTCCATCGGCCCATCGGCCCGCGTACGCAGGAGAGGAAGACCATGAAGAAGCTTTCGCCCGGATGGAACCTGGATACGATCTACCTCGGCGGTGCTGACTCCCCGGGGATGCTCTCGGACCTGCAGAGGGCGGAACAGATGGCGCAGAGGGTGCTGCACCTTGCGCAGGGCGGCGGCCGTGGAGCAGCCGGAGAAGTGCTCCTGAAGAGGCTTCTCCTGGACTACTTCGACGCCCTGATGCTCACCGGGCAGCTGCAGGCCTTCGTGGAATGCCTCATCGCCCAGGACACCTCGGACCGGGCCGCTGCGGTGCTGGCCGGACGGGTAGACCTGATCAGAGGCAGGCTGGAGGCGGCCCATGCGCGAATCGGCTTCGGCCTGCTGGATCTCGGGGAGGATGAGCTGGAAGAGCTCCTCGACTGCAGCGAGCTCCGTAGGTCCGGCTTTCCGGTGCGGGAGATGCGCAGGTCGGCGGAACGCAGGATGGACGCCGAACGGGAGGCTCTGGCAAACTCGCTGGCCGTCGACGGCTATCACGGCTGGAGCCGGATGTACGATACCCTCGTGGGCGGCATGAAGGTCCGCTTCGAGTCCGAGGACGGTAACCGCTCGGTGTCCCCGGGCAGGGCTCACAACCTGATGCGCAGCCCGTCCCGAAGGCTCCGGGAGAGCGTATTCAGTGGATGGCGGGACGCCTGGCGCTCTCGGAAGGAGCCCTTTGCAGAGGTCCTGAACCGGCTGGCCGGCTTCCGGCTCTCGCTGTACCGGGAGAGGGACTGGGACTCGCCCCTGAAGGAGACGCTGGAGGTGAACAGGACATCCCGAAAGACCCTGGAAGCGATGTGGGAAGCCGTGGAACAGGCATCTCCCCGGCTGGAGCCATACCTGAAGGCCCGGGCCTGCGCGATGGGTGTCCCTTCCCTGAGCTGGTCCGACCTCGCAGCGCCGCTGTCTACGGACTCGCAGGAGATCTCCCTGCAGGAGGCGGGGGAGATGGTGACCGGTCGATTCTGGGAGTTCTCGGAGGAGATGGGGGAGTTCGCAAGGAGGGCTCTGGAGGAGGGCTGGGTCGAGTCGGAGGACAGGGAGGGTAAGGCTCCGGGTGCGTTCTGCACGGGATTTCCCGTCATCGGGCAGTCCAGGGTCTTCACCACCTTCGGCGGGGACCTGTCATCTGCGGCCACTCTGGCTCACGAGCTGGGTCACGCCTGGCACGGCCACGTACTGCGGGCGCTGCCCTACGCCGCCAGGCTGTATCCGATGACGCTGGCGGAGACCGCTTCCACCTTTGCCGAGGCGCTGGTGGCCGGGGCCGCGCTGGAGGCGGCGGAAACCGACAGGGACAGGATACCCGTTCTGGACGACATGGCCTCCGAGGCGGTGGTCATGCTGATGAACATCAGGGCCCGGTACCTCTTCGAGACCCGCTTCTACGCCGAGCGGGCGAAGGGGGCGCCTCTGCCGGCGGACAGGCTCTCGGAGCTGATGGAGACCGCCCAGAGGGAGGCCTACGGGGATTCCCTGGGTGAGTACCACCCCCTGTTCTGGTGCTCGAAGCTGCACTTCTACGATACCTCGCAGCCATTCTACAACTGGCCCTACACCTTCGGATACCTGTTCAGCATGGGGCTGCGGGCCAGGGAGAGGAGCCAGGGCGGGGGTTTGGCCGCCCGCTGGCGGAGCCTGCTTGCGGACACCGGCTCCATGACGGTCGAGGACTTGGCTCGAGAGCATCTGGACGCGGACCTTACAGAGACCGCATTCTGGAAGTCCGCGGTGGATGAGGCGGTCCGGCCGGCAGAAGAGCTTACTCGCCTATTACCTTGACCAGGACCCGCTTGCGGCGCCTGCCGTCGAACTCGCCGTAGAATATCTGCTCCCAGGGTCCCAGGTCCAGCTCGCCGTCGGTTATCGCCACCACCACTTCCCGGCCCATTATCTGGCGTTTCATGTGGGCGTCGGCGTTGTCCTCGGCCCCGTTGTGGCGGTACTGGTCCACCGGTGCGTGGGGGGCCAGGCGCTCCAGCCAGTCGTCGTAGTCCCGGATCAGCCCCGGCTCGTCGTCGTTGATGTAGACGCTCGCCGTTATGTGCATTGCGTTCACCAGGCAGAGTCCCTCCCGGACGCCGCTCTTCCGCACATGCTCGCCGATGGTGGGCGTGATGTTTATGTAGCCCCGACGCTCGGGGGTGTTGAACCACAGGTAGTCGGTGTGCGATTTCATCGATTCGCCTCCTCGCTCATTCCAGCCGGGTCTCGAATATGTCCATTCCGGTGCGCAAGACCTCCCACCGGGGGTCGTACAGCAGCTGACCGGCCCTGTCCAGGAGCTTCTGCACGCCGGAAGCGCTGCCGCTGACGCATCCGGCTGCGATCCATGCGAAGCGGGCGTCGCCGGTGGGCCCCACCTGCGCCGCGGAGAGTCCGCGGTTGCGGAGCCTGTCCAGCAGAGAGCGGACCGGAGCCCGTCGCTCCTTCAGCGACCGGCATCCGTGGAAGCGCAGCTGCGCCACCAGAACCCCCGAGAACGCCTTTCCGCTTCCGCCCATATCCCCTCCCGAGCAGTGCCTGACGTTAACTAGTCAACTACTTCCGGCAAAAGTATGATGAAGGATGATCGACGCCTCTGCAAACACCCGCAGGAAAAATAGTTAACTAGTTAACGTCAGGCACCGATCGGAGGAAGAGGGCGGCCAGGGGCGGAAGGGTGAGGGTAAGCGACCAGTCGTGACCGTGCCAGGGCTCGGGGTCGGCGACAACCCCGCCCAGGTTGCCGACGCCGCTGCCCCCGTAGTGCTGGGAGTCGGTGTTGAGCGCTTCCCTCCATGTGCCGCCGTCGGGGACGCCTATTCGGTAGTCCTCCCGAACGACGGGCGTCATGTTGAAGACGCACACCATCTCCGCTGCCCCCTCCCCGGCCTCCCGGACGAAGGAAACGACCGTGGCGGCCTGGTCGCGGAAGTCGATCCAGCTGAACCCGCTTGAGGATGTGTCCAGCCTGTAGAGGGCGGGGGAGTCGCGGTAGACGCGATTCAGGTCGCCCACCAGCCTGCTTATGCCCCCGTGCTCGGGGAATTCCGACAGGGCCCAGTCCAGCTGGCCGTCGTGGTCCCACTCGTCCCACATGCCCAGCTCCGCGCCCATGAAGAGCATCTGCTTGCCCGGATGGGCCCACTGGTAGGCCAGCAGCAGCCTCAGGCCGGCCAGCTTCTGCCACCGGTCGCCCGGCATCTTCGAGAGAAGGGAGGCCTTGCCGTGCACCACCTCGTCGTGGGAGAGGGGGAGCAGGAAGTTCTCCGTATATGCGTACAGCAGCGAGAAGGTGAGGTCGTTGAGATGGTGCTTCCGATGTATGGGCTCCTTGGACAGGAACCGCAGCGTGTCGTGCATCCATCCCATGTTCCACTTCAGCGTGAATCCCAGCCCTCCCAGATGCGTCGGCCTGGTGACTCCCGGCCAGGCGGTGCTCTCCTCGGCTATCATCATCACGCCGGGGTGAAGGCCGTGGGCGCGGGAGTTCAGTTCCTTCAGGAAGTCTATGGCCGCCAGGTTCTCGTTGCCCCCGTATCTGTTCGGCAGCCACTGCCCGGCCTCCCGGGAGTAGTCGAGGTAGAGCATGGATGCCACCGCATCCACCCGCAGGCCGTCGACGTGGTACCTGTCGAGCCAGAAGAGGGCACTGGCCAGCAGGAAGTTGCGGACCTCGTTGCGGCCGTAGTTGAATATCAGCGTGTCCCAGTCCGGGTGCAGGCCCAGTCTGGGGTCCTCGTGCTCGTAGAGGGCGGTGCCGTCGAAGCGGGCCAGGGCGAACTCGTCGGCGGGGAAGTGGGCCGGAGCCCAGTCCAGAACGACGCCTATGCCGCTGCGATGACACTCGTCGACGAAGGCGGCGAAGTCCTTCGGGGCGCCCAGCCTGCTGGTGGGGGAGAAGTAGCCTGTTGTCTGGTATCCCCAGGAGGCGTCGAAGGGATGCTCCATGATGGGCAGCAGCTCTATGTGAGTGAAGCCGAGCCCCCGGACGTAGGGGATCAGCTCGCGCCTCAGATAGTCCCAGGTGACCGCGGAGCCGTCGGCCGGCCTCCTCCAGGAGAGCGCATGCATCTCGTATACGGAGACGGTGGAGGAGAGGGGATCGGCCTTGGCCCTGCGCTTCATCCATTCCTCGTCGCCCCACTCGTAGGGGGTGGGGTCGGCCAGCACGGACGCCGTTCGGGGTCGCAGCTCGCTCTGAAGGGCCAGGGGATCGGCCTTCTCTACCACGTCTCCGCCGGAGGTCCTGATGGAGAACTTGTAGAGGTCGCCGGGCGCGGCCAGCGGCACGAACAGCTCCCACATTCCCGAGTCGCCCCTTGTACGCATGGGATGACGCCTGCGGTCCCACCCGTTGAAATCGCCCACCACGCTCACCTGGCGGGCATTGGGGGCCCATACCGAGAACAGGGCACCCCGAACATCACCTGCGGTCCATATGCGGCCCCCCAGGCGCTCGTAGAGCCTCTCGTGCCTGCCCTCTCCCAGCAGGTGGAGGTCCATCTCCCCGAGCTGGGGGCCGAAGGCGTAGGGGTCGGGTGTCTTCCAGCCGCTTCCGTCGCCGGACTCGAATTCCAGCTGGTAGGGGAAGTCCTTTCGGCCCGGCCGGGAGAGCCAGGTGAACAGACCTTCGGAATGGATGCGGGACATCTCAACGGAACCCTCGTCCTCAAGGAGTATCCAGGCCCTCTTCGCGGCAGGGCAGAAGGTGCGGACCTCGGTTCGCTCCCCGTGCTCGGGACCCAGTGGATGGCGGCCCAGAAGATCGAAGGGATTGGCCAGCCGCACCCGCACGATGCTCTCTATCTCGGCGCTGCTGAGTACGGTATCCCTGATCAATTTGCCCCCGGGTCAGAGGATGATGAGCATTCCCAGCCCCAGCAGCAGCAGGTAGCCCACCGAATCGGTGAAGGCGGTCAGCAGTATGTTGCTGCCCAGGGCGGGGTCGCGGCCTATTGCTCTCAGCATCAGGGGGATGGCGGCGCCCAGAATGCCCGCCAGACCCATGTTGGCCACCATCGCCATCAGCACCACCAGCCCCAGCAGGTGCGCCCGTTCCACCCCGGGGTAGACCAGGGCTATGCAGCCGGCGACTACACCCGCCACCAACCCCAGCATCGCTCCCAGGGAGGCTTCCTTCAGAACGGCCCTGAACCCGGAGGAGAACTCCAGCTCCCCCAGGGCCATTCCCCGGGTGATGACTATAAGCGACTGGTTGCCCGCGTTGCCCCCCATGCCGGCCACCAGGGGCATGAATGCGGCTATTATGGCCATGTTGGAGATGATGCCCTCGAAGCGGCTGACTACGAAAGCAGCTACGGTGGCCGTGAAGAGGTTGACCCACACCCAGGGGAACCTCTGGCGAAAGGCGATCCGCACCGGGGTGAACACACGGTCGGCCTCCGAGAGGCCGGCCATCCTGTACATGTCCTCGGTGGCCTCCTTCTCCATGACGTCGAAGAGGCTGTCGCCGGGTATTACGCCCACCAGCCGGTGGTTGTCGTTCACCACCGGCACCGCCATCAGGTTGTAGCGGCGTGCTATGGAGGCCGCAACCTCCCGGTCGGTGTTCTCGTTGACGGTGAAGGGGTCGGTCAGCATCAGGTCGCGGACCGGGGTATCCTGCGGGCAGGTAACCAGCCTTCGCAGGGGGATCACCCCAGCCAGCCGGCCCGCCTCCTCCAGCACGTAGACGTACAGGGGAGCCTCTACGTCCTCGCTCTGGCGCCGTATGGTGTCGACTGCCTCCCGGGCGGTCATGGAGACGTCCACGGACATGAAGCTGGTGGTCATGCAGTAGCCGGCGGAGTCCTCGGGGTATATGAGCAGCTGCTCGATGGCCCTTCGCTGGTCGGGGGGCAGGAGGGCCAGAATCTCCTCGTGTCGGTCCTCGGGGATGGTGGAGAGGAACTGCAGGGCCTCGCTGGAGTCGAGCTCCTCCAGGATACTGGCTATGCGCTGGTCGTTGAGGGTCTCCAGGACATCCTGCAGAATCCCCTCCGGCAGCTCGGCGAGAACGTCCCCCACCTTCTTCTGCTTGAACAAAACGCTCACCAGGGTGGCGGACTCCGACCTGGTGAGGCTGCCGAATATCTCGGCTATGTCGGCAGGATGGATCTTGCCTATGGCCAGCCCCGCCCTGCTGGTCGCTCCGCTGGCCAGGAGCTTCCTGATGTACTCCACATGCGTATGCGTCAGTCTCATGCCGACCCCTTTCGACGCCACTAAGCTACACAAACTGCCAAACCTGTCAACGAACGGCCGCTGCGGCGGAGAAACCGGCCCCTCTCAGATTGACAGCAGGGGGGCTCTGGGCTAGCATTACGATGAACGATCAAAGGGGTTGAAGGAGGGATCAATGGCCGATTGCGACGGAAGAGACCGCCGCAACTTCCCGCGGGCAGACCTGCGTTTCGATGTAAGTGTGGATACCGAGGACATGCCGGTCCTGCCGGTGCGGGCCCTCAATCTCAGCGCATCGGGCATATATTGCGAAAGCAGCAGGAGCATGGGGGAACTGAAGCGAGTACAGCTGGTTCTAAAGATCGACGAGCGGGACCTGGAGATCAAGGCCCGAGCGGTCGTAATCCGGGAGGAGGAGTTCCCGGACGGAAACTACGGCATCGGTATGTTCTTCACCAGCATACCCGACGAGGACCGGGCGACCATTGCGGAGCTGGTGGCAACGAGAAATGGAAAGGCCTGAGCCCGATGAAGAAGCCCTTCAGAGCCATCGCGGCGGCGACGGTGCTGGCGGCGGCCGCGCCATCCGCCGCCACGAAGTACGCCGGAGAGTTCATGTACATAGGGGCCGGAGGACGGGCTCTGGCCATGGGCGGGGCATACGCCGCTCTGGCCTCCGACGCCACTGCCGGCTACTGGAATCCGGCGGGGCTGGTGAGGATGAGCGGTTCCGAGGCTCAGCTGATGCACTCGGAGCGTTTCGGCGGCCTGGTCACCTATGACTACCTCGCCTACGCCAGGTCCGACGGAGAGACGGGACTGGGAGCCAGCCTCTTCCGGACCGACATGGGCGACGTTCCCAACACCGAGGACATGGAGTACTACGACACCGGCTCCGACGGCGTATTCGGAGAGGACGGCACCGGTGAGCCCGGCGACGCCGGAAACGACGACTACGACCCCGACAGCAACCCCGACGGCACCGAAGGCAACGGCGAATGGGACCCCGGTGAGGAGATAATCTACGACGAGAGCAGGATAACCTACCAGAGCTGTGTCGACTGGGCCCTCTACCTGTCGTGGTCGCGCCATCTCACCGACCGTCTGACGCTGGGAACCTCCGCCAAGGTGATCTCCAGGACCATAATGGACCACAGCGGCTGGGGGCTGGGTTTCGACGCCGGCGCCCAGATGAGATTCTCCGACGCCTTCTCCATGGGTCTGACGCTGCAGGACGTGCTCGGCACCTACCTCTTCTACGACACCGGCACCCGGGAGAGCGTGCTGCCCACGGCCAAGCTGGGCATGTCGGCGCAGTGGCCCATCCGCAGATTCGCCTCCGTGCTCACCTTCAGCATGGACGGCGACTTCCGCTTCGAAGGCCGAAAGGCGTCCGCCCAGTACCATATGGGCGGTGTGAGTCTGGACACGCACATGGGCTTCGAGCTCTTGGTCAAGGACCGGGTGGGCCTGCGTCTGGGCGGCTCCGAGGGCAGCCTCACCGCCGGGCTGGGCCTGAGGCTGGGTCTCATGGGCCGGCCGGTGAGCCTCGACTACGCCTACCTCAGCCACGAGGAGCTGGACAATACGCACAGGTTCTCCCTGGGCGTGGGCTTCTAGGGGTTTAGGGGCCTTCCGGCTTGTACCTCGACGAGATACTCCGGAAGACCGTTCACATCGGATCCATTGTCTTTCCCGTCGCCGCGGTGCTCTTCGACAGGACCGACCTCGTCCTGGCACTGGCGGCCATCAGCCTGGCAATGCTCCTGCTGGACTATCTGAAGGCCCGGCACGAGCCCTTCAAGAACCTCTTCCTCGCGGCCTTCGGAAGGATGATGCGCCACGGGGAGGAGCAGGGGGGGATGACGGCGTCGACGATAGTAGTGGCATCGGCCGCCCTGACCATACTGATCTTTCGAACCGAGATCGCGGTGGCCGCCCTGGTCTTCCTGAGCCTGGGGGACAGCGCGGCGGCCCTGGTGGGAAGGCACTGCGGCCGCATAGAACTGGTCTCCGGCAGAACCCTGGAGGGGAGCCTGGCGGCCCTGAACGTATGCCTGCTGGCCTCCATAGGTCTCATGGCCCTGCGGCCGGTCATGGGCTGGAACCTCACACCAATCGCCCTGATGGCCGGCGCCGTGGCCGCCACCCTGGCCGAGCTGTTCGAGCTGCCCCTCGACGACAACCTGCGCATACCGCTGGCTGCCGGACTGGTCATGGAACTGGTCGTCCCGGGCTGACATGAACAGGCTGAGCAGCTTCTATCTCGAGGTCTACGGCTGTCAGATGAACGTCCACGATTCCGAGATCATGGCCGGCGTCCTGACCGAAGCGGGCATGAGCGCGGCCGAGTCCCCCGAGCTGGCCGATGTGATCCTAGTGGTGAGCTGCGCCGTACGGGAGACGGCCGAGACCAGGGCCCTGGGAAGGGCAGCACAGCTGTGCGGTCTGAAGGGGCGCGAAGGCCTCCCGCTGGTGGGCGTCTGCGGCTGCGTCGCCAGGGAGCACGGCGCGGATCTGCTGGCGCGGCTGCCGGCCCTGGATCTGGTGGTGGGCCCGGACAGCTACAGGGAGCTGCCCCGGTTTCTCGCGGGGGAAGGCGGCGGCTGCTCCGTGGAATTCCGCCCGGAGAGCTACGACGGCATCGTGGCCGTGAGAAGGGACTTCCCCAGGTCGTTCGTAACGGTGATGCGCGGCTGCGACAACCGTTGCAGCTACTGCATAGTGCCGCAGGTGCGCGGACCCGAGCGGAGCAGAGCAGCGCAGGCGGTGCTGGATGAGGTGGCGCAACTGGCGGCCGAGGGCTACGGGGAGATCACCCTTCTGGGGCAGAACGTGAACTCATACCGCGACGGGGAAGTGGATTTCCCCCGACTGCTGGAGATGGCGGCGCAAAGGGCGGCGCCGGCCTGGATACGCTTCGTGACGAGCCATCCCAGGGACTTCGGCCCCCGGCTGGCCCGGGCCATGGCTCAGAACCCGAACGTCTGCCCCCAGCTGCACCTGCCCGTACAGTCGGGCAGCGACAGAGTACTCGCGGCCATGGGCAGGGGCTACACGGTTCGGGAGTACATGGAAAGGGTAGCGATCGCCCGCGGTGCCGTGCCGCATATCGTCCTCTCAACCGACGTGATAGCGGGTTTTCCCGGTGAGACCGAGGATGACTTCCGCCGCACCGAGGAGTTGCTTCGAAGGGTGCGCTACGATTACGCCTTCCTCTTCCGCTACTCCGAGCGCAGCGGCACCAGGGCGGCTGAGATGGAGGACGCGCTGCCGGTGGAGGAGAGGCTGCGCAGGCTTCGAAATCTCCAGAGGCTGCAGCGTTCAATAACAACGGAGAGATCGAGGGCGCTAGTGGGCAGGGAGATGGATGTCCTGGTGACCGGCAGCGCCCGCCGTCCGGGGCAGCAGGCGGCCCGGAGCCCGGGAAACAGGATGGTGGTGATGGAGGGCACTCGCTTCGACCCGGGCGCCAGGGTCCGGGTGCGGGTAGAGCGGGCCGACGGCTGGACGCACTTCGCCCTGCCGGTCTGAGCTACGGAGGCCATCAGTCCTCCTTCTCGCCGCCTTCCGCCTCCAGGTCTTTCAGAACCTCGGTTACCGCCAGCTCGGTCTCGGAGAGCCTCTTGCGCAGCGCCCTTATGAGGTCTGCAGCCCGCCGGACCCTCGATTCCAGCTCGTCGACGGGGCAGTCCTCCCGGCCGATCTGGTCCACTATCTCGGTTAGCTCCTCCATCTGCTGCTCGTAGGTCATCTCCCTCTTGCCGTCCATATCATCTCTTTTCGTCAGGACGGACCTTCTCGGTCCTTGCCGATATCGATCCGTCACGAAGCCGAACATCTATCTCTTCGCCCGGGGACACCTCCCCGACGCCTCGTATGATCCTTCCGTCGGTGTGACGAGCTATGGCCCATCCCAGGGCCAGCACCCTCTCCGGGTCGCGGCTCTCCACGGCAGCCGACAGCTCCTGCAGCCCGAGTCTGGCGCTTCCCAGGAGGGCAACGACACCCCTGGAGAGGGATCTGGTCCGCTCGGCCACCTCCCTGCGCCTGCGGCCGATTCGGCCGGGAAGTTCGGCGACAGCCACGCCCCTTCGGATGGTGGAGAGCTCCGCACGGTGCATGCGCAGCAGCCTCAGGGCGTCCCTGGAGAGAGTATCCGCCGCCGAGTCCACCATCAGCGCGGCGCCCGAGGTGCGAGCACTTACCGTTCTGCCGAGCCTGCGGGCCGTGTCACGTAGCCTCATCGACGCCGCCCGGAGCACCGGCCTGGCATGGCTTTCCAGCAGGCGGGAGAGGGCATCGAGGTCGGCTTCGAATCCGGCCGCCGAGTCCACGAGCAATGCGGCGGCGTGGGTGGGTGTCTTTGCCCGAATGGAAGCGGCCAGGTCCGGGAGGGTCGTGTCCACCTCATGCCCTATGCCGGAAACTACCGGTACGGGGCTTTCCGCTATTGCCCCGGCGATCGCCTCGTCGTTCATCCAGCCCAGATCGGTGGTGGAGCCTCCGCCCCTGGTGAGCACTATCACGTCCAGGTCCTCCCGCCGGGACAGAACGCCTATGGCGCGAGCCACCGTGGAGCCGGTCTCCCGCCCCTGCATGGCGGCCCAGGCCGCTCGAACCGAGAAAGGGTAGCCCGACTCCTCCAGAGTCCGCAGGAAATCCCTGCAGGCTGCGGAATCCCGGGCGGTTACCAGTCCTACATCCAGGGGAAGTCGGGGAAGGGAAAGACCGGAGTTGGCGTCGAGGACCCCCTCGCGCCGGAGCTTATCGGCGAGCTTCTTGAGCCTGAGGGCCTGCTTTCCGCGGCTCCAGGCGGCGTCGATGCTCTGAACGACGAACTGGTAGCGTCCGCCGCGGGGCCAGAGGTTCACCCTTCCCAGGGCCCTTATGGACATGCCCTCCTGGAGGTCGAAGGACTCGCCCAGCCGTGCGAAGTTGCGGACAACCGAGGCCCTCGAGCCCGCGAAAAGAGCGCAGTCGACGGAAGCCTGCGGAAAACCTCCGTCCTCGGAGGCCTCCACGAGCTGGAAGTAGGTGTGCCCGCGCCTGCCGGCACGCGGCCGTCCAGCCACTTCACCCCGCACCCATACGGGGTAGGGAAACGCCGTCTCCAGAAGGGATGAGACCCGTCGGTTGAGCTCCCCGACGCTAAGATCAGTGGCGTCAGTAGATTCTGAGACTGTAGGACCCACCCGTCTCCCCGATGTCGTGCACGACCACGTGAGCGGTTCCCGTGTAGGGCGCGCTGAGGGTGAAGCTCTCTCCGCCGCGCTCTATCCCCTCGGCTATGGCGTACTCCCTTGCCAGAAGGTAGTCCTCGTAGTAGGGGAGGCCCATGAAACTATCGAGATCCATCTCGTGAGATGCCACCACCACATCGAAGTCGGTGGCTTCCTCCAAGGGCTCCAGAACCACCCAGTAGCTCATTCCCTCCACGAGGGATACCGTATATAGGCAGGTCGCGCCACGATCCAGGGCATCGCGGGTGGAGAGGAGGGGGGAGGACTCGGTTCCGGAGGCCAGGGCGAGAACGGCCAGAAAAGCAGCTGTCATCTTCCTTCCTTTCGTCCCGTTTACGCTGGGTATGATCGCAATTGCCGCCCCGGCGGTCAAGAAGAGGGAGGGGTTCCGGCAAGGATTCGACGCCCGCAGACACCCGCGGCCAAGGCATGAAGCGATGGTATGCTACCTTAATCGCCATGCAATGACCAAATATAGGCACCTATTCCCGTCTCGCGCCTGCCGTCCCATTCCGCGCCCACGCTTTCGGCGCCCCCGCATCAGCAACCTATTATAAGGATATAAATCTGCCGCATCCTCCATCTCCGCCCGATCGGGCCGCGAGGCCGGCCTTGGAGCCGCCTCTGCAGAGTTGCCCCCCGGACCGGGGCAGTCCTTCGGGCAGAACTTGCCCTTCAACGCACCATAATATGGTGTATTAGGACGACTTTGCTTCCCCAAACGCCCTCTGCGGTCGGAATGGAGGAGGGTGTCCGGAACGTGTTCGGCACTGCATACTTCTATGGTCGTTGCAACCGCACGTCGCGGAGGGTGGACTATGAAAGTAGAAGACCTCGTGGATGAGGGCTCGGTTGCCGCGCGCGACCGGAGGGGTGTGATAATCGGGCTGAAGACGGAAGTTGATTCGGTCTCCGACCTTCTCGAGCACGTCCCGGCCTCGGTTGGCGAGGGTCGGGAGGTCTACCGCCGCGGGCTCATTCTGGCCCTTGACTGCGCGGCCAGGAGGGCCTTTCCGGACTGCAGGCTATGGGTGGAGCACTCGCTGTCGCTGGGTTACCGGTGCCGTCTGGAGAACCGGCCGCCGCTTCCGTCGGAGGAGATAGTCGCCGTTCTGTCCCGCCACCTCACGAGGGTTGTGGAGGATGACCGGCCCATAGACTGGGTGGAAGTGGAGAACCCTAAGGACTCGCCCGAGGACTGCCGGGGGTTGCTGCGCTGGTCGGAGGACAACGGGCCGACGAGGGTCAACGTGCTCGAGGACAGCTGCGCCTTCGCGATGGGTCCGGCGGTACCGAGAACGGGGCATCTGGAGACGTGGGAACTCAAGCCTACCGGACGGGACTTCGTGCTGCGGTTCCCCGGCTCGGTCAGCTGGCCCGAGATAAGCCCCTGGGAACCCAGGCCCAAGCTGGCCAGGGAGTTCGACCTGGAAGAGCGGCACGGTGCGAGAATGGGAGTCCGCACCATCGACGAGCTCAACCGGCGCACGCGCGAGGACGGCGGAAGGAGGGTGGTGGTGATGAGCCATTTCTACCAGACCTTCCGACTGGTCCAGATAGTGCAGTCGCTGCAGGAGGGCTTTCCGAAGAAGCGCCTTATCACGATCGCGGGGCCGTCGTCCAGCGGAAAGACAACGGTGGCCCGCCTGCTGAACACCTACCTGAGGGCCAAGGGGTTCGGAGCTAAGACGGTAAGCGTGGACGACTACTTCAAGAACCGCGCGGATACACCTCTGGGCTCGAATGGCAGGCCGGACTTCGAGTGCCTGGAGGCCCTGGAGACGCAGCTGTTCGGCCGGCATCTGGGGCTGCTGCTGGGCGGCGACGAGGTGCGGCTGCCCAGGTTCGACTTTCACAGCGGCACCCGGAAGGACGATGTCGTGCCCATGCGGCTGGCGGAGACCGACTTTCTCATAATTGAGGGCATTCACGGCCTGAACGACATGCTCACCCCGGGAGTGGACCCCGACAGGAAGTACAGGATTTACGTATCCGCCCTCACGCAGCTCAACATCGACCGGCTGACCCGGATGTCCACCTCCGACAGCCGTCTGCTGCGCAGAATCGTCCGCGACAGCACCCGGCGCGGCTACTCGGCGGAGGAGACCATAGGCAACTGGCCCATGGTCCGACGCGGCGAGCGGATGAACATATTCCCGTTTCAGGAGAGGGCCGACGCGATGTTCAACTCCGCCCTTCCCTACGAGCTTCCGGTTCTGCGCAACTACGCCATGCCACTTCTGGAAGAGGTAAGGCCGGGGTCGCGGGCATACCACACCGCCGACCGGCTGCTGCGCCTGCTGGACCTCGTCATACCCATCGATGCCGAGATGGTGCCCAAGCTGAGCCTGCTGAGGGAATTCATCGGCGGCTCGCTTATGGATGAAAGCGAGAGGAAGTAGAAGATGCATTTTCTGGTGCTTTTCCTGGCCGTTTCCATGGCTCCCAGGCCCGAGCAGTCCAACATCGCATGGACACGTCCTCTGAATCCGCCCGGGGTCTTTACCCTGGAGCCTCCGCAACACCCCTTTGACGTCCTGCACTACGACCTGTGGCTCGACGTTTACCCGGACGCCTCGCAGCTGACCGGCACGGCCGTCCTCACCCTGACGCCCACCGAGGAGAACGTGGAGGAGATCGGCCTCAACCTGAACTCCATGACCGTCGACTCGGTCTGGGACGGCTCGGGGCCGCTATCCTACAACCAGCCGGGCGACTCGCTGATCGTAGTGCTCTCCGGACCCGCCGGAACGGGTGACACGCTGGACATATCCATCTCCTACGGCGGCGAGCCCTGGAACGAGGGCGCGGGGGGCTTCGGCGGCTTCTGGTTCAGGCCGAACATCCCGGTGGCCTTCCAGATGGGAGTGGGGGTCTACACGGACCCGCCTTCGGTGGGCCGGGCCATGTTCCCCTGCTGGGACCATCCCTCTGACAAGGCCACCTTCGACTTCCACGTGACCTGTCCCGACACGCTCTACGCGGTCGCCAACGGCGACCTGGCCGGAATCGACAGCGAAGGGGACCGATCCGTCTACGAGTGGGTCCTCGACCAGCCGATGAGCACCTATCTGGCGGCGGTTTCAGTGGGCGACTACACGGTCCTGACCGACTCAACCTACGACTGGATCAAGTACTACGTGTACGAGTGGGACGTGGAGGACGCCCTGGGCACCTTCGTCAACGTGGACCTGATGATGGACCAGCTTCAGAGCCGCTACGGACCCTATCCCTGGAACTGCAAGTTCTCCTTCGTCCAGACACCCAAGGGCGACATGGAGCACCTCAGCCAGGTCTACCATCTGGCCATGCTCATCAACGGCAGCACCACGTACGACTGGCTGCTGGCGCACGAGATGGGACACCAGTGGTGGGGCGACTGCGTCACCGAGAGCGAGTGGTCCGACGTATGGCTCTCGGAGGGGTTCGCCACCTACACCGAGGCCATCTGGCAGGAGTACTACGGCCAGGAGGAGTACGACGACTACATGGTCAACCAGATCATGATACCCTACCTGCAGAGCGGAGAGACCTTCCCGCTGGCGGAGCCGTCGAACCCTTCGGAGTATTGGAGCTACACCACCTACGAGAAGGGCGCCAGCGTACTGCACATGCTCAGGTACGTGGTGGGAGAGGAGGACTTCTTCGCCTCTCTGGCCGACTACTACGACCATCACGCCTACGTTCTGGCCACCACCTGGGACCTACGGGACCACTTCGAGAACATCACCGGAGAGGACATCGACTGGTTCTTCGACACCTGGGTCTGGGGCGAGGGCTATCCGGTCTACGAGATCCAGTACGACTGGTCTCAGACCGGCTCCGACTGGGAGCTGACCGTCGGCGTCGACCAGGTGCAGACCACGCCCACCATCTTCACCATGCCGCTGGAGTTCCTGGTGGAAGGTTCCTCCGAGGATACGCTCGTGGTCATGTGGAACGACCAGCAGTACGACAGTGAGACCTTCGTGGTCCCCTTCGAACCGCAGTCCGTGACCTTCGATCCCTACCACCACATACTCTCAACCCACCTCACCGGTGTTGAGGACGACCCGGTGCCCCCGCCGGGAGGGGCCGGCACGATGATGGCCGTTCCCAACCCCGCGGCGCTCTCTGCGCGGGTCATCTGGAGTGGGTTGGAAGGCAGGGCCGGAGAGGTCAGGCTCTACGACCTGGCCGGAAGGTCGGTCCTGCAGGCTCCCATGGAGTCGGGCGTCGCTACGCTGAACCTGATCGGGCTTCCCTCCGGCACCTATTTCGTGGAGGCTTCCGCGGAGGGCGGCCTCAGGCAGGTGTGCCGGCTGGTGGTGATCGACTAGGCCGCAGCGGCGGCCGCCTCAGACCAGATCGGAGGCGGCCGCCAGCCCGGCGTGCAGGAGCAGTCGGGCGTCCATGCCGTTGCTCAACTCGTCCTCGCTGAGAAGCTCGGCAATCTCCGTGCCGTTGATGTGCACAAGGTCCCGGGCCGGCTCTTTGTCGGATTCCTCCAGCGCCACTCTCCTGGTGGTCAGGTTCACGCGTATGCCCATGGGGGAGAGGTGGCGCTGAAGCGAGTCTACGGCGTTGAGAATCTCGCTCTCGGAGAGGGCCAGACGGGCGCACTGGCGGCCCGAGCGGTCCACGTGAAGGACGGCGTTGACCAGCAGCGTTCCCATCTCAGGCCCGCAGCCCCAGTATGGAGGCCGTGCTGGAGAAGACGGCATCCGGCCGCTCCACCACGATGGCTCCGGCCTGCTCCAGGGCCCGGCGCTTGGCCCCGTAGCTCTCTTCGGGATTGCGTATCATGGCCCCGGCATGGCTCTGCGCCACTCCGGCCTCCGTGTACTTGCCGCCCAGGAAGACCACCATCGGCTTCCCTATCTCGCCGGACTCCATGGCCCTGGCCAGGTCGTTCTCCTGGCTGGTGCCGGTCTCCCCGTAGACCGCCATCACCCCGGTGCGGGGGTCGGCCTCGAAGGCCCTTGCCGCATCAAGCATGCTGACCCCCGGAATCGGATCCCCTCCCACGCAGACGACGGCGGAGAGGCCCGGGTACTCATCGCCCCACAGCGGACCGAAGCTTCCGTCCTCCCGGGGTCCGGGAAGGTTGGGGCGGCAGTGGAAGGCTCCCAGAAGCTGGGAGAGCCCGCCGGAGCGGGATATCACGCCCACAGAACCGGGAAGGTAGTTCCTCCTCGCCCAGCTTGCCCTGCCCCCTATCAGCCCGAAGAGATAGCCGCCGGTATCCAGCAGGCCTACCGTGTTGGGACCCAGGAAGGTACAGCCCTTCCTGGAGGCCAGCTCCTTCAGTATGGCGGCGTCATGGGTGGCAACGCCGTCGGCCGTGAGAACCAGGAACCGCAGGCCGGCGTTCATGGCGTCGGACGCAGCCGGGCGCACCGCCCCGGCGGGAACGTAGAAGACGCCCGTATTGAGCTCCGGATGGGCACTCACGGCCTCCTCAGCGGAGTCGTAGACCGGTGTTCCGTCAACCTCCTGTCCGCCCTTGCCCGGCGTGCAGCCCGCGACGATGCAGGTGCCGAACTTCCCCATCAGCCTTGTCCTGCTCCTGCCCTGGCGGCCGGTGATGCCGAAGACCAGAACCCTGGGCTGGTCGACGTCCGCCAGATGCTCCAGTATGCCGCCCATTACTCTACCTCCTCGGGAAGGTCCAGGACTATTCTCAGCTCGCCGTTGCCCTCCAGAAGCGAGGCCGTCTCGCACATCAGACAGCCTGTGCACTTCGCCTCGGGGTTCGTCACCAGTTGCCCCGAATCTGGGTCCCAGTCCAGGTATCCGGTGGGACAGGCCTCCAGAAGGTGCTCCGGTTCGCCGTCGCAGAGGTCGGGGAAGAAGTAGAACCTGCCTGGAGGAACCTCGTTCTCGAAGGAGGGAGGGCCGGAGGGGGGCGACGGGGGCTCCACCCGTATCTCCTCCTCGGTGGCGATCTTCGGAATGTCCTCCACCATGGCGTTGGGGAATATCTCCGCGGAGTAGTGCCGGACCTCCACGGGAAGGTCCTCGGCAACCCTGTCGAAAAGGGCATGCGCACTCTCCTCGTCGGTGCCCCCGAAGCGCAGCAGGGCGGGAAGCGGCGTCGGTGACTCACGAAGCGCCTTCCAGACCGCCGCCGCCAGATGGTGCTGATTCTGGAAGGCCATGCCGGACCCGGTGAGGAGCAGTACGTGGGCCGCTTTCTGGGCCAGTATGGCCCTCAGTATGCGGTAGCTCTTGAAGGCCGAGAGACCGCCGGACGTATCGGACTCGTTCATCGAGTGGATGTCATCGCGTCCGCCGGTTGTCATCTCCCAGAGCATCTTGCCTCCCCCGCCGCAGAGGTTCGTGGCCACCCGCCATGCGCCTTCGGGGGGGGCGGCGCGGTTCTGGCGGAAAAAACCGGTACCCGAGGGGTCGGCCCGGTTGATGCTGTCGACGGCGCGCTCCAGCGGAAGCAGATCCCGATCCCGGCCGGAGGAGGGCTTGAACAGATCCCGATCGTCCTTTCGGACGGCACGGGTCTCGTACTCCGCCCGGCAGTCGATGACCAGCGGAGTTCCGTCCTGCAGAACGCCCACCGGATTGGCCTCCAGCACGAGAAGACGGTAACGGACGAAGGCGTTCACCATTCCACTCAGAAGCGAGGACACCTTGTCCGCAGCGACAAGGTCGGGCAGCCGCTCCCTGATCGCTTTTGCGGAGGGCGGCGAGGTGAGGGAGAAGGTCATGCGCACGAGCGTCTCGGCCCGCTCCTCGACTCCGGACCCGCCCTCCGGGCTGAAGAGGAGAACGCCGGAGGGGAGCCTTCCCTCGCCTCCCAGGTCCAGAGTGCAGGCGGCGTAGTACTCGCCGTAGAGCTCGGCGGGCCTGGTGAGCAGCACACCCTCCGCCTGTCCCCATGCGCCGGGCGCGAGGAGCTCCCGCAGGGCACGGCTCATGGCCTCCGAGTCGGTTATGTGCCTGACAAGGCCGCGGCTGGCCCTGCTGGTGGCCCCGGGTATCTGGGCCTTCACATAGGCCGGGGGGGCTGGAGGCGGCTCCGGAACGCCCGAACCGGCGGGGTAGAAGCTTGCCTCCACCAGCGGCACCCCCTCGCCGGCCAGCAGCCTTCTGGTTCTGTACTCTGGCAAGGCTGGCATAGCGCTCATCCCTTCTGAGAATGTATCTTTTCTGGCCCTCGGCGCGTTTCCAATCCGCGCTCGGCGGCCTTCCTTCGCATCTCACGATCTGTTCTGGCCACGGCCCGACTCCACTGCAGGGCCACGGGTATCTTCAAGCTGTAAAGGAAGTTGTATTCCGTGTAACAGGAGGCGGTACAGGCCTGGCATGGAAGCCCGGAAGCGGCCCTGAAGGCCTTCTCGAATCCCACCTCGAGAGCGTTCTCGGCCTGGGGATAGAGCCCGATCAGCAGCGAGCAGGGGTAAACGCGGCCGTCGACGTCGATGTTGCAGTACATGCGGCCGGCCCGGCAGGAGACCCCGTGGAAGCGGCCTTTCAGCTTGGTCTTTGAGAAATCGGGCCATTCGGTCAGGCTCCTCAGGTAGTGGGTCGAGTTCGCGATGGGGGCTCCGGCCCCCTTCATCTCGAGCAGCCTGCCCAGAGCCTCGTTGTACTCCTCCCGGCCGGGCATGAGTCCGGAGGTGTCGCCCCCCAGCTTCTCGTTGTGGTGAAGCGTCTGGAAGGTGGTGAGGAAACCGTAGCGCCCCGCCGTCTCCATGATGTAGTCGAGATGGTGGATGTTGTTGCGGGTGAGAACGGTGATTGTCCACATGCGCACCCTGCCGGAAGCCACCTCCATGGCGGCGGTAACCTTGTCGAAGCTGCCGGCCTCGCGGTTAGCGTCGTGGGCCTCGCGGGGGCCGTCAAAGGCCAGCACGAGGTGGTCAATGTGATCCAGTATCTCCCTGCGGGCGGGGAGGAGGTATCCGTTGCTGTCCACGCTCACGTAGATGCCCAGCGACCGGGCATACGCGCACAGCTCCACGATGTCGCGACGCATCAGCGGCTCGCCGCCCCACACTCCTATCCGCTGCGTTCCGGCATTCCGCATCTGCGAGAGCAGGTCCTTCCACTGCCCGGTGGTAAGGTCGGGCCTGTTCTGCTCGGGAATCTGGCAGTAGGTGCAGCGGCTGGGGCAATGGTCGGTCACGCTCGCCATGACGTTCACCGGCCGCCGGCGTCCGAGCAGCCCCAGCAGCGCGGACATTCCCATTCGCATCTGTCCCGGAAACCTCAAGATCCTTCGCCCTCCTCGGGTCTGCCCGCCCACTGAGGCCCGTAGGGACAGGTTTCGATCCAGCGGCCAGCCTCTCGGTTCTGTCCGGTAAGGCGGTATGCAAGCCGGAACCAGAGCTGCGCACCTTTCTTCAGCGGCCCGGGGTGCGCGCCGTAGGTGCCGGGGCAATGCCGACTGCCGCGAAGCCTGCTCTCCACACTGGCGAGGAAGTTGGGCATCGGCGGAACGAAGTCGAAACGGGGAACCCGGGAGAGGGGGGGCAGGGGGGTTTCCTTCCACGGCTCGTGTCCGTCCACTCTGCGGCGCGCCTTCACCACGGTCTCGATCCGGTCGGGATCGAAGCCCATCAGGAGGGCCAGCGATTCATCCATCGCCACGCGGTCGGTGCAGGCGGCCACGAAATCGGTCTGCTTCGGAATGCCGGGCTTGGGTCCGTTTCCCTCCAGGGATACGGTCCCGTCGGCCAGTGTGAGAACGACCGGAATCGCCTCGTTGACGGCCGTGAGGTAGTCGGCAAGGCGGCGCTGGCAGTTGTGCCGGTTGTCATCGAGGCACCCGTAGAGGTTCTTCAGGGCCGCGGAGATGGTGGTGCGGTAGTGGGTCTTCACCACGGGAATGGACACCACGGGCATTCTGGTGCAGATCTCGGGTATCGAGAACTCCAGTCCGCCCCGTCGCACCGGCACCCACTCGTGCTCGGAGAAGTTGTGCCATCTGAGGCCCCTTCTCTGCGCCGCCTCCCGCATGCCGGTCACCTCGAACGCCCGCGTGGCGTTCACCAGGACCCGGCTCGACTCCCCCAGCCAGATCCGCCCGACATGATCCTGCAGGTAGGACGCCGCCGCCTCGACCACCCATGGGGAAGTGACCACGCCGGGCCGAACGAAGTCCCAGGTGAGGTTCACCTTGAACAGGACGTCCATGCCGGCGGGGAGCAGGCTCCTGGCCTCGATGGCGTCCAGCACCCGGTGCACCGCGGATCTGACGCCGGCCCTGGTCGATGCGTAGTAGACGTTGCTGTTCACGCCTCCCCCTCCTTCAACCGGGTAATATAGCATTGACCGCCGGAGTTCACAGCCTGTATTGTCCACCAGCAGGGTATGAAATCACAATGAAAGGGGTAACATGGTGCTCAAAATCTCTGTCTGTGTGGCTCTCGCCCTGGCGGCGGCGGCCCAGGCGGCTCCCCAGTTCCAGAGCCATACCTGGATGTACTCCGGTGGCTCCCGGATCGACGTGGGATACTACGGGGCGCCCTGCGTAACGGACTGGGACGGCGACGGCAACAAGGACCTCCTTCTGGGTCAGTTCACCAGTGGAAAGATACGCTTCTATCCCAACGACGACGGCAACGACTCCCCCACCTTCTCGGGCTTCGACTACCTGCAGGCCGACGGCACGGACATTACCCTTCCCGCCGGTTGATGCACCGGCGCTACGAATCCACAGGCTGTGGATTGGAATGACGACGGGCTCGAGGACATCATCGTAGGTGACCGCAACGGGTACATCACCTACTTCCGGCGCACGGGAGGGGGGGCCAACGACCTGACCGAAGAGGGTAACCTGGAGGCGGGCGGCTCGACTATAGACGTAGGGTCGAACAGCGCTCCGGTATGCGTATACGTTCACGCCGACGGAAGCCGCGAGAGGCTGGACTGGAACGAGGACGGCCTCTGCGACATGCTGGTGGGCCTGCAGGGCAGCTACCCCTCGGGCAGCAACCTGCGTGTCTACCTCAACGAGGGCAGCAACTCCAGCCCGGTCTTCGGCGGCTACGAGAACATCTCCGGAGACTACGGTTACAGGTTCTGCCCGCATGTGGTCGATCTGAACGGCGACGGAAAGAAGGACGTGGTTGCCGGCAACTACAGCGCCAACATCGTGTACTACGAGAACGTCGGCACCAACGCCGCACCCGAGTTCGGATCCGGCGAGAACCTGCAGGCCGCAGGCTCGGACATAGAACTCTCCTCCGGCACGAGGCTCTGGGTCGACGACTGGAACTCCGACGGCCTTCTGGACCTGCTGGTGAGCGACTACGACGGCTACGTCTGCGTATTCCTGCAGGCCGAGGAGGGCCTAGAGCAGCCCGAATCCGGCCGGGTGGAGGACGCGCTTTCCATGGTGGCCGCGGGCAACCCCTGCCGGGGCGCGCCGGCGGTCAGGCTGACGCTGCCGTCCGCCATGCAGGTGGAGATCGCCGTCTACGACTGCCTGGGTCGGAGGATGGGCGGCATCGAGCCCGGAGGCCTCTCCGCGGGCCAGCACCTGCTGGACCTTCCCGTGGAGCCCGCCGGCAGCGGAGTGCTGTTCGTGCGCTGCCGGGCCGGGGGCACCACCGTCACGGAGAGGATCACCGTCCTCGCCCCCTAGCCAATTCATTCAAGTGCCATTCAAGTGCCAGGCACTTGAATGCAACGGCGGGGAGGTATGAAATG
>CAZKJG010000011.1:0-69970 GCA_964553045.1 uncultured bacterium | reverse complement strand
AGGCACTTGAATGCAACGGCGGGGAGGTATGAAATGGGGCGGGCGCCGGTCCGGCGCCCGCCCTTCGCGTCAACGGAGGAGTACCAGCCTCCGGGTCCAGGAGCTGTCGCCGCTTGCCAGCCGCACCAGGTAGACGCCGGAGGACATGCCCGCTTCCCCGGCGCTGAAGAGCTCGCTTGCGAAGCCGCTCCCGGAGGCTCTCGCCATCAGGCGGCCGGCCAGGTCGTACACGCCGACGGTCCACTGCACCGGCCCCGGAAGCCGCACGGGTACCGTGAACAGTCCCCTCGAGGGGCTGGGGTAGGGGTTGCCCAGCGGCATGGTGGGGGCGGAGCCGCCCCGCACCCCCATGGATCCCGTGTAGGCGCCGGAAACTGTTATGTCGTCTACCAGGAACCCGGTTCCGTTCTCGGGGTCGGAGTCGGAGATGAAACGGAACTCCAGCTGCACCTGCTCTCCGGCCCCATAGCCCTCCAGGTCGTAGCCCCACTGTGCCCATCCGGTGCCCTGGCCCTTCGCCGCTCCCCCCAGGGCCCCTCCGGACCCTATGAAGTCCAGGGTATCCGTTTCCATCGTGCTCAGCCTGTGGATCAGGACATATAGGCCGTCCGTCCCGTAGATGGCCGCGTCGAAGGCGCCCCAGAAGCTCAGATGGGCCCCGGGGGCCAGAACCAGGTCCGGACTCTGCAGACCGCAGTCCATGTTCTGCTGGTATCCGGAGGAGCTTCCGCAGAACCAGCTGTGGGATGGCGAGTGGCTCTGATCGCTGGTTATGTGCCACATGTCTCCGGCTCCGGAGTGCGTCCATCCGGCGGGACCGGACTCCACGTCGTTGGAGACGCCGGTGACGCCGACGGTGAGCCGCAGGGTGTCAACGGTGGAGTAGGAGGGGGTGAGGAGATCGAAGAACAGCCAGGGGAACGAGGGTGACGGTGCTGACGGGTCCAGCGCTGCCTCCACGGTAAAGGTCTCCGTGGAATCGCACCCTATGTCCTCCACCCACGAGCTGTCCGTCGTCCAGCTCATCCAGGAGGGAGGTTGGCTCATCACCAGCGAGACGCTGTCGGCATCCTGCAGACCCAGATTGGCTATCGAGACCTCCAGCAGGAAGGACTCCCCGGGTTCGGGGAAGCCGTTGCCGTTGCCTCCCGCGCCGTCATCAACGCCGTAGGTTGCGAAGTACAGGCCGGGAGCCTGAACCAGAAGCGACAGGGGAAGGTCCCACGTGCCGCCGGCGGTGTACCCCGATATGTAGAGGTGAACGGGTTGTCCGCTGGAGGCTCCTTCGGCTACAAGAAGGTCGAAGGGCTCCGACCCTGCGGCGCTGTCGCCTGGCGCCAGGGGTGGGAAGTACATCGAGTCCTCCAGTACGGTGGCGGGGCCGCTGCAGGAATCGAGGACCAGGTCCAGGCCGTCCAGCGTCTGCGTACCCTGGTTGCGGAGGATCAGGTCGACGTGGGACGCGTTCCCCGGAGCCAGGTAGTCCTCGCCTCCCGGTCCGGTTATCTGAATGCTGGAGATTGCCGGGGAGGGACCCTCTTCCCCCGGCACCTGCACAGAGGTGCGACGTACGCCGGGGCCGGTGACCGTTACGTTCACAGGGGGCGCCGGTGCCCCGCCGAAAAGGACCGTCGCGTAGCCCGAGGCGTCCAGCTCCTCCACATGGTTCTCGGAGCCCTGGTCACTGACGCATAGGGCGAGGCCGTCGGTCTCCACGTCCGATACCTGGACGGGGAAGGCCCGGGTATTTGCCGAGACCATTTCCGGACAGTCCAGTGAGGGTGCCTCCGGGTACTGTCTGTAGGGACGGAAGGAGGGGTCGCCCAGGAGGTTTACGTCGTAGATGTGCCAGCGGTAGACGTTCTCCCACTGCCCGAACGGTATGTAGGTCTCCTTGGTCATGGATACCAGCTGGCCCAGCGTGGCCCCGGGATGGTCGAAGAGAAAACCGAAGAAGCGCTGGTCGAGTATGTCGGAGTATCCGAAGGTGGGGTTGCCCGGGGAGCCCCATCCGTAGCTGGAGTTGCCGATCCAGGCCACTCCGCATCCGTACGGATTGGTTACGAAGTGCTCCGCCACGGCGTCGAAGTCGAAGGCGGCGCTCCAGCATCCGATGGAGTACATGAATGCCGCGTACCTGCCGTCGGAGTCTATGGCGTCGAAGTGCTCGGCGGTCATGTAGTCGTCCCCCACGCCAATTGACGAGTACCAGGCGTGGCCGTCGTGATTGACCATGTTGGTGCCGTCGTTCAGGGCCTGCATGGTGTTGGCGAGATTCTCGTTACCCAGCGATTCGTAGAGCTTGGTTATCTCGAACCAGCCTGGGACGTGCTCATCGTCTATGAGGTCCTTGCTCTCCGCGCTGTCCGTGTACGGGTTGGTCCAGAGTATGGCCGCCAGGAACAGCGCCCTCTGGAAGTAGTCGCTCTGCAGCAGGTCCTCGTAGGCCGCTATCTTGCCCACGAATGCTTCGGCCTCCTCCAGGTTCTCCACGGGCGCCCGTCCCACGTGCAGGTCGGGGTAGAGGTCGACGTCGTCATCCACCTCGCCGAAAACGCCGTTGCCGTTGGCGTCCCAGTCGCCGTCGAGGTCGGCGAAGTAGAGGTCGCACGGCAGTGAGTCCTCACGGGGATGGATATTGGCCTGGCATGTCATCGCGTAGGCCTTTCGGAAGGGCACCAGGTTGGTGTCCCCGCCCAGGAGCAGGTACTCTATGCCGTACTCGGCATGGTAGTCTGTAACGTAGTTCCTGAGCTTCTCGGCGTCGTCCCTTCCCGGCATGCCGCCCACGGCCTCGTCCACCGGAACGATATCTGTCGGAATACCCTGCGCGGTCCTGCGCTGCGCCAGCTCCTCGAAGGTGGCCTCCAGCGCGGCGTCGGTTACTATCAGCATTCCACCGCCGGCCGAGTCCATCGTACCGGTGGCCCACCCCCGTCCCGACTCCGCCACGGGCTCGGTTGCCACCTCCAGGCTCAGGTGTTCGAGCCTTTGAAGTCTTCCGTCGGACGGCCGCCAGCGAAAGGGATGCACCAGCACCACCGCCCGGGCGCCCCGGGGCCGCTGACGGGTGCCCGAAAGAACCGCCGGCTTAGTCGGGTAGTAGGTTTCGGAGGAGTAGATGCCGGGGTCGGCCGGGGGCGAGCCGGCCTCCGGAAGCATCTCCAGGGGGGTGGGGGAGGGCAGCGGCGGAACGCGGACATCGGCGGATACCGTCCGCCATCGGGCCTCGCGGACCCTCACCTCCGTGGCCCGGGTCCCGGCGGGAATCTCCAGTTCGCGGTAGATCAGCGGCAAGTCCGGAAGTCCCGCTCGCCAGCCCCTGACACTGGATTCGGCCGACGGAATCCAGCCGGCCTCGGCGCGTGTCAGCGTTGTCCGCATTCCCGAAAGGTCCAGTTCGTGGACCGTCCAGGGGGATGCGCTTACCGTCAAGATGCATGTCAGCATGAGGATAGCGCCCATTTTCGTCCCTTCCCGTACCCGCCGTCGTTTGACACTGGCAATAACCGGGGGAATAGAAAACGTTCCCGCCGGTAGCAATACTCGTGTCATGGCCCCGAAGGCTATTGACTCGCTATCTGCTGAAAGTAGTGTAATGCAGAGGTTGGCAAGACGGAAGGAGGATTCATGAGGAACTTTCTTGCCCTGACCCTGATGCTGGCGCTGGCTGCACCCATGTTTGCCGGGGAGGTCGTGATCGCCAACGACACCGGCGGCTGGGACATCTGGTACGTCTACATCTCCGCCGAGACCGACAGCGAATGGGGCGGAGACTGGCTGGGTGACACCGAGGTGATATCCTCGGGGTCCACCAAGCGCTTCAACCTGCCAGATGGCACCTACGACATGAAGCTGGTGGACGAGGACGGCGACGAGTACATCCGCTGGGGCGTGCCCGTGAACGGCACCTACTACTGGAACGTCACCCTCGACGATATGGGTGAGGCCACCGTTGGCGGCGGCTCGAGCATGAACTCGGGTGCTCCGGTGACCATCTACAACGACCTCGGCAACTACACCGTCTACTACGTCTACTGCAGCAGCTCGTCGGCCTCCAGCTGGGGTGACGACCGGCTGGGCTCAGAGGTGATCGTACCCGGCGACAGCTTCACATTCTACGTAAACCCGGGCACCTACGACATCCAGCTCGAGGACGAGGACGGAGACACCTACACCAGGATGGGTGTCGATGTCCGCTCCGACGGCTACCACTGGGCCGTTGATCTGGGAGACCTGGACTAGAGCACAGGCACAGGTTGTGGAAAGGGCCCTCCGGGGCCCTTTTTTCTAGGCCCCGGCCTGCTCAGCGCACTCCCCGCCTGGGGCAGATGTCCAGCAGAGGGCAGCTTCGGCACCCGGGCGACCGGGAGGTGCACACCCTCCTTCCGTGAAAGCCCAGCTGGTGGCTGAATGCGGTCTGCCTCGACTCGGGGATCAGTCCGGACAGGACGGACTCGATCCTGTCCGGCCTGTCATGCCTGGTCAGATCCAGCCTTCCGGACAGCCTCTTCACATGGGTGTCCACTATCATGGCGGGTCTGCCGAAAGCTTCGCCGAGAACCACGTTGGCCGTCTTTCGACCGACCCCCGGAAGCCCAAGCAGGGCCTCCATCCGGTCCGGAACCCGACCCTGATGACGCCGGAGGACAGTGGCGGCCGCCTTCCGTATGGATTCGGCCTTGCTGCGGAAGAAGCCAAGCGAGTGGATCACCTCTTCGACCTCGGAGCTGTCGGCTTCGGCAAGGTCTCGCAGGTCCGGCCATCGTCGCCAGATTTCGGGCGTAACCCGGTTTACCGCGGCGTCGGTGGTCTGCGCCGAGAGTATGGTGGCCACGAGAAGACGTTCCGGCCTGCCGCCGTATTCCAGAAGGCACCCGGCGTCGGGGTAGAGGGCCGGCAGCCTCTCCAGGAGCGCCTCGACTCTCCCATCTCTTCTCACGGATACCTCCCTGGCTGTTGACAGAATGCGGGTCCGGCATACTAGTTGGCTTGGAATCAGCAGGGCTTCTCGAAGATAGCCGGAGGTGGCCTTGGAGCCAAAGAAGCGCAGCACTTCCATTGAGGACACGTTCGTGTACCCACTGGCCCGGCACACCGACCGAAGGGGGACGTTCACCGAGGCCTTTCGACGCTCATGGGCCGGCAGCGAGTTCTCCGACGACCTGCAGATGAACTGCTCACACTCACGGCCGGGGGTCGTAAGGGGCCTGCACTACCACCTTCTCCAGACCGACTACTGGTTCCTGGCCGCGGGGAGGATAACGGCCGTACTGGTGGACGTCAGACCCTTCAAGCCCACGATGGGCAGGGTGCAGACCATCGAGCTGGAAGCGGAGCGTCCAGAGGCGCTGTGGATACCTCCGGGGGTGGCCCACGGCTACGCAACCCGCGAGGCCTCTTCGCTCATCTACCTTGTCAGCAGGTACTTCACGGGCGAGGACGAGCACGGCCTTGCCTGGAACGACCCCGCTCTGGGGATCGAGTGGGGCATCGAGAATCCCGTGGTCTCCGAGAGGGACGGAGCCAACCCGACACTCTCAGAGCTCGATACCGGCGAGATATCGAGGCTCCTGGCTCCCTGATACAGGCTCAAATGGGTGGAGCGACAGCCCTACAGATTCAGCTGGCGACATAGCAAACTGCCTCGCCAAAGGGCTCCAGCGCAACGCGGGTGCCTTTTTGTCAGGGGTGCGCAACGGTGCAGTTTGCGAAAGCAAACTGCCTCGCCAAAGGGGCTCCAGCGCAACGCGGGTGCCTTTTTGTCAGGGGTGCGCAACGGTGCAGTTTGCGAAAGCAAACTGCCTCGCCAAAGGGGCTCCAGCGCAACGCACTGGAGCCCCTTTGGCCGTGGTACCGAAGGGGGGATTCGAACCCCCACGAGGACTAGCCTCACTGCGCCCTGAACGCAGCGCGTCTGCCAGTTCCGCCACTTCGGCTTTGCCCGGCGATACTAGAAAGCGCCGGGCCGGGCGTCAATCCCCCGGGGGTGATTTGAGAGAGGGGCCTCGAGGGATATATTCTCCGTGGAACGGAGGTCTATGGGAACGAAGGTCATTGCCCGCAACAGAAAGGCCAGGCACGACTACCACATACTGGATTCCCTGGAGGTGGGCATCGTCCTGGTGGGCTCGGAGATAAAGTCCGTACGTGAGGGCAGGGTGAGCCTCAAGGGCGCCTACGCCGACTTCGACGACAGGGGAGAGCTCTGGCTGCACGAAGCGCACATCGCCGAGTACGATATGGCCCGCGACAACCATGTGCCCGACCGCCGGAGGAAGCTGCTGGCCCACCGATCGGAGTTACGGAGGATGCACCGCAGAGTGAGGGAGAAGGGCTATACGCTGATTCCCCTCGACCTGCACCTGCGCAGGGGCCGGGCAAAGGTCGCGCTGGGTTTCTGCCGCGGCAAGAGACAGTACGACAAGAGGCGCGACATCGCGCAGCGCGAACAGAATCGCCGCATGCGGGCGGCCATGAAGCATGAGCAGCGGCAGGGATAGAGCACTCGTTCTTCCGGCTGCAATCCTTCTTGCGGTCGCGGTTTCCTCGTCTCCGCTCTCGGTCCGCGTCATGCCCAGAATGGACGGCCTGCTCCTGGAGCTCCGATGTGACACAGTCCCTCTGTCGCCGGAGGTGTCCGTTGACGGCTACCGGCTCGAGCTGAGGTCCGGCCTACCCATGGAAGCCCCTGCCTACGATTCCACATTCTGGACCGGCCCCATCGAGCTGTCCGATGATTCCACGGTGCTTCGAGTGCAGATGGACAGCAGCCTGGCCACGCTGGAGTACGCCATGAGACCCGACAGCACCGTCATGCTGGTATTCATGAGATCGGCCGAGCGGGTGGAGCTTCCCGACCTGGCCTGGGAAGGTCCCCCGGACCCCGAGGAGGGGAGTGTATCTGCGGCCGCTTCCTATCCCGACTCGATCGTCTACGCCTCTTTCGAGAGCGGACAGACATCGCCCTGGCTGGAGGAGTTCGACTGCGTCGTTCTCGATCCCGGGCACGGTGGCCGCGATCCCGGGGCGGTGGGGTACTCGGGAAGTTACGAGAAGGACCGGACGCTGGAAATCGCTCTGCTGGTAAGGGACCTTCTAAAGATAAGATGTCCCGATCTTCGTGTCGTATTGACTCGTGAGGATGACAGCTACGTGTCGCTGGGTGAGAGGACCAGAATCGCCAACAGGGAGAGGGCCGATCTCTTCGTCAGCATACACTGCAACGCTTCCACCAACCGCTCCGCTCGGGGGATCGAAACCTATTTCCTTTCCCGGGCGAGAACGGATGACGCCCGGGCGGTCGCGGCCCTGGAGAACCGGGCCGCAATGTACGACGAGGAGAGGCCGGAGTCACCGGAGGATCCCCTTTCCTTCCTGCTGGCCGACATAGCGCAGAGACTCTACCTGAACCAGAGCAGCGAGCTGGCGGGGGCCATTCAGCGCAGGCTGGCGGGCATGGGGACCGGCCAGCCGGACCGGGGCGTCAAGCAGGCGGGCTTCTACGTGCTGCGGGGCGCTTTCATGCCGTCTGTGCTGGTGGAGCTGGCCTTCATCTCCAACCGGGACGAGGAGCGGCTTCTGCGGCAGCTGGACTTCCGTTACCAGTCCGCGGAGGCTATTGTAGCAGCCATTATGGACTTCTCCGGTACGGACCTCGCAGCCCGGGGGGCGGAAAGGTGATGGAGGACGTAAGGAGGCTGCTTCTGGAGCTGGCGGCCGTGGCCGTCATCATCGTCCTGGTGGCTGTGGCCATGTGGGCGGGAATGGCGTACGTGAACCGCAAGCTGGGTGTTGAGCCGGCCGACCGCACCGAGGACCTGGATCTGCGGGGCGGCGAAGAACAGCCGGACCATGTTGACGGCGTGGAGATTCGGGTGTTTCCTGAGGATTCCCTGCCCGAGCCGGAGGATCAGCTGGCGGAAGCATCATGGGAGACCACTCCATGCTCGATATACGTCGATTCCGCATCCTCGCCTGTGATGGATACGCTTCCGGAGGCGCCGTCGCGGAAGGATATACCGCTGGAGCTTCAGCTGGTGACGGAAGCCTGGGCCGCACGCGCCGGACTGGAGAGCGAGGAGTTGGAACGCGTCTACGCCTTCAGCAGCCATGATACCGTATTCGTGGACCTTCCGGTAAGGATGGACATGGACGGACTGGCCAGGACGCTGGAGGGGCGGTTCGTCTGCTTCACAAGGCTGTTTCCCATCGTGGGAGGCGCACAGTGGGAACGTTACCCGTCGGGCCTGCGGATGCGGGGGGTGGCCGACGGTGTACGCTGACCTCGAGGCCGGAGAAAGCTACCTGCCCCGCAGTGACAGCCCCATTGGCATATTCGACTCCGGAGTCGGCGGACTCACGGTAGTCCGGGCCATAGAGAGGCTCATGCCCGGCGAGAGCGTCATATACTTCGGAGACACCGCCAGGCTGCCCTACGGATCCAAGTCGCCGGAGACCGTGATACGCTTCGCCCTGGAGGACGCCGCATTCCTGGCCTCCAAGCAGGTGAAGATGATCGTTGTAGCCTGCAACACCGCTTCCTCGGTCAGCCTGAGCGCACTCAGGGAGAGGGTCAGCGTTCCCGTCACCGGAGTAATAGAACCGGGAGCCAGGGCCGCCGCCGAGGCCACGCGAAATGGCTCGGTGGGCGTCATAGGCACCCTGGGAACGATCGGAAGCGGAGCATACCAGAAGGCCCTGAGATTCCCCGGCTCCGGTGTGAGAAGCGTTGTTGCCCAGCCGTGTCCCCTTCTCGTCCCGCTGGTGGAGGAGGGCTGGCTGGAGGGTGAGATCACCCGGATGGTAGTTCAGAGGTATGCCGCCCCGCTTCTGAGGGAGGGTGTGGACACGCTGGTGCTGGGCTGTACCCACTACCCCCTCCTCAAGCCTCTCCTGGGCGAGGTCATGGGCCCGGGCGTGACCCTGGTGGACTCCGCCGAGGCCACGGCGCGCGAAGTGAGGGAAGGACTGGGGGACCGCGATCTACTCTCGAAGGGCGGGAGTGCCGGGGGAGGCTTCTACGTCAGCGACATTCCGCTGAAATTCCAGGAGATAGCCCAGCGTTTCCTCGGCAGGACCATCCCGCTGGTTACCCAGGTGGAGGTCGGGGAGCTCTGACCCCGGCCCTTTTCGAAGACCGGGATCGTAATTCGAACGAAACTGCATTGGAGTGAGAATGCGCGTTGACGGCAGAGAGCAAGATGAGCTCAGGAAGATAGAGATAGAGACAGGTTACCAGCCGCTTCCAGCCGGCAGCGCCCTGATCGGCTGGGGCGATACCAGGGTGATATGCTCCGCCGCTGTGGAGGACAGGGTGCCCCGGTTCCTGATGGGCAAGGGAAGCGGCTGGGTGACCGCGGAGTACGACATGTTGCCCGGAAGCGGAAACCGCAGGGTTCGTCGGGACCGCGGTGGGTGGATCAAGGGCCGAAGCCAGGAGATCCAGAGGCTCATCGGCCGAAGCCTTCGTCAGGCGATAAACCTGGACCGCCTGGGGCAGAGGACCATCACTGTGGACTGCGACGTTCTGGTCGCCGACGGGGGTACGCGAGTGGCCTCCATAACCGGGGGCGCCGTGGCCCTGAGGCTGGCTCTGAAGAGACTGCTGCTGGAGAAGAAGCTGGAGATCGACCCCTTCGTGGGATTCGTGGGCGCTGTGAGCCTTGGAATCTGCGGCGGAGAAAACCTGATGGACCTATGCTACGAGGAGGACTCTTCGGCCACCATGGACATGAACGTGGTCGCCATGGAGGACGGCGGACTGGTGGAGGTGCAGGCATCTGCGGAGAAGCAGGCCATTCCTCCAGCCGCGGCGGCGGGAATGATGCAGGAAGCCGTTGCCGCCATAGTCGACGAAGTCGTTCCGGTCCAGAAGGAGGCCGTAGGGGAGTGAGCGGCAGGCTGGTCATAGCCACGGCCAATCCCGACAAGCTGCGCGAGATATCGGATATGCTGGCGGGAACGGGCCTGGATGTCATGCCGATCGGTTCACTCAGTCCCGGCTGGGCAGTGGAGGAGACCGGCTGCACTCTGGAAGAGAACGCCCTCCTCAAGGCCCGCGCCGCCGCAGCCGCCTCCGGACTGCCCGCCGCCGCCGATGACACCGGCCTGCACGTGGAGGCCCTGGGAGGCGCTCCCGGCGTCTACAGCGCCCGCTACGCGGGCGAAGCCTGCAGCTACGACGATAACGTTCGAAAGCTCCTGCGCGTCCTCATGGGTGAGACCGGCGACCGCAGAGGGGCCGTTTTCGTCACCGCCGCCGCCCTTGTACTGCCGAATGGAAGCGAAGTCTGTGTTCATGGCAGCGCAAGCGGCCGAATAACCGAGCAGCCGAAGGGAGGCGGCGGTTTCGGCTACGACCCGGTCTTCGGTTCGGACGAGCTGGGTCTGACCTTCGCCGAGTGCTCGCAGGAGGAAAAGAACCGTGTGAGCCACAGACGGAGAGCGCTGCAGGCGCTGAAGCGGGAGCTGGTCGCTCTGGTTCTCTAGTCCTCCGTGTTCTCCCTGAGTATCTCCTCGGCCACAGACCAGGGAACCGCCTCGTAGTGCTCGAAGTGCATGGTAAAGCCCGCCCGCCCCTGGGTCATGTTGCGAAGCTGGGAAGTGTAGCCGAACATGCTGGCCAGCGGCACCACGGCCTTTATCACCTTGGCGTTGCCCTGGCCGTCCATGCCGGTCACGGACCCCCGCTTTTCGTAGATGCTGCCGGTGATGTTGCCCGCGTACTCCTGCGGAGTCACCACGTTTACGCTCATCACCGGTTCCAGAAGCTGCGGCCCGGCCTTCATGAACGCCTTTCTGAAGGCCTGCCGGGCGCACGTACGGAACGCCATCTCCGAAGAGTCCACCTGGTGGCTGGAGCCGTCGAGCAGCCTGATCCTGACGTCCACCACCGGACAGTCGGCGTAGACCCCCTTCTCCATCGCATCGATGAAGCCGCGCTCTACTGCGGGAATGTAGTCCCTGGGTATGTTGCCTCCGGTCACCAGGTTCTCGAACTCGAAGCCTCCACCTGGTGGAAGGGGCTCCAGCTCGAAGACCACGTGCGCGTACTGCCCCCTGCCTCCGCTCTGCTTCACCAGCTTCTCGTTCACCCTGACCCCGGTGGTCACAGTTTCCCGGTAGGCCACCTGGGGGGTCGATGTCTCCGCCTCGACGCCGAACTCGCGCCTGAGCCTCTCGAGTATGATCTCCAGGTGCAGCTCACCCATGCCCGAGATGATGGTCTCGGAGGTCTCGGGGTCGGTGCCCACCGTGAAGGTAGGGTCCTCCTCGGCCAGCCGGTTCAGGGCCATCCCCAGCTTCTCGCGCTCGGATCTGTTGGGGGTCTTCACCGCAACGCTGAGCACGGGGGAGGGAAACTCTATGGCTTCCAGAACAATAGGGTCCTCTCGAGAACAGATGGTATCGCCGGTGGCCGTGTCGCTCAGGCCCACTACCGCTCCGATCTCGCCGGTGAAGAGTGTATCCACCGGCTCCTGCTTCTCGGCGTGCATTCGAAGTATCCGGCCCACACGCTGAACCTTCTGCTGTGTGGAGTTGTAGACGTAGCTGCCGGCCTGCAGGCGTCCCGAGTAGACCCGGACGTAGATCAGCTTCCCAATATGGCGGTCAGATACCACCTTGAAGGCCAGGGCCGACAGCCTGCCCTCGTCCTTGGGCACCCTCTCCTCACGCCCCCCCTCGAGGCACCTTCCGCTGATGGGTGGAAGGTCCTGGGGGCTGGGCAGGTATGCCACCACTGCGTCGAGCAGCCTCTGTACGCCTCGATTCTTGTAGGCGCTTCCGCACATCACCGGAAGCAGCAGGTGACGGTGACAGGCCTTGCGGATGGCGGAGCTCAGCTCATGGTTGGAGATATCCTCGCCCTCGCAGTACTTGGCGAACAGGCGCTCGTCCACCTCGCTGACCCTCTCGAAGAGCTTCTCTCGCCACTTGCCCACCTCTTCGGTCATCTCCTCGGGGATCGGCTCCTCCCGCCAGGTCATGCCCCGGTCGTTGTCCTCATAGTAGACGGCCACGTTGTCCACCAGGTCCACGATGCCCCGGAAGGAGTCCTCCTTGCCTATGGGAATGGTAACCGGAACCGCGTTGCTGCCGAGGGTTTTCTGCATGGACCGCACCACTCCGTAGAAGTCCGCCCCCATGCGGTCCATCTTGTTGACGAAGGCGATCCTGGGAACCGAGTACTTCTCCGCCTGCCTCCATACGGTCTCCGACTGGGGCTCCACTCCACCCACGGCGCAGAACAGGGCGATCACGCCGTCGAGGACCCGCAGGCTCCGCTCCACCTCCACCGTGAAGTCAACGTGGCCCGGAGTGTCTATTATGTTGATCTGGTGGCCTTTCCAGGTGGTTGTCGTGGCGGCGCTGGTGATGGTTATGCCCCGCTCCTGCTCCTGGTCCATCCAGTCCATGATGGCCTGGCCGTCGTGGACCTCGCCCATGCGGTGTGACTTGCCCGTGTAGTAGAGGATTCTCTCTGTGGTTGTGGTCTTGCCCGCGTCGATATGGGCCATGAAGCCTATGTTGCGTACCTTCTCAAGCGGAAACTCCCGCTGCATGACATTTGCCTCCCGCTGCCCCCGCTGGGGGGCGATGGTAAAACACCGCCCCGGTTTGGCCGAAGCGGCTGTTGTATGCCTTTCGTATGTCTTTGGCCGGCAGAGGTATTCTAGTACAAACTCCCCCGTGTCTCAAGCGAAGGGCCGGCGACGGGCTGGATGCTCCTGCCCACGGGTCTTATCTTCGCTCTTCGATTCCGGCACCCGTCTTCCCCGAGGAATGGAGCGCAAGGCGTATGGATTACCCGGTGGCCATAGCCCGGCGGATAGAACGCAGACCAGGTCAGGTCAGGGCCGCTCTCCGGCTCCTGGAAAACGGCGCAACTGTCCCCTTCATCGCCAGGTACCGCAAGGAGCGTACGGGTGGACTGGACGAGGTGGCGATAGCGGCCGTTCGCGACATGGTCGGCAGAATGCGGCAGCTGGACTCCCGAAGGGACTCCATACTGGAGTCACTCCGTGAGCGCGACCTCCTCTCCCGCGATTTGGAGCGGGAGGTGGCGCAGGCGGACAGCATGGCCCGCCTGGAGGACGTCTACCGACCATACCGTCCCCGGAGGAGGACCCGGGCCGCCATGGCCAGGGAAAGGGGCCTGGAGCCTCTGGCCGAGGCCCTGCTGCGCCAGGAGGGACACCGCGGCGTCTCTTCGGCGGCCTCCTACGTAAATCCGAAGAAGGGAGTGGCGGACACGCGGGAGGCGCTGCAGGGCGCGCGTGACATAATAGCCGAGATGGCCTCGGACAGTCCGGCCGTTCGCAGCAGGATGAGGCGCCTGTGCATGGAGCGGGGCATCTTCCGCTGCCGGGTCATCCCGGGAAAGGAGGGGGAGGGAGCGCGCTTCCGCGACTACTTCGACTACAGCGAGCCGGTGGCGAAGGCGCCCTCGCACCGGGTGCTCGCCATGAGAAGGGGCGAGAGGGAGCAGGTGCTCAACCTGTCCCTGGAGGTGCCGGAGCTGGGGGCGCTGTCGATACTGAGACGGGAGTTTCTGAAAGGGGAGGGCGCCGACGCCGAGCAGGTCGAGTCGGCGCTGACAGACGGCTGGTCGCGACTGCTTGCCCCGTCAATGGAGACCGAGGTCAGGTCGGTCACCAAGCGGAGGGCGGACGCCAAAGCGGTTGACGTGTTCGCTTCCAACCTTAGAAGCCTTCTGCTTGCTCCTCCCCTGGGGCGCCGGCCGGTGATGGCCATCGATCCGGGGTACAGGACAGGCTGCAAGGTGGTATGTCTGGATGGAGGGGGCAACCTTCTGGAGGCGGCTGCCATATACCCTTTCAAGGGCCCGGGGGGACGCAGGTCGGCCGAGAGGACACTGGGGCGCCTGTTGGACGCCCATTGCCCGCAGGTGATCGCGGTGGGGGATGGGACGGCCGGAAGGCAGACCGAGTCATTCCTGGCCTCCATCGACCTAAGGGGAGCCTCCCTCGCCACGGTAAGCGAGAGCGGGGCTTCCGTGTACTCCGCCTCCGAGGTGGCCAGGGCGGAGCTTCCCGACCAGGACGTAACTGTCAGGGGGGCGGTCTCCATCGGCCGCAGGCTGCAGGATCCCCTGGCGGAGCTGGTCAAGCTTGAGCCGAGAGCGATCGGTGTCGGGCAGTACCAGCACGACGTGGATCAGAAGCTGCTCAAGCGCCGCCTGGACGATGTTATTCAGAGCTGCGTGAACAGTGTGGGCGTCACGGTGAACACGGCCAGCCCCCATCTGCTCTCGTACGTCTCCGGCCTGGGGCCGTCTCTGGCCCGCCGTATCGTAGAGCACCAGGCCCGTGAAGGCGCATTCGAGACCAGAAACGACCTCATGGATGTCAGGGGAATGGGGCCCAAGGCTTTTCAGCAGTGCGCCGGGTTCCTTCGGATTCGAAGCGGCCCTGAGCCTCTGGACGCCAGTGCCGTCCATCCGGAGAGCTACGGCGTCGTCCGAAGGATGGCCGGGAGTCTGGGCTGCGCGGTGGGGGATCTCATGGACCGGCCCGAGCTGAGGAAACGCCTGCGGCTGGAAAACTATACGGACGGCAAGACGGGTCTCCCCACCCTGCGGGACATAATGTCCGAGCTGGAGAAGCCCGGCCGGGACCCCCGAAAGAGATTCCGGCCGTTCCGCTTCGCCGACGTCCACTCCATAGAGGACCTCCGGGAGGGAATGTCGCTTCCCGGCGTAGTCACAAACGTAACGGCCTTCGGCGCCTTCGTGAACGTGGGCGTGAAGAACGACGGCCTGGTGCACATAAGCAAGATGGCGGACGAGTACGTCAGGGACCCTTCCGAATACGCAGCTGCGGGCGATCGCGTGCGGGTTACCGTCCTCTCTGTGGACCTGGAGAGGGGAAGGATCTCGTTGAAGCTGGATGGTTCACAGGGGGAGTGAGCGGAAACGTGCGCCCCTCGTGGACCGGCGCCTACGGTCGAGACTCGGATCATGGCTCGAATTGATTTACGCAGACAGACGCCTGCTCCTGTCTGAATGCCTCGCAACGCATGCGGAAGAGATGCCTGTGGCAATACCGCATTCGCTGGATGCAGCGCCCGTCACGACCGGGCTGGAACCATCGCCGCACGGGCAGGTATTTCCAACCGCACGTTAGGGGCGGGTGTGTCCGCCCGAAACACGACGCAGCTTCGGGAAAGGGGTTGCCCATGTCGCGGATTTGCTGTATCGCGCTGTTGGCCTTCACGGCGGCTGCCACGGCTGGAGGCCATTTCTACGGGGATGGGGGAGGGCGGCCCGATATGCCCCCCTACCAGCATGAGTGGATGGAGCGCATCAGGGACTGGGAGTCCGTCATGCCCGAGCTCCGCGGATTCCACATGCTTCTCGACAGACTGGATCTGACGTCCTCGCAGCACCGCAGTCTGAACAGCATCAGCGAGCGGGTGCAGGACGGCCTCGACGAGCTGAGGGAGGACTACGACCTGGGCGGGACGCGAAGGGCCGTATTCGAGGCTTTTGTGGACGACATGTACATGACGTCTTCGGTGGAGATGGCCATATGGGACCGGCAGTGGTTCCAGCAGGGCGCCCTGGGACTGGTCACCGATGCTATGGGAGAGATCCACGAGATGCTCAGCGAAGAGCAGCTTCGGACGGCCAGGGACATAATCCGACGCCTTCCGGACCTGGGCCCCGCAGGTGGGCGCGGATGGCCGGCGGACGGCCGGTGGAGGAAGTGATTTCGCCGGGAAGGACTAGTCCCGGTCAAGTTCCAGGTGTACCGCCAGATGCATCTCGGCTATCAGTCGCTCCAGCTCCTCCCGGTCCACCTCTTCCTGGTTTTCGCTGGTGGTCATTGACAGGGCGTCGTCGGCCCTGCGGAGCCTGGTGGTGACAACACTCGCCAGCCCCATGACCAGCTTCCAGGCGGCCTCCGGGGCCTCCTCGCGGAGCCTTCGAAGGCTGTCGCGGTCCATTCGCAGGGCCTGGGAGGCGGTGACCGCCTTTACGGAGGCCGATCTGGGTTCACCGTCCAGGAAGGACATCTCCCCGAAGATATCCCCCCTCTTGAGAATGGCCAGCACGAAGTCCTCGCCCTGGCTGTCGTCGAAGACCATGTACTCCCCGCCGGTGATTATGTACAGGTCGGATGACCTGTCGCCGGCCCTTACCAGAAGGCTGCCCGCCCTTGTGTCCACCGGCTTGCAGACCTTGAGTATGTACGCCTCGCTCTTGCGGTCGAGAAAGTCGAACACCCTCTTCCTTCGTTCCATATCCGCCTTTCATCCTGTTCGCCCGGCGCCGCCGGCCCGGCTGCGGACGGGACTTGACCCGGTACAAAGATGGTAGAGATATAGGCCGATGGCAACGAGAGGCATTTGCGGACGGAGGTCCTGGTGCAGGAAGGCGGCGGAGTGGGCCGGGCACATGTCGGGCGAGTGAGGGATGCATTCGCCAAGCTGGCTGAGGCGCGCGCAAGCCGGGAAGCGCTTCTGCGGAGGGTATCGAAGCTCGAGCTGGTGTTCAGGAACTCCATTGACGTCCTGCTTCTTGTCAATCCTTCCAACGGGGCGATCGAGAAGGTCAGCGACGCCGCCCTGAACAAGCTCGGATACCGGCCCGAAGAGCTCGCCGGAAGGAAGATCAACGAGATACTCCCCTCCAGGGAGGACTCTCCCGACGCTGGCGGCGAGTTGGCCTACGGTCAGGCAGACGGCGTCTTCATCGATACCCCGGTGCTCACGTCCGGGGGAGAACGGCTGCCCATGGACATGACGCTCAGCCTGGTGTCCGACAGTGGAGGCAGCGCCCTTCTGATGACCCTTCGGGACAGCTCCCAGCGAAGGATCAGGGAGCGGAAGCTGACCGCGCGGAACAGTGCGCTGCAGGCATCGCTGAGTCCCATGCTGATCACCGAGGGGGACTGGCGGGTCTCCTATGCAAACCCTTCAGCCCTGAGGGAATGGCGCATGTCCGAAGGCGACATGCAGAACATTCATATCAGGGAGCTTCTGGAAGGCGAGGCCTTCAATGCTATCTCCCAGGCCGTAATCGAGCTGGGCGAATGGCGCGGAGAGGTGAGATGCACAAGGTCCGACGGCGGGAGCTTCCCCGCCATGGCATCCGGTGCTCGAGCCTGCTCCGGCGCCGGAAGACCGCATTTTGAGGTGTTCTCATTCGTGAATATCGGCCGCAGGAAGGAGCTGGAGGAGCGCCTGCGGGAGACATCGCTCCGTGACAGCATGACCGGCCTGTACAACCGGCGCGGCTTCTTCGCCGTCGGCGGGCAGGTGCTTCGCGAGGCCAGGAGGGGGTCTTCGAAGGTGGGGGTTCTGTTCGTTGATCTGGACGGCCTAAAGGACATCAACGACACACACGGCCACGGCTCGGGCGATCGGGCCATAACGATGACCGCCGACCTGCTCCGCGAGTGCTTCCGGGAATCGGACGTGGCCGCCCGCCTGGGCGGGGATGAGTTCGCCGTGCTCTTCGGAGACGCCAGACCCGAGGACGGAAAGACCCTGTGCAACCGTCTTCGAAGGGCGGTGAACGGCCTCAACGAAGGCGGCGGGCTGTGCTTCACGCTGTCGCTCAGCTCCGGATTCGTATTCGCCGAGGCTCCCGACGCGGATCTGGGCAGGCTCCTAACCAAGGCGGACAACAGTATGTACGTCCAGAAGCGGGCGAAAAGAGCGGGGAGGGGACGGCAATGAGCGAGCTCGAAGTAAGGCCTGCGGACCATGCGGATCTTCCCAGGCTGGCCGAGATATCGCGCAGCACCTGGGAAGGCTCTGACTACCTGGAAGAGGTTGCGGCCGGATGGATATCCGAGGGCGGGCTGTTCGTGGGAATTGCCGAAGAGCAGGTAGTCGGCGCGGTCAAGGTCACCCGGATGCCCGCCGGTGTGGTCTGGCTGGAGGGCCTGCGCGTACATCCCGATTTCCGCTCCCGGGGATACGGAAGACGCCTTGTGGAGTTTGCCGTTGATCTGGGCGGGGCCGCCATCGAGGCCGGCGAGGCCAGGGCCATGGAGTTCGCAACCTACGTACACAATACGGAGAGCATATCCATAGCCACTGACCTGGGCTTCGAGGTGGTCGAGGCCTACTACATTCTCAGCGGGCCGGGCATCGCCCGTTCGGAAGCTCGCGTGCGGCCGGCGGAGAACGTCGGGGAGGAGCTCGCTGCGATGGGGAATCACCTCTCCGCCGGCTGGACCTTCGTGCGCAACACCCCCGATGGAAGGGCGTGGCTTCTGAAACGCGTCGATGCCCTCCGGTGTGGTTCGGCCACCTTCCTGGCCCAGCGGTCGGGCAACTGCTACATATCCCTTCCTTCCGGTCTGAGCGAGGCTTCCGGGCTGGCGGAAGGGATCTCCGCCCATGTGGCCGAAAGGGGGCTGGATGAGCACAGCATCGTACTGCCCGAGTACGCCGGGGAAACGCTTACCGCTCTGCTGGGAATGGGTTACGAGAGCTGGGATGAGCTCGGCGGCCCCAACATGCTTCTCTTCAGCCGCTAGCGCCTGAGGATCTCCGCAGGTACCGCCAGGTTCGTGCTCGGTTGCGGTGAAGGTCTTTGTATATTGCCGCGATTCTGACGTGGTTGGCCCGTCCAGTGTCGGCCTCGAACAGCTCAGCCAGCACCATCAGGGAGTTGTACTCGTTCCAGGGCTCATCCGAGTCCCCCCGCAGCCTGCGGACCATCCGGAGATAGCGCCATACTGCCTTCTGTCGCTCGTAGAGCGTTCCGTATCCCGTCCTCCACAGGACCACTGCGTACTCCCATACGAGATCCAGGCTGTTCGGGCACTTCCGAAGCCCCCTCCTCATGAAGCGCACGCCCTCCCCGACACGGCCTAGGTTCACGGCCAGGTGATGGCCGCCGTTTATGTAGTTGCGGGCGTATTCCGGCTTCAGCCTGCTCACCAGCCAGACCATGGGCAGGTAGTCCGTGGCTTCGGTCCATTCGTGGCCCTGGTACATCCAGATGTGGTGGTAATCGTCGATCCTGAGGTATATGACGTCGCCCGTGAACTCGGCGATCCTGTTCAGACCCGAGGAGAGCACGTCAAGCGACGGTGACCCGCCGCTGACCTGCCTGGAGGCCTCCCTTCCCGAAATTACGGCGGCAGCGAGCGCGGCCGCGGCTACAAGGAGGGCCAATGCGGTGCGGGAGGTCCTGCCTAGCGTTGCCATCTGCGCCGGAAAAGCCGGGAGACGAGAAACACCCCGGCCGCCAGGGCCAGGAGTATGACGGCGTCCCTGAGCATCTTGCCCCAGATGAAGGTTGCGGCCCAGGGCTGGTTGAAGAACCACTGCGTGCCGTGGTTGCGCACCCCCGGCTCATGGTGGTGCCTGTTGTCCACGGCGCCGGAGATGTCCCGCCCCACTTCATCTTCGGCATGGTCATGTTCCCCGTGGTGATGATCTTCGCCCTCCCCGTCGAGGTGCTCCTCGGGGGCCGCCTCGGAGATATCGTAGTCGACCTTCCCGCCGCAGCCCCCGGCCATCAGCACCAGGGCGAGAATAGCGTAGAGTCCCCTCATTTCAGGTCACGCTCCCGGAAGACGGCCAGGGCCACGGAGAGCATGAAGACCGAGTACGCTATGCCGTAGAGAGCCGCGAGCAGGAAATAGACCAGCGGTACGTCCACACCATGGGCTATGGGATCCTTGATGTGGAACACGTCCATGTGGGGCAGGAGGAGCCTCAGCGTTCTCATCAGGCCGGGGGCGCCGGGCAACAGGCCCACGAACTCCCTCACGCTCATCTGGGAGAGGATGAAGATCATCACCGTCAGAGGTGCGTTGAGCGGAGGCGACGTCCAGAAGCTGAAGAAGAAGACAACCGCCAGGAGGAACCAGCCCTCCACCAGGAGGAGAAGGGTGGCGGGAAGTAGGGAAGCTGGCACTGCAAAACCGTTGAGGGTCAGAATCAGCATCAGACCCAGGCAGCCTACCAGCATCGCCGCTCCGCAGACGATGGCGGCCCCCAGGAACCGGCCGAGAAGGTAGCGCGCACGGGAAAGGGGGACGGCGAGAAGGGGCTGTATGGTCCTGCTCTCCCGGTCGCGGGGGTATATGTTGGAGGCCAGCCCGATGGCCAGCAGCAGCGCCCCCATCTCCAGGCCGAACAGGCCGAACTCGATTATGAAGCGGCTTTGGCCGGACACGTCGAAGGAAGGAACCTGGCCGATTCCCAGCAGGGCCAGGACGATGACCAGCACTATTCCCCAGATCGTCCTGCGCCGCAGGAGGCTGCGCATCGTCATCAGGGCGAAGGTCCATACGGCCCTCATTCGCCGCCCCCCTTGCCGTTGGTGGCGGATAGAAAGACCTCTTCCAGCGTTAGGCTCCTGGGTCCGACTTCCAGTATCCGGGCGCCACTGTCGCGGATGTCGTCCAGCTTGCCCTGCAGCTCGGCTGCAGGGACCGTCTCGGTGACCTTCTCGCCGCCACCACCGGGGGACCAGGTGATGCTGTAGGTGTTCTCGGTCCGCAGCAGGTCCTCCATTTTCCCCTCCCGCACCACGCGTCCCCGGGACAGGATTACGGCACGATGGCACACCGCCTCCACCTCGGAGAGGAGATGGGAGGACAGGAAGATGGAGGCACCGCGCTCGTTCTCCTCCATTATGATGTCGCGGAACTCCTTCCGGGCCAGTGGATCCAGGCCGCCCGTAGGTTCGTCCATCACTATCAGGTCCGGAATCGACTGCAGCGCCAGGGCCAGGCTCATCCTCTGCCGCATGCCCTTGGAGAAGCTCTTGATCCTGGTCTCCTCCCATCCGGAGAGGCCCACTCTCTCCAGAAGGGACAACATCTCCGTGCGGGAGTCGTGCAAGTCTCTCATGCGGGCGAACATGGAAAGGAACTCCATTGGAGTGAAGCTGTCTTCGTAGTCGGGGTTCTCCGGAACGAATCCCAGCCTTTGGCGGACGGTCGCGGATGCCGGGGGCTTGCCGTACAGGACCACCGATCCCGAGCTGGGTTTGAGAAGGCCGAGCATGCACTTGATCGTCGTCGTCTTTCCGGCGCCGTTGGGTCCGAGGAACCCCAGGATCTGGCCCTCTTCCAGCCGCAGGCTGACGCCGTCGACGGCGGTGAAGCTGGACAGGCCGAACCTGCGGGGATAGTCCTTTACCAGGTCTGTAAGCTCCAGGGGTACCGATTCCATCCGTGTACGACTCCCTTCATGCTGGAGTATTACTATGAAATCTTCAGCCAATGTCCAATACCATCTCCAGAATTTGACGAGGGAAGAGACATGAGCGCGACGGAAGCGAAGAGGATTCGAGTCCTGAGGGCCGATATCGCCAGAGCGGAGGCCGGTGTCGGATCAACGCCTCCGACATTACACTTCTCGGCGGCGGCGGAGTCGAGGGGGCTATTCACAGGACGGCAGGTACTGCTGCTCTGATACGGCACGACGGCCGAGAGGGCCTTTTGCCGAGCGCCCGCCGGTGCGTATAATAGCTGACCGGTTTTCGCGCCGGTCCTTCATACGTTCCGCGATACCATGAAGAAACCCCGAAAGGTCTGGTACAGATGCTGGTTGCCCCGCACGGAGGCAGACTGATAGACAGACAGCTCAAGGGGGATGAGGCGGAAGCCCTTGTGCAGGAGGCAGCCGAGCTGCCCACCCTGACTGTCAACTCCCGCGAGCTCAACGACCTGGAGATGATCGCAAACGGAGCCATGAGCCCTCTGGAGGGATTCATGGACCGTCATGACTATATGGGCGTGGTGGATCTGATGCACCTCTCCTCGGGGCCCATATGGTCTCTGCCGGTAACCCTGTCGGTCAAACCCGATGACCCGGACGTTCAAAGCGGTGACCGCGCCGCACTCCGAGACGAAGACGGCAGGGTCTGGGGTGACATAGAGGTTACGGACGTATACCGGGCCGACCTCGATCACGAGGCCGAGAAGTGTCTGGGAACCACAGACGAATCGCATCCCGGAGTGCAGTACCTCCGGGGCCTCTCCGGCAGCTACATCGGCGGCGGCGTAAGGGCGATAGTGCGCCGGGATGAGCAGACCTTCTACCGCTACCGCCTGGAGCCCAAGGAGACTAGGGTCCTCTTCAGGGCCAAGGGTTGGAAGAGCGTAGTGGCCTTCCAGACTCGCAACCCCATACACAGGGCCCATGAGTACATCCAGAAGTGCGCCCTGGAGATAGTCGACGGCCTTCTGCTGCACCCGCTGGTGGGGGAGACAAAGTCCGACGATATCCCTGCAGAGGTGCGCATGCAGTGCTACAACGAGATTCTGGAGAAGTACTACCCGGAGACCAGGGTGGCCATGAGCGTCTTCCCGGCCGCCATGCGATACGCCGGCCCCCGAGAGGCGGTGTTCCACGCCCTGCTGAGGAAGAACTACGGATGCAGCCACTTCATAGTCGGCCGCGACCATGCCGGGGTCGGTGACTTCTACGGGACCTACGACGCGCAGATGATCTTCGAGGGAATGGACGCCGACGAGCTCGAGGTGGTGCCGCTGAAGTTCGAGCACGCATTCTACTGCGTCAGGTGCCAGGGCATGGCCACCGCCAAGACATGTCCCCACGGAGGGGATGATCACATCTTCCTTTCCGGACGCAAGGTGCGGGCGATGCTTCGGGCCGGGGAGACTCCGCCGATCGAGTTCACCCGGCCCGAGATCGCGGAGATACTCATGAAGGCTGCACAGTCCGGAAAGGAGAGCCGATGAGGGGCGTAGTCATCTGGATCGCCTCCGACAGCCAGCAGGCCGATGCGATGGCAGACAGCCTGGGAAGCGAGCTCCTGTCAAGGGGCGGAAGGGTGGAGGTCCTCCACCGGGACGCCCTGGAGAAGATGGGCGTGGAGGACACCAGCGCAGACGGAAAGGCGGCCGCCTGCGCGATGCTCGCCCGGCATGACGTGATAGTGATCACCTCCGGCTGCTCGGAGATGCCGGAGGTAGATCCGGGGGATGTCGAGGTCCGAAAGGTGTCCGAGGTCATGCTGAAGAGCAGGGAGATGATGAGAGTCTTCATCCGCGAGCTCGAGCTGGCGGGTCTGGTGCCACCGCCCGAGCACGACGTCCATCCCGATGAGGAAGAGGAGATCAGGAAGAAGCTTTCCGACCTCGGTTACCTGTAGGCGGGGAACAGGCGGGGACACACGCGGGGACGGAGGTATTTTAAATCAAATATAAAGGACCACTGTTACGGGCACATGCCGCAGATTATATATGATTTAAAATACCTCCGTCCCCTTTTAGGAGATGTAGCCCAGGCCCTCCATCTTCTTGCGGATCTCCTCCTCGGACTCGGCGTCACCGGGGTCCAGCTGCTCCAGCTCCCTCTCCAGGACGTGCATCACGAACTCCTGCTCCGACGAGTACCCGCCGGCCTTGGCAACTTTGCGGATCCTCTCAAGCATCCCGGCTTCCATTCTGATCTTCAGCTTCTTGGCCATGCTGCCTCCTTCTGGATCTAGACCCTCACCTTGAAAACTACGGCGCCAGCCACGGCGGAGAGCGTTGAGAAGACGAGGAAAACGGCAAACCAGGACCAGCCCGACCAGAGCAGATGATACTCGCGGTCGCGAAGAAAAACCCGAAACGAACTCAGCGAGTCGCCGGGTACTGATGATATCAGTCTGTTGGCCGGCCTGAACAGCGCCGCCAGGGAGGGGGTCTCGGCGCCGCCGTAGACTATGCGGCCCGAACGGAGCGACCGCCGGCCCACGGGAAGCACGGCTCCGGCTACGGTTATGCTTCGCGGGCCTTCGCCCTCTGTCCTCAGCCTGAGGCTGACCTGTCTGAGCGAGTCGACCGTGACCAGTGGCGGTATTGGCATCAGCTCATCGGATGATGAGATGACGTCTTCATCGCGAGGCACGCTCGCCGAAAAGCCCAGGGTGGCGGTGAGCGTGTCGCCGGGTGTCAGGTAGTCGTGGGCGTACCGGGCCTCGAGCTGGCCGTAGGTGAGCCCGAAGGGCAGGGCGATTACGACCAGGGGCAGTAGGATCATTGCCAGGTAGCGGAAGTTGCTCCACAGCAGACCGCCGGCAAGTCGGAAGACCTGAAGGGGTGACGACAGGAAGAGGAGCATGCCCAGGGCCTGTGCCCCCATCTTCCTGCGCAGGTTCCGAATGGACTCCTGCGGGGACGTCCTCTTGAACAGCAGTATCATCCATACGCCCGAAAGCAGCGAGACCAGAACAAGCCCCCAGACCGGCTCCAGCCCGCCCACCGGCCAGGTCACGGCGTCGAAGACCAGGTCGAGTGCTCCCCTGACCGCATCCATCAGGAGGCCGGCCCGCCTTCTTCGGAGAAGACGTCGCGCCCGAAGGCCGGACGGGTGGAGGTACCCATCAGACCGCAGATGCTGCAGCCCATATCCATCAGGGCGGGGTCCGGAAGGGCGATGGGTACGCTGGAGAGCAGGGTCCCGGGGACCACGGCCGGACTTGTACAGTGGGTGCCGCTCCAGGGGTCGAGGTTGTCGGTTATCACATCCTCGGGATACGAGCCCAGAGTAGTCTCCCAGGAGGCGCGGTAGCCGTTCGCGTAACCCACCAGAATGTCCGGAGCCCACGGCGGCTGGTCGGGGCCGAAGACCCTGTCGGTCATGTAGGCCCTCCGCACCATCCGCTGGCCGGTGGCGGGATCGGTGGCCGCCTCCAGGCGGGAGACGAGGTCTTGCATCAGTCCCTCCTTCTCGCCGGCGGGTACAATGCCGTCCTTCTCCCGGCCGCGGAGGTTGATGTAGAGCCCGTTGAGGCCCAGGCCGTAGGCCGAGGTGGAAGACCAGTCCGTGGCCGCGTACATGTCCTGGTCACGGCTGTAGGGATCACCCAGCGTGGCGTAGCCTTCCGCCGCGAGCCAGCTGTTGAGGTTGAAGGCCCTCCTGAAGGGAGCGAAGCCGTGATCGGAGAGCGCAAGCAGCACCGTCCGGCCGTCCATGCGGTCCATCGCCATGCCGATGGCCCTGTCTATCTTGCCGTATAGGTCGGCCACCACGCCGCCGAAGCTGGCCATGTCCACCTCGGAGTGAAGGGGGCTGTAGGGGTCTATCGCCCGGTAGAACATGTGCACGTTCAAATCCAGGGAGCTGAAGTAGAAGAAGAAGAGGCCCTCGTCGAAATTCGACAGCGAGTGCTCGTAGAGACGCATCCTCTCGGCCCAGACGATCTCCGCCTGCTGCATGTACTCCGCGTCGGTCAACACCCCCCGGGAGAGGGCCTTGGTGTCCTCGGGAAAGCCCTGTGTGTAGAACGGTCCCACGGCCCTGGCCAGGTCGGCGGAGAGGTGGTCGGGCCTGGAGATGGGAAGCGCGGGGCTCCTGGGGTCGATGTTGATCGGACTAACGTAGAGCTTGAGGTACCTGCCGGCCTCCTTGAGGAAGAAGCGCGCTATCCCGCCCACGCTGGATATGCCGGGGATCAGGTCGAAGGATATCGACACCCAGGGACTCCACTCGCCCTCGCCCAGCACCACGCTCTCGCCGCAGACGTCTATGCGGACGCCCCGGGAGTCGCGGTCGATCCATACGTTCAGGGGGACCTCCATCTTTCCCCCGCTCTCGAGCATGGTGTTCTCCGGGCCCTCCAGACGGCACTCGTAGAGTCCGTTCCCGTAGTCGCGGACCGCTCGGATGATACCGCCTCCGGTATCGTCGGAAAGGGCCCTGGGGTCGTCGGTGAAGAAGGTGAAGCTGCCCTGACTTCCTCTGAGGTCGGGCGTGCCGAGACCGGACAGTATGCGGGCGCGTCCCCGGGGGGCGGGAAAGTCGACGGGCAGCTTAACCAGGGAGGCCGGCATGCCGTCATCTGTGATGTGTGTCCAGAAGGGCCTGCCTCTGCGAAGAAGGCGGACTTCCGCGCCCCCCGTGGGAATGCGCCATTTGCCTATGCCGATCGAGTCGCCCGAGTCGACAACCTCCGACGTCGAGAGAAAGGGCGCCATCGTCGCGGCGTCGCGGTGTATGAAATCGTATATGCCGTGCACGTTCGCCCCGGCTCCGGTAATGAACCCGGACCAGGCTACCGGGCTCTGCGGCGGGTTGCTGGTGCCCAGGGCACTCATTCCCCCCATGCGCATCAGCCGGGCGGCGTTGGGCATCCTGCCCTCCGACGCGAACTTCCGAAGAAGGGCCGGATCCATGCCGTCGATTGCCAGCACGATCACCCTGCGGGCGGCGTTCGACGTCCTGCCCACTCCCGACCTCAGCGCCAGAAGGGCGAGGGGGGAGAGAGAGGCCAGTCTCAGGAATTCCCTGCGCTTAATCCTAGTCCTCCCCTCCCGACGGCGGTCTCGCCGGCTCGAGCGGTCTGCCCTCCATGTGCTCGGGAACCGGCGCCCCCAGAACGTCCAGCACGGTGGGGGCTATATCGATTATCGAAGGGCCATCGTCCTCGAACACCCAGTTCGACGCCAGCGTTCCCGGAACCTGTGATCGGGCGTGACAGTGGTCGCCGTTCCAGTGCCTCTCGTTGGGGTAGATCACCCGGGGGCCGACTCCGCCGGTGACGCAGGACCAGCCGGCCCGAAATCCGCTGAACGTACCGACCACCATGTCCGGTCCCTCTCCGGTGTAGGGGCCGCTGTAGGCCTCCGAGGACGTCCAGGTCTCCATGACCACCGGGTCTCCGTCCTCCGTCCGCAGCGCCTTGAGTCCCTTTCCGATATCGGCAAGCACCGCGGCCGCCTCCTCTCCCGGCTCCACTATGCCCCGGCTCTCCCGGCCACGCATGTTCAGCATTATTCCGGCAAGGCCCATCGAATAGGCCCTTGTACGGCTCCAGTCGACACCGTGGAACCCGGTCTCCACGGTCTCCACCCCATCCTCCAGGGTCATGAAGCCCTCTTCCACGAGCCAGCGGTTGAAGTCGACGCAGGTATGGAAGGAGGTGAAGCCGTGGTCCGACATCACTATAAGCAGGTCTTTGGGGCGCATGGTCGCGGCGGTCTCGCCGATCAGCCCGTCCATGCGCCGGTACATCGTCTCGATCGGGGTTTTCGGACCCCTTCCTTCGGCCCAGAACATGTGCTGAATCCGGTCGGAGGTATCGAACACGCAGGCCACCAGGCCGCGCCTTGTCCTTCTCAGGGCGTCGAAGAACATCTTCCGACGCTCCTCGAATATCGACCACGCCTGCTCCAAGAACCCCTCTTCTGTCGTCGCCCCGTTGGACAGCGCCCAGGTATCCTCGGCCAGGCCAAGCGTGGCGAAGGGTCCCTGCATTCCGGCCAGGTAACGGGAATAGGTTACGGGATGACTGACGGGAACGGCGGGAGAGGAGGGATCTACATGCAGGGCGGTCAGGTAGACCCGGGGACCCTCGTCGGTCTCGGTCACCCTGCCCCTGACAACTCCGCGCACCCGGCTTCCGTCGACCCCGAAGGTCACCGTCATCCACGGACCCAGCATCCCCGGCTCCAGATCCGCGGACTCTCCGGCGATCGTCATCCTGTAGCCATCGGGAATGGACCGTAGCTCCAGGGTGGCCTGTGCCGGCCCGTCTTCCCCCTCGGGTCCGGGCACCGAAGCCCTCCAGACGCCTTTCGGACCCCGAGACAGGGTGAGCACGATTCCCCCGGTGGTCGCCCGGGGATCCTCACCCGGGGTGAGGAGTGTATAGCTGCCCTGGGTGCCCCGCAGGTCGGGCACGCACATTCCGCTGAGCAGATGGCCATCCAGCTTCTCCGGAGGATAGGTTATGGGCACCCGAAGGACGGTCGATCTTACTCCGCACCTTCCCAGCTGCTTCCAAAAGGGCTCGCTCCTTCGAAGCAGCCTGGTGGAGGTCACCCTGCGGCGCCCTCGGAATGGCCACAGCCCCCGTCTCGCCTCCGTCTTCCTGGTGTCGACCGACGACAGTACGGCCAGGTATCGCCTGCGGTCGGGCTTCAGGAAGTCGAAGATCGCGTGCCGACCGGGATTGGAACCGGTCTGAAAGGAGGACCACGCCACCGGCGAGATGCCGGGGCAGGTCGTCTGCAGATCCATGAAGGTGCCGCTGTCCCTCAGGCGGGCCAGGTTGGGCATTGCTCCGCGGTCCATCAGCTCCTCGGCCACCCGGGGCGACAGCCCGTCCAGGCCCAGGATCACAACGCGTCTGGCCCGCGGACGATGGGCCAGGCGAAGCCGGCGGGCGATACGTACAAGCAGTATCACGGGCCAGAACAGCAGCGAAGCCAGCGAGACCAGGAGCGCGTTGAGGAAGACGAAGAAGGAGGTGACGATTCCGAAGCCGGCGCCGGGACCCACATAGGCACGGGAGACGCCGACGAGAAGGAGCGCCGCCGCCAGCGCCGCTCCTCGGGGCAGGGATCGCTTCAAGACTGTCCTCTCATCCTTCGCTGGGCCGGCCCGGGGGCCACCTATACGCATAGCCGAATTCGAGAAGGGGAAAAGCTAACCAATCCCAGCAACGGAGGAAAGCCCCTTCGGTTCCCACTGGCATTCTCGCTCCTCTGCGGGTATTCTATTACTTATGCAGGAACGGACCAGGAAAGGAGACCACATGAGGCTTGGATTACTGACGACTGCGACCGCTGTGGCCCTTCTCGCCTCCTGCGGCGGGTCGGGAATCGAGATGAAGAACGGAATGAACGCTCCCATCACAGATGTCGTGCTTTCGTCCGACGGGCAGGAGAGCACCTGGGAGACGATAGAGGACGGCAAGACCGTGAAGAGTTCCATTGGCCTTCAGCCCGGGTCGACCATTACACTGACCTTCACCTGCAGCGGTCGGGCGCGTACGGAGACAGTCAACATGCCCGAGGGCAGGGACGAGGCGCCGGAGGCGGTCTGGATCGGCATCTACGGAGACAGGCTGTCTTTGGAGTACGCCTACTGAGGGGCAGGAAGCCAGGCTGTCGCCCGGCGATGACGGATGCGGACGATAGCGCACCAAGCCGGCCCCGTTATATTGGCGTCTTCCGGAAAGGGCCGGTCCTGCTGACATGATCCCAGAGGCTGCGGAGATGCATAGAGAGCGGGCGGGAATAGACCTGGGCTCGGTAAGCGTCAAGCTGGCGCTATTGAGGGATGGAGCGGTCGTGTTCGACCGCTACCGCAGACACTACGGCCGGCCCGGTGAGGCCCTGGCCCTCATGCTCTCGGAATCCAAGCGCCTTGACGGCATTCCCTGCGCTGTGACCGGCAGCGGCTCGGGCCTGATCACGGACCTCATCGGAGCCCGTCCGGTCAACGAGGTGGTTGCCCTTTCCACGGCGGTCGAGGTTCTCCTTCCCGAGGTCGGCTCTGTAGTGGAGATGGGGGGCCAGGACTCCAAGCTCCTGCTCTTCAGAAACGGCCCCGACGGCGAGAACATCTTCGACGACTTCGCTATGAACTCCGTATGCGCCGCCGGCACCGGGGCCTTTCTCGACCAGCAGGCCACCCGCCTGGGGCTGGAGCCCGAGAGCATGGGCAGGGAAGCCGAGCTGTGCGAGCTCCCGCCCAGAATAGCCGGAAGATGCAGCGTTTTCGCGAAGTCCGACATGATCCACCTTCAGCAGATAGGGACCCCCGTCCGGGACATCGTGGCGGGGCTCTGCTTCGCGGTGGCCCGCAACTTCAAGAGCTCCATAGCCTCCGGCAAGGAGTTCAGGTCCCCGGTGGCATTCGTGGGAGGAGTGGCGGCCAACAGCGGGATGATCAGGGCATTCCGGGAGGTCCTGGGCGAGGGAAGCGGCCTGTTCGTGCCCGAGGGCTACGGCACGCTTACCGCGGCCGGCGCCGCCCTTGCCGGCCGGGAAGATTCGCTGGGCGCCCTTCCCGCAGACCTGCTTCACCGGCTGGGCGATTCCCGGGGCCGAAGCCGCAGCGAAGTCCTGCCCCCCTTCAAGGAAACCGGAACCGAGCCGCCGGCCTCCTCGCTGGAGGCCCCGGGAAGCTCCGAGGTGTACCTGGGTATAGACGTGGGTTCGATCAGCACCAACGTAGTGGCCCTGGACGTGGCGACCGGAGGGCTTGCGGCCAAGAGGTACCTGATGACAGCCGGAAGGCCCCTGGAAGCCGTAAAGACAGGCCTGGCGGGGATATCCAGGGAGCTGCCGGAGCAGGTCGCGGTGCGGGGAGTCGGCACCACTGGCTCCGGGCGGTACATGGTCGGGGATTTCGTGGGAGCCGACGTGGTCCGCAACGAGATAACGGCCCAGGCCCGGGCTGCCGTGGAGATCGACCCTGAGGTGGATACCATCTTCGAGATCGGAGGTCAGGACTCCAAGTACATATCCCTCCGCGACGGGCGCGTGGTCGACTTCGAGATGAACAAGGTGTGCGCCGCCGGCACCGGCTCGTTCCTCGAGGAGCAGGCGGAGCGACTGGGCCTGGACATCAGGGACTTCGGCGACACGGCCCTGGAATCTCCCTCTCCGGCCCAGCTGGGGGAGAGGTGCACCGTGTTCATGGAGAGCGACGTGGTCTCCCATCAGGCCACGGGCACCGAGACCGGGGACATCGTGGGCGGTCTCTGCTACTCCATCGTCCGCAACTATCTCCACCGGGTGGTGGGGGAGCGGAGGATCGGAAGCAGGATATTCTTCCAGGGGGGCACCGCCTACAACAAGGGCGTGGTAGCCGCCTTCAACTCGGTTCTTGGAGAGAGGGGCAACGTCCGGGTTCCCCCGCACCATGACGTTACCGGGGCCATAGGGGCGGCCCTTCTGGCGCGGGAGCACATGACGCGGGGAGGGACGTCCGAAAGCGCCTTCCAGGGCTTCAGCCTGGCGGATGAGGGCTACTCCCAGAGCTCGTTCGTGTGCAGCGGATGCAGCAACAGATGCGAGATACACCGGGTTGAGCTGGAGGATGGGCGGACGCTGTTCTACGGCGGCAGGTGCGAGCGCTACGAAAGGGATTCCGGCCGCTTCGACAGGGGTCGCAACCACTTCCCCGAAAGGCTGCGCATCCTGGGCGCGGACGAAACAGAATCGGTCGAGGATCCTGCCGACGGACGGACAACTGTAGGCCTACCGAGGGCCCTGTGGTTCTGGGAGCGCTATCCTTTCTTCCGCGCCTTCTTCGAGGCTTTGGGAATGCGCGTCGTAGTCTCCTCGCCCTCCAGCGCGAGGGTGGTTCACCGGGGTGTGGAGAACGTGGCCGCGGAGACCTGCTTCCCCATGAAGATAGCCCATGGCCATGTGCTCGACCTCCTGGACCGCAATGTGGACCTCGTATTTCTCCCCTCCCTTCAACGGGCCGGAGACCCCGGCGGCTTCAGCGAGAACTACAGCTGTCCCTTCGTGCAGGGCTCCCCCTACGTGCTCGATGCCGGCCTCGGGCTCTCCGAGAACGGTCGGGCCGGGCTTCTGGCTCCAGTCCTCGATCTCTCCTCCCGGGGCCGGTGGCGCAAGACCATGGTTCGAATGGCCGAGGAGATGGGCTTTCCCGCCGCCCGGGCCCGCAGGGCCTGCAGGGCAGCCGCCGAAGCGCAAAGGGCGTTCGGCGCCTCTCTGCTTCGGGCGGGAAGAGAGGCCCTGGGGGAGATCGCCGATGACGAGGTGTCGCTGGTGGTGGTAGCCAGGCCGTACAACAGCGCCGACACAACGGTCAGCATCGACATCCCCGAGAAGCTCTCCAGGCTGGGGGCGCGGGTGATCCCCATGGACTTCCTGGATCTGCCTCTCGACAGGGCCTCGAAGGTTCACCGCAACATGTACTGGCACTACGGACAGAGGATCCTGGCCGCGGCTCTGGCCATTCGGGAGGACCCCAGGCTCAACGCGGTTTATCTGACCAACTTCGGCTGCGGGCCGGACTCCTTCATCCAGCATGTCTTCGACGAGGTCATGGGCAGGAAGCCATACCTGACGCTGGAGATAGATGAGCATGCGGCGGACGCCGGAATCATCACCCGCTGCGAGGCCTTCCTTGATTCCCTCAGGGGACGCCGATCCGAAGGAACGTCGCCCTACCGGGAGACCCTGAACACCGCTGAGAGGGCTCCGGGTGAGAAAACGCTGTGGATACCGCTTATGAGCGACGCCAGCAGGATGGCGGCCGCCGCCGTCAGGAAACGGGGGGTAGACGCCCGCGCCATACCCCCCACTTGCCGGAAGACCGTATCCGCGGGGCGGGAGGCTACTACGGGAAAGGAGTGCTACCCATCCATCATCACCTCCGGCAACATGCTGCGGATACTGAAACGGGAGGATCCGAAAGAAACCGCGTTCTTCATGGGCACCGCCTCGGGGCCCTGCCGGTTCGGCCAGTACTGCAGCTTCCAGAGGCTGCTTCTCAGGCGCAGGGGTTACGGCGGGGTCCCCGTTCTGACCTCCAGCTCAGCGGGCTCCTACGGCGGTATGCCGGGCCTTTCCGGGCCGGGCTTTCAGCTGGACCTGCTGCGGGGCATAGCCGCAGCGGACGTTCTGCACAGGGGACTGCTCCGCGTTCGTCCCTACGAGATGGAGCCGGGGGCCGCCGATGAGGCCTACGGAAGGGCTCTGGCCGGACTCACAGAGGCCATGGAGTCCGGGGACGGCCTGCGGGACAGGCTCCAAGAGGCGGCATTTGAGCTCTCGGAGCTGGCTGAGGCGGGGCAGAGGCCCCTCGTGTACGTTTTCGGCGAGATCTACGTCCGCAACGACCCCTACGCCAACGGACACACCGTAGACCACATAGAGAAGCTGGGCGGGGAGGTTCTGCCCACCCCCCTGGTGGAGTGGTTCGAGTACGTGAGCCACTCGCACGTGATGAGGGCGCTGGCGAGGGGCCGGCTTCTGTCGGCGCTGAAGGGCAAGATCAAGGGCCTGGCCATACATCGCATACGCTCTCGAATGGAGGCTCCCTTCGACGGGATTCTCCTCGACAGGCCCGCACTTACCTCCCGGGAGATTCTGGAGTCCGCGCGACCCTACATGCGTGAGAACCCCGGCGGCGAGGCGGTGCTCTGCGTCGGCGCTCCCCTGGCGTATCTTGCCCGGGGCACAATAGACGGGGCGGTCAACATCTTTCCATTCACCTGCCTTCCGGGCACCATCGTAACCGCCGTGTCCAAGAGGCTGAGAAGGGAGCATCCGGAGCTGCCCTGGATAAATCTGGCCTTCGACGGACAGGAGGACACCGACAACCTGGCCCGTCTCGAGGCCTTCATGCACCAGGTCAGGGGGAGGACCTCGAACGCCGGCCGCATCTCGGCGGTGAAAGCCGCGCCGGAAGCGGGCAGGAAGGTTCTCGGATAGAGGAACCGCAAAGCAACGGATTGACGGCTGAAAGTCTGGAGGAACATGTCCGATCACAGAGCCGAAGCGCTTCTGGAGTACATCAACCGAAGCCCCACGGCCTCCCACGCAGTGGCCGAGACGCAGAGGATGCTGAATGAGGCGGGATTCCGCCCCCTCTCCGAGTCCGACCCCTGGGCTCCGTCGCCGGGAGACCTCTTCTACACAACGCGCTCCTCCGATGCGCTGGTAGCCGTACGCATGGGCAGCATGCCACCGGAAGAGGTGGGTTTCAGGATAATCGGAGCCCATACGGATTCCCCCGGATTCCGTCTCAAGCCGGAGCCGGAGCAGACCCGCCAGGGACTGACAACACTGGCTCTGGAGATATACGGCGGCCCCATACTCGCCACCTGGTTCGACAGGGACCTTCGGCTGGCCGGAAGGCTGGTGGCCAGGGACGGAGACGGAGTCTCAACGGCAAGGTTCAGGCTGGAGGCCCCCGTATGCCGCATAGCGACCCCGGCAATCCACCTCAACAGGGAGGTGAACAAGAAGGGCTTCACCATAGACAGGGAGAAGCACCTTCCGGTGATTGCAGGCGGGGAGGAGGCGGGTCTGGAGGGCATACGCCGCCTTGCGGCGGAGGCCTGCGGAGTCAGTGATGATCTCGTTCTGGGGCTGCACCTGGAGCTCTACGATGCTCAGCCCGCGGCGCTGGGTGGTGCGGACGGCGAGTTCGTGCTGGGAGGACGTATCGACAACCTGGCCATGTGTCACGCCTCTGTGGCCGCAATGCTGGATTCGTCCCCCTCGCAGAGCACATCCGTGGTCTGCCTGTTCAACAGCGAGGAAGTGGGGTCTGGAACGCTCAACGGAGCCGGTTCCAACCTGGCCCATTCGGTGCTGGAGAGGCTCTGTCCCGGCAGGGAGGAGCTCCTTCGGGCCCTCTCGCTCTCCATGCAGGTCTCGGCGGATGGAGCGCATGCGGTCCACCCCAACTGGTCGGACAGGCACGACAGCAGGGCGCGGCCGGTAATCAACGGGGGCCCGGTGATCAAGATCAACGCCCAGGAGCGGTATACATCGTCGCCCGACACCTCCGCCTATTTCCGGCTGTGCGCCGAAGAGGCCGAAGTGGAGGTGCAGCATTTCGTCAGCAGGAACGACATGCCCTGCGGGAGCACAATCGGGCCCATAACGGCGTCGGGCCTCGGCGTCCACAGCGTGGACGTCGGCAACCCCATGCTCTCCATGCACTCCATAAGGGAGATGGCGGGGGCCCGGGACCACGGGCCCATGGTGGACGTTCTGCGAGTGCACCTGGACGGCCGCGTACCTGCACCCCCGGCCTGGAGCGGGGACTGAGGACTATCTAGGGAAGGTCCCTTCCCCGGAAGCGGAGTATTCCCATGGCCGTCATGACCGAGGTCCAGACCGCCGCGTAGAGGGGATGCCACGCGGGAGTGCTTTGGGAGACCCCCACGAAGGCCATCCCCTCCTTGACCATGCCCTGTGCCGGCATGATGCCGAAGAGCAGACCCCTCAGGGCCATGTCGGAGGGGAAGATCAGCCTGAAGCCCACGGCCAGACGGTATACGGCGGACTCCGTAACCTCGGGCACAACGCCGCCCAGCTGGATGAATCCCCCTCCGAAAGAGGCCAGTCCGCAGAGTCCGAATGTCATCAGAATGGCCGGTATCTTGCCGGTTACCATGGACATGGCCGTAACCGTGGCCCATATCACACCCAGCCAGGCGACCATGCTGAGAGCCGCCATGACCACGGATTCCGGGCTGAAGCTCAGGTACATGGACGTGACCACCGTTACCCCTCCGAACAGCAGCACTCCCAGGGCGAAGCAGCACGCCAGGGAGGCGGATGTGGAGCCCAGGTAGAGCCTGAAACGGGACATGGGGAGCGCGGCCCAGAGGGATATCCTGCCGGTCTCGAACTCCTCGGGGAGCACCGATGCGCAGAGTATCACGGTAAGGGCGGTAAGGAGCATGGAGGCTCCCATGCTGCCTATCAGAACGGCGCCAAGGGCCACATCCGGCTCGCTGACCGGGGACGGCCCGCCCTGCGACATCTCCCCGGAGTGGAAGGCCTCCGCCGCCTCTGAGACGCCCCACCAGAACAGCAGGAGCATGGCCAGGGCGGCGAGCAGGGCGATGAGCAGCAGCTTCCTGCGCAGCAGGTGCTCAAGCGTGTTCAGAAACAGGTCCGTCCCCCTTCATCATCCTCAGGAATATGTCCTCCAGGCTTTCCCTGCGCCGACGCATACCCGAAAAGCCGATTCCCGACTCCAGTACGGCTGCGGCAACATCCCTGACTTCCTCTGCATGCGGCCCCAGCCGAACGAGCACGGTCCCGGAGTCCGGCCCCACTTGCGCTTCCAGCCCGAGACCGCGCAGGGCGTCCGCCATCTCACGGGGGGTATCCGACCATACCTCCACCTCTCCCCGGGTCCGGGAGAGCTCCTCGAGGTCGCCCTCTCCGACCAGACTGCCCTCACGGATGAAGGCGGCTCGACGGCATACGCTCTCCACCTCTCCCAGAAGATGCGAGTTCAGAAGCAGCGTGGCGCCCTGGGCCGACAGGCTGCGGATCAGCTTCCGCAGATGGACGCGTCCCTCCGGATCGAGACCGCTGGAGGGTTCATCCAGTATGAGAATCCCGGGGCTTCCGCACGTGCAGAGGGCCAGGGCGATGCGCTGCCGCTGCCCGCGGGACATCTTGCCCATGGGCCGGTCGAGCAGGTGGTCGCAGGCCAGCTGCGAGGCCCTCTCGCGGAACTGGAGGGGGGTGGAGGAGCGCCGAATCCGCTCCAGCTGCCCGAAGAGCTGCATGGGCCTCGCCCACGCATGGAAGACCACGTTCTCGGGCAGGTAGCGCACTCCCCGGCGAGAGGAGGGGGCAGTGACCGGCACGGAGCCGATGGAGGCACTTCCGGAGTCCGCCATGACCAGGCCCAGCACTATCTTCGCAAGTGTTGTCTTTCCCGCCCCGTTGGGGCCCAGCAGGGCCATGGAGGATCCCGCGGCAACCTCGAGGCTTACGTCCCTCAGCGCCACTGTCCTGCCGAAGGATTTGGAGATGCCCCGGATTTGGATCATAATCTGGTTTCCTGCCCGGCCGAATCTTCATCTACAGGGAAGTGGGATTATCGGAAATGGGAAGAAGAACAGCAAGAGCCCTGGCCGGAGTCGTTCTCGGCGGGGTTCTCGCCTGGTTCCTGGTCAGGGCGTCGGGCGGTCTGAGCGCAGTTGCGGATTCCGTGGGCCGCAGCCTCTCCGGAGCCGACCCCGGGCTGCTTGCCTTGGGGCTGGGGTTGTTCGTGGCCAGCCAGCTGATGCGGGCGGTACGGTGGAAGGTGCTTGCCCTTCGGACCCCTCTCACCCTGCGCAGGACCGTTCCGCTCACATCCGTGCACATAGGCCTGGGACACCTGCTGCCCGTACGGCTGTCGGACGTGGCCATGGTGGGCCTTTTCCGGCATCACGCCGCCGTTCCCCTGGGTGACGGGACCGGGGTGGTCATAGTCTCCAAGCTCCTCGACCTGGTGGCCATGGGCTCCGTGGTCGCCGTGGTCGTCGCCTTCGGAACGGGCGGAGCCGCAGCGGCGATCGCTCCCGGCGTGGCGGCCGCGGGGGTCCTGGGAGTCCTGCTGATGCCCTGGATACTCCGCTGGATAAGGCGTCCGGTCGCTGCCGCCTCTGTGAGGCTGTCCCGCGGCCACGCACTACTCAGGTGGTTCCGCGAGCTCCGGTGCGCATCCAGCTACCGCAACAGCCCCCTCAGGCTGGTGGGCGGCCTGGCGCTCTCGCTGTGCGTCTGGGCGCTCAAGATGCTGATGTTCCTCTCGCTTCTCAGAGCCGTCTCCATTGAGCTGGGCCACCTGCCCGTCTGGAAGCTCTTCACCGCATTTGCCGTCACCGACCTGACCATGGCCCTTCCGGTGCACGGCCTGCTGGGGGTGGGAACCGTAGAGGCGGGCTGGACGGCGGGTTTCGCTCTTGCCGGAATATCCGGCGCGGAGGTTGTGCGCGCAGGCTTCGCCGTGCACATACTCTGGCTGTTCATGGCCGTCGCGATAATGCTGGTCGCGCTTCCGGCCGTTCTCTCACGCAGGCGACGTTCCGAGGGGGGGAGCAAGAGGTGAAGAGGGTGGTGGTGGTCGGCGGCGGCGTGGCCGGACTCACGCTGGCGGAGAGGCTGTTGGAAAGGGAAGGCGACGGCGTCTCTCTTGTGCTCCTGGAGAGGGGCAGCAGAGTCGGCGGGCTGGCCAGGACCTTTCAGCACGGTGATTTCCTGTTCGATATCGGCCCGCACCGCTTTCACACTGTTGACGGAAAGGTCCTGGAGTACGTGGAGGACGTTCTGGACGGCCGCAGGATAACCATTCCGAGGGCAAGCTCCGTCTACCTCCTGGGCCGCTACAACACATGGCCTCTCACCCTGGGGACGGTACTGGGCCTGCCTCTGCGGGTCCTGGCTTCGAGCTTCCTGGACCTGTTCCGCCGGGGAGGGGGCGAGGTCCGCTCGTTCGCCGACCATATTCGAACCCGTTACGGTCCAAACCTCTACAACTTCTTCTTCAGCGGCTATACCCGCAAGTTCACAGGCCTGGACGCGGAGGATCTCCACTCGGACTGGGCGGAGGCGGGTGTCAACCGGGCGGTGATCGACAAGAGGGTCAGGGCCGACAGCCTCGTGTCGCTCCTGGCCGGACTGCTGCTTCCCAAGCCGGTATCTACCAGCTTTATATACCCATCCGAAGGAGGAATACAGCTATTCTCCGACCTGCTTGCCGGACGTATCAAGAGCAGGGGAGGCCTGCTAAGAACCTGCTGCCCGGCGGCCGGCATCCTCCAGGACGGAGACAGGGTGCGGGGCGTGAGGCTGGAGGATGGGGAAGCCCTGGAGGCCGACGAGGTATACTGGTCAGCGCCACTGCCGGTGCTCTACCCCGACTCGGGGCTCGAGTTCATCAACACGGTTCTCTACTGCGTGGGACTCGCAGAGCCGCAGGGCAACGACTACCAGTGGTGCTACTTCGGCCAGGAGGACATAAGCTTCAGCCGCACGACGATTCCCTCGAACTTCTCGTCCGCCACCGTGCCCCCCGGCGGCGACAGCATAACGGCCGAGTTGACTTGCTCTTCGAACAGCGAAACGTGGAGACGGCCCGAGGAGATGACCGACCGCGTAGTCGCCGACCTCGAAAGGGTGGGCGCGGTGGATCCGGGCAGCGTTGAGTTCGTAGAGCCGCTTCGCATCGCCGAGACCTACCCGTTATACGATCTGGAATACAGGAGCAGACTGCAGATGCTCATCCCCCCCGAAGGGCTCTTTCTGTTGGGCCGCTGCGGCAGCTTCTGGTACAACAACATGGACCACTCCATAGGCCAGGCGATGGCCATGGCGGAGGGGGAGGAGACCCGAAGGGACTTCTGGGCGGAGCCCTGAGCGAATATATTCCCGTTGCACAGACACTGGGAAAACCGAGCTGCGGGTGCGCAGGAAGACGGTGCGAGTCCGTCACGGTGGCGCCACTGTAACCGGGGACCCGAGCCCGACACGCGGCCACTGCCCGAATGGGCGGGAAGGCGGGGCGTGGGGACGATCCGGAAGTCAGGATACTGCGCCGCGGCACGGCGGAACGGCCCCACCAGGCCGGCTGCCGGCCAGCCCGTATGCCTCCGGCCGGAGGTGGCGATCTGAGAATACTGTATCCATTACTGATGGCTCTGCTGCTGGAATCGGCGGCCGCGGCGGGCGGACCGGTCCTTCGGGTCCTGGACGCCATGGGCCGGCCGGTCCGGGCAATTGTGTACGCGGGGAATGCCGAGGGGCTGACGACCGACAGCTGCGGCCGGGCCGAGCTTCCTCCCTACCCGGGACGAGTGCGGATCCTGGCTCTCGGCTACAGGACCTGGAGCGGAATCGTCTCCGGCGATTCCCTCATCGTGCTCAGGGCCTCGGCGGTGCCCTCGGGAGTGGTAATACCGGTCACGGGGGAGACCAGCGGTCTCATGCGCGAAAGGGCACCCTCTACCACCCTGCTGACTGGGGAGACGCTCGACCGACCGCCCGTTGGACTGGCACAGCGGCTGAACTCCGCCGCGCCCGGCATATACGTACGCCAGTACGGCGGCGGCATGCCGGTGGTATCGATGTCCCTGCGGGGCGCCGAGGCCGGGCAGACCGGCTTCTCGATAGACGGCCACGCCCTGCAGAGTCCCCTCGACGGAATGGTGCCGGCAGAGCTGGACATGGGAATGTTCCGGGCGCTGGAGATAGCCCGGGGCGGCGCCTCCTCCTCGAAGCCGGGGGCCATATCCGGCACCGTGAACCTGCTGAGTCGCAGTCCGGATGCCCCGGACATGCTGCAGGCCTGGCTGGGGACCGCGGGCTCCGCGGGAGTCCGGGCCGCCGCGGGCATGCAGGGGGCCGGCCTGACCGTCAGCATGCGGAGACTTACGGGGGAAGGCCAGGGAATGGCGGCCTCCGGGCTGCTGTCGGGGCTGGAGGAAGGTTTCCGGTGGGGAGGCATGGCCCGCTGGGCATCCGGAGCCACCGAGGCCCCCACATGGTCCCCGGAAGCGTCCGGACGGCGTCGGACCACCGGCTTCGCGGGATGGGCCGACATCGGCGGAGGCCCGGTATCGCTGTCCCTCGACTGCTTCGGCGAGGCCATGCGGTACCGGGCCGACTTCCCCGAGCCGACCGACGACACACACCGTCATCTGTCCGCCGCGGCAGAGGCTCTGTGGAACCTGTCCGAATGGCTGTCCGTCGGAATCGGGGGCAGAACGGAGGGTGTAGCCAGCACCGCTTTGGGAACCCATCGAAGAACCTCCGCAAGCGCGCGGCTGGCAACGGCTGAGGAGCTGGGCCCGATTTCCCTGCGGGCGGAGGCCGCGGCCGATGCCGCCGGGGGAGAGGCCGCCGGCACCAGTGCCTCCGCCTCCGTCTCGCTGCCGATGCCCCTTGGGGGCCTGATGGCGTACGGAAGCGTCTCGAGGAGCTTCAGGAGGCCGACCTTCAACGACCTTCACTGGCCGAGCGACCCCTTCGCCGAGGGCAATCCCGACCTGGACCCGGAAACGGCCGTGGAGGGAGAGCTGGGCCTGGCCGGCTCTTGGGGCGGTGCGCGGGCATCGGCATGCGGCTACCTTGCCTCCACCCGTGACCAGATCACCTGGCTGCCGGACGGTGAAAACGTATGGAGGCCGAAGAACGTAGCCCGCGTCAGGCGGATGGGCTTCGAGCTGCAGGGAGAGGTCGAGCTGGGACGGGCGGGCCTTTGCGGCAGCCTTACCGCCGCGTCGTCGGTTGACCGCACCGAGGGCGCGGTCAGCTACGGGTGCCGCATGCCCTACCGCCCGGACCTGGTGGGAGGGGGGGAGGCGCGTCTGGACCTGGGGAAGGTGGCGCTCAGCTTCGGGGTTAGCGGCCGGAGCCTCTCCTACCGCAATCGAACCCAGACCGATTACATTCCGGGCTACTGGCTTCTGGCGGCCGGAATGACGGTCGAGCTCTCATCCCGCCTGCGACTCAGGCTGAACGCCGAAAACCTGACCGGCAGGGACTACGAGGTGACCGACGGCTATCCGGGCGATCCCCGGGGCGCCAGGCTCATGCTGGATTGGAAGGGGGCAGAATGACTATCGTGCGAGGTGCTACGGCCGTCGTCATGGTCTTCGGGCTGCTCTCGGGCTGCGCGGACCCGGCTGGACCGGCGGGGGGAGAGAACCCCTCAGGGGACGTGATTGTCTGGATAAACACCCTCTCGAACACCGTTGACCTCTACTATCCTGGGGCGGATTCCCTGGTGGGCTCGGCATACGTTACCGGCTCCGCTCCCAACGACGCCATGGCGACGGAAGGAGGCATGCTGGCCGTAGTATGCTCGCTTGACGACCGGGTGGAGCTCTTCGATCTGGGCGAATCCGGCCCGCCCTCCTCCAGCTCCCAGCTGCCGGAGGGCTCAAACCCCTATTCCATTGCGGGCCTGGACGGCATGCTTTACGTCACCCTCCTGATGGGAGACCGAATCGCGGAGATAGACCCCGCGGGCATGACGGTCGAGAGGTACCTGGAGACCGCTCCGTACCCCAGCGGAATAGCAGCCTCCGAGGGTCTGCTCTGGGTGAGCCACGGCTACGGAACGTACGATTCAATCGGAATGGTCTCGGTGATCGACCCGGCCCTGTGGGAGGTGACCGATACGGTAGGGACCCCTCAGAACGCCTTCGAAGCCACATCTGTAGGGGAGGGAGGGGTGCACGTCCTGACCACCGCCTACCAGGGTGAGGGAGTGGTCACATTGCTGAAGGCCCCGGGCGGCTCCGTCCAGGGCCAGGTGGACCTGCCGGCCACTCCCAGCATCTCCGCACGGCCCAGGACCTGGGGCTGCGGATGGCTGCTGGCAATGGATGGCGGGGGCCTGCTGTCCTACGATGTCACGGGCGTTGCGAATACCTGGGACATCGGCTTCTCGGCCACCGATGCCGTCCTTCACGGGGGGATGGTCTACGTGGCCAGCTTCGGAGCGGACGCAGTTCTGGTCTGGAATGCGGCCGAACAGGTGCCGGTGGATACGCTGGCGGCGGGTTCGGGCCCCATGCGGCTGCTGGTCGTCAACCGGGGACTCGTTAACGGCAGGTGAACAGTGCATATACATACGTACCTGCGCTGCGGGGCTGATTCGCCAGCATCAACCGGACGGGAGCGGGCTTGAAAACGGCGCTCTGTGACGTGCACGTGCACTCCAGCCATTCCCGGGAAACATCCCTGTGGATACTGCGGTCTCTGAAGGTCCCCGAGAGCCTCACCCCGCCGGAGCTGGTGTACGAGAAGGCCATGGAACGGGGCATGGATTTCGTAACCATCACCGACATAAACACCATCGAGGGCGTCATGTCCATCTCCCATCAGGACAACGTATTCCTGAGCGAAGAGGTAGTGGTGAGGCTGCCCGGAAGCGACGCCATACTGCACCTGCTGGTGTTCGGGATTGATCCCGCCCAGCACGAGGAGATCGCCCGGCTGCGTGACGACTTCCACGTCCTGATGGACTACCTCGAGGAACAGGGCGTGGCAACCGCTCTCGCCCATCCGTTCCACTTCCCGGGGGCTCCGCTGACCGCTTCGGACTTCAGGGAGGTCCTGGAGAGGATAGACCTCGTGGAAGCGGTGAACGGGGGACGCTCCAGGGTGGAGAACGAGGCCGTCCGCAGGGTAGTGGAAACCTTGGATCGTGGTTTCGGTTTCGTAGGGGGCTCCGATGATCACTGCGGAAGGTTCCTGGGGCTTACCCACACCGGTGTCAGGGGTGCGGAGACCGTGGACGACTACCTGGAGGGCATCCGCATGGGGAAGGGGCTGCCCGGGGGCCATCACGGAAGCGCGATAAGGGGTGCGTATTCGGTGTACTCGATCGCCTACTCCTTCTACAGGGACCGCATGCTGTCCAAGAAGGTGCCCCGAATGACCACCGAGGCGGCCGACAGGTTCTTCCGGCCGGGCCTGAGCACGGAGGCCGAGCCCACGCTCTGGCACCGTGCAGACGGCGTGCTCCACAGGGTCCTCGGCAGGGCCGTGGCGGGCTCGGAGCTGGAGGAGTTCATGAACGACCAGCTGCTGGAGATAGGCAAGGACCTCTGGATCAACAGCAGCGACCTGGGTGGCACCATAGACGAGCGTACCTTCGAGATAATGAACAACCTGACCAACAGGTTCGCCGAGCGCTTCATCACCATGCTGGCGTCGCGGATCGAGAGGGGACGCATACTGGAGGCGCTGGAGGCCGTGACGGCCCTGGCCCCGATACTGATGCTCTCGGCCCCCTACCCGCTCTTCTACTTCATCTCGCGCCGAGGAAGGGAAGCGGTAAGACGGGTCTCCCGCCAGCTGACGGGGGAGGAGCTGGGCAGGCTGGACGGGGGGAAGAGGGCCTGGTTCACCGACACCATCGACGATCTGAACGGAGTGTCAAGGACTCTGCAGCGCTACAGCGGCCTGGCGCTCGACACCGAGAGGGAGCTGGCGGTCCTGTCCTGCCAGAACAGGCCGGTCTCATTCCCGGGCTGGGTCGTGAACTTCAAGCCGATCAAGGAGTTCCCGATTCCGGATTACAGCTCCAAGACCCTCTCCATACCCCCCTTCCTGGAGATGCTGCGCTTCGTGGACGAGAACAGGATAGGGATGCTCTACATCTCCACGCCCGGGCCGGTGGGGCTGGTGGCGCTGGGCATCGGTAAGCTGCTGGGAATCCCCTGCGTCGGCATCCACCACACCGATTTCGCCCGACACGTCAACCGGATTGTCCAGGACGCCCGCATGGGCGAGATCGCCGGGTCCTATACCGGCTGGTTCATGAGCGCCATGGACCGTGTACTGGTGCCCAGCGGCTACTACATGGACGACCTGGAGCAGCAGGGTGTGCCCCGGAACAAGATGCGCCTGTTCCCCAGGGGAATCGACAGCGATCGATTCTCGCCCCGGCACCGCGACCCCGACTTCTTTCAGCGGTTCGGCGGAAGCCCGGGCTCCTTCAAGCTCCTGTACGTAGGCCGCGTCTCCCGGGAGAAGGACCTGGAGGTGCTGGGAGAGGCACTTCAGCGGCTTCGCGGGGAGGGCAGGGAAGTGGAGCTGTTCGTGGTGGGAGACGGACCGTACCTGGGTGAGATGGTCCGGGAGCTCACCGGCAGGGGCGGCTACTTCACCGGCATACTGAAGGGCGAGGAGCTCTACGCCGCATACGCTTCGGGCGATCTCTTCGTCTTTCCCAGCACCACCGACACCTACGGCAACGTCGTTCTGGAGGCCCACTCCTCTGGCCTTCCGGCAGTGGTAACCGACATGGGAGGCCCCAGGGAGATAGTAGAGCCGGAAGAGACGGGCATAATCGTTCGGGGGAAGGACCCAGGCTGCCTGGCGGAGGGCATAGCCAGGCTCATGGACGCACCCGAACGCCTGAGAAGCATGTCCAGGGCCGCCAGGGAGCTGGCGAAGGGGAGGTCCTGGAGGGCGGCCTTCGACGCTACCTGGAACTCGCAGGTGGAGGACGTACTGGACTGACCCGCGTCCCGAACGGCTGGGGGTGGTCGGGGCGGCCGGATTTGAACCGGCGACCCCCTGCTCCCAAAGCAGGTGCGCTACCGGGCTGCGCCACGCCCCGCTCCCCGAAGGCAGCGGGAATCCTACCGCAAGAACCGTGTTCATGCAAGTGCAAGTTGACCCGCGTTCGCTGCGGACTCATCTTCACGCCACCTGGCCGCCGCCGCGGAGATTGGACTATTCCAGGGTCTGCTTTCGGCCTTCTGGCCGTGCGGCTGATCGGCATATGCAGCAGCCCCCTTCCCGGCCCCCGGGAGGGTGGACGGGAGCGGAATACATGAGATGCTGTCTGGCGACGTTCGTGATCCTGCTGGCCTTTGCCCCCGCAGCGGGCGCCTACTCGGACCATGCCTCCTTCCGGGTCGGCGACATCACCCGCCGGGAGGCCCAGATGCTCCACGGCCGAGGATTCGACCTCGAGGGCATCTTCGGGCGGCGGGCGCGCTTCTACCTGACATCGGCCCAGGCCGAGATGCTGCGGTCAATGGGCTACACGGTCGTAGAGGATGTAGCGCCCGACCCCCTTGTTCCCTATCCCAGCCTGAGCGAGATCTACGGCACCATGGATTCCGTGGTGACGGCCCATCCGGACATATGCCGGCTGGAGGTAATCGGTCAGAGCGTCGAGGGAAGGGACCTGAGGGCCGTTGTCGTCTCCGACAGCCCCGGCAGCGAGGAGCTGGAGCCCGAGCTGCGAATCCACGGCGCGATACACGGAGACGAGAAGACATCGGCCATGGTCACCGTGAGGTACCTGAAGAACCTGGCGGACAACTACGGAGACAGCGAGATGTGCACCTACGTGGTGGACAACGCGGAGAGCTGGATCATCCCGGTGGTCAACCCCGACGGCTACTACCACACCGAACGCTACAACGCCAACGGAGTCGATCTGAACAGGAACCTCAGCTACATGTGGGCGGGGGGAGGGCCCTCTCCCTTCAGCGAGCCGGAGACCCGGGCCCTGCGCGACATCACGATGCAGAGCTGGCCCGAGATCGAGAACTTCACAAACCCGTTCAGCACCGGACTCTCGCTCCACGGCGGGGCGGCATGCGTCAATACGGTCTGGAACTACACCGAGGTGCCTCTCCCCGAGGACTCCGCCCTGATCTGGCAGCAGGCCCTCGTGTACGACCAGAGCCCGGGCATACTCGACTACTTCGGCGACGCCGGCTTCGTGATATGGTTCCCCGGCGCCAGCTGGTTCGTGATCAACGGGGACGTCAACGACTGGAGCTACGGCGAGTGCGGCACCGTCGACCATACCATAGAGGTGCACGGGCACAAGCTGGCCCGGGACTGGCCCGGTGTGGCCGATGCGCACTACATGGCGATTCTGGAGTTCTTCACCCGGAGCACGTACGGAATATGGGGCACCGTCGAGGACAACGAGGGCAATCCCCTGGACGCCGGCATCCAGATATCCATACCCGACGACGGGGACTCCACGCCTCTTCGGTTCTGCCGGACGGACGTCACGCTCGGCGATTACCACAAGACGCTGCTTCCCGGAACCTACGACGTGTCCGCCTCCGTGCAGGGCTACGAGACCCAGACTGCGGAAGATGTGACGGTGGGAGCCGAGGAGAGGGTGGAGGTCAGCTTCGTCTTCGGCGCGAGCGGTGTTGAGGAAACCGGGACCGGCGGGTCGCTGCGCGTCTCTCCAAATCCGGCGGTATCCTCATGTACATTCCGCATGCCGCGCCCGGGGGTTGAAGGCTCCCTGGAAATCTACGATATTTCCGGACGCCGGGTGAAGACGCTCGCGGTAAGCGCCGAAACCGGCCACGTGAGCTGGGACCTACGATCCAGCACCGGCGTCAGAGTACCCCGTGGCGTCTACCTCGCATCCCTTCGAACGGGCGGAGAGGTATTCACCACCAGATTAGTGGCAGGGGACTAGCCGGCCTGGCGGCCGCAGCCGTCAGCCGATTTCGGAAGGACATGATCAGATGGCGCACAAGAAGTCATCCAGCAGCTCCCGAAACGGGAGGGACTCAGAGGGCCGCCGCCTGGGCGTGAAGTCCGCGGCGGGCAGCCTGATCACCGCGGGGAGCATTATCATGCGTCAGCGCGGTACCCGCATACATCCGGGCCTGAACGTGGGCAGGGGCAGTGACGACACGCTATTCGCCAAGTGCGACGGACGTGTCAGCTTCCACAACATGGGCGGCCGCAGGGTGGCCTCCGTCATAGCAGGGGAAGAGTAGTCCGAAGCGAATGCAGAGAGCCGACTTCCTGCTGCGCGATATAGGCCAGCTCCTCACTCTGGTGGGGCCTCAGAAGCCCCGTCGCGGGCGCGACGCCGGCAGGCTCTCCATCCTGGAGAACGCCGCGGTGGCCGCCCTCGACGGCAGGATAGTCTGGACCGGTCCCTCCTCCGACGCGGAATCGGAGCTGGAGTACTCCGGCGGGATGCAGGTTCACGAAGCTTCCGGGAGAGTCGTAACGCCGGGACTTGTCGACTCCCATACGCACCCGGTGTTCGGTGCCACCCGTCAGGATGAGTTCGCCATGAGGGCGGCAGGGGCCGACTACGAGGAGATAGCCCGCAGCGGCGGGGGCATACTGAACAGCGTGAGGCGCACCCGGGAAACCCCCTCGAAAGTCATGGAATCGATGATGCTCAGGCATCTTTCGTCCATGCTCAGACACGGCACTACAACTCTTGAAGCGAAGAGCGGATACGGACTTGACCTGGATACCGAGATCAGGATGCTCGAGGTTGTGCGCAGCGCATCTTCGCGGGTCCCTCAGACCGTGGTTTCCACTTTCCTGGGGGCCCACGAGGTGCCCGAGGAGCACCGCGACGATCCAATGCGCTACGTGGATTTCATGGTGAGCGACGTGCTTCCAGTGGTCCGTGACGCGGGGCTGGCCGCATTCGTAGACGTTTTCTGCGAGAAGGGCGTCTTCACGCCGGCGCAGAGCAGGAGACTCCTGGAGGCCGCCGCCGAGATGGGCTTCGGCCTCAAGCTGCACGCAGACGAGTTCCACGACACGGGTGGTGCGAAGCTGGCGGTGGAGCTGGGCGCGGTCAGCGCCGACCACCTCCTCTCGGTGAGCGAGCAGGGCGTGAATGCCCTGGCCGGCTCCAACACGGTGGCCACCCTTCTGCCCGGAACGGCCCTCTTCCTCAACAAGCCCTTTCCCGACGCCAGGAGACTGATAGATGCGGGTGCGGCGGTGGCGCTGGCCACGGACTTCAACCCCGGCAGCTGCTACTGCGAGTCCATGCCGTTCATGATCAACCTTGGCGTATGCCGGTGCGGCATGACCGTGGAGGAGGCCCTGGTGGCCGCCACGATCAACGGAGCGGCGGCGGTTGACATGATGGACCGCAAGGGCTCCGTACAGCCCGGGAGGGACGCGGACATGGTCCTCTGGAACGTAGATGACTACCGGAGTATTGCGTATCACCTGGCTGTTGACGATATAGATACGGTCTTCGCAGGAGCGCGAGTGGCGGCGCGGGCCGGTTCGTCCGGCGGAAACAGCTGAGCGAAGGGAACCGATGGCAGACGTCTCTCTGAAGAAAAAGGCCCATGAGATGCTGCAGAAGGGCAAGCTGGACAGTGCCCTGAGAGCCTTCAAACTGCTTCTCAAGGAAGACCCCGAGGAGGCATCCATACACAACAGCACCGGGGATGTGCTGCTCAAGATGGACAGGCAGGAAGAGGCCCTTTGCCAGTTCGTGGAAGCCGCCGAACTCTATCTGAAGGACGGCCTGCATACGGTTGCGCTCTCCGTCAGCCGCAAGGCGCTGCGAATCGACGAGAACTACTCCGACGCCCACCTGGCCATGGCCAGATGCTTCGACGAGCAGGGCAAGCTCGAGCAGGCCAAGCACTCCCTGATGAAGTTCCTCAAGAGCGGCCCCGAGAAGACCGACCCCAGGGTCATAGATGCCCTTCAGATGCTTATGCGCATAGACCCGGACGACGACCGCTGGGTCGTGAAGCTGGCCAAGCTGGCCTATCTCTGCAAAGACGAGATCGTTCTGGACCAGTGCGTAATGAGGGCTGCGGAGAAGAACCTCAAGCAGCATCCGAAGATGGTGAAGATGCTGCAGAAGGTCCGTGGCGAGTCGCGGCCTCCGGAGCCCGAGCCCGAACCCGAGCCCGAACCCGAGCCCGAACCGGCGGCGAAGGAGCCCGGGGAGAAGCTGGAAGAGGTAGAAGAGATCCCCGAGCCCCGGCCCGCACCCGAGGCCGCGCCGGAGGCCGCCAGCGAGATGGCCGTCGCCGGGGAGCTCACCAGCGACAACCCCAGGGAGTACATGCAGGACCTCAACGAGGAGGACATGGAGGGCGAGATTCTCATCCCTGAGGGCGGTGAGGATACCGGACGAAGACACCGAAAGAGGATAGGCGAGTATCTGGTCACGGACGGGCTTCTGAACGCCTCGGAGGTTCTCAAGGCCCTGCATATGCAGCGCAGCGGCAAAAGCGACGCCCGACTGGGGGACGTTCTGGTGGACATGGGCCTGGTCTCCAAGAAGCAGGTCAGAGAGGCGCTCTCCAAGCAGATATCGGACATGAAGAAGCGTCTGGTGTCCAGCCCCGAGGATCCCCTGGGATTCGTGGAGCTGGGAAATCTGCTGCTGGACGTAGGCGACTTCTACGGATCCGTCGAGGCCTATCTGAAGGCGGCCACCATCTACCGTTCGTCCGGAAGGGAGCGGATGGTGTTCGAGCTCCTGGAGGGCGTTCTGGACATCTGTCCGGAGTCCCTTGCCGCGGCGAGGGAGCTGGCCCGCATCAGGAAGTCGCTGGGCCAGGAAGGCCAGGCCAGGGCTCTGTACAGGCTGGCCGTCGCCTACCTTCTCAACGACAGCCCACACGAAGCGCTGGCGGCTCTGGAGGCGTCCCTGGACGCCAAGCCCGACTTCGATATGGCGCGCCAGCTCTTCGACGGCATCAGGCCGGGGCTGGCCGACGCCGAGAACTACGCCGACATAGCCACCATCCTGGCCGATATCGACAATATGTTCGACTCCGGCAGCGCCAAGGCGCTGGCCGACCTGATCCGGGAGTTCCAGGACGGCATAGATCAGCACGTCTCCCAGGACGATTACAACACCCATTACGATCTGGGAATAGCCTACCACGAGATGAGCCTCCTGCGGGAGGCCGTCAGCGAGCTGGAGAAGGTTCTGGACAGCCCCGAGCACAGACTCAAGGCCCGGGAGATGCTGGGCAGGTGCTACTTCCGAATGGACCGCTACGACGAAGCGGAGGAGCAGTTCCGGAAGGGCATATCGCTGGCGGCCGACGATCAGGGAGCTATGGTGGGCTTTCACATCCAGCTGGCCAAGGTGTACACGATCACCGGCCGCAAGCATCAGGCCGAGGCCGAGCTGGAAGCCGCCCGAAACATAGATCCTGTTCTGGCCCGCATGCAGGACACACTGGAGTAGAGAAGCCGGGCATTGCTCTCGGTCAGGGCAGTGGAACCGGCCGGAGCCGCCTCCCGGGCGGGAATCCGCGCCGGCGACCTTCTGATCAGCGTCGACGGGAACCCCGTCAGCGATATTCTCGACCTCTTCGGAAAGGCCTCGCTTACCTGCGAGGTGCTCTACCGAAGGGGCGGAAGCGTCAGACGGGCCCATCTGCGCCGCAACCCAGCGGACATGGGATGGGGCCTCAGGATGAAGGGCGAGGAGCCCCGAAGATGCCGCAACCGCTGCCCGTTCTGCTTCGTGGACCAGAACCCTCCGGGAGTGAGACAGAGCCTGCTGCACAAGGACGACGACGTCCGGCATTCCTTCCTGGACGGGACCTACGTTACACTCGACCCCGACCAGGTTGATCTGGCCCTGGAGCGGGGGCTCAGCCCCGTCTACGCGTCAGTACACGCCACCGACCCCGAACTCCGGGGCGTCATGCTCGGACGGCGGGGACCGGCGCCGGTCGTACCCGCCCTCCGCAGACTCAGGGCCGGCGGAGTGGAGGTCCGGGGACAGATAGTGGTCGTACCGGGCCTGAACGACGGCCGGCATCTTGCCGAGACAGTGGAGACCCTCATGCAGGCTCCCCTGGTCTCTCAGCTGGGAATAGTCCCCGTGGGACTGACCGGCCACAGGGACGGACTGGCTCCGCTCCGCCGCCCCACCTCCCGCGAATCCGCCCGGATACTGTCTCTGTGCATGTCCGCAGGCGCCAGGGCTGTGCGAAGGGGGCTGGGCAGATGGGTCTGGCCCGCGGATGAGCTCCTGGCAATGGCGGGCGCGCAGGTTCCCGCCCCCGACTTCTACGAAGGCTGTGCACTGCAGGAGAACGGCATAGGCTTGCTGACCCGGCTCACGGCCCCGCGAGGCGACGGGCGGGGAAAGGGAACCGTCGTCACCGGAACCCTGGCGGCTCCCTTTCTGCGCGAGTACCTGGCCGCCACCGGGTACCGCGTAGCTCCGGCCGAGAACGGCTTCTTCGGCCCCATGGTGGGAGTGGCGGGACTCCTGACGGGCTGCGACGTCATCGCCGCCATCGATAAGCGGAAAACGTCCGGCGAGGCTGGACCCTTCTTTCTGCCCCCTGTTATGTTCAACAGCGATTCTCTGACCCTGGACGATCTGACTCTGGCCGACATATCCCGGGCCTCGGGCGCCCGCGTGCTCGTGGCAGAGTCGCTGGCCCGGCTTCCCTAGCGCTGGAGGGCGTTCCACGCGGGGGCCGGAGTCGAGCCTCGGAGAGGGGGAGGCATGATCAGCACCTGGGAGGAGGCGCTCCTCCTGGTCGCCGTGCTGGCCGCTCTGGTGCTCCTGGAGCATCTCCGCCGCGGGCGGAGGGCACTCTCCCGAAGGCTCTCTTCGCTGGAAAACCAACGCGAAAAGATGCGGGCGGAGCTTGCGGAGCTCCAGAGGGACAGGCTGGAGCTGCTGTCCGCGGTCTCCGGGACCTTCGAGGAGCCGCTGGAGGAGATACTGGACGAGGTCGAGGCAATGTCCCGGCCGGGAGAGAGGGATCCCGAGGGAATCAAACGCGGCCTGGCCAGGCTGCGCGCGGCCGCCACCGAGCTCACCCGCCAGCGCGAGACTCTGTCGGAGATCGACCATCTCCGCACCATCGCTCTGGCAGATCGAGACGGGTCAGAGGACGACGTCTCCCTTCCGGATGGATGGGATGATCCGATCGCCCTCGACGAGCTCCTCTCGGAGGCCATACAGTCCTGTGCGGAAGAACTGAGGGACAAGAGAATGAACCTGACGGTCGCCATGGACGAAGAGGTCATGATACGCGGAAGCAGGGACTATCTGACCAAGGCCGTGGTCGGCATCCTCTCGCGCACGGTAGCCCTGGCGCCAGTGGAATCCATACTCAGCGTAACCCTGGAGCTGACCCCGCCCTCGGCGGAGCTCAGGATCAACTTCCGCGGACAGCCCAAAGGCGCCATCGACAGGATGGAGCTGTCAGAGGAGCTGGCCCGTCAGGTGCTCATCACCCACGGCGGATGGCTCCGGCAGGGAAGGAAGCAGGGCGAGTACCAGGCCGGCCTTCCGCTGGACTGACCAACACCCAAGAAGGCATGGGAGCGTGACTATGAGAGCGTCTGTCTTCAGGAAGTACGATATCCGCGGCCGCTATCCGAAGGACCTGGACCGCGAGACCGTGGCCAGGCTGGGCGCCGCCCTGGGGGAGATGGCAGACGGAACGGTATGCGTGGGCCGAGACGTCCGCAACTCCGGCCCCCAGCTGCTGAAGTGGCTCACCGGAGGCCTTGCGCTTTCCGGCACCGAGGTCGTAGACCTGGGCTCCCAGTCCACGCCCATGACCTACTTCGCCGCACACGTTCTGCGGCCGGATATCACCGTGATGATAACCGGGAGTCACAACCCTCCCGAGTACAACGGTTTCAAGATGATGCAGGGGCTGCGTACCCTCTACGGTGACGACATTCAGCAGATCGCCCGACGCATGGAGCGGGCGGAGCTGCCCGACCGGCTGCCGGACCCGACTGTATCCCGACGCGACCTCTCCGAAGAATACATGGACAGACTTGTTTCGGAGTTCAGCTTCGCCCGCTCCCTGAGCGTTGTGGTGGACGGGGGAAACGGTGCCGGCGGCGAGGTGGCCGCGGAGGTCCTGCGAAGACTGGGATGCCGGGTGACCGAGCTCTACTGCCGGCCCGACGGCGGCTTTCCGAACCATCATCCCGATCCCACCGTGGTCGAGAACCTCCGCGACCTGCGCGAAACGGTAACCCGTAGGGGCGCCGATCTGGGAATAGCCTTCGACGGGGACGCCGACCGCCTGGGAGTGGTGGACGAGAAGGGGGAGATCGTCTGGGGCGACCGGGTGCTGATAATACTTGCCCGGGCCCTTCTCAAGGCCCGTCCCGGGGCCACCGTCATCTCCGAGGTAAAGGCCTCCAGGCTCTTCTTCAGGGAGGTGGAGAATGCGGGTGGAAGGGCCGTGATGTCGCCCACGGGGCACTCCATCATCAAGGAGAGAATGGCCCGGGAGGACGCCATGCTGGCCGGAGAGATGAGCGGCCACATCTTCTACCGCGACCGGTACTACGGGTACGACGACGCCCTCTACGCCTCACTGCGCCTTCTGGAGATACTGGCCGAAAGCGACGGGCCGCTGTCCGGCCTCGTGGCCGACCTCCCCCGCGTCTGGAGCACGCCGGAGATAAGGGAGGGCTGCCCGGAGGAACAAAAGTTCGGGCTCGTGGATATAGTCAGACGCCGGCTGGTCGACGAGGGAATGGAAGTAGTCGACATGGACGGGGTAAGGGTGGAGTTTCGGGATGGATGGGGCCTGCTGAGGGCCTCCAATACCCAGCCGGTTCTGGTGATGCGCTTCGAGGCCGAGACCCCCGAGGCGCGGGAGCGGTACAAGAGCCTGATCAGAGGGCATCTGGAAGAGGCCAGGAGGGAGATGGATGAGCAGGGAGACCGTTGAGCGGCTGGAGAGCGAGATTCAGCGGAGCAGTGATGACCTGAGGCGGCTGCGGGAGCAGATGTCCCGGGTCCTGGTGGGTCAGCGGGAGCTCCGTGACGGACTGCTCCGGGCGCTCCTTTGCGATGGGCACGTTCTCATAGAGGGCGTTCCGGGCCTCGCCAAGACACTCGCCGCCAGAACGCTGGCGGCCTGCCTGGACGCCAGCTTCACCAGGATTCAGTTCACCCCCGACCTGCTTCCCGCGGACCTTACCGGAACCATGGTCTTCCAGCCCGACAAGGGGACGTTCACCACCCGCAAGGGTCCCGTGTTCAGCCAGATGATACTGGCCGACGAGATTAACCGCGCTCCCGCGAAGGTTCAGAGCGCCCTTCTGGAGGCAATGCAGGAACGCCAGGTCACGATAGGGGGGCAGAGCCATCCTCTGCCGCGTCCCTTCTTCGTAATGGCCACGCAGAACCCGATCGAGCAGGAGGGAACCTATCCTCTTCCCGAGGCCCAGGTCGACCGATTCCTCCTGAAGCTGCTCGTTGACTACCCCACCGCCGAGCAGGAGAAGGTGATCCTGGGCAGGATGGGGGGACACGATGAGCCCAGGGCGGAGACGGTCCTTGGGCCGAAGAAGCTCGTGGGGCTTCAGATGCTTGTGGACAGAGTGCTTGTGGAGGACAGCCTTGTCGACTACATGGTTCGCCTGGTGGGGGCCACGAGGTACCCCGCCGGCGCCGGCATCGGAGAGCTCACGGAGCTTGTGAGCTACGGAGCCAGCCCCCGGGCGACCCTGGCCCTTCAGGCGGCCTCGAGGGCCAGCGCCCTGATGGCGGGACAGGCCTACGTCACGCCCGAGCAAGTGAAGACGGTGGCCCACGAGGTTCTCCGCCACAGGATCATAAGATCCTTCGAGGCCGAGGCCGAAGAGGTCGGTGTCGAGGAGATCATCGACACCGTTCTGGACCGGGTTCCGGTCAAGTAGTCCCCATGGGCAGCAGGCGGGCGGCCCTGGCTCAGGTCAGGCGGATCGAGATATACACGCGCAAGCTGGTGGAGCAGCTGGTGGGAGGCGATTACAAGTCGGTCTTCCGCGGCAGGGGAGTGGAGTTCTCCGACTTCCGCGAGTACATGGAGGGCGACGACCCCCGGACGATCGACTGGAACGTAACCGCCAGGACCGGATACCCCCATGTCAAGATCATGACCGAGGAGCGGGAGCTCTCCGTTCTTCTGATGGTGGACACCTCGGCCAGCCTGGGCTTCGGGTCGGTGGTGATGACCAAAGCCGAGAGGGTGGCCGAGATATCGGCCGTGCTGGCCCTGTCCGCAGTCCGCAGCGGAGACCGGGTGGGGCTTCTCACCTTTGGGTCCGAGGTAAGCGGATACCTTCCGCCGGGGAAGGGCAGGAGCCATGCCCTCCGAATCGTGGGGCGGGTTCTCGAGGCCGAGGGAACCGGCCGCGAGGCCATTCTTGACCATGCCCTGTCCTACATCGGAAGGGTGATTCTAAGAAGGTCTCTGATATTCCTCATAAGCGACTTCCGGTTCTCACCGGAGACCTCCAGGCTGCTGCGGGCTACCGGATCGCGACACGATGTGGTGGGCATAAACGTATTCGATCCCCGGGAGGTGCACTTCCCACCCCTGGGAAGAATGCGGCTCACCGATCCGGAGACCGGTCGTGAGGCTGTGGTGAACACCTCGTCACGCCGCTGGAGAAGCGAGTTCGCCCATCGGGTTGCCCAAAGGCGGCAGAGGCGCGAGGATCTCTGCGCCGCCAGCGGCGTAGACCTCATCAGCGTGAGCACGGCCGAGGACCTGGTAGTACCGCTGCGCAGGTTCTTCGCCCTGAGAAGGCGCAGGAGGAGGCACTGACATGCTTCTCGCCATTCTCCTGGCCGCCCTCGCCACGTCCTCCGGCGGGCAGCCGCCGGCCCTGGGGGACACACTGCTGCTGGAGCTTCCCGTTCCCGGGGGCTGGCACACGACGGGGCTGAGTCCCGACAGCACCTTCGCGATTCTCTGGCAGACCGGGGATTCCGCCGCCGTCGTTCCGCTGGTGCTGGACACGCTCAGACTGCCGCCCCTGGCCGTCCACCGCGACGGCGATACGGCCTTCGTGGACATGCATCCGATCCCCCTGCGGGCAACGATGCCGGACACGGCCTACTCCGTATCCTTCCCGGCACCGGTTGATCCGCGCATACCCCGGGGTCTTCCCGGCGAGCACCTCGACCGCCACAGGTACTGGGAAAGCCTGGCTTCACCGGGGTCCGGCTGGCACCTGTACGCCGCGGCCGCCGCCGTATCCCTGGCGGCCGCTGCGGCATACCTGCTGCTCGGACGCCGCGGGGAGAAGGCTTCGGAAGACGCCCCTGCCGAAACCCCATCTCTCTGCACGCGCGCCCATGCGCTGCTGGACGAAGCCTGCTTCGCGGCGGGGGACTGGGGGGAGTTTTATTCCCGCTATGACGCCATCCTGAGGGCCGTTATCAATTGCGCCTCCGGCATTGACTGCCGGCCGCTGACCTATACCCAGGTAGGGGTCGCGCTTTCCTCCGAGCCCGAGGGCACGGAGCTCTGGGCGGAGGCCCTGCCGCTGGCGAGGGAGGTCGTTCTTCAGCGCTACGCCGGATGGGGAAGCGGCCGCGAACGGGCCGTATCCCACGTTCGCAGGCTGGCCGCCCTGGCAGAAAGGTGGTGCGGCTGATGCGGTTCGCCTTTTGGCCCGGAGCCCTGGCCGCCCTGGCCGTCGCCGTTCTGGCCTTCCTGCAGGGTCGCAGGCGCCGAAGCGCGGCTCTGCCGTATACGGGGCCGTTCGAATTCCTCGGAGCCGGGCTCTCCGGCCGATTCCCCGACCTCCTCCTTGTGGTGTCCGGAGCCTGCATCCTGGTCGCCATTTCCAGGCCGCAGAGCGGGTACGAGAGGCTTCCCAGACCTGGCGAGGGGATAGACATCATCCTCTCGCTGGACGTCTCCACCAGCATGCTGGCCGAGGACTACCGCCCAAACCGCCTCCGGGCCGCCAAGGATGCGGCGCTGGAGTTCATCGAGGGCAGATCCGGTGACCGAATAGGGCTGGTGGTCTACGCCGCCGAGGCCATGACGCTATGTCCGCCCACCCTGGACCACCGGACGCTCAAGGGACTCCTGGAGGAGGCGGGGCCCGGGCTGCTGCGCGATGGCACCTCGATAGGCCAGGGCCTGGCCGTTGCGGCCTCGGGACTCGACTACTCGCAGACCGAGCGCCGGGTGATCGTTCTTCTCTCCGACGGCGTGGAGACGGTGGGGGCCGTGGATCCGGTGACAGTTGCCCGGGCGGTCAGCACGCTGCACGGCGACAGCCTGAGACTCTATACGGTGGCCATAGGCACTACCTCTCCGGCCCTGGGCTACGAGGTCGACAGGCGGACGCTCTCCTCGATGGCCGGGATCTGCGGAGGCAGGCTCTTTGACGTCTACTCCCGGTCGGACCTGGACGGAGTCTACCGGGCGATAGACTCCCTGGAAGCCTCCACGCTTCCGGAGGAGGGCCTCTTCGTCTACCGCGACCACCACATGTTCCCGGTTGTTCTGGGGGTCTGCCTTCTGATCATATCGCTGCTGCTAAGATGGGGCCCCATGAAGGTGGTGGGCGAATGATGCCGAGCTTCGAGCATCCCTGGTTCCTTCTGGGGCTGCTTGCGGTGCCGGTGCTGGCGGTGCTGCGGATTTTCGCCGCGCGTGCCGAGCGAAAGCGGATCAGGAGGTTCGTGCGACCCTCGCTCTGGACCAAGGTGGGCATACGGCCCGCTTCGGGCCGACCTCTCTCCACGGTCCTCTGGCTGGCCTCCGTGACCGCCGCGGTCCTGGCCCTGGCCGGGCCCCTCTGGGGGCAGGGGGAGACGGTCAGCCCGCGTGGTGGCCGCAACCTGGTCGTTGCCCTCGACGCATCCGCCTCCATGGCCTCCCGGGACGAGATCCCCACCCGGCTCGGAAGGGCCTCTGCGGCGGTACGGAGCCTCGCTGCACGGCTTCCGGACACCAGAATCGCGCTTGTTCTCTTTGCCGACCGCGCCAGGCTGGCCGTCCCGCTGACCATGGACAGGGAGTTCCTGTTCAGCCGGCTTCCGTCCTCACCTTACGAGGTGGCAGACCTCCCGCCGGGGACCAGGCTGAGCAACCTGGTGGACATAATGACGGCCGTTGTCCCCGACATGGAACTGGAGTCATCGGCCGGCCTCATACTCTCCGACGGTGGCTTTCACGACTACTCCACAGCGAGCTCCGCTCACCGGGCATCGCAGCGACATCTTCCCATCTCGGCGGTCGGGCTGGGCGGCGCCGACTCCGTACCGGTCCCGGACGGCAGGGGAGGCGTGTTGACCGAAGCGGAGGGGGACACCGTGCTGACCGCGATCAACCCCGAACCACTGCGCCGGCTGGCTCTCGGCACGGGCGGACTGTACCTCGAGGCATCTTCGGGAGACGATCTGACGGATGGCCTGGAGGAGGTCATGGATCGGAGCGGATTGAGGAACGTGTCCGGGTCTGCCCTGGCGCCGGCCAGGCGATTCCATCTCTTCCTGCTGGCCTCGGTGCTCCTTGGCGCGGGGGCCTGGACGGCGGAGAGGAGGATGAAGTGATTGCCGTGCTAGTGGCGCTGATAATGTCGCCTCGACCGGCCACTCCGTCCCGGAGGGCAGTGGAAGCCCTTCAGATGCTGTCCGCGGGCCGGGCGGCGGAGGCGGCGGCGGCATTGGACACCCTAAGCCGCAGAATGCCCCATAATTCCAGGCTGGCCATGGACCTCGCCGCGGCCCTGTTCGCCGACTCCGCAGCGGCAGAGGCCGACACCGTGCTCTCGCCCCTGCGGGCCGGAGAGGGCTATCTGGACGTTCCCCCGGATACGCTGGCCTCGGCCAGGATCGCGATTTCGCTGGCCGCCGCCATGAATGCAGGTGACTACGCCGGAGTAAGCGCCGCCGCGGATACGCTCAGGGCGCTCCTCGGCCGCAGGGGTGACCCCGCCTCAGTGGACGCGGGCAATCTGGAGGCCGCCCTGCGATGGCTGCAGAACCACGAGCCCCCGCCTCCGCAGGATGGTGGCGGCGGCGAGTCGGACAGTCCCCCAGAGCGGGAGGAGGACGGCGACAGTCAAAGCCAGCAAGACGGCGCCGAAGCGGAAGGGCAGACCGACTCCCGCGGGGAGACGGGGGAGCGCCGGAGTGGGGAGGAGGTCCCCGAGGTTCCCGGGCGAATAACCCCGGAGATGGCGCGCAGAATCCTGGACATGGTTGAAGACGCATCGCCGCGGGATACGCTGAAGTCGCGCGCAACAGGAGGGAGGCTCTCCTGGTAGCTCACTTCCTGCTGGCTGCAGCCCTCTTCGCTTCTGCCGATATCTCCATTCACGCACCGGATACCGTTCGAGTTGCGGAGGGCTTCCAGGTGCGCATATCGGCCGAAGGGGAATCGGTTTCCGGAGTGGACCTCGAGCCACCCTCCGCCCGGAACGTGTCCTTTCGGGGACGCAGCAGCTCAACGTCAATAAGCACCTCCATAGTCAACGGTAGACGGACCACCGTCCGCCGGGCGGAAGTGGCCCTCGGCTACACGGCCCTCGGTCCGGGAACCGCGACCCTGGGTCCGTTCAGGGTCCGAGCCGGGGGCAGCGAGAGCTACGACCTGGGCTCGGTGGAGATAGTCGTACTGCCCGACAGCGCCTCAGGGACCCGCGAAGGCGAAGAAGCGCCTCCTTCCGCCGCCTCGACCCGACCCATATGGCTGCAGGCCGTGCCGAAGCAGCCACACAGACTGTATCCCGGAACGCCCATACGGGTGCACTACGTTCTGCATACCCGTTATCCGCTGAGAAGCATAACCCGCAGCTGGCAGTCCCCGCGCCACGCCATGGTCAGCCTGGCCGAAGATCCGGGCGACCCGAGATGGGAGGCCGAGGACGGCCTATTCTCGAAAGCGGAGGTGCTCACGCTGGAGATGGTGCCCGCCTGTCCCGGCAGCCTGCTGGTGCCCTTCGTAGAGGTGAGCGCCGTGGCCTTCGCCCGCGGTTCGCCGCTGGGCAGCGGTGTGCGGCTGGTCAGCGACAGCGCAAGGGTCGCAGTACATCCGATTCCGCGGGAGGGCAGACCGGAGAACTTCGCCGGAGCGGTAGGGGAGATCGCCCTTTCGCTGGAGGTGACCGCGCACCCCGGAAACTCCGCGGAGCGGCAGGTCGTGCTGACGGCTTCCGGCGAGGGAGCCCCATTCATCGACGGCTTTCCCGCCATCACGGTGCGGGGGCCGGCCGATCTGGAGGAGGTTGACGCCAGCGGGGAGGGCAAGAGGAGGACATGGACATGGCTTCTGGTCCCCAGCGACAGCGGAAGGGTGGTGCTGGGGCCGGACAGCGTGGCGTGGCTGGATCCGGAGACCGGTACCTTCGGGCAGGCCGTCTTCGGCCCTTCTGCCGCAAGCGTCTCGCCGTCTGCCCCCTCGAGGGACGCGGTCATGCCGCGGCGGGATGGCGACGACGGTCCCTCGCCCGCATTGCTGGCTGCCCTGCTGGTGGCACTGGCCGCGATCCTAGCGGCGGTCATGGTGCTTAGAGCCAGACGAAGCGAACGGACGGCATCACTCGAAGACGCAGCCGATCCCGACGAGCTGCTCTCGGCTCTGGAGGCGGAGCTGAGCCGCCTGGTCAGTGGCGAGAGGGGCTACGTTGACGGCCGGGAGCTGGCCAGGATGCTCTCCCTGAAGGGGGTGGACCGGATCACCGCCAGATCCGTGGTGGCCTGCTGGCGGCACGCCGAGGCGCTGGTCACCGGTTCCGAAAGGTATATGCTAGAGGATGTGAAGGGGGAGGCGCTGGCGGCCGTGGAGCGGCTGAAAGAGCTGCTCGACACGGAGGCCGATCTCGGTCAGGGGAGGGGAGAGGGTACATGTTCGAAGCCTACGTAGGCCTGCTGGAGAGCCATCCGTTCGCAGCAGCCTTCCTGCAGTTCGCGGTGTTGGGAATGCTGGGGGAGTACATCTCCTGCCTGTTGCGGCGGCGGAGGCTCGGCGCCGGGATTCCGAAGCTGCTGGGCAAGATGGCGGCCTGGGGCGTGCTGGGCCTGATCATAAAGATGGCTTTTGCCGGTTTCGACGGCTTCACCAGATCCGTTTTCGAGAAGGTGGGGTTGTCGGCTTCCGCCCGTATAGTCGGATTGGCGGTGCCCTTCGCCCTGGCCAAGAGCGTGTTCACCAACACGTTCTTCGGCCCCCAGATGATGCTGTTCCACCGCTGGGAGGACAATCTGGTCATGGGCGCTCCCGGCAACTACAGGGGCGTGAAGACGGCCATAGCGACCCTGTTCTGGTTCTGGATTCCGGCCCATACGTTGACCTTCCTGATTCGCAGCGAGGATCTGCAGATAACCCTGGCGGCCCTGTGGTCGGTGGTGCTGGGCCTCATACTGGGGCTGGCGCACAGGGAGTAGCCTGCGGGACTTGTCCCCGCATCCGGCCCCGGATAGAATGTCTCTGAAGGTGGAGGCCGACGCCACCCGAGATAACCGATGGTAGGCAGCAGACGCCTGACTCACACCGAACGGGTGCTTTCGTGAAAAAAGAGCCGCTCTCCGAAGACGCGGAGCGCATAAGATCGCGCCTTGCCGACCGCTCCCTGCAGGGCTTTTTGATCCTCAGCGGCGACCCGCCGAGGGTGGTGGCCGCGGACCGCGGCGCATCGAAGCTCTTCGACAGGGCCGGAGGGAATGAAATCACCGGGAGGGTCGCCCACAGACTCACCCATCCAGACGAGCAGACCCGTATGCTGGAGGTATACAGTAGTTGCAGGGAGCGGCCGGGTGCGGTCAGAAGCGTCAGCTTCTCAGCCATGCTTCCCGATGGTTCCACAAGGGATCTCATGGCGCTGGTCATGGGCTGCGAGTACCGGGGAGACCCCTCGCTCGGAGTGGGCCTTCTGGACCCGGGCAGAAGCTGGGTGGAGAGGAGCCGGGACGACAGGGACGAGGCGCTCTACCGCTCCCTCGTTGAGAACGCCTTCGACGCAATCTACATGCTCGAGAACAAGCACTACGTGTACGTCAACCCGAGGTTCTGCGAGATCACCGGCTACAGCTTCGATGAGCTCACCGACCCCGACTTCGACTACGAGGTTCTCCTGCCCTCCACGACCTCCGAGCTGATAGCCAGCAGGTACCGCGCCCGCAAGTCCGGGGATGAGATTCCCGGCGGCTATACCGTTGAGATACGGAAGCGGTCGGGAGAGCATGCCCTTGTGGACGTGAGCACGGTAAGCCTGGCCGACAGGCCGGGGCAAGTCAGGGTGCTGGGCATAATGCGGGACGTAACCGAGCGTGAGCGGGCCCGCAGGGAGCTTCGGGAGAGCCGGAGGTTCCTGAAGAGCATACTCTCCAATATCCCCGGCATGGTTTTCCGCTGTCACAACTCCCCGGACTGGCGCATGGACTTCGTAAGCCCGGGCTCCCGGGACCTCACCGGCTACCTTCCCGAGGAACTCGTTGAAAATGAGGCGGTTGCCTTCGGAGACCTGATACTCCCCGACGACCGCAAGAGGGTCTGGGAGACCGGGCAGGAAGCCGTAGAAGCCGAAGGCCGCTCCTACAGCATCAGCTACCGCATCAGACACCGCAACGGCTCTGTGCGCCACGTATGGGAGCACGGCTCCATAATACCCGACGGCTTCGAAGACGGCCCCTCCATCGAGGGCATCATCAGCGACGTGACCGAGATACACCGAACCACCGAACGCTACACCGCATCACAGAGCCGCCTGGAGGCGATAATACGCTCCATGCACGACGTCCTGTTCGTCTTCGACCGCCGCGGCCGCTTCATACACTACTACGCCCCCAAGGAGGGCCAGCTTCTGCTCTCTCCCAGCGAGTTCCTGGGTCGCCACTACTCGGAGGTGCTCCCCGGCGATCTGGCAGAGAAGATGGAGGCCGCCTTCCGCATAGCCAGGGGAGGGGATGTGACCGACTTCGAGTATTCCCTCGACATGGGTAATGGCAGTCGTCACTACATGGCCCGGCTCTCGCCCCTGGTGGAGAACGGGGATTTCGCAGGCGTCATATCCGTCAGCCGTGACATAACCTCCATCGTGGAAGCCGAGCGGGAACGCAGAAAGATCCACGAGGAGCTCCAGAAGGCGCAGAAGCTGGAGAGCATGGGCATAATGGCCGGCGGCATAGCCCACGATTTCAACAACCTCCTTGAGGGCATAATCGGCCAGGTCGATCTCGCCCTGTCCGAGGAGGCCGACCCCGCCCAGCTTCGGGATAGGCTGTCCAGGATAAGGAACGCCGCATCCCGGGCGTCCGACCTCAGCGACAAGATGCTGGCCTTCTCCGGCAAGGGCGGCAGAAGCCTCCTGAACGTGGAGCTGAACACCCTTCTGGAGTCCATGCGCAGCTTCCTCGCCTCCACGATCTCCAGCCATGCCGAGCTCGTCATTGACATATCCGACGACCCCGCTTGGGTCGTGGGCGATCCCGCTCAGCTGCAGCAGGTTGTACTCAACCTGGTCATGAACGCCTCCGAGGCTCTGGAGGGCGCAGAAGGCAGGATATCCGTGGCGCTCCGTATCAGGGAAAAGGAACGCGCCGAGCTGGCAGCCACATACGTAAATGACGACCTCGGAACCGGCTGCTACGTCATACTCACCGTATCTGACAACGGATGCGGCATGGACGAAGATACCGTATCCAGGGCCTTTGATCCGTTCTTCACAACCAAGTTCACCGGCCGCGGCCTGGGACTGGCGTCCGTTCTCGGCATAGTCCGCGGCCACGGGGGAGCGATTTCCGTCCAGAGCGCCCCCCGAGAAGGCTCAACCTTTACAGTACTCCTTCCGCAGGCGTCCCCCGCGGACCGCAGCAGCTACGGGGAGGCCGATCCGTCATACAAAGCCATGACCACGCCCGGCTACAGCCCCCGGACGCAGCCCGCCGCCTCCCGGGCATCCACAATCCTCGTAGTCGACGACGAGCGGATCATTCTCGACACGGCCTCCGAGCTTCTTCAACACATGGGATACAACGTAGCTACGGCCGCATCCGGCCACGCGGCCATAGATGTTCTGCACGAAGATGAGGCTGAAGACGTTTCGCTGGTGCTCCTGGACTTTACAATGCCGGGAATGGACGGCCTGGAGACGCTGAAGGCCATGCGCGAAATCCGGCCCCGCATCAAAGTGGTCGTGAGCAGCGGATACGCCAAAGATGAGATCATGCCCAGATTCATCGAGATGGGCGTAAGCGGATTCCTGCACAAACCGTATTCACTGGCCAAGCTGGCCGATATCCTCGGGGATATCGAGGGAGAGGAGGAACAGGAGTAATCCGAAACGGGACAAAGGAAGGAAATGGAAATGACTTTACATAATATATCTTATCGGACATTCTATGCACTCAGACACCCCCGGCGATCTGTCGCATCCGCCCCTGCTATATGAGGTTCTGCTCCATCAGCTCTATGCGCCGCAGCTGGTACATCTCGAAATCGGTCGTATCTCCCCGTATCTCCGCCGCAGAGCCGATGTAGTCCCTGGCGGCCTCCAGATCGCCGCCCAACACGGATATCCTTCCCAGCATGGACAAGGCCTGCATCGCCATGGCCGAGCTGTCGGGAACGGTCTGCAGGATCTCGCGACAGTTGGATGCGGCTACGTCGAGATCCTGCTCTCCGCCGCGGTTCTCCTGGGCCGTTGCGAGGTGCATCAGTAGCTCCGCGCGGAAATGCCCTTCGGGCCCTGAGGCGAGAAGGTCGTTGAGTATGTCTATGGCGTCCCCAGGGGAGCCCATTATTATGGCGCACTTGGCCACCAGCAGGCCCGACCGCTTGCCCCACCTGGTTCCGGGGTTGTTGCGGTAGTTCATCATGGCCACCTGTCGCGCCTGCTGCAGGGCCTGCATGGCCATCTCAATCTGCTGCTGCTGGTCCGAGGCCGTAGCCGACATGGCCTGTGAGAGGTAGATGTCCGCCATCATGTGTACTGCCAGCGACTGCTGCTTCGATTTGCGGGAGCCGCCCACCGCGCTGTTAATTATGAATATCGCTATAATAATAACAATAAATGCGATTACGATCGTTTTGAGGTGCTCGTTGAAGAAGACCCACGCCTTCATCAGATTGTCGGCTACCGGGTCCTTCTTGAGCTGAGTCTTGGTCAGACGCTTTCTGGTCTTGTTGGCCATCTGTCCTCCGAATCGTGGATACGCCGCCGAAACGGCGGCTCTCATTCCCGAGAGGCGCAATCTACATACGCCGCAGGCTCCTGTACAGGGCCCGCGCCCTCTCCAGGAGCAGGTCCTCCCTCCCACTGTTGCGCACTACGACGTCCGCCGCGGCGGCCTTCCGCTGCATGCTCCACTGGGCTCGCCACCGGGCCTCGACAGTGCCTGCGGACACTCCGTCCCTGAGCGCCGCCCGCCGCCGGCACCTCTCGAGAGTGTCCACTATCACCACGAGACGGTCGAACAGCGGCGCCAGCCCCAGCTCCATGATAAGCGCCCCCTCTAGTACGAAGATCCCTCCGCAGTCCCGGACCCTCTCCGCCGCGATATGCGCCCAGCGCCTCATCATGGGGTGAAGCAGCGAGTTGAGGACCTCGAGCCTCCGCCGGGAGGCGAAAACCTCCTCCCCCACCAGCCGTCTGGCCTCCGGAGGGTCGAGGTCTTCCAGGCCGGGCAGGCCGAGGTTCCGCCCCGCCCTCCTTGCGATGCGCCGGCGGGCCAGCAGCCTGTGGCCCACGCGGTCCAGCGAGCATACCTCTGCTCCGCAGCTCGCGAGCTCCGTTGCGAAGCTGGTCTGACCGCAGCCGCTGTTCCCGGTTACCCCAACCAGCATCAGCGTCTGCCCCAGGCCACGTTCTCCAGGCGGAGCGTCACCGGAACCATATCGCCCTCCCGGGCCGCACCGTCGACGAGTACGGGAATGTAGTTGTCGGTCATGCCGGCGGTGCATCCGTCGAGGCTCCGTCCCTCGACCAGGCAGATGGCGTCTTCGCCCAGTCGGGAGAGCCTGAAGCGCCTTCTGGCCTCGGCCCCCAGCTCCCGCATTACACGGGCCCTGTCGGCAATCGCGTGGGGGCTCATGGCGCCTGGCATCTCCGCCGCCGGTGTTCCGGGCCGGGGGGAGAATGGGAATACGTGGAGGTAGCTGAGATCGAAGGCGGACACCATATCGAGCGTCTGCGCGAAGTCGTCATCGGTCTCCCCCGGGAACCCCACTATGATGTCGGCGCCAACCGCGGCTCCCGGAAAGAGGCGCCGGATCCGGTCCAGTATCTCCTCCTCCCGCGCCCTTCCGTATCCTCTGCGCATTGCCCTGAGAACCCGATCAGAGCCGCTCTGCAGCGGCAGGTGAAAGTGCCGGCAGACTCCGGGAAGCGCCATCCTCGCAATCATGCCGTCCGTAAGCCCCACCGGCTCCATCGAGCTCACCCTGACCCGAAAGCCCCCCATACGGAGCAGGTCCCTGACCAGGTCGGGAAGGCCGTATTTCCCGTCGCCGTACAGGTCGCGTCCGTAGGCCACTATGTCTACGCCGGTCAGGACAATTTCCCTGTAACCAGCCTCCCGAAGGCCCTTTGCCTGCCTGAGAACCTCCTCCCGCGGCTGGCTCCTGGAGGGGCCCCTGGCATGCGGGACGATGCAGTAGGCGCAGCGGTTGTCACAGCCGTCCTGCACCTTCAGGAAAGACCGGGTTCTGGCGGCTCCCGCCGGCGCCAGACGGGGGAAGATGGTCCCCGGTGGAATCTCGTCCTCCGGGCCCGCCGCTCCCAGGCCCAGGGCCTCCGTGATACGCAGAGCCAGGGCGGCCTTGCCCGTGTTGGGCACCACCAGCACTCCCGCCTCTGCCAGGTCGTCCGGATAGACCTCCGCCACGCAGCCGGTGGCCACCACCATGCCGTCGGTGCGCCGCGCCAGTGACCGGAGCGTCTTCCGCGACCGGGCCTGGGCCTTCGCGGTGACGGCGCAGGAGTTGACCAGGACAACGTCCGCCTCCTCCGGAGACGGCGAGCGCACAGCCCCGCACAGCGAGGCCAGCTCCTCCACGATGGCGTCGGTCTCGTAGGCGTTGAGCCTGCAGCCCAGGGTGGCGGAGTAAATGCCGGGCGGGGCCGTCTGCACCGGCCCCGCCCGACTCCCGTCACTACTCCTTCTCGTTCTCGTCCTCGTCCTCTTCGCCGTCATTCTCGGACTCTTCCTCGTCTTCGTCCCCGTCGGCTTCGTCTGCCGGCTCCTCCTCTTCGGAGTCCGCCTCGGCCGCGGGTTCCTCGGACTCCTCTTCGCCCTCAGGCTCCTCCTCCTCTTCGGAGAGCTCCTCGTCCAGCTCCTCCTGGCCCTGGTCCTCCAGGGAGACATTCTCCTCCTTCGGACGGCCCTCGAAGGTACTGCGGAACTCGTCCAGCTCCTCCATTGGCCTGCCGTTGAAGTAGCTGCGTACGCTGAGGACAATCCTGCGGCTGGAGGGAACCACCTCTATTATCCGCAGCGGAAGCTCGTCGCCCTCGCGGAGCACGTCGGCGGGCTTGTCCAGGTTCTCCCAGCCCAGCTGGCTCAGCGGCACGAAGCCCTCGATGTCCTCGCCCAGGTCCACCACGACGCCACGCTCCAGCAGCTGGACGATGGTGCCCTTGACCTCGGTGCCCTCGGGGAATCGCTCCTGCATGGTGTCCCAGGGGTTCTCCTGGGTCTGCTTCAGGCCCAGGGAGATGCGGTGGTTGTCCTTGTCGATGCTCAGGACCACCACCCTGGCCATGTCGTTCTTGCTGAGGACCTCGGAGGGATGGCTGATCCTGCGGGTCCAGCTCATGTCCGAGATGTGGACCAGGCCGTCTATGCCCTCCTCTATCTCCACGAAGGCGCCGAAGTTGGTGAGGTTGCGCACCTTTCCCTCGACAATGGATCCCACAGGGTACCGCTCCTCGATGGTGTCCCAGGGGTTCTCCTGGGTCTGCTTGAGTCCGAGGGATATCTTCTGCTCATTCTCGCTGGCCTTCAGAACGGCGCAGTCAATCATATCATTGACGCTGAGGACCTTGGAGGGGTGGCGTATGTGCTTTGTCCAGCTCATCTCGGAGATGTGCACAAGGCCCTCCACTCCGGGCTCCAGCTCCACAAAGGCGCCGTAGTCGGTTATGCTGGCCACGCGGCCCTTCACGACGCTGCCCACCGGGTAGCGTTCCTCGACGCCCTCCCAGGGGAATGGCTGCAGCTGCTTAAGACCCAGTGATATGCGCTCGCGCTCCCGGTCGAACTTCAGCACCTTTACCTCTATCTCGTCGCCGATGGAGACGATGTTGGAAGGATGCCGCACCCGGCCCCAGCTCATGTCCGTGATGTGCAGAAGGCCGTCTATGCCGCCCAGGTCCACGAAAGCGCCGAAGTCGGTGATGTTCTTCACCACGCCGGAGCGGATCTGGCCGTCCTCCAGCTCCTTTATCAGCTTCTCCTTCTCCTCGGCCCGGGCCTCCTCCAGCACCTGCCGGCGGCTGACCACGATGTTGCGGCGCCGCTTGTTGAGCTTGATGACCTTGAACTCCAGCTCGTCGCCGATGAACTTCTCCAGGTTGGGCACCTGTCGAAGGGCCACCTGCGAGCCCGGCAGGAAGGCCTCCACGCCCATGATGCGGGCAACCAGGCCGCCCTTGATGCGCTTGATGACCGTGCCGTAGATGACGGTGCCGTGGTCGTAGGCGCTCTTGATGTCCGACCAGACCTTGTGGAAGTGGGCCTTCTCCTTGGATACGGCCACCCTTCCGTCGGCGTCCTCGAGGTTCTCTATGAAGACGTCGACGCTCTGGCCCGGCTCCAGTTCCTCCTCGTGCCGGAACTCGTTGAGGGGCACCACGCCCTCGCTCTTGTAGTTGATGTCGACGATCACCTCTTTGTCGCTGACGCTGAGCAGCTTGCCCGAGACTATGCTGCCAACGCGCAGGCGGGTGCTGTCGATGGTACCCTCGTACTGCTTCTCCAGCTTCGCTCGCTCGGCGCGGGTGTAGTCCGCGCCCTCCAGCTCCTCGATCTCCTCTTCGGTGAGACCTACTACGAACTCTTCCTTCTCTGCCACTTTCGTCCTTCCGTTCCGGCCTCTCCGGCCGGTTTGTCCATGCCGCATCCGCGGCCTTTCACTACTACGCAGTGTCCGCGCCGGGGAGCAGGTCCCTGCCCACCCCGGCTATACCCTCTCTTATCAACTCCACCGTCTTTCTGGCCCCCGCGGCCCGAAGAAGCTCGGGGCGGATGGGCCTTCCGAAGCGCACGCTGAACCCCGGCCGGCGCAGCATGGCCCTGCGCGGCCTGGACGTGCCCCACATGAACGCCGGCAGTACCGGCGCCCCGGACCTGGCGGCTATCAGGCCTATGCCGGCCTTCAGGGGCAGCATTCTGCCGTCGTGGCTCCTGGTGCCCTCGGGGAAGACAATCAGGGCCCTTCCCCGGGCAAGCTCCTTCAGCGCCATTCTCAGTGCGGCGGTGTCCACGCTGTCGCGGTTCACGGGGAACGCCCCCAGCCTGGGCAGGAAGAACTCCCCCGCCCTGGTGGTGAACAGCTCCGCCTTGGCCATGAAGTCCACCGGCCTGGGAACGGCGCTTCCCAGCACCGGCGGGTCCAGGTTGGATATGTGGTTGCAGGCGATGATCAGCCCTCCGCTTCGGGGGACGTTGTCCCTTCCGGACACCGTCATCCCGAACACCGCCTGCAGGAACCTCAGCACCAGCTGCTGAATGAGCGGGCATATCCGCATGGGCCGGATCATGCCCCACCTCCTCCGCACCTGCGGTAGAGCTCAATCACACATTCAACCTGCTCGCGAACGCTCATCGACGTGGTGTCCAGCAGCCACGCGTCCGGGGCCCGGCGAAGCGGGCTGTCGGCCCTCTCCCGGTCGCGCCTGTCTCGGCGCAACAGCGCCGCCACCACCTCCGGAAGCCGCTGCTCCACCCTCTGCCGGCCCTCCTGGCCCAGGCGGCGCAGACCCCGCTGCACCACGTCGGCGGTTACGAATACCTTCAGGTCGGCCTCTGGAAACACCACGGTGCCCATGTCCCGGCCCTCGGCCACGGTGTCGCGCCTGGCGGCGATGCGCCTCTGCAGGCGCACCATCTCCCGGCGCACCGGGCCGAAGGAGGAGACCATGCTGGCCGCCTCGCTCATCCGGGGGCTGCGTATGAGGGTGGAGACATCCTCGTCGTCGCAGAGGGTGACCCCCTCCCTGACGTCAATGATGTGGCGTGATATGAGATCGGCCAGCTCCCGCCCGTCCGAGAAGGCGAGACCGGCCCTGGTGACGAGAAGGCCCGACGCCCGGTACATGGCGCCGGTGTCCAGGTAGGTATAGCCCAGCCGCTCGGCCACCAGCCTGGCGGTGGTGCTCTTGCCGGAGCCGGCGGGGCCGTCGATGGCAATGACGTCAGTCAGGCAACTTCACATCCTTCCGTTCGGCCGGACCCGGACATCCGCACGGGCTGCGGCCCCAAACTGCGGGGCCCCGGCCTGAGTGTAGCCGCAATTATCGGAAATGCCCCGCCCGGCGTCAACCTTGCTGCCGGAATGCCATGGACTTGCGCCCGCCGTTCCGGTTGACCGCCCCGAAGTCATACCTTAGCGTCAAAATGGAGGCCGAAGGGAGTGCCCCGATGAGATCAGCGCATACGGCCCTGCTTCTTCCCGTCGCCATCGCAGCCGCCACCCTCCACGTCCCCGGCGACTACCCGGACATACCCGCCGCCATCAGCGCGGCGCAGGACGGCGACACCGTCCTGGTCTCCCCCGGCACCTACGGCGGTC
>CAZKJG010000010.1:76348-101163 GCA_964553045.1 uncultured bacterium | reverse complement strand
GACCCCGACGAGATGCAGGCCGGCACCAGGATCGGCTGCGCGGCCGACAAGCGTGCCCCCCGGGACTTCGCCCTGTGGAAGCGGGCCGAGGAGGGGCATATCCTCCGCTGGAAGTCCCCCTGGGGATGGGGATACCCCGGCTGGCACCTGGAGTGCTCGGCCATGTCCATGCGCTACCTGGGCGAGACGGTGGACATACACGGCGGAGGCCTGGAGAACGTGTTCCCCCACCACGAGTCCGAGATAGCCCAGAGCGAGGGGGCCAACGGTCAGCCCTTCGTCCGCTACTGGCTTCACAACAACATGGTCACCGTTGACGGGCGGAAGATGGGCAAGAGCCTGGGCAACTTCGTCACCCTGAAGGAGCTGTTCGAGAGGTTCCCGCCGCCGGTGGTGCGGCTGTACATACTGCGCAGCCACTACAGAAGCCCCCTGGACTTCTCCGACCAGGCCCTGGAGTCGGCCCGCAGCGCCCACGAGCGGCTGGTGTCGCTGCGGCGCAGGCTGGGGTCCGGGCAGGGAGACGCCGAGGCGGCCTCGGACAACCTCCGTCAGCGCGTGGAGGACTTCGAGATGGACTTCTCCGAGTCCATGGATGACGATCTGAACACCGCCGGGGCCCTGGCGGCCCTGTTCGACCTGGTGCGCGACGCCAACACCGCTCTTGAGCAGGACCCCTCCGACGGGGACAGGGCGCTGCTGGCCCGGACCCTGGACCGGATGGGCGGGGAGGTGCTGGGCCTCGGCCTGGAAGGCTCGGAGTCCGGGGGCGAAAGCATCGAGCTGCTGCTGGACGTGCTGGGAAGGGTTCGGTCCGAGCTCCGGAAGAACCGCATGTTCGAGGCGGCCGACGGCATGAGGGAGCGCCTGGAGGAGGGCGGATTCAGCGTCCGCGACCTTCCGGGGGGCGAGAGCCGGGTCGACCCGGCGGACTAGTAAGCGGTCCGGGCCCCGGATGCGTTCCGGGGCCGGGACCTACAGCGACCGGCCGAGTCTGCTCTTCAGCCGCCGGGCCTTGTTGGGATGGATCAGGTGATCCCGGCCGGCCTTGTCTATGAGGGCCTGGGCCTCGCGGAAGGCCTCGCGCCTCTCATCATCGCCCTCGGCCTCCTTGAACTCCCTGATGGCCGTACGTATGCGGCTGAGCCTGCTCTTGTTGCGCAGATGCCTCTCGCTGTCGGTCTTCAGCCTCTTGCGCGACTGTCTGCTCCTTGCCAAGCAACGTCTCCCTTCACAGTATAGATTCAACACGTTTGTGGTGGGGAACTCTTGCGGCCCCTCCGTGCTTCACGAATTGAGAGGCAATACTATATCCTGAGAACCCGCAAGTCAATCTTGCAGAAGGGGAGGACCCTCATGACGAAGTTGCTCTGTGTCTCGCTTGCTCTGATCATGGCGGCGTCGGTATCGGCGAAGAGGCTGGCCCGGATAACGGGCATAGACTCCGAGACGCCACTGCGGCTGGTGGCCGAGGGCTACGACGTGACCGCCGGCAACATCCGCGAGGGCTGGGTCGACGTCTACGTGGAAGACGAGACGGAGATGAACGTCCTGACCCGCTACGGCTCCGACGTGCGCATGCTTCCCCGGGAGTGGGGCGAGCTGCTTCCGGAGAACAGCCGCGACGCCGGTTACTTCTACGACCTGGAGGAGAACTGGAGCTTCTGGTGCGACCTGGCCGTCAGCTACCCCGACCTGGCCGACACCCCGGTGATCATCGGCCAGTCCTACGAGAACCGCGACATCTACACCATAACCATGACCAGCTCGGGAGGGCCGGCCGACAAGCCCACCCTCTACTTCAGCGCCCTCATCCACGCCCGGGAGCCCAGTGGAAACTCGATTCTCATCGACTACGCCCAGTGGCTGGCCGACGAGTACGGAAGCGACACCATGGCCACCTTCATACTGGACAACGCCGAGGTGCACTTCCTGCCCATCGCCAACCCCGACGGCTACCAGTACAACATGCCCGGCGGCGGCTACCACCGGAAGAACATGAACTTCTCAGACCCGGTGCCGTCCGACGGTATCGACCTCAACCGCAACTGGCCCTACAAGTGGGCTTACGACGACGTGGGCTCCAGCGGAAACCCCTACGACGCGACCTACAGGGGCGAATCTCCCGCCTCCGAGGACGAGACCCAGGTCCAGATGGACTACATCGACGACATAGCCCCCATCGCGGCCATGAACTACCACTCCTACGGCGGTTACCTGCTGTACCCCTGGGGCTACGAGAACATCCCCACGCCCGACCAGACCACCTTCGAGAGCTGGGCGGCCCAGATGACCCAGTACAACGGTTACGACTACGGTCGCGCCGGTCAGATTCTCTACACGGTCAACGGCGAGCAGAACGACTACTGCTACTCCGACACCGCCGGCAGCCCCAGCGTGATAGCCATGACCCCCGAGGTCAACAACGGCGGCTTCTGGGGAGGCCAGAACGACTCCACGCTGATCGAGGAGTTCTGCGAGGAGTGCCGGTACATGAACATCATGATCTCCATGTTCGCCCTGGACATGGTGGGCATCGAGGGCGCCGAAGGCTACGCCATCGAGCCCTCGCTCTTCCTGGGTTCGGTACACCCCAACCCGGTACCGGCGGGCGCCATGCAGTTCGGCGTCACCGCTCCCACGGGCCAGCCGGTGAGTTTGGAGCTCTTTGACATGGCCGGCCGCAGGGCGGCCGAACTGGGCACCGTTCAGGGTAGCGGAAGCCCCATGAGCGTTGTCCGAACCGTACCCGAGGGCTTGCCCAGCGGAGTCTATATGCTGGTGGCCACCGGCGGCGAGCAGGTGCGCCAGCAGAGGCTCACCGTGCTTCGATAGGGGCGGATTTGGCACAGCATGCCGAGCTGAGCAACGACAGCGTCGAGCAGAAGAAGAGCTACTACAAGGTGCTGGATGTGAGCACCGACGCCTCTTCGGAGGAGATAGAGCGGGCCTACTTCGAGCTGGCCCGCAAGCTCCACCCGGACGTGGCCGGAGGGGGCAAGGAGGCTCAGACGCGCTTCATGCTCATCAATGAGGCCTACCAGACCCTGATATCCCCGGAGGAAAGGGCCGAGTACGACCGGTCGATCGGCCTGTCCCGCGAGGAGGATGGCGGTGGCGGAACGGCCACCGCCTCCTCCTCCACGGCCACCGCCGCCAGGAAGGCCGGGCCCAAGGCGGGCATGGCCCAGAGGATGGACACCATCCTCAAGAGGGCCATAAGAACCGCCCGCAGGCTCTGCGACGAGGGCGACTTCTGGCAGGCTTCCAACCTACTTATGAAGCTCCTGGCCGACTACCCGCGACAACCCGCCCTCAGGCGCGCCCTGGCCGAAACCGCCGCGGGAAAGCGCCGCTATCACGAGGCGGCCGACCATCTCAAGGTGGCCTGTGAGGTGGAGTACTTCAACAGCGATAACCACATGCTGCTGGGTCGCATGTACATGAAAGGCAAACAGTACTCCCGTGCCAAGCAGGCGTTTATGGACGCACTTTCGTGGGACGACGATAACGAGGAGGCCCGGGAGGGCCTCGACGCCGCCCAGCAGGCCCTCGGCGAGACGGGCGGTTTCATGCTCAAGCTGAAGAAGATGCTGGGGGTTGGAGACTAGGAAGGCGGCGGAATGAGCTCATCATCCGGGAAGCTCTACTACTCCATAAGCGAGGTGTGTGACCTGACGGGGCTCAAGCCCCACGTGCTCCGCTACTGGGAGACCGCCTTCCCCATGCTCACCCCCTCCAAGAACAAGGCGGGCAACCGTGTCTATGACGCCGAGGACCTGGATGTGGTGAGGGCGATAAAGCGACTGCTGTACGAGGAGAGGTTCACCGTGGAGGGCGCGAGGGCCAAGCTCCGGGACATGCTCGAGGGCGAGGGTCAGATGGACCTGGACCTCGACAGAACCGACTCGGTGGCCGCCGAGCAGCTGGAGGGGATCTTAGAGGATCTCCGTGAGCTGATCGCCATGCTGGAGCGCGATCCCATGGACAGCTACTCCAATTCCCCGGGCAGGGGAGGGGACGGCTGAGGCCCCCTTCGACGCACCTCGCCCGGAAGCTTGACGATAACGGGGCGAAGGTATAGGTATACGGCTCTGGTCGGGGCGTGGCGCAGTCCGGTAGCGCACTTGAATGGGGTTCAAGTGGTCGCTGGTTCGAATCCAGTCGCCCCGACCATTTCCATATCCGTACAGGAGCGCCGGCCCGCCGGGCCTCCGGCGGAAGCGCCCCACTGCCTGACGGAGTCTGATGCCGGGTTTCGAAAGATCCAGAACCAGCATGGTCAGAGAGCTGCGGGAGTCCTTTGCGTCGGCCTCGCCGACGGTGCTCTCCGCGATGGCCGAGGTGCCCAGGCACCTGTTCGTAGAGCGGGGTCTGTGGCACAGGGCCTACACGTCCCACAGCCTTCCCATAGGCTGCGGCCAGACGCTGAGCCAGCCCATGACAGTTCTGAGGTGTCTCTCCGCACTTCGTCCGAGCCCGGGAGGCTCCTTCCTCGAGGTGGGATCGGGCAGCGGCTACCTGGCGGCGGTGGCCTCCCGCATCTGCTCCAGGGTTACCGGAATCGAGCGCCAGCTCTCCCTGGTGACGGCATCGCGTAAGGTCCTTGACGGGCTGGGATACCACAACGTCACCATCCTCTACGGCGACGGGACCGCAACCAGCCCCCGGGGCGCCCCCTTCGACGCCGTACTGGTGAGCGCAGCCGCGCCGGAAGTCCCCATGGGTCTGGCCCTCCATCTCTGCGAGGGCGGACTCATGGCGGTTCCGGTGGGGGGCAGAGAGCGGCAGAAGATGAGGCTGCTGCGGAAGACGGCATCCGGCCTGGAGGAGACCGGGGAGCCGTTCGACTGCAGCTTCGTGCCCCTGGTGGGAAGGGAGGGCTGGAATGGGTGAGTCGATCCTTCGCGCCCTTTCGGGTATTCCCGGGGAGGTGCAGATGCTCCTCCTGTCGGCCATACCCCTCACGGAGCTCCGCGGCAGCATTCCCCTGGCGTTCACGGTGATGGGGGCGGCATCATCCTGGCCGTGGTGGAAGATCTACCTACTGGCGCTGGCGGGCAACCTGATCCCCGTGCCCCTCATACTCTGGCTGCTGGAGCCCGTGAGCCGCTTTCTTCGTCGATGGAGGGTCTTCGACACCTTCTTCGACTGGCTCTTCGAGCGAACCCGCAGGAGGGCGGGCCCCAAGGTCAAGCGCTACGAGGCGATGGGCCTGACGCTGTTCGTGGCCGTACCCCTTCCGGTGACCGGGGCCTGGACCGGCAGTCTGGCCGCCTTCCTCTTCGGCATTCCCAAGAGGCTGGCCATACCGGCAATAGCCCTGGGCGTGGCCATCGCCGGCGCCCTGGTTACCCTCATAATGACCGGTACCCTGGCGGGCATCGATTTCCTTCTGGGAACCCACGCCGGATAGCATTGCACGGCGGTGAGAAATTGCTTACATTTGCCCTCTGTCGGGGCGTAGCGCAGTCCGGTTAGCGCGCCTGGTTCGGGACTAGGAGGTCGGAGGTTCGAATCCTCTCGCCCCGACCAGACAATTTCCGCCCGTCCCCGGGGAATCGCCCTTCCCCGGGGTCGGCTTGCCGCACGACGGAGGTGACCTTGGATCCCGCCAGGCTGGTGTCCGTGGTCGGTGGTCATGCCGCCGGCCGGGAGGAGGAGAGGCTTGCCAGGCGGCTGGGCCGTCTTCTGGCCTCGGCCGGCCTGGTTGTGGTTTGCGGCGGAATGGCCGGCATCATGCAGGCGGTATGCCGGGGTGCGGCCGAGGAGGGCGGTCTCACGGTGGGTATCCTGCCCGTCGACGACCCGTCCCTGGCCAACCCCTGGGTGCGCATTCCGCTTCCCACGGGGATGGGGTCCGCCCGCAACCGCCTGGTCGCACTGGCGGGAAGGGCGATGGTGGCGGTGGGCGGCAGGTACGGCACCCTCTCCGAGATCGCCTTTGCCCTGGACGCCGGGCGTCCGGTATGCTCCCTGGGCAGCTGGGAGGACGTTCCCGGTGTGGTGGCGGTGGCGGAGCCCGAAGAGGCGGTCGATTTCATCATGCAGAGCTTCAAGGGGTGAAGATGTTACGAATAGAGGAGATAGAGGAGTTGCTGAGGGATGTGCCCGATTTCCCCAAGAAGGGCGTGATCTTCAAGGACATAACAACTGTGTTGACCGCGCCGGGAGCGCTGGGCGATGCGGTGACCCACCTGCAGAGGGCGGCCGAAGACATGGACTACGACGCTGTGGCCGCCATCGAGTCGAGGGGTTTCGTATTCGGGTCGGTGCTGGCCGCCCGGGAAGGCCTGCCGCTGGTGCTCGTCCGCAAGCCGGGCAAGCTGCCTGCGGAGACCATAAGCGAGGACTATCGGCTGGAGTACGGCAGCAACACGGTGGAGATCCATCGCGGTTCCCTGCCCGAAGGCAGCCGCGTACTCCTGGTGGACGACCTGGTGGCCACCGGAGGCTCCATGCTGGCAGCCTCCCGGCTCGTGGAGCGAGACGGCTGCCGGGCGGCCGGAGCGGTGGCGGTCATAAACCTGGAGTTCCTGGGCGGGAGCCGGGCCATCTCCGACTCAGGGCTGGAGTACTGCTATCTTATTAACATTGAATAGTCGTAAATGAATAATATTTGACCGGGGCGCAGGCCTTGGATATTGTAGTCGGGACTTACTACTGCCGCCAAAGGAGGGGCAGACACACAGCGAAAGGTAGGAAGATGAAAAGAGTAGCGCTCATCCTTCTGATGGCCCTCGCCATAGTCCTGTTCGGCTGCGGCCAGGAGCAGGGCGGCGAGGCAGGGTCCGAAGGGGCCGGCGAGGCCGTTGAGGGGGAGACCACGGAAGGCGAAACCGAAGAGGGCGAGACCGAAGAGGGCGGAGAGACGGCAGGCGGCGAGATCGAGGGTGTCGCCGGCGAGATCTTCGCCTCTCCCGAGCTCGAGGTCGGTCAGTGGATCACCTACGGGGTGGACCAGGAGGCCGGCGAGCTCACCATAGGCGTTCTCTCCGAGGAGGAGTTTCAGGGCACCAGCTGCCTCTGGATACAGTTCAGCACCCCCGAGGGGGCGGCGCAGCTGCTTGTGGATCCGGCGGCCCTCAGCGCGGCCATGGCGTCCTACACCGGCGAGGCTGCCGTATTCTTCGGCGACCCTGCCGCCTACATCGCCGAGAACATGCCCGAGGGCGACATGTCCACCATGTTCACCGACACCGAGAACCAGCAGAAGATGCTGGACTTCATAGGTGCGCTGAAGATGCTCCGCATAGACCAGGGCGGCGGAAACATCCTGGCCCTGGACCTCAGCGGCGTTCCGGACGCCCTGGCTCCCTTCATGGAGGACAGCGCCATGCAGGAGCAGCTCCAGGCCGGAATGGGCCCGGGGCAGGCGGCGGACATGGAAGAGGTCATGGCCGCGCTGGATGAGATGAGCTTCGAGGCCGGCGAGACCGAGGTCGAGGTGTCGGGCCAGATGCTGGCCGCCAACAGCTTCTTCATAAGCCACCCCGAGGGTGAGGCCGAGGTCATCTTCTCCTCCGAGCTTCCCATACTCCCCCTTGCCTACGCCAGGGTGGAGAACGTGGAGGACGGCGAGGAGCACTACATCGAGGTCCGCGCCTTCGGAACAGATGGCGTGGAGGATATGCTTCCCGGCGAGCCCGTGCAGACCATGGACGCCGCGATGTTCATCCAGATGGCCGCCTCCCAGTCCGGCCAGATGCAGCAGCAGGGCGGCGCCGGCGGCGCCAGCGCCCCCATGGGCGGCGGAATGTAGCACCCGTCCTGCACGAAGAGGAACCCGGCCAGCCGGCCGGGCTCTTCTCATTTTCGGCTGCATCCCTATAATGGTGGTATGACGGATCGAGGAAGCCTGCTGAAGAGCGAGGAGGTGAGGCCGCCCCTGGCGGAGGCCCTTCGTCCGTCCGAGCTGGACGATATGGTCGGCCAGCCCCATCTGCTCCGGGAGGGAGCCCCCTTCCGCGGCGCCGTTCTGTCCGGCAACCTCGGTTCGTTCATACTCTGGGGCCCTCCGGGAAGCGGCAAGACCACTCTGGCCCTCATAGTGGCCGCCCACAGCGGCGAGCACTTCGTACGTTTCAGCGCTGTCACCGGTGGGGTGGCCCAGGTCCGCAAGATAGTCGCCGCCGCCGCCGAGCGCCGCCGCATGGGCGTGCGGACCATGCTCTTCGTGGACGAGATTCACCGTTTCAACCGGGCCCAGCAGGACGCCTTTCTGCCGCACGTGGAAGACGGAACCATAAGGCTTGCCGGCGCGACCACCGAGAACCCTTCCTTCGAGATAAACGCCCCGCTTCTGAGCAGGTGCAGCGTATACGTGCTCCGCAGGATAGGGGAGGAGGAGCTGGTGGGTCTGCTGCAGGACTGCATGCGAACGCCCACCTTCCGGGACAGGTGCGACTGCGCTGCCAGGCCCGAGGCCCTGCGGGCCATGGCCGGCATAGCCGACGGAGACGCCCGGCGGGCAATCAACCTCCTGGAGCTGCTGGCGGGCATGGCCGAAGGCGGGGAGATAGGCCTGGAGCTGGTCCGAACCGCGGTGGAGTCCCAGCCGCTGTCGTACGACAGCTCCGGCGAGGAGCACTTCAACCTCGTAAGCGCCCTGCACAAGTCGCTGCGCTCCTCGGACCCCGACGCCGCCCTCTACTGGCTTGCCCGCATGATACGCTCGGGGGAGGATCCCCTGTACATCGCCCGCCGAATGATACGTTTCGCCTCCGAGGACATCGGCCTGGCCGATCCCTCGGCCCTTACGGTGGCCATGAGGGCGGCCGACGCGTACAGGTTCATGGGCTCTCCGGAAGGCGACCTCGCCCTGGCCGAGGCCGCCGTATACCTGGCCACCGCGCCGCGGTCGAACTCCGTCTACCGGGCCTGGAACAGGGCGATGTCCGACGCCGAGAAGGGCGGCAGCAGGCCGGTGCCCATGCACCTGAGGAACGCTCCCACAGGGCTGATGAAGGACCTTGGCTACGGAAAGGGCTACCAGTACGCGCACGACCTGGAGGATCGAACCGTAACCCACGGCAACTTCCCCGACGGCATGGAGGAGAGGGAGTACTACCGTCCCACGGACCGCGGCCGGGAGAAGCGCATCGGGGAGGCCCTGGAGAAGTGGCGCCGAAGGCGCAGAGACAAACGGATGCGAGAGGGCCGCGATGGTTAGCTTCAGCGTACGCAGCGGAGCCCGCAGGGAGCTGGTCGACATAACCGGGCAGGTTTTCGACCGAATCTCCTGCGGAGATGGGGCCCTGCTGCTATCGGTTCCGCACACCACGGCGGCGCTCACGGTGAACGAGGGATTCGACCCCGACGTGGCCCTGGATATAGCGGACGCCCTGGAGAGGCTGGCGCCCGAGGACGTCGGCCGCCGACACGCCGAGGGCAACTCCGACTCGCACATACTGGCCAGCGTGATAGGCCCCGAGCTCCTTCTTCCGTGCCGCAACGGCCCTGTCCTCGGCCGCTGGCAGAGGATCTTCCTCGTGGAACTGGACGGCCCGAGGGAGCGTACGGTGCACATGACGTATCTTCAGGGGAGGGACCCGCGGTGAGCGACCGGTCGCTGCAGGCGCGCAGAGCGATGATAGAAAGGCAGATAAGGGCTCGCGGCATAACGGATGAATCCATACTGGAGGCCTTTATGCAGGTTCCCAGGGAGGATTTCGTGCCCCCTCGGGTGAGACTCCCCTCCGCCTACGGCGACCATCCGCTGCCCATCGGCGGAGGGCAGACGATATCACAGCCCTTCATCGTTGCGCTGATGATAGATCTGCTTCATGTTTCCGCAGGCGATACGGTGCTCGAGGTCGGAGCCGGTTCGGGCTACCAGGCTGCGCTGCTGGCGGCCATGGGGGTCAGGGTAGTGGCCCTTGAGCTGCTGGAGGACCTCGCCCGCCGCGCCGGCAGGTCGCTGGAGAAGGTGGGGCTTCGAAACAGCGTCCATCTCCTGGTGGCCGACGGCTACGACGGATGGAGCCCGGGCGCGCCCTACCAGGGCATCGTGGTGGCTGCGGCGCCCGCCGAGGTTCCGCCTGCCCTGACCGGTCAGCTGGAGGAGGGCGGACGACTGGTTCTGCCCGTGGGCCGGGTGTTTCAGGAGCTGGTGGTGATAAGACGGACCGGGTCCGGATTGGTTCGGACGCCGGTTGAGCCGGTGAGGTTCGTTCCCCTGGTCAGGAGGGACTGAATGGCTGCAGAGAAGCGCTGCGAGCCTTCGGCCGCGGTTGACGGGCGGCCGGCGTGAGCGGCCCGGGAGCATTTCGCCCGGCGGTGCTGGGCACGGGAAGCGCGGCGGTTGCCCGGGACGCGGTGAGGGCCGGGTCGGTGGACGATCTGCCCGCCTCCGAGACCGGGTACGGCCTGTTCCTGTGCGTTCCCGAAAGCGCCCGGGAGGCCCTGGAGATTCTGCGCGGCCTGTCGGCCAGCCCCCGCCATTCGGCCGTCCTGCGAGTGACCCGGGCTCCGGAGGACATGGACCTCCCGGGCGTCTCCGTCGAATCCGACTGGCTCCTGGAGGGCCTCGCCGCGCTGGCAAAGGCGGCGGAGGCGCCCATGGTGGCCCCCTGCGACGTCTGGTCCGGCCTGCTGGTAAGGGCCATGGAGGGAATGCTGCTGCCCCTGTTCGTGCACAACGTCAACAACCTGATGGTCGGCGTCATGGGAAACCTGGATCTCGCCGCCCTGTTTACGGCTGACGCCGACAAGTGCGGTGAGAAGCTGGAGGGCGCATCGCAGGCCATGCACAGCCTCAGCGACTTCATGTCCGACCTGGGCGGCCTCTCCGGATCCCTGCCGGACGGGGAGAGCCCGGCCACCTGGGACGACCTCGGGACGGTCTGCACGATGGGCAGGCTGGCCTGCGGAAGGTCGGTGAGCCTGGATGTGGCTCCCGCGACCCTCCCCTCCGGCCGCATTTTCGAGGACGGGAGGGGCCTTGGCGGAAGGACGCTGCGGCTGATCTGCTCGGCGATTATGGCGGCCGCGCTGCAGACGCTGGGGGGCTGCGGAAGCATCGGGCTCTCCGCCGATACGGCCGAACCTTCGGTGCGCATGCAGTGGAAGAGGGGAAGCGCCGAGCAGATTCGCACCGGCGACAGCGACAGCGCGGTGACGGCCCTTGCCGCCGCCATGTCGGCCCTTCCTCCCGGCCGGGGCGCACTGCGCATCCCATCCTGCGGACCCGGAGGCGGAGAGGCCCTTCTCCTGCCCGGCTTCGGCGCAAGTTGACCTCCGGAAGATCCCATACACGTCAGGCGGTGCTCAGCCTCTTCCGGGGCCGGCAGGAGGGCCGAATGTCCTTCGCCGAGATCTCCTCGGCGCTCGAGGGGGAGCATCCCGACCTGGCCGGAGCCGTCGAGGGCCTCGTTGACGACGGTGAGCTGGTCGAGATGGGTGGGGGGAGGTACTCGCTTCCCGGCGCCGCCGGCGTGCATGAGGGCCGGTTTCGGGCCAGAGCCAGCGGGGGCGGGGTAGTGTACACCGATACCGGCCGGCTGGAGGTGCGGGACCAAGATACGGCGGGGGCCCTGACCGGCGACCGGATCCGCGTGAGAAAGCTGTCCGGCCGGCCCGGCGGCGGGCGGGGCGTAGTGACAGACGTCATCGACAGGGCCAGGTCCGGAGTAAGCGGCATACTGCATAAGAGCCGCCGGTCGTGGCGCATCAAGCCCCTCGACCCGACGGTACCCGGCCCGCTGCGGGCCGCCCTGGCCACAGGGGTCGAGGCCCGCGCCGGACAGGCGGTCTACGCCGAGCTGGCCTACCACGACCGCAGGCACACGGCCACGGTGACCCGGGTGCTGGGCGACCCCTCCCGTCCCAGCGTGCTCGTGGATGCCGTGACGGCGGAGCAGGAGCTGCGGACGGAGTTCCCCGCAGATGCCATGGAAGAGGCGCAGGCCTCCGCTTCAAGGCCCGTCTCGACCCGGGGACGCACCGATCTCACCGGACGCTTCGTTTTCACGATAGACCCGGCCGACGCCCGGGACTTCGACGACGCCATCGACGTGGAGCCCGACGGGCGGGGCGGCTGGGTTCTCCGGGTGCACATCGCGGACGTTGGCGCCTACGTCCCCTCCTGCGGCGCCCTGGACCTGGAGGCGCGGGCCCGCGGGACCAGCGTCTACCTGCCCGACCGGGTAATCCCGATGCTTCCCGAGGCCCTCTCCAACGGGGCCTGCAGCCTGCGGCCCGGGGAGGACAGGCTGGCCAGGACGGTGACAATGCGTTTCGACCCACAGGGCGAGAGGACCGACCTGGAGGTCGAACCCACCGTCATCCGCTCATCCCGCCGCCTCACGTACGAGGAGGCCGACGGCCTCATTCGGGGCGGGGCGGAGGACCGGGACCTGGCCCACCACTTCCGTCCGGCCCTGCAGCTCGCCCGGGTGCTGCGCCGGCGGATGAGGAGCCGGGGCGCACTGGAGATCACCGGGAGGGAGTTCAGGGTGGCCTGGGGCCCCGACGGGAGGCCGGCGGGTTTCCAGAGACAGGTGCAGACCGAGTCGCACCGGCTGATAGAGGTATTCATGGTGGAGGCCAACAGGGCGGTGGCCGACTTCTGCGGCTGGTCCTCCCTCCCGGTGCTCTACAGGGTGCATCCCGACCCCGACGATGAGGCCAGGGAGAAACTCGAAGGCAGGCTGCGGGAGCTGGGCATAGAGCCCCCGGCCTCCATTGACCTGCACGCCGACCAGCTCAGCCGACTGATGGACGAATACCGGGGAGGGCCCCTGGAGGACCTGGTGTCCGAGGCTGTGCTCCGGTCGATGAGAAAGGCCGAGTACTCGCCCGCCAACGACGGCCACTTCGGCCTGGCGCTGCACAGCTACATGCACTTCACCAGCCCCATAAGGCGCTACCCCGACCTTCTGGTGCACCAGGTCCTCTCCGCCCTCGATGCCGGGGAGCTGCCCGAGGCGGAGTCCATGGGAGCGCTGGCCGCGGCCTGCAGCTGCGCCGAGCGTCGGGCCGAGCAGGCCGAGCGCTCCAGCATGGAGCTGGTGGCGCTGGAATTCCTGTCGCGGCGCAGCGGAATGGTAATCGACGGAGTGGTGACCGGGGTGGCCGAGTTCGGAAGCTTCGTGCGTCTCGCCGACATGCCGGCGGAGGGCCTGGTTCCAGGCAGGTTCCTGGACAGGGCTCCGGAGGCCTTCCGCCACGAGGGCCGCCCGGTCAGCGTTGCCGTGGAGTCGGCCGAGCCGGTGGAGCGCCGGCTGACCCTGCTGCCGGAGTAGACGGCAAACAGCTATGGAGAGGAGCTTCAGCCTATGGATGAGGGACTTTTCCTCCGGCTGGCCGACGCCATAAGCGAGTGGATCGCCGCAAGGGTGGACGAGGCCGGAGCCGACGGAGTCGTTCTGGGCCTCAGTGGCGGCATAGATTCCGGGCTGGGCGCGGCCCTGGCGGAAAGGGCCCTGGGCGCCCACCGGGTCCTGGCCGTGTCGATGCCCTGCGGAAGCGGCTCCGAAGACTCCAGAGACGCCGAGAGGCTTGCCGACCTGCTGGGGTTGGAGCTGAAGGTCGTACCGCTGGACAGGGTACTTGATACCTTTCTGAAAGCGGGAAACCCCGGCGACCGAAGCAAGCTCAACGTGGCCAACATCAAGGCCAGGCTGCGCATGGTGATGCTGTACGCCCATTCCCCGGGAAGGCTCGTTCAGGGAACCGGCAACCTCTCGGAGATCTCGGTCGGATACTGGACCAAATGGGGTGACGGGGCGGCGGACATCCAGCCCCAGGCCGGGCTGTACAAGGACGAGGTGAGGAAGGTCGCGGAGGCTCTCGGTCTGCCCGACTGGCTTCTGGAGAAGGCGCCCAGCGCGGGCCTGTGGCCCGGTCAGACCGACGAGGGTGAGATGGGGGTCAGCTACGACCAGATAAGAATGTACCTCGACCCGGACTGGCGGCCGGGAAGCTCCGTGGACCCGGAGGCCGCCCGGCGAATAGAGAAGATGATGGAGGATAGCGAGCACAAGAGGAGGCCGGCGCCGGCCTTCGACGCCAGGGGATGGATAGGAGAGCATGGGCAGAACGGCACTGATCAGCGCATTTGACAAGGAGGGGACGGCGGAGCTCGCCCTGGGACTGGCGGAGATGGGCTGGACCATCTGCGCCTCCGGGGGAACGGCCAGGCACTTGGCCGAGGCCGGTGTCGGGGTGGTTCCCACCTCGGACATCACGGGCATCGTCAGCATACTGGGCGGAAGGGTGAAGACTCTGCACCCGGAGCTGCACGCGGGTATCCTGGCCGCCGGAGAGGACCGCGACCGGATGGAGGGCGAGGGCCGGACCGTATTCGATCTGGTAGCGGTTGACTTCTACGATTTCTCCCGCACTGCCCCGATGGAGCCCGACAGCCGCGAGCTGGTGGAGCTGATAGACATCGGCGGCCCGGCCATGGTCAGGGCCGCGGCCAAGAACTGGCGTCACGTCATCGCCCTGTCCTCCAGGGACGACTACCGGCCGGTCCTGCGGGCGCTCCGTCAGGGAGAAGTAGGCGAGGACATGCGCCGCAGCCTGGCCGCGCGGGCCTTCGACGCCACATCCGGGTACGACCGCGAGGTGGCCCTCAGGCTGGAAGAGGGCAGTGTCCCGGAGCTGCGATACGGCGAGAACCCCCATCAGTCCGCCCGGGTGCATCTCGAATGGCCCCGGCGCGGGCTGGGAGCCGCCGAGGTACTGGGCGGCAAGACCCTGAGCTACAACAACTACATGGACGCCGACGCAGCATGGGATCTTCTTGCCGACATGCCGGGCCGGGGCCCGGCTGCGGTGCTGATGAAGCACGGCAACCCGTGCGGGGCAGCCGTTGCCGAGACCCCCAGAATGGCTTTCGAGAACGCTTTCGCGGCGGATACGGTCTCGCCCTACGGCGGAATCCTGGCGGTTCGGGGGCGGGTGGACATGGACATGGTGGCCCGGCTGAAGGGCCTCTTTCTGGAGATAGTCATGGCCACGGCGTACGGGGAGGACGCTCTGGCCAGACTTCTGCGAAGGAAGAAGCTGAGGGTGCTGCGCATGCCGAAAGGACCCCGTGAGCCGGGAACCGCTTGCAGGTCCGTCTGGGGCGGGCTTCTGCTGCAGGACCCCGACCGGTCCGCCGACGACCTCGAGGGGGCTGCGGTGGCCACCCGCCGGTCGCCTGACGATGTTGAGATGCGGGCGCTGGACCTGGCCTGGCGGGTATGCAGGCCCACCAGGAGCAACGCCATCGTCATAGCCGCAGCCGACCGCGTACTGGGTGTGGGAGCCGGCCAGATGAGCAGGATCGAGAGCCTCGACCTGGCCATACGCAGGGCACGCCGGGAGGGGCTGGACCTGAAGGGGGCCTCGCTGGCCAGCGACGGTTTCTTCCCCTTCCGGGACGGTCCGGACAGGGCGGCCGAGGCGGGAATAGCCAGCATCGTGCAGCCCGGAGGCTCCATCAGGGACGAAGAGGTCATAGAGGCCGCCGATGAGCACGACATGGCCATGCTGCTCACCGGCCGGCGCCACTTCAGGCACTAGGAGGTTCCCCTTGCGGCAAGCTCTGCTCACCTTCCTGTGCCTGTGGATTCTGCTGCCGGCTGCCTGCAGCCTCTTTCCGGAGGAGACTTCGGTGCCCCCTGCAGGACGTCCCGCGCCTGCATCCCCTTCCCTGCCCGGCATCGACTCGCTGCTGATGTACGGCGGGCACGGCCGGGCCCGGCGCATGCTCCTCAACGGTCTGGATCGGGGTGAGATCGGACTGCCGGACGCCCTGGTGCGGCTGGTGGGCATATACCATTGCCAGGGCCGGGAGGATCGGGCGCTTCGGCTGCTGGACAGCCTGGATGCCGCCGGCTACGGCCCGCTGAACGGCTGGAAGATCTCATTGCTGGACATGGCCCGGCGTTCCGAGGAGGCCCTGGCCATGGCCGGCGATGGCAGACCCCTGCTGCGGCTGTGGCTCATGCGGGACCTCCCCGACTCGCTGCAGATGCAGGGGACGATCGTGCTTCCCCCCCCGAAGGGGGTCGTGGAGCGGATGGTTCGGGCCGAGGCCACGCCCCCCGGGGGGCTCAGCTCCCGGCAGCTGGAGGTGGCGGCCGCCGACGCAGCGGTGCTCCCCATGCTTTGCCAGCGGGTGCTGCTGGAGCTGGAAAAGCTCCTCTACGTCGAAGGCGACCTCTGGGAACGTTCCTTTGCCGCCACCGGGGCCGAGACCGCCGAGGCTCGGCTGCTGCTGGCCCGGCGGCTGGCCGCCGTTGACGCCGGCCGGGAACGGCTGGAGGGGCTGCTGGACGCCGGCGGCGAGGCGGCGGCTGTGGCGGCGGAGGAGCTGGTTCTCCGATGGCCCGGCCTGTACGGGGCCTCCTGGAGGGTGGCGGACATTCTCTGCGGGAGCGAGCGGCGCGACCGGGCGGCGGAGATGGCCGGCGGTCGGGGTGCCCGGAGGGAGTTCATGGTGGGCCTGAGGATGGCGCTTCTGCGCGCCGACGGTGAGTACTCGCGGCTTCTGGCCCTGTGCGATTCCGTTCTATCCGCCGGGGACGCAGCGGACAGCCTGATGGCCAGGGCCATGCTCCACCGGGCCCGTGCCCACAGGGCCCGCAGGGAGAGCGGGGCCGCCTACTCCGCCTATACCGAGCTGGCGCTCGCGTTCCCCGGCCACCCCACGGCCAGGGAGGCCGCCTACCTTGCGGGGAAGTACTTCGACAGCGAGCAGGACTGGCCCCGTGCCGCCGACGCCTACGTGGCCTCGCTGCGGTCGGAGGGGGTCTGGGAGGGAGATTCCAGGGCCCACTGGAGGGGCGGCTTCTGCCTGTACATGTCGGGCAGGGGCGCCGCCGGCGATTCGGTCTGGCGGCTGGGAATCGAGAGGTACCCGCGCAGCTACTGGCGGGACGAGATGCTGTTCTGGCGGGCCCGCTATGCGGCCAGGAACGGCCGGCATTCCAGCTCCCGGCAGCTGCTGGAGCAGGCGGCGGGAGAGCATCCATGGGAGTTCTACGGCATGCTGGCCCGGCGCCGTATGGACCTGCCCGAGCCTCCTCCGCCCTCGCCGCTTCGGACTCCGGTCGCCGGCACTCCGGAGGGAGCCCTGGTGGTGGAGATGATGGAGAGCGGCTACGGCGCCGCTCTGCCCTCCATGTTGACCGATGGTGACACCGGTGACCCCATGGTGCGGGCCAGGCTGCTCTCGCTGCTGGGGGAGACCCGGGCGGCAATGACGCTGATGCGCCGTATCGACACCGGTCTGCGGGAGGACGGCCAGGGAATGCTGCCCGAAGGAATGCTGCCCTTCTACTTCCCCGACCCCTACGGAAGCCTGGCCCGGCAGGTGGCCGCCGGGCTCTCGCTCAGCCCCTCCGTACTCCAGGGGATCATGCGTGAGGAGAGCTACTTCGACCGCTGGGTGGTATCATGGGCCGGGGCCCGGGGCCTCATTCAGCTGATGCCGGGCACTGCCGGCGACGTGGCCCGCTGGTACGGGCTGCCCAGGCTGTCCGAGGAGGAGTTCTACGTTCCGGAGAACTCGGTCCGGTACGGAGCCCTGTACATCAACCGCCAGCACGAGAGCTTCGAAGGGGTGGAGCCCCTCTACCTGGCCGCGTACAACGCCGGTCCGGGCAACGCCCGGCGCTGGATCGACATGCACGGATGGGACCCGGGTGACCCGGAGCTGTACATCGAGCAGATTACCTACCGTGAGACCAGAATGTATGTGAAGAAGGTCCTCAGGTCGGCCTGGATATACGAAGGGAGACAGCCATGACGGCCCTGCTTGTGGCGTTGTGCGCCGGTTTCATTGTGGAACCCGATCACGCCACCACCATGGTCTTTCCCCCCTACGGGCACTGCATGGGCATATACAGGGCGGGAACCGAGCAGCTGGCCATGCTGCTGGGGGGGCTGGTCCGCTTCGACAACCCCCAGGACCTGGCCTGCGTGAAGCTGGAGGCCTGGGACGACCCGGGCAGGTCGGACGACGACGAGCTGGCGGTCTACGGCGTAAACAGCGGAAGCGGGCACATCATCTACAACGCCAGCATGTACACCCTCGGCCTCTACGGCGGCGAGGGGGCCGACGACGACCAGCTCCGGGACCCCCACGGGATCGACGCCGAGCCCGACGGGTCGGTCTACGTCGCCGATACCGGCAACCGCCGCGTGATGCTCCTGCAGAGGCAGGGGGCCAGGCTGCGCCCTGTGGGGCGGCTGCCCTTCGAGTTCGAGGAGCCCTGGGCGGTGTCCGTGAACGGCGACGGCTCCATCTGCGTCACCGACCGCGCCGGCGGCGCCCTGTACATCTTCGATTCCCCCGAAGACGCCTCTCCGGACACCATCGGGCTGGCCATGCCCACCGGAGTCGCGTCCGTGTCCGGCGACGACTGGCTGCACAGCTCGGTTGAGGATCCGGTCCGGTACGTGGTGATGCAGGACGGACGCCGCCTGGTGAAGATCCGAGACGGGGACATGGCGGCCGCCGTGATGGCGTCCGACTTCGGGGGCGGAATCCTCTGCTACCCGGAGCTCGACTACATGGGCAACGTATGGGTGACCGACAGCGTTACCTGCCAGGTCCACAAGCTGGACGCCGACCTGGTCTACCTGGACAGCTGGGGAAGTCAGGGCACCGGCGACCGGGAGCTCGACCATCCCCGGGGACTTGCGCTGTGGCGGCGCTTCGGGCAGATCTTCGTCTCCGAGCGGGCCGGCGCCAGGTACTACTGGGTGGGAACCGACCTGAGGGACCTGGAGCTGGACCTTCGTCCCAGGGGCTTCACCCTCAGCGCCGTGATCACCGAGACCTCCTCGGTGATGCTGGAGATCCTGGGGCCCGACGGCGAGGCGGCAGCAGTGGTCGTGAACCAGAGGGTAGACACCCCGGAGCTCGCCGTGGAGTGGGACGGGACCGACGGGTCGGGCCGCCATCTTCCCGCCGGCGAGTACACGATGAGGCTGTCCATCAAGCCCACCTACTCCAGCCGGCAGTACTTCGACAAGACCTGGACCCGCAGGTTCACCCTGGGCCCGGCTCCCGAGACGGAATCCACAGACGGGGAGGGAAGGCGGGGAAGACGCTGAAGCTGATCGCCCTTCCCGTACTGCTGCTGCTGTCGGCGTTCTTCAGCGGCACCGAGACCGCCTTCTTCAGCCTCAACAGGATGCAGAGACGCCGTCTGGAGTCCGACCCGGGCGGCAGACGGGTGCTGCGAATGCTGGAGCATCCCGACCAGCTGCTCTCCACCATCCTCCTGGGCAACACGATCGTGAACGTGGTGGCCTCCGCTCTGGCCGCCATGCTGGTGGCCGACTACCTGGGAGGCTCCCTGGGCATGGGGGTATCCGTCCTGGGCATGACCTTCGTCCTGCTGGTGGTGGGCGAGATATCGCCCAAGACCCTGGCCGTTCACCACGCGGAGGCCTGGAGCCGCAGGGCGGCGGTTCCCGTGGACAGGCTGATCGCGCTGTCCCTCCCCGTAAACCGGCTTCTCAGCCGCATGGGCTCCTACCCTCTTCGCCACGTCAGCGCCCAGGCTTCCGCAGACGACAGCCTGGACCGTTCGGAGATGGTCTCGCTGGTGGAGCTGGGAAGGCTGGAGGGGGTCCTGGGGGAGGAGGCCCGACCCACGCTGGCGCTGATGAACCTCGACCACATGAGCTGCAAGAACGCCATGATCCCCAGAAACGACGCCGTCATATTGCGCACGGACTGGCCGGCGTCCCGGGCGGTTGCCGCTGTGAGGGAAACCAGCCATACACGCTACCCGGTTGTGGACGGCCCCGGGGAGAAGATGATCGGCTACGTAATGGCCCGGGACGTGCTGGCCCCCGGACGGGACTCGGTGGCCATACACGCCATTCCCGGCTTCCCCGAGACCGTGTCCGCCCGCAGGGTCCTGAAGGGCCTGCGGCGGACCGGCGCGGAGATCGGAGCGGTGTTCGACGAGTACGGGGACTGGAGCGGCATAGTGACGGTGGACGACGTCCTGGAGATAGCCCTCTTCCAGGGAGTGGCGGAAGACGGCGAGCTTCCCCCGGGCGTGGTAAGGCGGGCGGGCCGTCTGGACGTTCCGGGCTCGCTGGGGGTGGACGCGCTGTCCCGACTGACGGGCGTGTACCTGCAGGCGCAGTACGCCACCACCTGCGCCGGGTTCCTGGAGGAAGTGAGCGGCAGGATACCGTCGGTGGGCGAACGCATAGCGGCCCAGGGGCTGGTTTTCCAGGTTCGAAAGGCCGACGGCAGACGGGTCCTGCGTGTACGGGTCACCAGGGGGGGCGAGTAGCGTGCTGCTGGGCCTTCTGTTCCTGCTGGGGCTGGCCCTGTCCATACTGGGCAGCGGAAGCGAGATAGCCTTCTCGGGCGCCAGCCGAATAGCCGCCTACTCCAGGATGAGGCGGGGGAGCTCCCTGGCGGCGATGGCCGTACGCATAATGTCGCGGCCCAGGTACTTCCTCTCCACCACGCTGGTCACCACCAACGTGGGCAACGTTCTGGCCTCCACAGTGGGCGCCGGCATAGGCCGGAGTGCCGGAGGGCAGCTGGCGGAGGGCCTCTCCGTTGCCCTGACTACGGTCGTGATCCTGGTGGCGGGAGAGGTGATGCCCAAGAGGCTGTTCTTCGCCACCCGCAACAGGATAGTGGACGGCCTCTCCCCGGTCCTCACCGGGCTGCGCTACCTCCTGTACCCCGTGATCCTGGCGGCCGAGGGTCTGTCCGGGCTGATCACCGGCGGAGGCGGTCCTTCGCGCTTCTTCGAGAGCCGCGAGGAGGTGCGGGGGATGCTGGCGGCCTCCGGCGGCGTAAGGGGCGAGGAGGCCAGCCGCATGCTGGAGATGGCTACGGACACCGTCTACGAGCACATGGCTCCGCTGGACTCCGCCCCCTCCATAACCACCGACCAGAGCAGGGCGTCGCTTCAGCGAAGCGCCAGGGAGTCATCCAGCCCCTTCCTGCTGGTGTACGAGGCGGACGGCAGGACGCTGGTCGGCTACGTCCGCACTCACGAGCTGCTGCGGCTGCGGGGCCGCCAGGACCCGCTGTCGGTAACCGACCCACTTCCCTACTTCCGGCGCCGTACGGGCGCCGCCAGGGCGATATTCGAGATGGAGCGGGTCAGCTCTCCGGCCGGGGTGGTCATGGGGAAGACGGGTCAGCCCATGGGGCTTCTGACCGTGGACTCCATGGTGGACGCCGTCCTGGGGGGCGAGGGACCGGCGGTCTCCGAACCGGTGGGTGAGCTGGCCCTTGCCGAGTCCTCTGCCCGGCTGAGGCTCTTCGATGGATAGCGGCCCCCTCGCCGGCGTGTTCCGGCTGGGCGCCTCGCGTCCCCCCTGGAGCCGCCTTCCCCCGCTGGACGAGGCCGAGGTCCGCCCGGGTATGGTGCTGGTGGACGGGGAGATCGCGCCGGAGTCCGCGCTGAGGGCCCTTCGGCGGGCCGCGCCTCCCGGCCCGTTGCCCTGGCTCGTCCTCGGCGAAGGCGGCGAGGAGTGGGCGAGGGCCGGCTGCTGGGGCTTCCTGCCCCCGACCTGCGGACTGGAGGAGCTGCGACTGGTGAGCGAGGCCGTTCTGGCGGGGATGGAGCGCATGCTGCAGACCAGTCCCCTCACCGGACTCCCCGGAAACAGCGCCGTCCGGGCCGCCCTGCGCCAGAAGGTCCTGGACCGCGGGGAGGCGGCGGCCTACGTGGACATCCGCAGCTTCAAGCCGTTCAACGACTACTACGGCTTCTCCCGTGGCGACGCCGTAATAAGGCTTCTGGCCGAGATACTCTCCCGGCGCATGCCGCGGGGATGCACGGCCGCCCACGTAGGCGGCGACGACTTCGTATGCGTGGGCCCCCGGGAAGAGCTGCGGGATGCGGTGGAGGCCGCACTGGAGGAGTTCCGCAGCCGAAGCCCCGGTTTCTACGACGAGACGGACCGGGCGGCCGGCGGCATAGAGACCCTGGACAGGCGGGGCTGTTTCCGTTTTTTCGAGTTCCTGGACGTCAGCAGCGTGATGGTCGGTCCCGGCGACGGCTCCTCGCCGGAGGAGCTGGCCGAGGCGGCCGGCCGGGCAAAGAAGAGCCTGCGCGGCGAGGCCAGGGGCAGGTTGAACGTCGGCCGGGAGCTTCCCCAGCTGGAGAGCATGCTCTCCCTCCTGGCGGTGGGTGAGGGACTGGCGGGAGGCGTCCGCCAGGCCAAGGCGCTGGTGGAGGCCTGCGGCTTCTCCGGAGACCTGGAGGCGGTCCGGGGGCTGGTGGCGGTTCTGAAGGGCGACGCCTGCGCCGACCTTCGCAAGAGCGCGGCCTACGCCCTCGGGGCCTGCGGCGCGAAGGAGGCGCTTCCGGCTCTCATGCAGGCCCTGCAGGATGCGAGTCCCCACGTCAGAAGCAGGTCGGTGGAGGCGGCGGCCGCTCTGGGAGGGCCGGAGCTGGGGCCCGGACTGCAGGCCCTTGTGCGGGAGGAGTCCAGCACCTGGGTTCGAAGGCAGGCCCTCAGGGGAATGGGAACCGCCGGATGCACCGGCCTGTGGGAGTTCCTTCTGAACGAGGCGATGCGGGACCACCCCGGAGGCAGGGGGCGGGACCTGGTGGAGGAGCGTGGTGCCGCCCTGGAGGCCCTGGCCATGCTGGCGCCGCGGGAGGCGGCAGCCGCCCTTGCCGGGCTGGCGGGGGATTCGGAATACCGTCCCCGCTCCCGGGCCTGGCAGGCGCTTCTGGTCTGCGGCGGAGAACCCGCCGCCGCCGCCGTGCTGGAAACACTCTGCGCCCACGGGCCCGACGGCCCCACCAGCGGGCTGCCGCTGCGATGGATGCGCCTGCTGCGCCCCCAGGGGCTGAAGCCGGCCACCCGGGACGGCCTGGCCGCGGCTCTGGCCGGCGGAATACACCGGGGCGCCAGATGGAACAGGGCGCGCCTGCAGGGGCTGGAGAGCCTGGGCCGACTGGCCGGCGGGGACGCTGAGGCCCGGCTTCTGGGGGCGCTGGCGTACATGGAGGGCTTCGACCTGGAACTTCTGCTGAGGGTTCTGCAGACCTGCGGCGTGGAGGCGGATTCCCGGCGAGCCCTGGACCTGGTGGGCAGGCTTCGAAGCGGAAGCCTGCGGATGCACAGGGGGGCTACCATGGCCTTTCTCCGCTGGCTCAGCCGCTCGCGGACCGTGAATCCGGGAGTATTGCTGGAGGATTTCCTGAGGAGCCCCTCCAGGGAGGTTAGGGTGGAGGCCTCCAGGGCGGTGCTGGGTATGCTGCGCCGCCGCCAGGGCTGACACTTTCCGGCGGCCTGGATGGCGGGACATGATTTATTTATGATCAGTCGCTGCCATCGCATGCTGTAAATCACTACGGAGGAGAGATGCCGTCTGAGCACGACCTGGACAGGCTGATCGGCCAGCTGTCGGACCTGGAGGATAGCGAAGCCCTGCCGTTCATGCCGGACAGGACCGGTGGCAACGCCCTGCTGGAGGGCATGCCGGCCGCCCTGCTGGCCCGTGACATGGAGGATGGCAGGATTCTGTGGCTCAACCGCGCCTGCGCCGACCTGCTGGGCGTGGACCATGACGCGGCCGTGGGAAAGACTGTGGGCAGCGTGGGAGTCGACCTGATACTGAACCGGGGAGACCCCCATCTGACCATACCCGGCGACCCGCGAAAGGCTACGGTGATAGACAGCGCCGGCGCCAAGATATCGTGCATGGTGTTCCGCCGGCGAATGGAGCTGGGGTACCGCAAGATCGAGCTCGACCTGATCGTCGAGTCACAGAAGCTGGGCGGAGGCGAGACGGAGAGCGGAGTCCGGAAACGGCTCCTGGACAATGCGATGTCCGCGTCCGGCTCCGGGTACATTGTCGCCGAGCTGCTGCAGCTTCCCCCATCCGACGAGGATGAGGGCCTCTCCGAGGACCTGCTGGTGATGGACTGGGGCGGCAGCATTCCCGAGGTCCTGGAGGACGATCTTGCAAAGGGCGTGTCCATCTCCTCCAGCGTTCCCGCCCTCGCCGATGCGGGACTGGTTTGGGCCGCCTCCCGGGCGGAGAGCCAGCGGGAGACGCAGGTAGTCGACATCCCCGACGCCGGCAGGGGGGAGGTAAGCATCGAACCTCCGGCAACCGTCGTGATATTCCTGCGCGGAGGCGAGCGCATGGGCTCGAGCGAGAACATCATAGTGGCAGGCACGGGGGCCGCTCCGGAGACAGGGGATAGGCCGGCCGAGCGTGAGCCGGAGCCTGCAGACCCCTCCGAGTCTGTCGATGAGGTCGATGAGCCCGAAGAGGCCGCACGGGAGGAGAGGGTAAGCTCCCACCTGCACCTGAGCAGCGAAAGGCCGGCCGTGATGTACCTGGGTTTCGACGAGGAGACCCTGGAGAGCGGCGAGAAGATGCTGAGCCTGCTGGGTTTCGCCCCCATCCCTGTCCACGGCGACGAGGCCGACGAGGACCAGATTCGGTCCCTGGCCGGCAGCATCAAGTCCGTGGTGGCCGACCTCGGCCCCCGGCACTCCGAGCGGGCCTTCGAGCTGCTTTCTGTGCTGTCCGAGGAGTCGGTCCCCTGCCTTCTCGTATCCGAGGAGAAGGTACTCTTCGAGCTGAAGGGCCGGGGGCTCTCCCCCGGCGCCAGGGTGAGCAGGCCCTGCGGCATCAACGATCTGGCGATGGCCCTCTCCTCCCTCTAGGAGGCCTTGCCCCACGGAGCATTTCCCCGTATTCCTTCCCATCGGGTGCCGGAGTGGCGGAACGGCAGACGCGGTGGACTCAAAATCCGCTGCCCCCAGGGGCGTGAGGGTTCGAATCCCTCCTCCGGTACCACGGCTCAAGGGCCCAAGGCATCGCCTTGGGCCCTTGAGCGAGGCAGTTTGCT
>CAZKJG010000010.1:0-76248 GCA_964553045.1 uncultured bacterium | reverse complement strand
GGCGCAAACTGCACCGTAGGCTATGGTGCAAACTGCACCGTATGCTATTGTATCGCATCGCCTTGGGCCCTTGAGCGAGGCAGTTTGCTGGCGCAAACTGCACCGTAGGCTATGGTGCAAACTGCACCGTATGCTATTGTATCGTATCGCCTTGGGCCCTTGAGCGAGGCAGTTTGCTGGCGCAAACTGCACCCGGCTGTCGCTCCACCCATTTGAGCGAGGCAGTTTGCCGCCGCAAGCTCCGCCGTCCGCAATGGTGGACTCCATATCCCCATCGCAACGATTCCCCCTTCGAAGTTGACAGGTAGGGGCTCATTCAGTACTTTCCGGAACCCGGATGGGCCCATAGCTCAGTTGGCTAGAGCCACCGGCTCATAACCGGTCGGTCCCTGGTTCGAGTCCAGGTGGGCCCACCAGAAGCCATGGAAGGGCGGGTAGCTCAGTTGGCTAGAGCACAAGCTTCACACGTTTGGGGTCGCTGGTTCGAATCCAGTCCCGCCCACCATCGCCTTGCCGGATCGCGAGCGGGAATATGAGGCCGTTGACGCCTCTTGTACCCACAGGGGTGTGCCTTCGGGCGCACCCCTTTTTTGATGTGTTGAAACCATTTTAGGCCGAATACCGTTGTCGCTTCGGGGCGGCGGTTTGGAAGGGTCCCGATGGAGGAGTACATAGAGCAGCTCCTGCAGCTGCAGAGACTCGACGTCAAGCTGGACAGGCTTCGAGAGGACCTGGAGCGCATTCCCGGCGAAATTGCCATTCACGAGCGCGACCAGGAGCAGCGCCGGCTCGAGCACGAGAAGGTGGAGGAGGAGCTGCGGGAGGCGGAGAGGCTGCGCGGGGAGTGCGAGGCCGAGAAGAGGGAGAACGAGAACAGGCTCGTGGAGTACCGCAAGCAGCTGCTGGACCTGAAGACCAACGAGGAGTACAGGTCCATGCTGAAGCAGATAGAATACGCGGAGAAGAAGATAGACGACCTGGAGAGCGAGATACTGGAGCTGCTCTACCAGGAGGAGGAGAACGGCGAGCTGATAGAGAAGGCCAGGAAGAAGCTGGAGAAGAGCGTGTCCCGCTGCGAAAGGCGCAAGAAGGCGCTGGAGGAGGAGCGGGCAGAGCTGGAGGAGGAGATATCCGCCCTGGAGGAGGACCGGGACCGGCTGGCGGAGGGCGTAAGGCAGAGATTTTTGCGCAAGTACCAGCAGCTGAGGAACGCAGGCAAGGGAAGGGCAGTCGTGGGCCTGCTTCGAGGGGCCTGCGGAGGCTGCATGACGAACGTTCCTCCCCAGAGCGCCGTGGAGATAAAGGCGGGCAAGACCTTCACCTGCCCCATATGCGGACGGTTCGTGGTATGGACGGATGACAGCTCCTTCGCCGAGAAGGAATAACAGTTGACTGAGGCCCCATGCCTGCGCGCTGGGGGAAGGCGGGCGGCCGCCCCGGCAACGCCGGGGAGGAAAGTCCGGGCACCACAGGGCGGGATGCCGGGGAGATCCCGGTTCCGGCAACGGAGAGAACGTGCCACAGAGAGGAGACCGCCGGGCACGTCCCGGCAAGGGTGAAAGGGTGGGGTAAGAGCCCACCGGGGGGCGGGCAACCGTCCCCGCACGGCAAACCTCATCCGGTGCAAGGCCAAATAGGGGGAAGGCCCTTCGGGGCCCGGGTGCTGCCCGTACCCGCCGACTCCCGGGTTGGCCGCTCGCGGCTTCGGGTGACCGGAGTCCCAGACGGATGGCCGTCGGGCGCCCAACGGCGCCGCACAGAACCCGGCTTACAGCCTTCCCCCGCGCGCATGCGCGGAGCCCCGAACACAGAGCGGATTATGTCACCCGAGACCATATACCCGTCATGCAGATGGAAGCCGCGTCCCGCCCCCGGCCTGGAGCTGCGGGAGCTTCCCGCCGGCTGGGAATCGGGACTGCCCCGTCCGGTGGCCATGCTGATGGCCCGCAGGGGAGTGGCTCCGGAGAACGTCAGAGGTCATCTGGCGGCTCCCCTGGAGTCCCTCTCGCCGCCGGAGGCCCTTCCCGGAGCCGATGAGGCGCTGCAGAGGCTTCGGCGGGCGGCGGAGGCCGGGGAGACGGTCCTGGTTCACGGCGACTACGACGTGGACGGCATCACAGCCACCGTCATCATGCTCAGGGTCCTGCGGGCGGCGGGAGCCAAGCCCCTCTACCACATTCCCCACAGGATAGATGAGGGCTACGGCCTGGGCGAGGGGGGGGTGGCCGCCGCCCTGGAGGCCGGCGCCGGCCTTCTGGTGACGGTGGACTGCGGCACCAACGCGGCCGGGGAGGTGGAGGCGCTGGCCGCCCGGGGAGTGGATGTCGTGGTCACCGACCACCACCGGCCCGACCGGCGCACCGCTCCGGCCATGGCCATTGTGAACCCGTCAATGAGCGACGAGGGTGACGCCGCGTGGTCGGGGCTCTCGGGGGCCGGCGTGGCCTACCAGCTGGCCAGGGGTCTGCTGGCCGGACGGATGGACCCCGGGATGCAGGGAATGCTGCTGGGGCTGGTAGCCCTGGGCACGGTGTGCGACATGGTTCCCCTGAAGGGCGACAACAGGGTGCTGGCCAGGCAGGGTCTTGCCGCCATCAGGCGCAATCCTCCGGCGGGATTGGCCGCCCTGGCTTCGGCGGGACGGGTGGCCACCGCGGACTTCACCGAGCGGGAGCTGGCCTTCGTGATCGGACCCAGGCTGAATTCCTGCGGAAGGCTGGCCAGGGCGGAGATGGCCGTGGAGCTGCTGATGGAGGACGACCCCGGCCGGGCCGCCGCCATGGCGGGGGAGATAGACACCCTCAACAGTCGGCGCCGCAGGATCGGATCCGACATATGGCGCGAGGTGCAGCAGCGGCGGGAGGAGGTCGCCGGCCGGCGGAGCCTGGTTATGGGCAGTCCGGACTGGCACCGGGGCGTGGTGGGCATCGCCTGCTCCCGGGCAGCCAGGCGATGGGGCCTTCCCTCGGTGCTGGTGGCCTTCGACGGGGAGATGGGCTACGGCTCGGCCCGAAGCGTTCCGGGGGTTTCCATCCACGGTCTGCTCACCGACTCCACCCACCTGCTGGAGGGGTTCGGCGGGCACCACATGGCCGCCGGGCTTCGAGTGCGCCGCGACAACCTGCAGCCGCTGAAGGAGAGGATGGAGGAGCTGCTGGCGGGCAGCCCCGAGGGACTCTTCGGGCCGGTGCTCTACGTGGACGGCAGGCTGCTGGAGGGGGAGGTCTCCATGGAGACGCTGCGGTCGCTTCAGATGCTCCGGCCCTTCGGCGAGGGCAACGCGGAGCCGGTGTGGATCTCCAGGCGGGTTCTCATCGACGGGCCGCGGCTTGTGGGCTCCGGCCGCAGGCACCTCAGCTGCAGCGTGGTGCTGGGAGGCCGCAAGCACCGGGCCATCGGCTTCAACATGGCCGGAGCCCTGCCCCTGCTCCCGGGGCCGGTGGACGTGGCCTACAGGCTGCGGGAGGACCACTACCGCGGCGGAGGGTGTCTGCAGCTGGTCCTGGAGGGCATGAGAAAGGCGGCGCCGGATGCAGGGTGAGCCGAGGCTTGCGCTGCGGGTGGGGGACCTCCTGGCCGGGGACCTGAGCACGGCGGTTCCCGGCTACACCGCCAGGCAGAGCCAGATACGAATGGCCGAGATAGTGGCCGACGCCGTGGAGGATGGCGGGCTGTACCTGCTGGAGGCCGGCACCGGCGTGGGCAAGAGCCTGGCCTACCTGCTGCCGGCGGTGCTGCACCCGGGCCGGACCATAGTTTCCACCGCCACCATCTCGCTGCAGGACCAGCTGATAGAAAAGGACATCCCCGCCGCGGTAACCGTGGGAGGCTCACCCCGTACCGTGGCGCTTCTGAAGGGCCGCCGCAACTACCTCTGCAGGCGCAAGTGGGAGCAGCGGGCGGGGACCCTGGACCTCCCCGACGACCTTGAGTCCTGGGCGGAAACCACCGATACCGGCGACCGGGGCGAGCTGTCCCGGGTGCCGCCCTACTCCGTCTGGGCCGGCATCTCCTCCGACCGGCTGGACTGCCTGGGAGGCTCCTGCCCCCACAGCGGCTCCTGTCATTACCTGAGGGCCAGAAGGAAAGCGGCGGAGGCCGATCTGGTGGTGGTGAACCACCATCTGCTGCTGTCCGGCCTGGCCGGGGCCGACATCATTCCCGAGGCGGACGTCCTGGTGGTCGACGAGGCCCACAAGCTGGAGGACGCCGCCGGAGGCTGCCTGGGCATCACGCTGGGGGAGGGCGCTGTGCTGCCGGCTTACGACGAGATAGCCTTCTCCGGAATAAAGACCGCCCTGAAGGCGGAGATACTGGAGAGGCTCAGGGCGCTGGCATCGCGCCTGGGGGAGCTGGCGGGGGACGCGGAAGGGGATGAACCCTGGGACCCGGCGGAGAACGTGGACATCCTGAGGGACATGGAGGAGTCGGCCGCGGCCCTGGCCGAGACCTGCGAGGAGACCGACTGCCTTCCCTCATCGGTGCAGGTGCTGGACGCCGTGGCCCAGAGCTGCCGGGAGCTGATGGGCCTGGACCCGGAGGACTGGTGCGTGTACGTGGAGAGCACCGGCCGCGGGGGCAGGGTGAGGGCGGTGCCCATAGAGCCCGGCGGCTACCTGAGGTCACTGGTCTACGAGAGGTTCGGGACGGTGGTCCTCACCTCGGCCACCCTGAGCGCAGCCGGGAGCTTCGACTACTTCTGCGGCCGCCTGGGGGCATCGGGCGCCTACGTGGAGAGCCTGGGAAGCCCCTTCGACTACCCCTCCCAGGGGACGCTGACCATTCCCGAGAACCTGCCGTCGCAGAACGACCACCGCGAGCTCTCCCGCCGGGTATGGGAACTGACCCGCAGGCTGGCCGGGGAGCTGGGGGGGCGGACCATGGCCCTGTTCACCAGCTACCGCAACCTTCAGCTGGTGCGGACAATGGCCCGTACAGGCATGCCGGAGGGGCTGAGCCTGCACGTGCAGGGAGAGGTTCCCCGCCGGGCAATTCTGGAGGGATTCCGGCGCGACCCGTCCGGCATCATCCTGGGCACCGCCTCGTTCTGGGAGGGCGTGGACCTCCCCGGAAGCCTGCTGAGGGCCCTGGTGATAGACAGGATTCCCTTCCAGTCTCCGGGCCATCCACTGGTTCGGGCCCGAATGGACAGAATCGAGCGTCACGGCGGCAGCTCCTTCATGGAATACATGCTGCCCGGGGCGGTACTCCGGATGAAGCAGGGAGTGGGCAGGCTCATCCGCTCCCGGCGGGACAGCGGCGCGGTGTTCCTGATGGACCGCAGGCTGGTCTCCTCCCGCTACGGCGGGATCATACTGGACTCCCTGCCGGGGTTCAGCAGGGCGGGCGAGGAGGAGGCCATCGAGATACTGCTGGAACGGAGCGGGGGAAGTTGAGTAGACCGATTGTGAGGCTGGGAGCAGCGGAGCTGGGCATGGAGTCCGGCGGACGGTGCTCTCTGGGGCTTCCGGAGGCCGGGGCTGCCGTGCAGCTTCGCGGCAGGTGCGGAGTCACGGATTCCGAGAGGTCCCGGCTGGTCCTTCTGAGTCAGGTCCAAGGGGCCGGACTGATCGTCGACCCCGAAGGCGGGGAGGAGGCGGACGCCATGGTGGTTCGAAGGGGAGAGGGACTTCCTGCCCTCAGGGTGGCGGACTGCCTTCCCGTGCTGGCGGCAACGCCGCACCACCTGGCCGCCGCCCACGCCGGCTGGCGGGGCCTGGCGGCGGGGGTGGCCGGCAGGCTGCTGCAGGCTCTGCCGGCACCCCCCAGCGCCCTGGTGCTGGGACCGTCGATCTGCGGCAGCTGCTACCGGGTGGGGGAGGAGGTCAGGGAGGCGGTTTCCGGCTTCACCGATCCCGGCGCCCATCCCCCCGGAAGGCTGGACTTGGCAACCGCGGCCCTGGACCAGATGACGGCCGCGGGGCTTCCGGCCCATGTGCCCGTCTACCGAATGGATCCCTGCACCCTCTGTGGTGGTGCCGGGCTCTTCTCCTACCGGGGCGGAGACCGGCGGGACCGGAACCATATATGGCTGGAGGAATTCCTATGACCGGCCGGGCCGGCATCAGGTTGCACCGGGCCGGGATTGGTGCAATATTCCGCTTCCAACCGTCGCGCCGTCCACAAACCTTCTTCGGCGTCTCTGCAGAACAGGACGGAATGCAACCAACGGAAGAAAACGTCTTGGAATACATCGGGAGGAGGAGACTGTGAGGATACTGGTTCTTATAGGCGGCTGCCTCATGGCCCTGGCCTGCGGCACGTCCATCGCCGCCGAGGCGGAAGACGCCGTATCCATAGCCGTCGTGCCGTTCGGATTCGGAAATTCCGACAGCAGATGGATCAGCAACAGGCTGGCAGACGATATTGAGGACAGGCTCGAGGAGTACGACGGCTACGTGTACATTCCCCGGGATGACCTGGAGGACGCCTTCGATGACCTCGGCTACAGCGACCTGCGGCACGGCATCCCGCCGGATGCCGTCTTCGAGGCCGGTTCGATCGTGGGCGCTAACCTGATTATCTACGGCTATGTCAACTCCGTCGGCGAAGGATCCTTTCAGGTCAGCTACACCATTGCCGTCATCGTTTCGGGCAACAGCATCAACCCCTCCCCCTGCACGGTCGAGAGAAGCAGGGATTCGGTTTCGCAGCTGGCCGAGCAGATCATAGGCTCCATCGACCGGGAGATAGGGGAGCGGGCCCAGGCGTCGCTGGACCAGGCCCGGTACCAGATCGACATAGAGAACTGGCCCATGGCCATAATGAACCTCAGGAGCGCCGTATCAATCGACCCTTCGCTGATTGACGCCCACCTGCAGCTGGCCGACATCTACCTCAGAAGCGACGTGGACTCGGTGGGCAGGGCCGAGGAGGTCTACCGGGAGATCCTCGAGGTGAACCCCGAGAGCTCGCGGGCACTGTCGGGAATGGGCGAGGTGATGCTGACCCGCGAGAGCTACACCGAGGCCAAGGACTACTTCCAGGAGGCCATCGACATAGACCCGGACAACGCTGCGGCCTATCTGGGGCAGGCTAAGGCCTTCCAGGCCCTGGGGCAGGTTGACGAGGCGGTGCAGACCTTCGAGTCGGCACTGGCTGGCAATCCCGACAACCTCCAGGCCCGCTACGCCCTCGGCTTGCTCTACTTCGACCTCGAGAACTACGAGTCGACCATACCCCACCTGAGGGAGATACTCCAGGTCAAGCCGGAGTGGAGCAACCTGCGGCGCAAGCTTATCACAGCCTACACCGAGCTCGGGCAGTACGGCGAGGCGGCCGACCAGGCCGAGGTGCTGCTCGAGCAGGACCCGGACAACGCCGACCTCGTCCTGTACACCGCGCAGCTGGAGGCCCGGGCGGGCAGGACCTCCTCGGCGATCGACAGGCTGGAGGGCGTGATAGGCAGCACCGGCAGCCGGGACGCGTACATAATGCTGGCCACCATATACCGCGACATCGGCAACCGCGGCGCCATGCAGAACGTCTTCTCCCGGCTGAAGAGTGCATACCCCAGCGATCCGGTGGCCAACTTCATGATGGGCGCCTTCTACTACCGCAGTGGCACCGAGAAGGCCCGGGTGAGCGATCTGGTTCCCGACAACCTGCCGGTTTGGAGGTCGGCAATCCAGGAGCTCAACACCGCGATCGGCTATCTCAACCAGGTTACCGGCTACAGGTCCGACCGGGCCTCGGCCATGGCGGAGGCCGCCCGGAACGCCATATCGCTGTGTGAGGAGAAGATCGACAGGGTGGAGCGCTACAGCTACTAGGGGCACGCCGCAGGGAATGAAGGGAGCGGACCGGCCGGCGGCCGGTCCGCTCCGCCTTTGAGGGGGAACGTGGGCCAGAGGTTCGCCGACCGCGTGGACATCGTCGTGAAGGCCGGGGACGGAGGCGACGGGATCGTCTCCTTTCACCGGGAGCCCTACGTTCCCAAGGGGGGGCCCGACGGCGGCAACGGGGGACGGGGCGGCGACGTGTACATGGTTGTGGACCCCAGGCTGACAACCCTGGCGGACTTCAGGAGCGGAGCGGTATTCTCCGCCGGCGACGGTTCCCCCGGAGGGTCATCCAACAAGACGGGGAAGAGCGGCAGCGACCTGAAGCTGCGCGTTCCTCCGGGAACACTGGTCACCGACCTGGAGAGCGGCAGGCTCCTGGTGGATCTGCGGCGTCCCGGACGGGTGGAGAAGATGGCCTGCGGGGGAAGGGGCGGCCGCGGAAACGCATCCTTCGCCACCTCCCGCCGCAGGGCTCCCAGAAGGAGAACCAGGGGCTCGGCGGGCGAGAAGCTGCGACTTCGCCTGGACCTGAAGCTTATGGCGGACGTGGGACTGGTGGGCTTTCCCAACGCCGGCAAGTCCACCTTTCTCTCCCGGGTGACCGCCGCCCGGCCGCGTACGGCCGACTACCCTTTCACCACCCTCAGGCCCCTGCTGGGCGTGGTCGCCATGGACAGGGGCTTCAGCTTCGTAATCGCCGACCTGCCGGGTCTTATCGAGGGTGCGGGCCGGGGAAAGGGGCTGGGACACAGGTTCCTGCGTCACGCCGAGAGGAACAGAATAGTCCTCTTCCTCCTGGCCCCGGACCTGGGGGTGGAGCCGGCGCGGCAGCTGGAGGTCCTTCGCCGGGAGACCTCCGAGCACGGAATAGACCTGCGAAGAACGGCCACCCTGGTTGCCCTTGCGAAGGTCGACCTGCTGGACGAGGATAGTCTGCGGAGGGAGCTGAGAGCCCTGCCGGAGGGCACGATGGCGTTCAGTTCCGCAACCGGGGAGGGGCTGGAGGAATTTCTGGCTCTGCTGGCCAAGGAGGTTGTAAAGGCCCGCAAGGAGGACTGACCCGTGTCCTGGCGGCGGCCTGCAGCTGGGGGGGAACGGGCCGCGCCGCCCTGCGGCCGCTGCTGAGCGAGGGTGCGGAAGCGGCCCTCGATGCCCTGCGCAGACGCTGCCCGGAGGGAGAGCCGACCCCGGAGAAGAGGGCCCAGATGGCCAAGGCCATCGAAGAGCATTCCATCTCCGCCACCCACATCGGGAGGTGCGACTACCCGCCGCTGCTGGCAGCCTGTCCCGACCCGCCGGCCGCCCTGTTCTATACCGGTGATATCTCCGTTCTTTCTCGGCTTCCGTGCGTGGCCGTCATCGGATCGAGGCGCTGTTCCATGTACGGCCGCCGAATGGCCAGGAGGCTGGCCGGAGGGCTGGTGTCCGCCGGGTTGTGCGTGGTCAGCGGCATGGCCCGGGGCATAGACGGAGAGAGCCACGCGGGGGCCCTCAAGGCTGGAGGGGTTACGGCCGCGGTGCTGGGAAGCGGCCCGGATGTGCTCTACCCGCGACGGAACGCGCCGCTGGCCGGGGAGATCTCCAGGGCGGGGTGCATTCTATCGGAGTACCCTCCCGGCACACCCCCGGAGCGTTTTCGATTCCCCGAAAGGAACCGCATCATAAGCGGCCTCTGCCTGGGAGTGGTGGTGGTCGAGGCCGGTTCCCCCAGCGGCACCATGATCACCGTTGGCACCGCTCTGGACCAGGGCAGGGAGGTAATGGCGGTGCCGGGAGATGTCACCAGGTCCAGCTCCGTGGGCTCCAACCGGCTGCTGAGGGACGGGGCCGCGCCGGTCACGTCGGCCTCGGAGGTGCTGGAGGCGGTGGGCGTGGTTCCACGGAAGCCCGGTGCTTCCGGCCCCGGGCCCGGGGCGGAAGGCCTGGCCGGCGAGATACTGGAACTGCTAGACGGCGGCCCGGCGCACGTGGACGAGCTGGCCAGGGCCACGGAAGCCGGCCACGGGGAGCTGCGGGAGGAGCTTCTGAGGCTGGAGCTCGCCGGAACGGTGATCCGCCGTCCGGGGGGTGTCTACGTCAGGGTCTAGGAGCGCCTGTGTGCACGCCGCTTCACACCGGACGAAGGAGCTTGCACAAACCTCCGGGCTGAAGTGCAATTAATGTAATAAAAAAGCTGATATATATGAAGACCTATTCGGGAAAGGGATATGCTCCTATTTACACCGAATTGAAACTTGACAGCCAACCGGCAAAGGGAAGGGAAGAGGCGCCTGTGGTTATTCGCTCTCCAGCCAACGGTCGAAGAGGGGCCGCACTGGTCGTGGCCATGGCGGTAGCCGCCGTCGTGCTGCTCTCCACCATGTTGCTGCTGGGCTCGATAGAGGGAATGGTCTCCGAACAGGCCGAAAGCGAGCTCACGGCGCAGGCGGAGCTCTCCCAGCTGGCGGCCGTCCGTAGGGCGGCTGCGATGATGGAGGAGGGAAGCCTGATTCCCGGGGACCCGCTCCCCCCCCACGTGCTGGCGGGCATGAACACATCTTTCGACATTCTGAGCACCGGCAGCTCCGGACCCCGGGTGATGGACCTCGACCTGCAGACGAGGGGCCTGCGTGAGCTGGTCGCGGCAAGGGGGTTCCTTGCCGTTTACATGAGAGACGGCAGGCTTGTCTTCGACCACCTCGACCCCGAGGGTCGCAGAGGGTCGGGGTTTCCCGTGGACGCCGGACCCTATCCGGAGGATTGGGACGTTGCCGGTTTCTCCGAAGGCGAGTACCTGGCCGCCGCCCTTCACAGGGATGGCGGCAGCTGCGTTCTCACGCTGGTCGGCGAGGACGGTTCCACCAGAGTCATGGAGGGAGACCTGCCCCTGTGGCGCGGGGGCGGCAATCTCTACTGCGGCAGCTACGGGGGAGAACCGGCGGTAGTGGCCACGAACGGGCGCAACTGGGGCCACCTGATTCTGCCGGGGTCGGGCAGGGTGATGTACTTCTGGTCTCCGCCGGGCACATCCCCGGCCGTGACCTCCGACGGAGGACTCTTCGGAAGCCTGTCCTCCGAAGGCGTCTCCGGTCTTCCCGGACCGGAGGTGGTCGACCGCTACAGCGAGGATGTGGACGGCGACGGCAGGTCCGATCTCGTGTGGATAACCAACCGCGGCGTGAGCTGCTACCTCGAGGGCAGGGATCTGCTGGTCACCGATTCCTTCAACGGAGGCACCCCTCTGGCCTGGGGCGGGCTGGAACCATGGAGCGGCCTGGCCGTGCTGTGGCGTGACAACTCATCCGGCCTGAGATGGCGCAGGCTCTCCTGGGACGGATTCGTTGACATGGGGGTGTCCGGCTCCGTCTTCGAGCAGATGTGGAGAGGCAGGCTCAGCAGCGGAGAGGGCACGATTCTCGGGGTCATAGATGGGGATTGGTGCCTGTTGCTTCCCGACGGCACCGTCCGGACCATCTGCCCGGCCGATGGCTCCTACCGTGACGATTTCGACGGGTCGATGGGGCCCGAGGTCGCCAGAGAGGACAGCGGCGGCATACGGGCCTGGATGAACCCCGCGGCGGGCTCCGGCACCACGGTTCTGGTGGAGGCCGGCACCCGGGACGGCAGGGGCAGGAACTGGCGGCGGCAGGACTGGGTCTACACTGTATTCGACGACGAGAGCGGCGACAGGGAGGTCTACGTTGAGAAGCGGCGGTAACGTCTTCGGATTCACGCTTGTGGAAACCGTTATCGCGGGTTTGGTAATACTGGTCGTACTCTCTGCGCTGGCCACGGCCGCCCACTATTTCTTTATGCAGAGCAGCCGGGTCGAGGACAGGAGGTCCGCACTGATCGTGGCCGAGCACGCAATGGACGAGGTAGTATCCGCCCCGTCCCTTCCCCCGCTCGGGGACAGCTCTTGGGTACAGTCCGCCGGAGGGGCGGAATACAGCGTCACGCGACTGGTCAGCCGGGAGGGGCCCGACACGAGGCTTGTGAATGTCACCGTCTCCTGCGGGGACGGCGGCGCGGTTGAGCTTACGGGAATGGCATACGGCAGATGAAACGGGAGATACTGAATGCGGAAGGAGCATCATGGGAGGACTGAGATCCTCAGGGGCCGGTTTCACGCTGGTGGAGATACTGATCGCCTCCGTGATACTGGGCATTCTGCTCATCGGAATCGGGTTCTTCTTCGCCAACATGATTACCCAGTCGGACGTGATCGACGACAGGACGAGGGCGCTGGAGCTCTGCCAGCAGGGGCTGGAGAACCTGCGGACACAGAACGTCTCCAGCCTGCCCGACGGCCAGGCCAGTTCCGACACCATTGAGCACTACCACAGAGAGGTACTCATCAGCACGCCCTACTCGACGTACCCGCATGCGAAGCTTGTAACCAGCAGGGTGGACTGGACCGGCCCCAACGGGGTCGATTCGGTGAGCCTGAGCACCATATACTGATCGGGGTGAGGATATGATCACGGAGCGCGGCAGAAAGGGAATGAGCCTCGTTGAGGTGATGATAGTTGTTCTGATCCTCGGCGTGGTGCTGGCGGGCATCTTCCTGTTCTTCGTGTCGGGGACGGAGCACTTCCACTTCGCCCGAAGGCAGAACGAGCTGGACATCTCCGGCAGGATGGCCCTTAATCGAATGGTCAACGAGGTCATATGGGCCGGCTACATGCCTCACGGAGGCTGGGAGGACGACGACTGGCATCCCATACAGGTAGCCACCGAGGACACGGTGAAGTTCTACGCCGACAGGTACGACCCTTACACCACATTGCAGACCAGGGAGTACGTGAGCATCTTCCGCGGCTCGGATGGAAGGGTTCACATAACCAACGACTCCGGGCAGGTATGGACAGAGGGTCACGACATCACGAACATCGACTTCTCCTACCTCGACGCCGACGGCAACGACCTCGGCAAACCCCTGACCAGCGACTCCCTGCGGGACCTGGTCCGGCAGCTCGAGGTGGACATGGAGCTGGCCCAGTCCTACGGCGACAACATCTACCAGACCGTGATGCACACCACCATAAGCCCCCGCAACCTGGGCATAGACCACGGGTTCAACCCACTCTTCTACCCGCCCCAGCCCATGCGGGGCATCATCGCCTTCAACTGCGAGGGGTCGGACACGGTGCCGGCGCCCAATCAGGACGAGATGATGATGGTCCAGAAGCTGGTCTACTGGGGCTACACCGTGAACCTGCTCACAGATGACATGTGCCCCAGCTTCGACTACACCGACATCGACCTTATCATACTGCGGCACAGGGACTATACGGGCGGGCCCCCCCCCAGCAACCCCCACGGCAGCATCTACACGGCAGCGGCGGGCCAGGACTCCATACCCGTGATCACCCTGTCTCAGGGCGACGCCCAGAGCTACTTCGGCCTGGGAACCGCGTTGCCCGATGTCTGGGATCAGGACGAGATGTACGGCCTGCTGTACTGGCACGACGTCCTGCAGGGCGTGTTCCCCCCCGGCGGGCCCGGATACACCGCCATCTACCGCGCCGACAGCACGGGGTCCGACATGTGCAGGCAGTCGAGGCTGGAGTACGACGCAATTGCCAACGACAGCCTTCTGGCCGAGGTTCTGAACGGCAGCACGCATTCGGGAATATCCTGCAATACCTACTCGGCTCCGGGCCTCAGGCGCATCCACTACGGCGGATACGACGCCTCCTGCTACAACGCCGAGGGCTGGCAGCTGTTCAAGCAGGTCGTGGAATGGGGCGCCGGCGAGCCGCCGCCCGGGTCCGGCGGGACCATTCTGATGGAGGAGGGTTTTGAAGACCCCGGATCCACTCCCGCCGAGATCACCCTGTGGGAGGACGATGTGACACCGCAGGTCGGCCAGACGCTGGTTCCCATATACGAGGAGCACTTCGATGGAGGCACGCCGCAGCTCACGTGGCAGCTGGCCCCCCTGGGCGGCGGAAGGGTCTTCGTGCGAGGGGCCTCCGAGCCGGTTGACCCCAGCTGCCTGCAGATGGACAGGGCCGCGCTCGGCTCCGCCACCAGGAACGTGGGCTACCTCACGGTTGACCTCTCCGCCTACGACGAGAACACCGATGACCTGTTGCTCCAGTACAGGGCCAACACCAGCTCCGAGGCGGTTCTGGAGACGGCCGACGACGTCTTCCTGGCCGAGCCGGCGGCCGGTTCCACGGTCGAGCTGCTCAGCGAGGACTTCGAGAGCCTGGCCCTGGGCCACGGAGACCTGGAGTTCTGGGGAGACCTGTACGGGCAGTACCGCGTCCACGAGCCCACCGGATGGGGCGGGGACGGCAAGTTCGTCACCTTCGACACCCGCACGTCGGGCAACTACGCCCACAACAGGATGATGATCGAGATAGACCTCTCCTCGGTGACCCCGGGGAGCGACCTGCAGGTGGACTACCGCTTCCACGACCACGACGACGACAGCGATCCCGGCAGCGACGGCGACTTCCTGGGATGGAACGACACGGGCCTGATAACCGGAAGCGTGAACGTGGTGGAGGACCTGGAACCCGGAAGCTGGGACGACGATCAGTGGCACGACCGCACCTCGGTCTTCAGCCCGGGCACCCTTCCGGCCACCCTCTACCTGCTGTTCGGCCAGTACGGTGACGAGACCGCGGTCGACTTCGACGGGGATGGCGGCATCTCGCTGGACAACGTCATCGTCTCGGCAGTTCAGCCCGCCGATACCACCTACGATGCGATTGGAGACCTGGATCCCACATCCTCGGCCTGGGAGACCTTCGAGGTCGACCTGGACCAGGAAGCGCTGATCTGGGGGCATCCCTTCGACAGCGACTTCAGCATCTGCTTCAGCCAGGAGGGCACCAACAGCTTCTCCTCGGGCGAGGGAATCCGCTGGGACGACATCATCATAGGCGAGATGGTGGACACCCTCTGGGTCGAGGGCTGGACGCACGGAGACTACCCCGGCGGTATAGACGACTGGACCCCCGAGGACACCATGGAGCCCGGCTACGGGTACGCCTGGACCACATGGGCGCACAACACCGAGCAGTACAGCAACGATTCCTACTGCTGGCTGCAGAGCCCGGAGGTCTTCATACCCAGCCTGAGCTGGACCGTCGTGCCCTCGCTGAAGTTCAGCCACCGTTTCATCACCGAGCTGTCCTCCGACGGAGGCTACGTGGAGATCAGCGCCGGGGGCGGGCCGTTCAACAGGGTGGACTCTCTGCCCTACAACGGCACATCCTCGTCCTCCTTCCCCGGAGGGAGCGGAATACCCATCTTCACCGGCGACAACAGCACCTGGGAGCAGGTGGAGCTCGACCTCTCGGCCTACCAGGGCACCACCGTGCAGTTCCGGTTCGTGTTCGGGGCCGACGGCTCCGGAACCGACCGGGGATGGCTGCTTGACAACTTCTCCATCACCGGCGAGGCGACCGGATTCTACGTGGAGTCCCTGCAGTTCGAGGCGGCCGGATCCGCCGCCCTCCCCTGGGACGGCTTCGATGTATACCTGGGTCACACCGGGGACGACCACTTCACCTCCGACGGCGAGTTCAACAAGTCGGGCATGACCCAGGTGGTGAGCGACGGCACGCTCGACGTTGCCGGCTCGGGCTGGCAGACCATCGAGCTGGAGGACCCCTTCGTGCTCATGCCGGGCCAGAACCTCCAGGTTAAGGTGGAGCAGGACAACGCCTCCACGGGCGTGGGCAACGACTGGATAACCTCCAACATCACCACGCCCGGCTACCGCTGCCGTATGGAGCAGAGCAGCAGCTCCGACCCCACCTACCTCTACCAATACGGCTACCGCCCCAACCTGCGGATACAGACCAACAGGGGCCCGCTGTCGCCGCCCCCCGGGTCGGACGTCGACCCTTACGTGCCCATGTCGGACTACGACAGCTACAGCGACTTCGAGGGCATATACACGTCCGATGAGATGGGGACCAGCGGCGGAGGCTGGGAGAACGGCGGCACCCACAACGACTGGGAGTTCGGTCAGCCGCTCTTCACACCCGACCCCGACCCGGCACTGGAGCCGGACAACGAGAACTCCATAGCCGGCAACGACCTGACCATGGACGGGTTCTACGAGTACGACGCCAACAACTGGATGCGCTCCCCGGCATTCTCGCTGCCGGACACCATCACCAGCTTCGACAGCGTCAAGGTGAGCTACTTCCACTGCGTCCGGACCGCCCCGCTGGACAACGGTGCGGTGCAGATCGGCTTCAGTACCGACGTTACCCCTCCGGCGCCGGGCGACTGGACGACCATCGCCGACTACAACGGCATCAATACGCCCTTCTGGGAGACGGTGAGCCACGACGTCACCAGCGAGTTCAACGACGCCTACAGCAACGGCATGCAGTACTACTTCATCCGCTTCAACCTGTACACCGGAGGGTCGGGGGGACTCAGGGGCGGATGGAACGTGGACAACGTAACCGTAACCGGACACTACAAGTAGAGGGAGGTGCTAGAAATGCTGCTTTCACGAAGAGAGGAGAGAGGCTCGGCACTGGCCCTGGTGTTGGTGTTCGGTCTGGTTCTCTCCATACTGGTCGCAGGGCTGTTCGTCCTCTTCCAGTCGAATACCCAGTCATTCGTCTGGAAGCGCAACAACATGCAGGCGCGGTACTCGGCCGAGGCGGGTACCAGCCTGGCAGTCCACATGATCATGGAGGGGGCGGATGTTCCCGGCGGCGACTCCGCCCAGGCCTTTCTGGGCGACGCCAACCCCGAGGTATGGTTCGACCTGCCGGGTGACCTGGGCGAGGTGATCGTCTACGTGGACCCCAACAACCGCAACGAGCAGGTGTCCACGGCCAACGCATACGCGGTCAGGGGCCTGGCCAGGATACCAACCAAGTCGGGCTTTCAGACCTACGGCATGGAGACGGCAGTGATGCCGGAGAACTTCGCCCGGTTCGCCTGCTTCCTGGACGAGCCGGACATAACCGGAGCCTATGCCGACGGCTACCGCTTCGACGGCCCGTTCTTCGCCAACGACCCGGTCCGCGTGGTCAGCAACAGCCCCGGAAGGAACAACGACCCCTGGTTCTACTCCTTCCAGCTGACCTCCGACTACTACGTGGCCGGATGGGGAAGCACCCACGCCACCACCCCCCATCCACTGACCGACCTCTACCTCGAGCCCTACGAGCGGATGCTGCTGGGCCCCCCCTACTTCGAGCTCGGCGCCGAGCCCATTCCGTTCGGGCCCACCGAGGTGAACTGGCAGGCGGCCAGGGACGCCGCGCAGAGCGGCGGCATCTACTTCGACGGCTCGCTGTACCCCGACCTCCCCGACGGCACCCGGATGATAGTGGGCGCGGACAGCATATGGGCCAGGACCCCTGGAGGCGCGGAGTACTCCTACTGCATCGCCGACACCGCCCTGGACAACAGGGTGATATGGGTGGAGAACGGCGCTGGCGAGCAGCTCTGGATCAAGGGGGACCCGGATGCCGAGTTCATCGACACCCTGGGGGTGGACTCGCTTCTCACCATCGGCTGCAACGGGGACATCTGGCCCTACGGGCCGCTCTGGTACGCCAACGAGGACATGGACGACCCCGATAACAAGTGCATGCTGGGCCTGATAACGGTCTACGGCGATCTGGTGATGGCCGACGACCCCGATGACAACGGAATGGGCGACTGGGCTACGCCGTACAACATCGACATGGGTCTGCCGGCGGGTACGCGGAGCGTCACCTACGACGCGGTGGTCATGGCCCTCTCCGGCGAGTTCAGGGCCGAGAAGTACTGGGAGCCCAGCCCCATGTCCGATTTCAACCTCGTGGGCGGCTACATCGTGAACAACGAGGGCTACACCACCACCTCGGGGGCGGGGCTGAACTCGGTCATACACTACGACACCCGGCTGATGACCATGCACCCGCCGTACTTCCCGCAGACGGGCAAGTGGGGCACGGTCTACTGGGAGGAGAGACCGGACCTGGACACCGAGACGATTCAGTACGACGACTACTGATCCGGGGGGATTGAAAGGAAGGAAGAGGCCGAAGAAGATGATGAGCCAAGAAAAGGGCAGGGCCGGACGCCGCGGTGCGGCGCTGGCCGTTGCCTTCGCTCTGGGACTGGCTCTGTTCGTCCTGGTGGGGGCGGCCTTCGTGCTGTTCAAGGCCAACGCCGACTCCCAGCTGCACTCCAGCCGGCGTCTGCGCTCGCTCAAGGCCGCGGAGGCCGGGGCCATGCTGGCGATGCACGTTCTGGCCGCCGAGCCCGGGCTCGTAGAGGGTATAGGGCCCTTCGCCCTGGAGATGGAGGGGGACAGCGCCCAGTGGATAGGGCTTCCCGGCTCCGGCGCAAGGGTGCGGGTGATCGTAGACCCCAGCAACTCCTCCGGAGGCCGGGACAACGGCCTGGTGGAGATACGCAGCCGGGGAATGGTCGGCGGCCTCACCCGGGACGTTGTGGTGAGGGCGGCCCAGGACTACCCCTCCCGCTACATACTGCTGTGCGACGAGGACCTGCCCAGGGGGCTCCTCACCGACGGCTACCACCTGGACGGTCCGCTGCACTGCAACGGGAAGATACACTTCTCCAGCTCCACTCCGGATTCCGCCGGTGATCCCTATGTGGCAAGGGCCTCCACCACCGCGGAAGGGGGGTTCCACTTCGCCGACTGCGGCCCCGCCCGCTCCCCCCACCCGGAGGGCAGCGCCGTATGGGTACGTCCCTACGCCACCCTTCGCCAGGGCAGGCCCTACTGGTCCGACAGGGCCGATTCGATCAGCTTCGACCTGATGCGGGAACGTTTCTCAGACGGGATCGGCGCACTGGCCCCCGGCGAGTACGTCTCCTTGAGCCGGGGGGGCAGGCTGATACTGGACGGGGAGTGGGCGTACCTCAGGCGGAGCCCGGAGGAACCGGCGGACACGATAGACATTCGGGGGGTATCCGCCCTGGTCCAGCAGAGATCGATCAGCCCCCTCTACGTCAAGACCCGCAGGCGTCCGGAGAGCACCCTGACCATTTATTCAAAGGGTGATATCTACATAGCGGGTCAGGTGGATGGGCCCACAGTATCCACCGGGGGCCCGCTGGCCCTGGTGACCATGGGGGACATCGTCATCGCCAGGGATCCGGACCTTTACGGGCAGCCCGACTGGCCCGACCCGTGGGACATAGAGACCGACCGCAACCTGGGGGTGAGGGCGGTACTGGCCGCTCCCGCCGGAAGGCTGCGGGCGCAGGATCCGGGGTCCCTGCCGGAGATGCTCAGGCTGAGCGTCACGGGGAGCCTGACCCAGAGGAGATTCGGAAGGACGGGATCCTTCGGGAGCGGATACGACCTGAGGCTTACATACGACAGGGGACTCGCAGGGGTGCACCCTCCGGGATTCCCCCCGCTGGGCAGATGGATGATGCTGTCCTGGCGGCAGGACGCGGATTACGGGAACGGAAGCATCGACGATGATATGTTCTGATGGCAGAAATCCGGTGTATTCGGCGGGGTCGGCCCCGCCGGCACAGAAGTGAGGTGAGGCGGGGATGACTAAGAGAAGAGCGTTCACACTGACCGAGCTGGTGATCGTAATGGCGGTCCTCGGGATTGTCCTTGCCGCCGTATACGCTTTCTTCCTCAGCGGAAGGGACGCGGCGGAGAAGGTCAACGAGGCCAACGCGAGCCAGCTTGAGCTGAGACGGGTAGCGGACCGCATAGAATCGGTCCTGGGCAATGCCGGCTGCACGGGTACCGCACTGCCCGGCGCAGACGGCTGGCATCCGGTGATCGAGGCGGAGGCCGGGAGCATGACCTTCGTCGCCAATCTGGGCGACCTGGACCGGTTCGAGGCCTCGGACACCCTGACCGTCGGCATGGCCGAGGACGGGGGTGTCCTGATTGCCGACGCCTCCGGTCAGGTGCTCATGCGCAGTGATGCGGTGGACAGGCTTGGCCTGGTCTACACCGATGACTACGGTCGGGAGCTTGGCTCCTCCGACCTGGAGTCCCAGGCCGGAAGGGACATGATCCGCTCGGTGCAAGTGCTCCTGGGGAGCGGCGCCGACGCGGTGGATCCGGTGGAGATCACCCTCACGCCTCACAACCTCAGGCTCTCCGGCATGGGGGGCGAGGAGATAATGCGGTCCTACGGACAGGGGGGACGGACCCGCACCGTGGACTTCTTCAACGAGGACTGGGAGACCTACAGCAACTTCCACACCCAGGACTACATCGAGGCTGACACCATCTGGCAGCCCATACTGGAGGAGGACTTCGAGACTGCGGCCAGCTGGAACGACAACTGGGTGAGCTTCACCACAGAGTCCAACGGACGGGTGAGAAGGTCCACCGACTACTCCTACCTGGGCAGCTACTCGCTGCTGCTGGACTGCTACCCGTCGGGCTCCTACTCCCACAACGCCGGCATATGGACCGTAGACCTCTCGGGCTACGACGAGAACACCGACGACCTTCGGCTCCATTACTACACGTACCAGTGGGGAGACGAGTCCGACACCGAGGACGGCGTGTTCTTCCCCGAGATAGTCGGCGGTTACGAGAACTACATAGCCGGTGAGGACTTCTCGGGCTTCCGGGCCTGGCCCAGGGCCGGCTGGGAGTACTGGACCGATTCCTACGGCAATGTAGAGATCACCGACGCCTACCCGACCGACGGCGACTACCTGAACATGGACTCCCGCCGTGACGGTTACTACTCCCACAACAGGGTGATGTGGACCCAGGACCTCTCGGGGTACTCCGGCAGCACCGACCTGGAGCTGCGCTTCCAGGTCTGCTCCCGGGGCGACGAGGAGCAGAGCGGCTACGACGGGGACTTCGTGGGACTGGCCGGCTCCGACGGAATAGTCGGGGTTCCCGAGGCCTACGAGAACTTCGACTACGGCCCCTCGGGAAGCTGGATCAGCGAGACCATCGATCTGGACTCGATGGCTCCCGCCGGGTACGACTGGAGCAACTGCCGAGTGCTGTTCGGTCAGTACGACGACCAGCGCACTGTCGCCGTCAACGGCAACGACGGCGTATCCATCGACAACGTGGAGCTCTACGAGTACGCGGCCGGCGACACGCTGCTGCAGGACAGGATACAGGGCCGTCCGTCGCCCTGGAGCGGATGGCAGGAGGTGATGGTCGACCTCGACCAGGCCTCCCGCGACTTCAGCTACCCGTTCGACTCCTCCTTCAGCATCGCCTTCGCCCAGTACGACAACTACCCGATCGCCTCCGACGGCATCGGCTACGACGAGATCGCCATCGAGACCGGCGCACTGGGGATTCCGGGATGGACCCACGATGTCTACCCCGGCTACGTGACCGACGAGTGGGAGCCCTCCGAGCACGACCACTACCACGCCTCCTCCGGCCCCGCAGACCAGTCCTGGTGCTGGTCCATGTCCGGCGGGGGGAACTACACCTCCGGCGTCACCAAGGCCTGGCTGGAGAGCCCGGAGTTCGACCTGACAATGTACCCCGAGGACACCCGGCTCTCCTTCGCCTTCTTCCACTACTACGACTGGGCCCCAGGCGACGGCGGCAACGTAAAGATCTGGAACGAGGACACCTCCACCTGGGAGCTGGCGATACCCTACTGGGGCTACTACACCGCATCCATTCCGGCCCTGGACGGAGAGGCCGGCTGGGACGGCAGCAAGAGCAGCTGGAACTTCTGCGTGATAGACATCACCGAGTACGCGGGCAAGACCATCAAGGTGCGCTTCAACTACGGCACCACCGGCTCCGGTACCGGCGACGGCTGGAACATCGACTACGCCAGGGTGAGGGAGGGCCCCGACTGGCCGCAGATCATCTGGTACGGCTGGCCCGACCCCGAGTACGCGGACTGGTTCGGCTGGAGCACCCCGCCGGGATACGCAGACCCGTCTACCACGCCCGACGGCAGCCTGGCCGCCGGCAACGACATGAGCACAAACTCCCCGTGGGACACCGAGTACGAGGTCAACGTCCACAACGCTCTCGTATCGCCTCCGATCTCCTTCGACAGCGGGGAGAGCTACAACTACATCCAGTTCCTCAACCATCTGGCCACCGAGAGCACCTACGACACGGCCATGCTGGAGATGGCGCCCCACGGGGAGACCATCGCCGACACCACATGGGTGACCCTGGGGGCCTGGACGGGTGTAAGCCCCAACTGGTGGACCACCAGGATACACCTCGACCCCTGGCTGGGCTTGGTGGGCTCCAACACGGTGATCTTCCGCTGGAGGATGCTGGCGGACGGCTCCTCCAACTACGGCGGCTGGAACCAGGACAGCATACGGTGCTTCTCCTCCAACACCTGGTATCCGGAGGTGACTCTGCCCCTGGACACACCCGGCGGGGGTGATGCAGACTTCGTGAGGAGAGTACCGACGGAAGCGGTCATGCCCGCAGAGGGCGAGTTCGGAGTCTCGCCGGTCCGTTCGGTGAAGAGCGAGGAACATGCTCCAGTGCATGTCAGGTAGACCGGGAGAGACAATGGCTAAGTACACGGCGGCTGCGATACTGATGATCATGCTGGCGGCGGGCTGCGGTGACAGCCCCGACGGCCCCGACCTCACGGTTGAGGTGACCAGCCCGGGGGCCGGCGGGGCAACCGCCGACCAGAGCTACACGGTGGAGTGGTCGGGCTCCGGAGGCAGCGGGGCCTCGGTCACCCTCTACTACGACACCGACACCACTCCGGGCGGTGACATGACCCAGATAGCCTCCGGGCAGAGCGCCAGCGGAAGCTACACGTGGAACCTGGAAAGCGTTCCGTCGGGCGAGTACTACGTCCGCGCGGTGATAAGCGAGGGGACGAGCACCGCCAGCGACTACAGCGACGGCGCGCTCACCGTCGACCACGGCAGCGGAGGCCCGGACATACTTGTCCTCACACCTCCCGCCGGTGGAGCCACGGCCGACACCTCCTACGAGGTGACCTGGGAGAGCAGCGGGTTCACCTCCCAGGCCACGGTGGACCTCTACTACGATACCGACACCGACTCCTCCTCCGGTCTGACCGGAATAGCCACGGACCTGGAGGACGACGGAAGCCACACATGGGACATCAGCGGAGTCGATGAGGGCTACTACTACGTCTTCGCCGTCATCGAGGGCGATACGCTCCGTGCCCAGGCCTCGGACTACAGCGAGGGAACCCTGGCGGTGGACCACGGCACACTGGAGCTCTCCATCACCATAACCCAGCCCCCCGCCGCCGGTGATCAGGCGGACAACTTCTACACGATCGAGTGGGACTCCGAGGGGCCGCCCTCCGCCACTGTGGGCCTCTACTACGACGATGACACGGATCCCAACAACGGCATGATCGAGATAGAGACCGCAGTGGGCGACGACGGCTTCTACACCTGGAACTGCTCGGATGTCGCCGAGGGCGACTACTACATCTACGGCGTCATAAGCACCTCCAGGCGGGGCGGAAGCTCCGTAAGCCCCCTCCGTCGGAGCAGCACACTGGACTACGGCCACCGCAGCTCGGCCGGAGTCTTCGGCACCGACGGGGGCAAGGAGGAGGCCACCGACTACAGCGACGGCGTCCTGACCGTTGCCCACGGCGGCCAGTACAACATAACGGTGACCGCGCCTCCGGCGGGTGGAGACACGGCGGACGTCACCTACGACGTGATGTGGGACACCGACGCCCCGCCCAGCGAGGGCATCGACCTCTTCTACGCGTCCGACACCACCGGCGCGGAGCTTTTCACCATCGCCGAGGAGGCCGAGAACACCGGCACATACAAGTGGGCCACCAGCGGGGTGGAGGAAGGCATCTACTACGTCCTGGCCGTGGTGGGTGAGACCCGTGGAATAGGCCTGGACTGGAGCGACGGGCCGCTGACGGTCATCCACGAGGACGAGTACTACTTCGACTTCACCGCTCCTCCGCCCTCGGGTGACGAGGCCGACGAGAGCTACCTGATACAGTGGGAGACCGACGCCCCGGACACCACCGCCCTGGTTGACCTCTACTACAGCGACACCGAGGGTCCCGGCGGCACCCTGGTTCAGATCGCCGATGACACCCCCAACGTGGGTGCCTACAGCTGGGACTGCTCCTCCGTGGAGGAGGGGGAGTACTGGCTCTGGGGCTCGGTGGACGACGGGGCCGGGGGCACCGGCAGCGGCTGGAGCGAGGGCAGCCTCATCGTAGACCACAGCAACTACACCATGGAGGTCACCGCGCCCCCGGAGTACGGCGCCAGCGCCGACTCCTCGTACACGGTGGAGTGGGAGGCCAGCGGGGGCCCCACCAGCCTCGTCGACCTCTACTGGGACGAGGACGACCAGCCCGGCGGAATCGAGCTCATCGCCTCGGGCCTGGACAACACCGGCAGCTACGTCTGGAACACGGTCAGCATGCCCGAGGGCTCGTACTACGTCTACGCGGCCCTCTACGACCCCGACAGGGGCAGGCCGGACCCGCAGAGGATCGAACGTGGAGTGGATGGATACGCATCCGACTACAGCGACGGCCCTCTCACCATATCGCACGAGTACTTCTTCGTGACGGTGACCGCGCCCCCGTCCTGGGGGGCCACCACCGACTCCATCTACACCGTGGAGTGGGCGGCCGAGGGCCCGTCGGGCTCCACCATCGACCTCTACTACGACACGGATACGCTCCCGGGAAGCGGCCTGGAGCCCATAACGTCCGGGCTGCCCTACGACGACTACCAGTACGTGTGGGACTGCACCACGGTGGAGCCGGGCAGCTACTACGTCTACGCCCTGCTGGACGATGGACAGGGCAGCACCACCTCGGACTACAGCGATGGCACCCTGACCATCGGTGACCTCTACCTCTACATCACCACACCGGACCCCGGCGGCGCTACGGCGGACACCATGTTCACCATCGAGTGGATATCCGACGGCCCGACGGGCAGGACCATCGACCTCTACTACGACACGGACACACTTCCGGGAAGCGGCCTGGAGGAGATCATAAGCGACCTGGTCACCTCCGGCTACCAGGACAGCTACGACTGGCGCTGCAGCGACGTCCCGGAGGGTGATTACTACATCTACGGGGTGCTGGACTTCCCGACGGACGAGCCCGACTCGGCCAGCTACAGCCCGGGCATACTGACCATCCAGCACTGACCTGAAGCAAGCAGGGGCGGGCCCGGCCGGGCCCGCCCACCAGACAGGACAATGCTCCAATCCACAGCATTGCCCCCCTTGAACCTGTCTGCGTGTACCAGGGCCGCAGCGATCTGGCGGAGACTACTCCGGACCGTCCAACATGGAGACCAGGGAGGCGTCGTAAATGCTTCCGGTCCGTCGGCGCAGCGCCGCCAGCGCCTCCTCAGGTCCGGACCGCTCCCGCTCGGTCACGTAGTCGTCGGCCACGCGAAGGATGCGTGAGAGAAGGGGTATGCTGTCTCCGGCGAGCCCGTCGGGCCTGCCGGAACCGTCCACGTTCTCGGTCATGTGGGCCAGCGTCTGTACCGTGGGCCTGGGAAGGGTAAATCCCCCCACGCCGCTCTTCTGCTCCTCCAGTACGGTAGGTGCGATGTGGTGAAGCAGGGCGGCCATCCGCAGGTTGTCCAGCAGCGCCGAGCCCAGCTTGAGCCTGCGGCCGAGCTTCAGCGCCATCCGCGCAACCTCTTCGCTGTGGCCGGCCAGTCGCCTGTCGGCGCGATCGAGCGAGTAGACCATGGTCTCCATGGTGGTCCACGCCTCCCTGCTGGCGGAACGACGCAGCTCCAGGTTCTCAAGGGCGGTGCGGGTGTGCGAGAGAAGGCCCTGCAGCCGACGATGGTCCAGCCCCTCCCTGGGCGGCACGACCCTGGCGACCAGGCCGGGTCCGGCCCCGAAGACCAGCGGCGTTCCAGCGTCGCCGCGTTTGTGGGGGGGCGAGACCAGGGAAAGCGATCGCCAGTCCAGCCTGAGCCAGCGGTAGCCGGGCGACCGCCTCAGAGCCGACGCCAGCCCCCTTACCGCCTCCAGCGGGGTCGAGGCCCGGGAGAGCCGCTCGGTTAGAAGGCTCAGGGCCCGGCTTGCCGAGCGGGACCGGCCGACGGAGTGCCGGGAGCGGTCGAGCACCAGGTAGAGCGAGATCTGGGCGATCATCAGAGCGACAAAGCCGGAGGCGGTGAGTCCGCCGACGTCAATTCCGTCTATCCTCCCCGGCACGAGCAGGGGCGTGAAGAGCAAGGGTATGCCCACCATCTCGGCGGTCTGGAGCAGCATCACCGCAAGGTGGGCCTTCCGGGGCGGACGGAACAGCAGCATCAGGTGGCGGGCGAAGATCACCGACGCGGCAACTCCGGCCGCCATGAGTCCGAGAACGGTCCAGTAGTCGCCGTAGCTTCCTGCGGGCAGAAGGCTCCTGGCGGCCGTCACCAGGCGCAGCGCGGCCCAGGCCTGCAGCGACCGCTCGAGTACGGCGGCCAGCGAGGGGTCCGACCGCCGCTGTCTGATCTCCATGACCGAGTAGCCAGCCAGGCAGCCGGCCAGGAAGGCGGCCTCCACCGCCAGGGGGGGCCTGCGGAGCGCCAGATAGGCCATGATGCAGGGGAGAAGGCTCAGCGTAATGCCGCTGCTGGCGCTGTAGGTGAGCGCGGAGCAGCTCACCGCAGCGGCCCACACAAGGGCCAGCAGACTGAGGGATGACATCCCCGCCAGGGTGGTTCTGCCCACGGGCACCATGGCCGCTATGAGCAGGCAGGCGGCGATGGAGGCCCAGCTCACCCTGGTCTCGGAACGGTCTACCACGGAGACGCGCCTCCCTCCGGGACATCCCGCAGGGCCCGCCTCAGCATGGAGACCACCCGGGAGTCGAACTGCTGTCCGCTGCCAACGGTTATGGTGTCGAGGGCGGTTCGGAAGTCGGTGTCGCTGTGGTAGCTGCGGGTGCTGGTGATGGCGTCGAAGGTGTCGGCCACGGCCACCAGCCTCGCCATGAACGGTATGCCCGTTCCCTTGAGGCCGTCGGGGTATCCGGAGCCATCCAGCCGCTCGTGGTGGCTTCTCACTATTCTGGACACCTCCTCGTAGCCGGTGAGGTTGGATACGATGTCGGCCCCCTCCTCGGGATGTCTTTCGATTATCCGCCTTTCCTCACGGGTCAGCAGCCCCCGCTTTGTCAGTATCTCCTCCGGTATGGCGATCTTGCCGATGTCGTGCAACAGCGCGCTCACCCGCAGCAGTCGAAGGGAGTCGCCCTCCAGGCCGAACATCTCCCCCAGGGAGGTGGCGATGCGGGCCACGCGAAGCGAATGTCCGTGGGTGTAGGTATCCTTCGCGTCCGCCAGTCGCGCCAGCATCATGGCGGCGGCCAGAAAGGCCTCCTCCTGGTGCGTGGAATGGCCCATAACCTGCCAGGTGTGAAAGAGCACGTGCCCCAGGCTGCGGCGGGTATCGGGGTCCAGCGACTCCAATGCCTCAGAGCAGGCGCCGCCGCATTCCAGAAGCAGCTCGCACTGCGGGTCCAGTGACATCAGCACGCCGCCATCGGTGTGCCGCAGAGCGGGGCTCTTACCCGTGGGAGGATCGATTTCCCCGTCCTCTATTGTCCTAACCCGGTCGGCGTCCCAGGCGATCCAGCCCTCACCCTCGGGTATCCTGCTGACGATCCTGATCTCATCCGCGGAGACGCCGTGCGGAAGGAACTCCACCAGTCCCCCGATGTACTCGGCTACGTTCTCCGAGGACAGCAGCCTGTCGGAGAGCAGGCTCAGTCTCTGCAGACGGTCCATGCGAGCGCGGTTGATCTCCGTTGCCCTCTGCCGGCGCCAGATGATGACGGTGAGCGATACCAGGGTGACGGCTACCGGCAGGCCTCCAATATCCGGAACGAAGACCATGGTAGACATGAAGACGGGCAGGGTCAGGGCCATGGCTCCGTAGGACAGAGAGAGTGTGACGAATACCTTGCAGGCCTCCACCCATCCGAGTCGGGCCTCGGCGGCCGCTCCAGCCAGGGCCGCCACGAAGCCTGCGACTATCAGGGCGGCCGGCGGATCGGCAGGGAACAGGACCGTCCCCAGGGGGGCGGCGGCCGACATGGCAGCCTCCCGCAGGGGATACCGGGATCTGGTGAGCGAGCCCTCCAGAAGCACTACGAGCGCCCCCGCCAGTATCAACCCGGACGCCAGCATTCCGAAGTAACCCGCGGGGGCACATATGTAGGCGAGGCAGTACGAGGGTATGGGCAGAAACGAGACTCGGCGCTTCGCGAAGACGTCAAGGGTCATGGCGCCGGTGATTCCCATCAGGGCCACCGATACCGCGGCTATGGCCGGACAGGGATCGGGAAAGATCATGATCCCTCCCACCCGGTTTCTTCGCTTGCGAATACCTGCACCATGATCAGCTGCCAGCCCGACGAGTCCGCCGCCATCGCCGAGGATATGCCCACCCTCTCGAATCGGGGCGACAGGCAGCTGGCAATGTGGGTGGGGCTGATGAGGATCATCCACCAGGCCTCCGAGTAGCCCGATCCGCTGGCGATGTTCTCCGCGTAGGCCAGGTCCCTGCCCCTCATCATCTCCGCGAGGCCGGTGCCTTCCGGTGTAAGGTGCCGGAGCTTGCCGCTCTCCGCAAGCGCCACGGCCCTGGCCCGGGCCATCTGCTCGAGACCTTCGTCCTCTCGCAGCGGCCCGCGGCCGCGCCCGCCGCGCAGCCGGTTGATCTCATCCAGCACGTCTTCGGCCTCGAAGACCTCGGGCCCGCCGGAACGGCGGAGCTCCTCCAGAGCCTCCCGCAGCGACTGCCCCCTCACCAGGGGAAGCAGGCTGACCACGGTGGGGCCGCCTTCTTCGCTGCTGGTTATCTCCAGCCAGTGTACGCCCCCATCGTCCAGATCCATCACGGTCCGGCCGGAGCTGTCCGGCACCAGGGTGTCAACCGTCAGGTCCGGATGGAGAAGCGTTATCACAGGCTCCCCCAGCCTCTCCAGGCCGGTGACCGCGATCTCCTCCCGTCCGATCACCGGGCCGGCCGCGGCGGCGCCGGCCAGTTCCACCCGGGGGGGCGAACCCGTGACGATTACCGTCACGTCCCCGCTTTTGCACATTCCCCAGGAGGCCTGGCCGGAGGGAGCATCGAGTCCCGGACCGCCCACGCGGACGCCCGTGAGGGTCCCGGTCCAGCCGGAGGCGGCGCCCAGCAGCAGGAGCTCGGCCCCGCGGGGCAGTCGGCCGGTCTCCATTATGGCAGCAGCCAGGGTGTCCAGGGAGGGCCGACGACCTCCGGCGGGGCCGGTGGCCATCAGCAGGCTGAGCATTGCCGAGAGCATGTACCTATGCAGCATGATGCCCATTATACTTAGCGACTGGAACGCACAGAAGGGACGGCGACCGATCTCCCGGCCCGAGCTCCCCGAGAGGCAGGCGATGCGAGTTCTGCTGCTGCAGTCACCCACAGGCAGGGAAGAACCGGAGATATTTCCGCTGGGGCTGGCCTTCCTGGCGGGACAGCTGGATGGCCATGCCGTGGAGGCGCTGGACCTGGCCGCCGAGCCCCGGCCGAAAGAGGCTCTGGAGAGAAAGCTCGCTTCTCTGCGGCCCCGGGCGGTGGCCGTTTCCCTGCGCAACATAGACGACAGCGCCTATCCGGTGACCCACTCGTACGTCACCCCCTTCACCCTGCTCATGGATTGGCTGGAGGAATACGACGGGACGGTGCTGGTGGGCGGTTCGGGCTTCTCCATCTACCCGCGGCGGATCCTGTCGGCGCATTCCCGCATAGATCTGGGCGTGGTGGGGGAGGCCGAGGCCGTTCTTCCCACGCTTCTGGCGAAGCTGGAGAGGGGCGAGCTGCCGGCCTCGTATTCCAACGGGGACAGGCTCATCGACGGAACGCGAGCCCGCCTGGACGACATTGCCAGCCCCCGCTACGGCATCCTCGACCTGTCGCTGTATTCCATGGACTACTCCGTGGGCGTGCAGAGCCGGCGGGGATGCCCCTTCGAATGCCGCTACTGCACCTACGGTTACCTGGGAGGCCGCAGCTTTCGAATGAGGCCTGTGGAAGACGTGGTGAACGACGTGAAGAGGCTCGTTGACCTCGGAGCCGGGAGCTTCTCCTTCGTGGACTCGGTGTTCAACCACCCCGCCGGCTACATGCGCCGCCTGCTGCGGGCCCTGGAATCCTCGGGCACCGGCCTGCGGTGGAGTGCCTGGCTGGATACGGATGTCTCCGGCGAGGACCTGGAGCTGATGAGGGGGACGGGCTGCGACAAGGTGGACTTCTCCCCCGACGCCCTGACGCGGCGGGGGCTGCGGATGCTGGGCAAGAGGGGGAGCTTCCGGGAGACGGTGCGGGCGGTTCGCAGGGCCAGGGCTCTGGGGATGACGGTCACCGTGAATCTTTTCCAGGGAAACCCCGGGGAGGAGGGCCTGGCGTCCCTGCTGGCCAAGATGGCCTTCATGGTCTGGGCCCGGCTCTGGCTGGGGTGGAGCCGGACGGTGGTTCACATCGGCACGATAAGGGTCTACGCCCACTCCCCCATGGCGGAGGACATGACAGGCTCCGGCCGGGTGCCGGAGGGCTGCGACTTCTACCGCCCGGTCTTTCGAAGGTCCCGCGGCGCGGCGGACCTCCTCTACAGGCTGTGGCAGTGGATGAGGAGAAGGCGCCATGGATAGGCCGGCCCTGCGGCTGGGGCTTGTGGGATGGCCGGTCGAACATTCCCTGTCCCCCATGATCCATCGTATCTTCATGCGGAGCCAGCGAATTGAGGGTTCCTACAAAGCCATTGCCGTTCACCCCGACCGAGCCGGGGTAGCCCTGCGGCGGCTGTGGATGCACGGAATGGACGGGCTCAACGTAACGGCTCCCTGCAAGCTTGCGGCCCTGCATGCCTGTTCGGCTCTGGCCCCGACGGCCCGGCGGGCCGGCGCGACGAACACCCTCACGCGCTCGGACAGTGGCTGGGAGGGCCACAACACCGACATCGCCGGCTTTGAGGCCATGGTGTCGCGAACCGGCGCCTCCGACCCCTTTCTGGTGGCCGGGTGCGGCGGGGGGGCCAGGGCCGTCGCCGCCTTCTGTCTGCAGGCCCGTCGGGAGTTCTTTCTGTTCTGCCGCCGGCCGGAAGCCTACGACGGGCCGGGCGGGGCTCTTCCCCTGGGACGTCTGGAGGGCTATATGGATAGCGAGGGGGGCACCCTGGTGAATGCGACTCCCCTCGGATGGAGGCCGGATGACCCCATGCCCGTACCCCCGGAGGCGCTGGCGGGCAAGGTTCTTCTGGACCTGAACTACTCCCCCCGATGGGAGTGGAGGAGCAGGGCGGCGGAATCGGCCCTGGATACGCTCACCGGAGACGTGATGCTGGTGCACCAGGCCGCCGAGTCCTTCCTGATATGGACGGGAAGAAGACCGGATACCGGCGGGGCGGAGACGGCCGTGAGGGCCGCGCTGGCAAGCGAAGACAAGGAGAGGGGCCGCAGCACATGATAGACGAGACCTGGCTGAAGCGGCGGCTGGAAGGCGGATTCGACAGGGATGACCTGAGGGCCCTGCTTACCTGCGACGAGGAGGAGGCCAGGAGCGCGTACGCCGCGGCCAGAAGGGTCCGGGACCGGGTCTTCGGCCGCCGGGCATTCATTCGAGGGGTGGTGGAGTTCGCCAACAGCTGTCGCTGCAGCTGCCTGTACTGCGGCATGCGGGTGGAGAACACCGCAAAGAAACGCTTCCGTCTCACCGCCGACGAGGTGGTGGAGACGGCGCAGAGGGCCCTGGACAATGGCATAAGGACCTTCTTCCTGCAGGCGGCCGAGAGCGAGGATTACAGCGCGGGCTGGCTGGAGGACGTCATCGGGCGCATTCACCGCATGGGCATGGCCGTGCTCCTGTGCGTGGGAATCCACGAGGAGTCCGACCTCGACAAATGGTACCGGGCCGGCGCCCGAAAGTTCATCCTCAAGCACGAGACGGCGGACCCGGACCTGTTCTCGCAGATGAAGCCCGGGCAGACCCTCGAGGACAGGATACGCTGGCTGCACGCTCTGCGGGAGCACGGCTTCCACATCGGTTCGGGAGCCCTGCTCGGCCTGCCCGGCCAGACGGTCGACACCCTTGTGGAGGACCTCCTCCTCATGGGCGAGCTGGAACCGGAGATGTCCAGCGTGGCCCTGTTCATGCCCGCAGCGGGCACGCCCCTGTCCCGGCATCCACCCGGGAACGTGGAGCTGGGACTGCGTTTCGTCGCGGCCATGAGGCTGTATCTGAAGACCCCTCTGATACCGGCCACCAGCACCTTCGAGAGGCTGAAGGACGGAGGGCAGCTGGGCTGCTTCGAGGCGGGCGCTAACGTGATAACCGTGAACATGACGCCCTCCAGGATCAGGGACGACTACGAGCTCTATACCGACCGCTTCTACGTGGGCCTTCGGCATGCCAGGGACACCATGGCCGCAGCGGGTCTTTCCGAGACCACCGAGGCGGACCTGCTGGAGGACTAGGCTCTCGGTATCCTGCGGAGTATCTCATCGCACACCTCCGCCGGCGACATCCCGGTGGTGACGACGCGGTTGGGGAGGGAGAGGTAGTGATCCCTTCTCGCTGAAAGCAGGCGGCGCAGCTCCGCAGGGCTGGCCGCCAGGGGGCGGCCGCCCTCGCTCGACCGGGCCAGCAGCTCTTCGGGGCCAGCCCACAGCGTGAACACGGTACACAGTCGGAGCACATCTCCGCGCCCCCTGTCGTCCAGCAGCGCTCCGCCGCCCAGCGCGAGAACAAGGCCGTCCCTTCGAAGCGTCCTGCGCAGCGCCTTTGCCTCCAGCTCTCTGAACCCCTTTTCCCCCAGGCTGCGGAAGATATCGGGTATGCAGAGCCCCGAGGCCCGCTCCACCTCGGCGTCGAGGTCGACAAGGTCCAGCTCGAGCCTCTCGGCCAGCCTCCTGCTCACTGCGGTCTTGCCGGAGAATGGAGGGCCGGCGATGGCAATCCTCATATCCACCTCCGTCCGGGTCGGTCCGGGAATTCCCTTCGGCCTGCAATATACCGTTCCCGGAGCCTCCGCGGACACTTCCGTACTTGACCTCGCCGGCCGCCGCACTTATTGAGTCCACTGGCTGTCCATAGACAACCGGTGTTGCAATGGAAAGATACGGGGAGCGTTCGGCGGCTGTTTCCGGGCTGCATGGGGGGAAGCGATGACCAGGGACGAGCTGGCTCGGGAGGTTGCCGACAGAACCGGACTTACGCAGCGGGAAGCAAGGTCGGTGCTGGATGCCGCACTCGACGTCGTAACGGAGACGCTCTGCGAGGGTGACAGCGTATTCCTCAGAGGCTTCGGCTGCTTCGAGACCCGCAGGGGCCGTTCCCGGCGAGCCCGGGACCCCAGAGGCAGCGGTCTGATCCGCATACCGCCCAAGGTCCGGCCGTCCTTTCGAGCCTACGACCGCCTGAAGGACAGAATCCAGGAGAGCCTTGCCCCCAGAGTGGACGTGAGCTTCCTCTGCCTGGGCGCGGCCGATGCCGAGCACGTGTCGGTGGTAGGGGATTTCAACGGCTGGAGCGAGGACGCCACCCCCATGCAGAGGCTGCCCGACGGAAGCTGGGTGGCCGAGACAAGGCTGCAGGAGGGGAGAACGGTGGTCTATCGCTACAACATCGATGGAAACTGGGAGCCCGATCCGGCCTTTCCCGCCGACGATGACGGGAACACGGTCCGCCGGGTATGAGCCGACGCGTATCCGGCGGGAGGCGCAGGAAGAAGGGACGGAAGAAGAAGGACGACCACCGGCTGAGGAACCTGCTGTTCGTGGTCAGCCTCTTCGCGGGGCTGGCCCTTCTGGTCGCCCTGGTAGCCCCCCCCATAGGCCTGACCCGGGCGGTGAGGGGCTTTCTCTACAGCCGCTTCGGATGCCTGGCCTTCTTCGCCCCGCTGACCTGCCTGCAGCTGGCGGGCTGGACACTGGGAATAGACTACCTTCGAAACGGATTCCGCTACCTGCTGGGGGGATTCGTGACCGCCTTCTTCCTGGCTTCCCTTGTGGACATGGTCGGCCGCAGGCTGGCCCCGTCCATAGAGGGTGTGCCGGGAGGGGTGGCAGCCTCCGGCCTGGTGGAGATGATGACCGGCTCCATAGGCCCCATAATCAGCTACCTCGCTCTTCTGACCCTCTTCACATCCTCGCTCGTCCTGCTCACCGGCTGGGATCTGCTCGGTGACGTCAGGAAGCTGCTGGACAGGGCAGGGGCGATGTCCATGCCCCGGCTCAGGGTGCGCCGGGCAGCGGCCGGCGGCAGGGGTCGGCCCGGGCCCGTGGACGAGGCTTCGGAAGTGGAGGGCCCCCCTTCGCTGCGCCCCTCGGAGGAGGCAACAGATTCCGGCGAGGTTTCTGCGTCGAAGGACGAGGCGGCGCCTTCGGGCCTCGCAGGTGGATTCGACGGGGGAGGCGCGGATGCCGGCAAGACCGAATCCCTTCCCCCGGCCCGGCCGGACGGCGGGCCCGCTGGAACCGATGAGGACGGGGAGACCTACACACTGCCGGAGAGGAGCATCCTCATGGATCCCCCTCCGGGAAAACGCAGCGCGCAGACCCGGGAGGAGCTGCAGCGCAGGTCGCAGCTGCTGGTGGATGGCCTGGAGGACTTCGGCGTTCCCTGCCGCATAGTCGGCAGCCGGCCCGGGCCCGTGCTGACGAGGTTCGAGCTGAAGCCGGGATCGGGGGTGAAGGTCAACAGGATACTGGGTCTGGCCGACGACCTGGCCCTGGCCATGAAGGCCAAGCGGGTAAGGATACTGGCCCCGATTCCCGGCCGGGGCGTGGTGGGCATCGAGGTTCCGAACGAAGAGCCGGAGACGGTCTATCTGAAGGAGATACTGGGCGAATGCGACACACAGCGTATACCCATCGCCCTGGGCAAGACCATCGGCGGAGACCCTTTCACCGCGGACATATGCGACATGCCCCACCTGCTGGTGGCAGGGGCGACCGGCTCCGGCAAGAGCGTCTGCCTGCACTCCATGATCTCCACCATCCTGATGACCAGGAACCCCAGGGAGGTGAGGCTGGCCCTGGTGGACCCCAAGATGCTCGAGCTGTCCATCTACCAGGACATACCCCACCTCTGGGCGCCGGTGATACTGCAGGCCCGCAAGGCCACCGGACTCCTGGAGAAGCTGGTGGAGGAGATGGAGGAGCGCTACAGCAAGCTCACCAAGGAGGGCGCGCGGACCATCGAGGAGTACAACAACGAGGTCAAGGCCGGCAGCGAGGACGAGCGGATGCCCTATGTGGTGCTGGTCATAGACGAGCTCGCCGACCTGATGCTGGTCTCCGGCAGCGACGTGGAGCAGCCGATAGCAAGGCTGGCCCAGATGGCGCGGGCGGTGGGCATACATCTTATAGTGGCCACCCAGAGGCCCTCCGTGGACGTGATAACGGGCGTGATAAAGGCCAACTTCCCCTCCCGCATAGCTTTCAACGTGCAGTCCAAGACCGACTCCCGTACGATCCTCGACATGAACGGGGCCGAGAAGCTCCTGGGGAAGGGCGACATGCTCTTCCTGCCGGCGGCCTCGCCCGAGCCCATACGGGTCCACGGGTCGTTTCTCAGCACCGACGAGGCCCAGCGGCTGGTCGCGTTCTGGCGGGAACAGCCTTCCATGCCCTACGAGTACGAGCCGCCGGACGACGACACCCCGGGAAGGGGCGCCGCCGGCGAGCTGAAGCTGGACGATCCGCTGCTGGACGAGGCCCGGGAGCTGGTGGTCCAGTTTCAGCAGGGATCCGTCTCCTTTCTGCAGAGGAGGCTGAGAGTGGGCTACTCGCGGGCCGCCCGCCTGATCGACATGCTGGAGCAGATGGGCGTGGTGGGGCCGTTCCAGGGCAGCAAGGCCAGGGATGTTCTCGTGGAACCGGAACCGGAGCCCGACCCCGGGGGGGAGCAGGCGGACGGGGAAGGAGTGGAGGGCGAATGAATTGCACCATCGCGACGGTCATGACGGCGGCGCTACTCGCCGCGGGCTGCGGAGGCGGCGGGGCGGACTACGACGACCAGGGCCTGCTTCGGGGAGAGGGTGACGCCGAAGACTTCACCCGGGCCTCCCAGCTGTACTTCAGGGGAAACCTCTCCGACGCCCGGGACCTGCTGTCCGGCTTTGAGGAGAGATACCCCCAGTCCCCGCTGGAAGACGATGCCTCGCTTGCCCTGCGCCGCATCGAGTCGGACCTGGCCGGTGCCGGAGTACGGGACACCGTATCCGATCCAGCCGACGCTCCCAGCCTGACACTCGTATCCCGGCCCGGCCTCTCGGCCTCCGCCGAGCGGGTGGCAGCGGTGCTGGAAAGCCGGGGATTCGGAGCCTCATGCATGCAGGACCAGGGTGCCCCGGAGATAACCCTGGTGCTCTATACCGAGGGATACGCCGCGGACGCCGCCGAGGTGACAGCGGCCCTGGGGGAGGTGCTGGCGCGGCCGGAAACCGTCCCTTCCCAGCCTGCGGGTGAGCTGGCCGAGATGGTGGCTCCGGGCTTCTCGGGCGTGATACTGGTGGTGGGCAGCGACGCCGCGGAGGCGGGGCCGGCCCCGGGCACTGACGCCGGAGGCGGGTCGTGATACTGCTCTGTGTTCTGCTGGGGGTAGCCCAGGTCAGCCCCCGGGCGCCCCTGGAGCCCCTGAACGCCAGACTGGAGGCCGCGGGGTCGCTGCGGGGCAGCTTCGTGCGCACCGACTACCGGGTTCTGACAATGGAGACCGACACCTCCGGCGGAACGTTCATCCTGGCCAGCCCCAACCTGTTCGTGCTGGACTTCACCGACCCGCCGGGGCGAAAGATGGGCTGTGACGGCGAGGTGAGCTACACGATCGAGCCTTCCAGCAGGCAGGTGATCGTCTACGAGGAGAGACGGCCGGAGAGTTTTATGGGAACACTCAGATCCTACGGGGACCCCTCCATGGTGGACTCCATGGAGGTTGCGGGTGACAGCGTCATGGTGTGGCTTGCGGGCAGGGGCGCCGGTATTGAGACGGTCGCCGCCGGGTACACTTTGTCGGACAGTCTGCCCTTCCTCTACTCCACCACCGACGCCAACGGCAACACCATCAGCTATTTCCTGGAGTCCGTCCGGGCCGCCGACGGGTTTTCGGAGGGAGCCTTCGGGCTGGAGGTGCCGGAAGGCTACGCGGTTGCCAGGCCCTGACGGTGCAGGGCTGGCCTGCCTTGTCACCTTCGGCTGCCCCAAGAACGAGACCGACACCGAGGCGTTTGCCGCCGTCTTCGACGCCGCCGGCTGGAGGGTGACAGGGGAGCCGGAGCAAGCCGATCTGCTGCTGGTCAACACCTGCGCATTCATCCGTCCGGCCGTGGAGGAGTCCGTGGACTACCTCCTGCAGTCCCTGCAATGGAAGGCGCGCCGACCGGGCCGGCGGCTCGTTCTCGCCGGCTGCCTGCCGGCCAGGTTCCCCGCCGACGGAAGTGGCGGCCTGGAGGAGTTGGACCTGGTGATCGGGCCCGGCGACCTGGCCGGCCTGGCCCGTTTCCTCGGCGTTGGAGCGCCCGGCCACCTCCGGCTTCCGGTGGAGGGTCGGGTCAACCGATTCCTCAAGGTCTCCGACGGCTGCAGCAACCGCTGCGCCTACTGCACCATTCCGGATATTCGGGGACCCTACTCCCCGGTCTCGGAGGAGGCGATTGTCGCCCGGGCGGCCGTGATCGCGGCCCAGGGGGCCCGGGAGGTCGGTCTGGTGGGCCAGGACTGCGGACTATGGAGGGAGGGCCAGAGGGATCTGGCCGACCTCGTAACACGGCTGTCGAGCCTGCATACCGGTATCTGGTGGCGCCCCTACTACCTGCATCCCGCCCACCTTCCCCTAAGGCTGATGGAGTCGATGGAAGCCGGGGATAACGTAATGCCCTACCTGGACCTGCCCATTCAGCACGCAAGCGACAGTGTGCTGAGGAGGATGGGAAGGCCGTACGGCGAGGGACTCCTGCGTCGCATTGCGGAGAGGGTGGAAGCCGCTTCCTGCAGAATAGCCGTCAGGGCCACGGTCATCGCCGGCTACCCCGGCGAGACGGAAGATGACTTCCGGCGCCTGCTCGACTTCCTGTCCGAGTGGGATTCGCTGCGGAACCTGGTTGCCTTTCCCTACTACAGCGAGCCGGGTACCCGGGAGCACGGCCGTGACGAAGACCGGCCGCCGGACTCCGCGGTAAGGGAGAGGCTCTCGGCGCTCTCGGCGGTCGGAGAGGCCGCGTATGCCAGGTGGGAGGCATTCCTTTCCTCCGGCCCACTGCGGGTTCTGGTTGACGCGCCGGGCAGGGGGCATACCATGTATGACGCGCCGGAGGTGGACGCTGTCTGCCGTTTCCGGGGCGCACATCCCTCTCCGGGGACCGTGGCCGATGTGGAGGTTATGTCGTCGGAGGGAAGTGATATATTTGTGCGTTGCGTATCCGGGCCGGAGCGAGGGCCGGAAGGCGGCAACCGTTGAAGGGGAGGCCGGAAGGATGGCGGCCCTCCAGTAGAGTAACCAAGAGACCCAGGGGAAGGCTATGATCCCATCGATACTCGTACTAGCGGCGGTGGCGTCCCTGCCGGCGCCCACGAACCTCGAGCTGGCCGAGGACGCCGTGCTGGAGGCAGTGTCCGCGATTCCCGGTGACCTGGCGGAGCTGGGCGTGGACACGGTTGTCGTGGAGCTGGCGGGCGAGCACCTGGCCGGATGGCTTCTGGAGCAGACGGCAACTTCAGAGCTGAGCGCCGGCGGAGTAACCGTCAACGCGGCGGAGGGCGAGTCGGCCCGGTCCGGCTACCGGCTCAGGCTCCGCCCCATGGAGCTGGAGGTGAGGTACGGAGAGTCCTCCCGCTCCTGGCTGATAGGCACCAAGAAGGTCACCCGTCACGCCACCTGCCAGATCTCGGCCACCCTCCTCGACCCCTCGGGCCAGGTGGTGCTGGCCACCCGATACGGGGCCGAGGTCTCCGACCGCGTGGCCGTGTCCCAGCTTTCGCAGCTGGCCGGCGACCGCGGCGACCCCTGGCTGGCCCCGGAGATGGGCGGGGGGGGCGAGGGCGGCATACTGGAGCCCCTGATCGTGAGCGGAGTGGTGGCCAGCCTCATATACCTGTTCTACTCCAGCCGGGCCGAATGATCCCAAGGCTGGCGGGCCTGTCCGCAGTAGTGGTCCTGCTGGCCTGCGGCGGGGGACAGCCCCGATCCGATTCCCTGGAGGAGGCCAGGCTGCTGCGCCAGGCGGGGGAGTACACGCACAGCCTGATGCTGTACGAGGAGGCGCTGGCCAACCGTGACAGCACCCCGGAGCTGCAGCTGGAGTACGCCGAGACCGCGGTACTGGCCTCACAGGCCGAGCGGGGACGGATGTTCAGGCAGAAGGCCAAGCGGGCCCTTCTGGCCCTGGAAGAGAATCCCGGCGAGACCGATTCCACCGTCAGGGCGGAGCTGTGGCGGAGGCTGGGATGGGAGATGGCCCGGGACCGGGACTCCCTCCAGGCCTACGAGGCCTTCGGGATGGCCATGCGGCTGAGCGACCAGGCATCCCGGACCTTCGAGGAGGAATGGCTTCTCAGGGGCGCCTTCGCCGGTACGCATACCGGCTACGTCTCTGGAACACCCGACAGCGTACTGGGTACAGAACGGGCGGACAGCATGCTGGCCGCCTGCGCCGAGGGCCACCTGCTGGAGCTGGGCAGGATCTCGCGCACCCGAACGGACCTGCGGGTACGCATCCTCAGGGCCAGGGCGGGGCTGCTCCCGTACACCGACCGCCGGGACGAGGAGCTCTCGGTTCTTACGGAGCTGGACCGCATGGGCGAGATCGGGCCCGCCAACAGACAGCGCAGGATGCGGCTGCTTCTGGAGCTGGCGCGCAAGGACATGGACGCCGGCAGAACGGCTCTTGCCCGGGAGAAGCTGATGGAGGTCTGGGCATCCGACTTCGTCGGCGAGAAGGTTGAGGCCGCCGTGCTGATGGGAGAGCTGGCAGAGGGAAGCCGGGACGCCCAGGAAGCGCTGCGGTGGTACCGCAGAGCCTGCACCACCTCACCGGGGCTTTCTACGCACTGGTCACAGGTGGCCGCTTCCCGCAGGGACTCGCTTCTCTATCTTGTGGGGCCCGAATGAGCCGGCCGAGGTGAGCGAACTGCTGAAAGGCTGCATGAGATGATCCGCACCGCGTTGATAGCGGCTTCGATACTGCTTTTGGCCGTGGCTTCGGGCTGCGGAAAGACCTACAACGTAACCGACATGACCCAACCCGAGCTCGAGGAGGCGGCTCAAGCCGCCTTCAGAGCAGAGAAGTACCGGGAGGCCGAGGATCTGTACATGGGTCTGATGTACCGCTTCCCGGGGGCTGCCCACACGGACAGGTACCTCTACCGACTCAGCGTGTCCCAGCTGGAGCTGGGGCTCTGGGCCGACGCGGAGTTCGGGCTTCGCAGGCTGGTGCGCGACTTCCCGCGCAGCGCCCTGGCGGATGACGCCCAGCTGGCTCTGGCCAGGCTGTTCTGGGCCCAGCACCGCGACTACCGCAAGGACACCACGCCGGTGGAGCAGGCCATGAGCGAGCTGGCCGCCTTCTACGACCGCTACCCGGGATCGGACCTGGCCGGCCGGGCGGAGAGCCTGCGGCTGAAGATCTACGACCTTCTGGCCAGAAGGGCCCTTTTCATCGGGCGGTTCTACGCCCGAAGGAACCGCCACGACGCTGCCCTGCTTTACCTGAACGAGGCCATGAGCAGGTTCGCCGAGACCAGATGGAAGGCGGAGATACTCATAGAGATGGCCAAATCCAACTACGCTCAGGGCAACGAGTTCTCGGCAGGCAGGCTGTACAGGAGGGCCCTGGACGAGTGCGAGCTCACCCCCGAGCAGCGGCGGGCCGTAGAGGAGGGGCTGGACCGGGTGCGATGAACCTGCCGCAGGAAGGCCGCTTCGGGCTGCTCGGCGGCACCTTCGACCCTCCCCACTACGGCCACCTGGCCCTGGCGTCAGAGGCGGCCTTCAGGTTCGGCCTGGACAGCGTGGTCCTATACCCCTCCCGCACACCCCCGCACAAGGAGGCCCCGGAGGCCGGCCTGGCCGCCAGGATGGAGATGCTCCGCCTGGCCTCGGCCGGCAACGGCCTGCTCCAAGTGGAGGACCTGGAGGGCGAGACCGGAGCGGTATACAGCGCCGACCTGCTGCGAGCGCTGGGCCTCCCCCGGGAGAGGGTCTTCTTCATAATCGGCATGGACAGTCTGCTGGACCTCGAGGGTTGGAAGAGCCCGAGTCGCGTACTGTCGCTGGCCACCGCGGTTGCAGGAACCAGGCCCGGCTTTGACCCGGAGGACATCCCTGAGGTGGCCCGTGGAAGGGTGGAGGTCTTTCCCCTTCCCGGCCTGTGGATATCGTCGTCCGACCTGCGGGAACGGTTTGCCCACGAGCGCCCCACCGCCTATCTTATCCCCGAGGCGGTGAGAGCCTACATCAGGGAAGAAGGGGTATATGGGACAGGGCGTTGACAAGATCCTCTCCCTCCTCCTGGAGGAGGAGGTCAGCGACATTCACTTCAAGGTGGGCAGTCCCCCCATAGTCAGACGCTCCGGCAGCATCGAGCACGCCGACGATTACGGAGACCTCTCCCAGCAGCACGTCGACCGGATAGCCCGCGAGATGATGCCCGAGAAGCAGATTCCCAGGTACGAGTCAGGGGAGGAGATAGACATATCCCACTCCCTTCCGGGCAAGGCCAGGTTCCGGGTCAACATCTACCACCAGCGGGGAACCACGGCCATCGTGATGAGGCGGATTCCCTTTGAGATACCCCAGATAAAGGACCTGGGGCTGCCCCCCGTGGTGGAGAAGATCACCCGGGAGCAGCGGGGACTGGTTCTGGTCACCGGGGCCACAGGCTGCGGCAAGTCCACCACCCTGGCCGCCATAATCGACCGGATCAACAAGAACCGCAGCGCCCACATAGTCACCATAGAGGACCCCATCGAGTTCATGCACCGCGACCGCAAGTCCAGCATCTGCCAGCGGGAGGTGGGCATAGACACCCCCGACTGGCGCAGCGCCTTGCGTTCGGTTTTCAGACAGGACCCCGACGTGATACTCATAGGCGAGATGCGCGACCGCGAGACCGCATCGGTGGCGATAACGGGTGCCGAGACGGGTCACCTGGTGCTGAGCACACTGCACACCACCGACGCCCCGGAGACTGTGAACAGGCTCATAGACATGTTCCGCTCCGACCAGCAGAAACAGGTGCGCATACAGGTTGGCGGCCTCCTGAAGGCCGTGATAAGCCAGAGGCTGCTGCCCTCGGTCACGGGCCACGAGCGGGTGCTTGCCGCTGAGGTCATGGTGCATACCGCCTTCATACAGAGCTGTATCTCCGACCCCTCCAAGACCTACGAGATACACGATGCGATGGAGCAGAGCGGATCGCAGTACGGCATGCAGACCTTCGACATGGCGCTTATCAATCTACTGCAGGAGAAAAAGATAGACGCCGAGACGGCTCTGGCCGCCGCAACCAACCCCAACGCCCTCCAGCTGAAGCTGGAAGGTGTGCAGTCAACTTCCGAATGGAGGGAGAGATGAGCTACAACATCTGGGAGGAGCTGGTGGTGGCCGCCTGGGCCATCCTCGGCGGGCCCCTCTTCATCTTCCTTCTCCTGGTGGCGCTGGCTTTCGTGTATGTGGGCCTGGTCGCCCAGAGGCGCCCCAAGTCCAGCGGCATGGAGACGATGATCGGCGAGACCGGCCTGGTGAAGACCGGCCCCCGGCACAGGGGCCGCCACTCCGTGGAGGTGCGCGGCGAGAGGTGGTGGTGCGAGAGCGCTTCCGACCTCAGGCCCGGCATGGAGGTGCGGGTCACCGCGGTGAGGGACGACATGGTCCTGGAGGTGGAGCCGGTCTGATTCCCCGGCTCCATTCGAATGCAAGAGGTTGAGTGGTGCCGGTTCATCCCTTACAATCAGGATGGACCGGTTTTTGCTGTTCATGCCGCCGGATCGCAGGCGGCCCAGCAGGGGAAGGGAAGGCACAATGGGCGGAACCGTTGGAATAGTCGTCGCAGTAGTCATCCTCCTGATCATCATGCTGAGGGTGATCAAGGAGTACGAGAGGGCCGTCGTCTTCCGTCTGGGCAAATTCATCGGGATAAAGGGCCCCGGGCTGATCGTGGTCCTGCCCATAGTGGACAAGATCCAGAAGGTGCCGCTGCGGGTGGTGGCCATGGACGTCCCGCCGCAGGACATCATCACCCGCGACAACGTATCGGTGAGCGTCAACGCGGTGGTGTACTTCCGGGTGCTAGACGCCGAGAAGTCCATCATCGAGGTGGAGAACTACCACTACGCCACCAGCCAGCTGTCCCAGACCACCCTGCGCAGCGTCCTGGGGGAGACCTCCCTGGACGAGCTGCTCTCCGACCGCGATGACATCAACAACAAGCTGCAGGACATACTGGACCGCATGACCGACCCCTGGGGCATCAAGGTGAGCACCGTAGAGGTGAAGCACGTGGACCTGCCGGAGAACATGCAGCGGGTGATGGCCAAGCAGGCCGAGGCCGAGCGCGACCGCCGCGGCAAGATCATTCGGGCCGCCGCCGAGTTCGAGGCCTCCAAGAAGCTGGCAGAGGCTGCGGACGTCATATCGCGGCATCCCGTAGCCCTTCAGCTCCGCTACCTGCAGACCCTCTCGGAGATCGCGGTGGAGAACAACTCCACCACCGTGTTCCCCATCCCCCTGGAGATGCTGAAGCCCTTCCTCAACCAGCTCACGCAGGGAGGGGGGAACGGCTAGGGATGCTCAGCGGAGCGATAACGGCGCTGGTGACGCCCTTCCGGGGCGGGGAGGGCGACCTCCCCGCCCTGAAGAAGCTGGTCCACTGGCAGATAAACAGCGGCATAGACGGCCTGCTGGCCTGCGGATGCACCGGTGAGGCCGCCACCCTCACCGACGGAGAGCGCGAGGACGTGGTGTCAACGGTAGTGGAAGCCGCCGGCGGCCGGGTGCCGGTCATGGCCGGCACCGGCACCAACTCCACCGCCACCACTGTGGAGCTCACCCGGAAGATCTCCGGCATGGGCGTGGACGCGGTGCTGCTGATAACCCCCTACTACAACAAGCCCACCCACCGCGGACAGGTGGAACACTTCACCCGGGCGGCCGAAGCCTCCCGGTGCCCCGTCTACCTCTACAACGTACCCGGCAGGACGGGAAAGGCCATAGAGGCCCGGACGGTGGCCGAGCTGGCCCGCCATTCCAACATCGCCGGCATAAAGGACGCACAGGGCTCGGTGGAGCGGGTAACCGAGCTGCGCACTCTCTGCGGGGAGGGCTTCGACATCCTCTCCGGCGACGACCCGCTGGCCATGGCCCAGGCGGCCCTGGGGGCGGAGGGAGTGGTCTCTGTCATCTCCAACATCGCCCCCGGCGAGATGTCGCAGATGGTGAAGCTGGCCCGCGGGGGCGAGCTGGAGGCCGCCCGGAGGCTACAGGCCAGGCTGCTGCCGGCCATACGGGCCATGTTCCTGCAGACCAACCCCATGCCGGTGAAGAAGGCCCTGTGGATGAAGGGCATGATCGCCGACGAGCTCCGTCTGCCCCTGGTGCCCATGAGGGAAGACCTCGAGCCGAAGCTGCGCGGTGTCCTGGAGGAGGCCGGCCTGTTGTGAGCGGGGGTAACCTGCCCGGCCTGGCGGTCTTCGGAAGCAGCGGCCGCATGGGGCGGCTGGTGGCGGAGGAGGCCGAGGGCCGCTTCCGCATATCGGCCCTGTACGACCGCCGCCCCCCCGGGACCCCTCCCGGTGATGCGCTTGCGGAGGGGACGGACGTGGTCGTGGACTTCTCCCTGCCGGAGGCCTGGAACGATCTGGCCGGGCTGCTGGCCGGAAGCACCGCAGCCCTGATAACCGGCACCACCGGCCTGGAGGAGCTGCACATGGACATGATCCGCCGCTGGTCGCGGGAGAGGGCCGTGTTCCAGTCCTTCAACATGAGCCGGGGCGTCTACGTCCTGGCCCGGCTGCTGGAGAGAGCCGGCGCCATGCTGGGAGGCTCCGCCGACCTGGAGCTGGTGGAGACCCATCACCGCCGCAAGGTGGACTCACCCAGCGGCACCACTCTCACCCTCCTGGACGCCTGGAGCAGCACGGCGGGGGAGGGGGGCAGGGCCTTCGGCAGGCGCGGCGCCGCCGGGCCGCGGCCCGAGGGAGAGGTGGGCGTTCACTCGGTCCGGGGAGGAGACGTTCCCGGAGACCACCGCGTGATGCTGCTCTGCGAGGGGGAGGTGCTGGAGCTCTCCCACCGGGCGGTGAGCCGCAGGACCTTCGCCCTGGGAGCGCTGGCGGCGGCGGAGATGATGGTGGGGAGCCCCCCGGGGCTGTACGGAATGAAAGAGCTTATGGCTTCTTCACCCACGGGAGGGGAGGCACGATGATCAGGGAACCCGTAGTAGCGGGCATGTTCTATCCCGAAGACCCCGGCGAGCTCCGCCGCACGGTGGCCGGGTACATCGAGGAGTCGGGGGAGGCCCCCGACGGCAGCGTTCGGGGCGTGGTGAGCCCCCACGCCGGATACGTATACTCGGGGTCGGTGGCCGGCGCCGCGTTCGCGGCGGCCCCGAAGGGCGTGGAGCGGGTGGTGGTGATCGCCCCCTCCCATCGCTATCCCGTCTACGGCAGCTCCGTCCTTGACGCGAAGGGCTTCCGCACCCCGCTGGGCGTGGCCGAGATCGACCGGGAGACGGTGAGCGCCCTGCTGGAGTCCGGTTTTTCCTTCGAGCCCAGGGCACACTCTTCCGAGCACTCCACCGAGGTCCAGGTCCCCTTCGTGCAGGTGCGATGGCCGGACGCGAAGCTGGTGGTGATCATCCAGGGCGAGGTCTCCCGGGAGCATTCCGACGCGCTGGCCGACACCCTGGCCGGCCTGCGCGACGACGGCTTGAAGACGCTGCTGGTGGCCTCCAGCGACATGTCCCACTACCACCCGGAGGACCATGCGAAGAAGCTCGACCGCGAGGTGGCCGACGCCTTCCTCTCCGCCGACCCCGACCGGCTGGTCTCCGTCCTCCGCGAGGGCTCGGGTGAGGCCTGCGGGGCGGGCCCCATACTGACGCTGATGAGCTGGGCGAAGCGTATGGGGTATACGGCGACACGGGAGCTGGCCTACGACACCTCCGCCAGCGCCTCGGGAGACCGCTCCGCCGTAGTGGGATACTTCGCCGGCGCCCTCATGGAGGTGGATTAGCATGGTCGAAGCCCATACACCCCCGGAGCTTCGCCGGACGATAATGGAGCTGGTCCGGAAGGCTGTAAGGGCCGCCGCGGAGGGAATGCCCGCCCCCTCACCTCCGGACATAGAAAAGCTGCAGGGACAGGGGGGAGCCTTCGTGACCCTCAAGAGCGACGGCCGCCTGCGCGGATGCATCGGCCATTTCACCGGCGAGGGAACGCTGGGCGAGACCCTGGTGTCCATGGCAGGGGCGGCGGCGGTTCGGGACCCCCGGTTCCGACCGGTGCGTCCGGCCGAGGTGGACGACCTTTCCATACAGGTCTCGCTGCTCTCGCCCATGGAGAAGACGGCCCCGGAGGATGTTGTGCCGGGAGTGCACGGCATCTACATACGCTCGGGGCCCTTTGCCGGCACGCTCCTGCCGCAGGTCGCCGAGGAGGAGGGCTGGGACCGGGAGACATTCCTGTCCCACACCTGCCTGAAGGCCGGCCTGTCACCGGACTGCTGGAAGCGATCGGATGCGACAGTATACACCTACACCGCCGAGGTGTTCGGCGATAACGGAGGGGAAGCCACTTGAGAGCTATAGTTTTCGCCATGGCCCTGGGTCTGCTGGCCTGCAGCGTTCCCGGGATGGACGAGGCCAACCAGCGCATAGACGAGGTAAACGAGAGGGTGGAGGACCTCGAGGAGGTTACCGGCGAGGCCCTGGACGTGGCCTCGGAGAGCGTAACCCTGCGGCTGTCCGAGCTGGAGCAGCAGGTGCAGGAGCTTCGGCTGGAGGCCGGCAGCTCACTCTCCGTGTCCTCGGGAGGCATTGACAGCCTGGAGATTCCCAACGTCGACTCCCTTGTCCAGAACGCTGCCGCCCAGGCAGAGAGCCTGCAGGTGCTCAGAGCAAACATGGACTCCCTCTCCGTCAGCCTGGACTCGGTCGAGGCCCACGCCGAAGAGCTGGCCGGAGTGGCCGACTCGCTGGGCGAGAAGGTCGAGTCGCTGGAGTCGCAGCTGTGGAGCCTTAGGAACAGCGGATCCGGGTCGGGTTCGAGTTCCGGCGGAAGGCCTCGTCCGGGAAGCGGAGGAACCTCCGGCGGAGGCTCATCCAGCAGCTCCGGCGGAAGGTAAGACGCGGAGTTGTCCGAAGCAATAGAGGTACTGGGGGCCGTCAGTCGGGGTAGCGGTGATGCCGCCTGGCAGCAGACCGGCGGCAAAACGATGTTCGCGCTGACGGGCGTGCCGGGAAAGGCCGGCCCCCTGCTCGACCTGTTGGAGAAGGCCAGGGACCCGACTCCGGAATCCCTGGCCGAAGCGGCCAGGGAGGCGGGCGTTGTGTCCGCCGAGACACCCATCCTCCTGGGCGTGCTGGAGGGCTCGGACCTGGTGCTTTTCGCAGCCGGCGGCGCTGTCTGCCGCCGGCTCAGGTCAGGCGAAGGCAAGGAGCTGCTGGAACACGCAGGAAAGGCCTCCTACGCAACCGGACATACGATACTGAGCAGGGGCGACGTGCTGCTCTGCGCGACGAAAGGCCTGAGGGGCGAGCCCCCGGCTCCCGGCCCCGACCTGCCGGCGGCCTTCCTGGACTACACCCTCAAGGGGGATGTAGTACCCGCCGACACTCCTGCTGCGGTCATCAGGCTGGGTCAGCCCGCCCCCGCAAAGCCGGCAGGGAGGTCCGGCGGAAAGCGACTCGTGACCGCGTTCCTGCTCCTGCTGCTGGCGGCCGCCCTGGCCGCGGCCCTGGTGTTTCTGCCGTGGCGGCAGGCGGTTGGCCTGGAGGGTTCCGAACCCCTCCTGGGGCGCGGCGCCGACGTGCTTGTGGTGGGCGGCGACGGAGCTCCTCCGGAGCTGGGCGAGCACCTGGACGTGGAGACCGTCCCGGACCCAGAGGACCTCGAGGCCCGCACATACGTGTTGGCCGAGACGGCTCCCGGGGGCATGGTGTCGCTGGAGCGGATCGTCATCCTCCGTGACAGCTCGGACATCGACCGGGCGGTGATGTACCTCACCTCCGACCTCAACTACTTCCAGAGGGGCCGGACCGCCGTGCTGAACGAGACCGGCGCGGCCCTGGAGGGGCCGATGCTCGACCCGGAGCAGTTCGCCCTGTTCGCCCGGCTGCCGGCCCGCCGCGGCGGCAGCATGGTGCTGGAGCCGGGAGCCGAGCCCCGCGACCTCTCCGGAGGCCCGCCGGAGGACCTCCCCGGCCCCGCCTTCCGCGCCGTGGTGGTCCGCTGATACCGGCTTCGCCGACGCACCATTGACCGCTGGCTTTCATAGGGGGTATAGAGTAACCGTACTGCGTGGCACCCCGAAAAGACGCACCTGCCCTCAGCCAAGGAGCTGCTATGAGAAGCTTCCTCTTTTCCTGCCTGCTGATTCCCGTGCTTGCCCTGGCGGGAACGATGACAATTCAGGTTCCTGTCAGCGCCTCGGATCTGAATCTGTCGGACAACGGCCCCCTGACCTCCGTCTACCATCCCGATGGGTACCTTACCCAGACCGAAGGATTGCCCTGCCTGCCTGTGGTTCCCGTCAAGATCGCCCTGCCCACCGGATGCCGGGCTACATCGATCGAGGTGATCAATGCCGAGTACACGACTCTGCGCACGTCGACACAGGTATCTCCCTCAGGGGGATGTTTCCCGCTGAACGAGGGCCCTTCGGACACGCCTCCGGTTCCCGATAGCCACGTTTACGGCTATTCCGGCTTCTGGCCGCTCAAACCCATCGAGTTCACCGGCTCGGGCGCCATACGGGGCATCCCCATCGCCACCATGAACGTCAGCCCGGTGCGCTGGGACCCCTCCACTGGCGTCCTGGAGGCTCTCACCGGCCTCAAGGTCAGGCTGGATTACCAGTACGACCCGGCCCTTGAGCTGGTCTCCCGCAGGACTGCCGCCAGCGAGATGTCGGCCAGGAACGCTGTCCGCGCCACCGTTGTCAATCCGGCAGACGTAGCCCATTCCGGCGCTGCGATAGTGCAGCCCCGGGAGCTGGAATACGGCCAGTACGTGATCATCACCCATCCGGACTACCAGGCCGCCTCGGAGGAACTGGCGGACTGGAAGACGGCCAAGGGCATTCCGGCCAACGTCTACACCACCGATTGGGTAGAGAGCAACTACTCCTTCTACGACCTGCAGCAGGAGATGCGGGCCTTTCTCACCGACTGCCGCGATGAGGGTGCGGACTACGTGCTCATCGTCGGTGACGACGACAAGGTGGAGTGCCGGGACGTGGACGGCTACAACGTATACCCGCCCAGCGACCTCTACTTCGCCGACATCAACGATACCGCTCCCGGAGCCGACCTCTGGGACTCCAACGGCAACCATATCTGGGGCGAGACCGGCGATGACGTGGACTACCATCCCGACATGTACGTCGGACGGGCCAGCGTGAACTCCACTTCGGAGGCGGACCTCTTCGTGGACAAGGTCTTCTACTACGAGGGCCAGATAGCCTGGGGCGACTACTTCGAGACCGCCCCGGTGGAGCTGCGGATAGGCTACACCACCGGAGAGCTCTTCAGCTCGGAATACACCGGAAGCGTGGACGCGGAGATAATCTCGGCCTGGCTCCCCAGCGACGACTGGGAAGAGGAGAAGTGCTACGAGTCCACCGGCAACAACAACTACCAGATAACCATCGACATGATCGACGCCGGGCCCCATCACGTCTTTCACGCCAGCCACGGCTCGCAGGACTACATGTACACCTCCTACGGGTCCAACTACACCACCTCGCACATCATGAACCAGACCAACATCGCCGACGGCGGCCTGCCGGCCATATGGAACTCCATAGCCTGCCTGATCGGCCATCTCGACAACTACGAGTGCTGCGCCGACGCCTGGCTGGCCAGCCCGAATGGCGGAGGCTTCGGCAGCTTCAACTCCCGCAACGGCTACGGCCACTACGGAGAGCCGGGGTACGGGCCCAGCGAGGTGCTGTCCGAGCGGTTCTACCTCGAGCACTGGGTAAACGACTTCTACCTGCACGGAGAGGTCCACGCCATGCGCCTGGACCACTTCTGTCCGCCTTCGGCGCACTCCGACAGCCACGACGTGGAGGTCCTGGACCACTGCATCAAGGAGTACAACCTATTCGGTGACCCCGAGCTGCCCATCTGGACCGAGGTGGCCATGGACCTGGATGCCGACCACGTCACGCAGATAAGCCAGGGCGGGGAAAACGTCACCGTGAGCGTTTCCGACGTGAACGGCCCCGTCGATAACGCCAGGGTCTGCCTGCAGAAGGGCGACTGGCAGACCGGAGAGATCTACGAGATTGACTACACAGACGCCTCCGGTGAGGTGACCATATGGGCCGATCCGGTCACCACCGGTCAGATCACGGTTACCGCCTGGGCCCGCAATCACTACGCCTACAGCGGCACCATAGACGTGACCTCCGGCAGTCACGACAGCCACGGGGGACTGGTTCCGACGTTCGGCCTTTCGGCGGTATCGCCAAGTCCCGCCTCGGAATCTGCCAGGATCCGCTACAGCCTGGCAGATACCGGGCCTCACAGCCTGGAGGTCTACGACCTCACCGGCCGCAGGGTGGCCACACTGGCCGGCGGAAGCGCCGCTTCCGGAAGCCACTCGATGGTCTGGGACCTCACGGACGGCTCGGGCGGCCGAGTGCCCGCAGGCGTCTACCACGTGAGGCTCTCCGGCAGCGGCCAGAGCACCGTCCGCAGCCTGGTGGTCTTGGACTGACCGGCGCCTGCAACTAAAAGAGGGGAGGCGGCGACGCCGCCTCCCCTTCTTCTTTCCCCGGCCGTCTCTAGCCGAAGACCACCCGGTAGTGGCGCTTCTTGCCGGCGCGGAGCGTGAGCCGGCCTTCATCGTCAAGCTGGTCCTTCGACAGGTTCTCCAGCGGGTCGTCCACCCGCTGGGCGTTCAGGTACATGCCGCCCTGCTTCGCCAGCCGGCGCGCCTCGCCGCGGCTGCCGCAGAGGCCGGTCTCCACGAAGAGGTCGAGGCAGGAGACACCCTCCTCCAGGCGGATGGCGGGCAGCTCCAGCGTGGGAACGCTCTCCTCGGAGCCTCCGTCTGCGAACAGGGCTTTCGATGCGGCCCTCGCCTTGTCGGCCTCCCCCGCGCCGTGGGCGATGGCTGTGGCCTCCCAGGCCAGGCGCTCCTTGACCTTCCGCAGTTCGCGGCCCTTGAGGTGCTCGTACTCCTCGATCTCTTCGATGGGGACGAAGGTGTAGAGCTTCATGAAGTAGGTGGCGTCGCGGTCGTCCACGTTGATCCAGAACTGGTAGTAGTCGTAGGGGCTGGTCAGGTCGGGGTCCAGCCAGACGGCGCCGCCGGGCTGGGTCTTGCTCATCTTCTCGCCGGTGGCGGTGGTCACCAGGGGGCAGGTGAAGCCGAAGGCCTCCTCGCCCTCCACCCGGCGGATCAGGTCGATGCCGGAGACTATGTTGCCCCACTGGTCGGCACCCCCCACCTGCAGGCGGCAGCCGGTCTCCCTGAACAGGTGCAGGTAGTCGTAGGCCTGCAGCAGCATGTAGTTGAACTCCAAAAAGGACAGTCCCGTCTCCAGGCGGAGCTTCACGCTCTCCTTGGCCAGCATCCGGTTCACGCTGAAGTGGCGGCCCACGTCCCGCAGGAAATCGATGTAGTTCAGCTCCAGAAGCCAGTCGGCGTTGTCCACTATGCGGGCACCGCAGTGGGGGTCGGCGAAGTCCAGGAAGCCTCTCATCTGCTCCCGGAGCATTCCGGCCCACTCGGCTATGCGCTCGCGGCTCTCCAGTGTCCGCTCGGCGCTGCGGCCCGAGGGGTCGCCTATCAGGGCGGTGCCTCCGCCAAGCACCAGAATGGGACGGTGGCCCGCCCTCTGCAGGTGGCTGGCGGCCATCATGGGCACCAGGTGGCCCAGGTGGAGGCTGGGCGCGGTGGGGTCGAATCCGATGTAGAACGAGAGGCTGCCTTCTGAAAGAAGCTCGGTGAGCCGCTCCTCGTTGGTCATCTGGTATACGAGCCCGCGCCTGCTGAGGGTCTTCATCGCGTCCACTGCTGCCTCCTCGGTTGCCGTTTCAACTGGCGACAGTATGTATACCGTCTTATGTTGTCAACGCACCGCGAAAAGACAGCAGAGGTGAATCATGGAGATAATTGAGTTCGAGCACCCCGTGGCCAGGGACATACTGACGGGCCTTCGGGACAGAAACACCAGCTCGGCCGACTTCCGCATGCAATCCCGGCGGCTGGCCCTGATGCTGGCGGTGGAGACCACCAGGTACCTGCCCACCGAGCCTGTTCAGGTGGAGACTCCGCTGGAGGCCACTCTGGGTGAGAGGCTGGCGGAGCAGCCGGTGCTGGTGCCCATAATGCGGGCAGGGATGGGGATGCTGGAGGCCTTCCAGATATTCCTTCCGGGGGCTCCGACTGGTTTCGTGGCCCTTCGCCGAGACGAGGAGACCGCCGAGCCCATCTGGTTCTACCGGTCGCTTCCCGACGTGCGTGACCGCCGGATGCTGATACTGGACCCCATGCTGGCCACCGGGGGCACCGCCGAGGAGGTGCTGGCCGACCTGTTCGACAGGGGCGCCGATTCCGCCTGGCTGGTGTGCGCAGTGGCGGCACCGGAGGGGATCTCCCGGCTGGGCCACTTCGACGACCTCACCATCGTGACCGTCTCCGTTGACCGGGAGCTGGACGAGGACTGGTTCATCCGTCCGGGCCTGGGCGACTTCGGAGACCGCCTCTACAACGGGGAGACAGGGAACGGCCAGGGGTAGATGAGCCTGGGCCTGTACGTAGCGGGAGCCGGCAAGGACGCCGGCAAGACGACGCTGTGCCTGGGCCTGCTGGCCGCCCTGCGCGGCCTGCTTCCCCGCGGCGTTTCCTTCACCAAGCCACTGGGGCAGAAGACCACCATGGTGGACGGCGAGTCCGTGGGCCAGGACTCCTGGTTCATCAGCAAAGCCCTGGGCCTGGACCTTCCCCTGCAGCACTCAGCTCCCTTCTCGGCCTTCTCCGGCGCGGCCAGGAGGTACATCAGGACCGGTGAGCCCGATGACATAGAAGACAGGGTGAGGCGGGCCTACAGGAAGCTGTCCCGGGGCTACGACATGGTGCTGGCCGAGGGAACTGGCCATCCCGGCGTGGGGTCGGTGTTCGGGCTCTCCAACGCCGAGGTGGCCGCCATGCTGGGCACCCCCGTGGTGCTGGTGCTGGACGGCGGCCTGGGGAGCACCATAGACATGTTCACCCACTGCGCGTCGCTGTTCGAGCTCAGGAACGTTCCGGTGGCGGGCGTGGTTATCAACAGGGTGCTTCCCTCCAAGATCGATGAGATAGGCGGGCTGCTGCGGCAATGGTTCGGGGAGAGGGAAGTGGAGGTGTTCGGCCTGATACCCTACGACGAGGGCCTCTCGGCGCCCTCGCTGGGGGTGATCAGCAGGGCCCTGGAGGCCGGCCCCTTGCTGGAGGAGGAGCCCCTTGCCCCCAATTCGGTCTGCGGATACCTTACCGCGTTCGGGTCCCCCGACGAGGTGCTGTCCGAGGTCTCCCGGCGTCCCAGGGCGGCCCTGCTGGTGAGCGGGTCGAGGGTTGACGTGCTGGACGCCGTGGTGGTGAGGCGGATGTCCGGAGGCCAGGGGCCGGGTGCCCTGGTGGTGTGCGGAGGCCCGCCGGGCCAGCGCCACCTGGAGGCCTGCGGCAGGCTGGGCCTGCCGCTATACGCCACCGCCGGAAGCCTGCAGGGCGCCTCCAGCAGGCTTGCGGGACGGACATTCAAGGTGGAGCCGGAGGAGTCGGCGAAGATAGAGAGGATCGTGGACCTGGTGGCCGAGAACATCGACGCCGAGGCGATCCTGGAGAGGCTGAGGCGGGGGCCCGAGGTGCCCCGCCAGCGGAGCCGGGGAGGTCTGCTGAAGCGGTTCTTCTCCCGGCTCCTGGGCGGGGGGCGCGGTTAGTGGCAGTCCGACGCAGGTACCGGCTGGTCTTCTACGCGGTGGTCCTGGCCTTCATAGTGACGCTGGTGTTCATGAGCCCTCCCGAGGACAGGGCCGGGCCCTCCTGGGCCTTCCATCGTCATACCAGGGCCATGGGGGAGGCCTGCGACTACGCCCGGGCCGTAATGGCCGACACGGTGGACGTGGTCACCGCAACCATCGACGTCTCGCTGTGGGGCACCCTCTCCGAACTGGGACTGGACGGCGGCCTGAACGCGCAGTGCTCGGCCATACTGCAGGACAGCCTGGGGTGGGGCAACGGCCAGCAGCCGGGCGATACGGTGGAAGCCGTATACAGACACGGGAGGCTGCGGGAGATCCGGGCCCACCCCCGCTACCTGCGGGGCTTCTACATCGTAAGCCTGGATACCGCCCGCTGCGTTGACGGCTTCCGCTACGTGCCCCAGGAACGGTGGCTGCGGATCAGGGCGGCCACCTTCGAGGTGGAGCGCACCGTCTACGAGGCGCTCCAGGAGTTCGCCCTCCCCGACGATCTGACACCGTCCGGCGGGCTGGCCACCAGGAGGGACTCGATCCGGGCCGCCAGCTACGTGGTAGAGTTCCAGCAGAACCTCACCGACCGGCTCTTCGCCTACGACATCGACTTCTACCACGATGTGAGGCCGGGAGACAGCGTCTGGGTGCTCTTCGAGGAGACGGTCTACCCCGAGACCGGGGAGGTGGGCTTTCGGCGAATCTTGGCGGCCAAGTACGGCTTTCGCGGCGGCGGTCTGGTGGAGGCGCTGCCCTTCTGGCACCAGCCGGACACCCTGATCGACGGCGGGGTCTCCATGGTACTGGACCACTACCATCGCGACGGAGCATCGCTGCGGACCATGTTCCTCAAGATGCCTGTCCCGTTCGGGCGAATAAGCTCACCCTACAGCAGTGCGCGAATGCATCCGGTTCTGGGTTACACCAGGGCCCACAGGGGCGTAGACTACGCCGCCCCCACCGGCACCGAGATCTATGCGGTGGGGGACGGAGTGATCACCAAGCGGGGCTGGAACGGGGGCTACGGCAACTACGTGAGCATCCGTCACGCCAACGGTTACATGACCGAGTACGGCCACCTGTCCGGCTACGCCTCCGGGCAGACGGTGGGAACCTACGTCCGCCAGGGCGAGGTGATAGGCTACGTGGGAAGCACCGGCCTCTCCACCGGCCCGCACTGTCACTTCGGCATGAAGAGGAACGGCAGCTTCGTGAACCCGGCCACGGAGATACTGCCCCCCGCCGATCCGCTGGAGGGCGAGGAGCTGGCGGATTTCCAGCGACAGGTCCCGGTGCTGGAAGAGGCATGGGAGATGCTGGCCGGCCGGGCGTTGCCCAGGCCGCAGGCCGAATCCCGGGAAAGGGAAACCGGCTGAGCCGGCATACGGTTGTCGAATCGTTCCCCACGCGTCGAATCAACCCCAGGTACGGAGAGTGGATGTAATGAGCGCTGACGGCTCCTGGGCCGGAGACCACCGGCTCTGGGACCAGGTATTCGACCGCATGCTCACCCTGCTGACGGAGAGGGCGCTGGTGCGCGTGGGCGGACTGGGGGGCGCGTCGCGGTCACTGGCGGCCGCCAGTGCACACCGGCTGGCCGGTCCCACCATAGTGCTGGCCCCCTCGGTGAGCGACGCCGAGAGCGTCCGGGACGACCTCACGTCCATCCTGGGCGGGGGCGTGCAGTACTTCCCGCCCTACGAGACCCTTCCCTGGGAGGGAGAGCCCGCCCACCAGGGCGTGGTTTCCGACCGCGTGGAATGCATGGCGGCGCTGCTCTCCCGAAGGGCCGGCGAGGTGGTTGTTGTCCCTGCCGCCGGGCTTCTGAAACGCCTTCCCCCACCCGATGAGATGAACATCCTGGAAGTCCGGCGGGGAATGCGGATCACCATGGATGAGCTGGAGAGCTGGCTGCTGGCGGCGGGATACGACCGGGAGGAGGCGGTTTACGAGCAGGGGCGCTGTTCGCGGCGCGGCGGCATAGTCGATGTGGGCACATTCGGGCTGGAGAATCCGGTTCGAATCGAGATGTTCGGCGACGAGGTGGACTCCGTCCGCCTGTTCGACCAGCGGTCGCAGCGCAGCATAAACGAGGTGCAGTCGGTGAGGCTGCTGCCCGCCCGGGAGGCCTTCCTGACACCCGACCACTGGAACCGGGCCATGGAGCGGGTGCCGGAGGAGCACCCGCTGGCGGAGAGGCTGTGGCGGTCGACGGGCTTTCCCGGCCTGGAGCACTACCTGCCCCTCTTCTACGAGGGCCCGCTGTCCACTCTGCACGAGTACCTTCCCTCCATAGGCACCCTCGTGGTGATGGAGCCGGAGCTGGTGGAGGAGAGACTCGGGGAGTCATGGGGCTTCAGGAGGGGTGAGATGTCGGCCGACATTGTCCCCTTCGCGCCCGAAGAGATCTACGCCGGCCCGGATGAGTTGCTGGCGAGGATGGAGGAGGCCCCTCGAAGGCTGGTCCTGGAGCTGGCCCCCGAGGAGGACGTGGACGTCTACTGCCACACCCTGCCCCAAGAGAGCTTCGTGGGCCATCGCGAAGAGATGCTGCGGCAGTTCGGCCTGTGGCTGCAGGAGGGCTATCGGCTGGCTGTGGCCTGCGACTCGCCGGCGGAGAGGGAGGCCTTCCTGGAGCTGCTTCCGGAGGGGATGGAAGTGGATGCGACCGTACTCTCCCTCTCGAAGGGCTTTCGCATGCCCGACCGCGGTCTGGCCGTGCTGGTCGAGCGCAGGCTGCTGTCGGGGAGGCGCCGCCCGGAGCGCATCCGCCGCTTCAGGGGCGGGGAGATACTCACCAGCTACGATGACCTGGAGCCGGGCATGCTGGTGGTGCACGCGGATTACGGTATTGGCCTGTTCCGGGGGCTGGAGAGGATCAGCACCGCCGGCGAGGAGCTGGACTGCCTGGCCATAGAGTACGCGGACTCCGACCGGCTGCTGGTTCCCATGAGCGAGATCGGCGACGTCCAGAAGTACATGACCCCCGGCGAGCACCGGCCGAAGCTGGACAGGATAGGCGGCCGCTCCTGGCGGGGAAGGGTCAGCCGGGCCCGGGAAAAGGCCCACGAGATCGCCGGCAGGCTGGCCATACTCTACGCGGAGAGGAAGGCATCCACCCGGGAGCCCCTGTACCCGCCCACCCGGAGGATGCGGTCCCTGGAGGAGAGCTTCGCCTACGAGGAGACACCGGATCAGATGAAGGCCATTCAGGCGGTAAAGGAGGACCTGGATCGGGGCGAACCCATGGACCGGCTGGTGTGCGGCGACGTGGGCTACGGGAAGACCGAGGTGGCGATCAGGGCGGCCTTCAGGGTGGCCGACGCCGGCAAGCAGGTGGCCGTGCTGGTGCCGACCACTGTGCTGGCCGAGCAGCACTACAACACGTTTCGGGACCGTCTGGCGGAGTTTCCGGTACGCATGGAGCTCTTGAGCAGGTTCCAGTCCCGCGCCGAGCAGAGGGGGATACTGGAAGGGCTCTCCCAGGGCGAGGTCGACCTCGTGGTGGGTACGCACCGCCTGATACAGAGAGACGTGCGGTTCAGCGACCTGGGGCTGGTGATAGTGGACGAGGAGCACCGCTTCGGCGTCAGGCAGAAGGAGTACCTCAGGGAGCTGCGGACCTCCGTGGACACACTGTCCATGACGGCGACCCCCATACCCAGGACGCTCCACATGTCCCTCTCCGGCTTTCGGGAGATATCCATAATCGCCAGCCCTCCCAGGGACCGCTACCCGGTGCAGACCGAGCTCATCCGCTTCAACCGCGACATCATCCGCCGGGCTGTGGCCCGGGAGCTGGAGCGGGACGGCCAGATCTTCTTCGTCCACAACAGGGTAAGGTCGATAGAGAGGGTCCGCCGCAAGCTGGAGAGCTTCCTGGGAGACGTGAGCATAGCCTTGGCCCACGGGCAGATGAAGGCCAGCCAGCTGGAGCGGATCATGCACGAATTCGTCTCCGGTGAGCACGAGATACTGCTCTGCACCTCCATCATCGAGTCCGGCCTCGACATGCCCCGGGTCAACACCATCTTCATCGACAACGCCCATATGTTCGGACTCGCGGAGCTCTACCAGCTGCGCGGACGGGTCGGACGCAGCCACCGCCGGGCTTACTGCTACCTGATAAGACCCGGAGGAGTCCGAAAGCTCAAGCCGGAGGCCCGCAATCGGCTGGAGACCATCAAACGGTACACCGAACTGGGTGCCGGTTGGCACATAGCCATGCGCGACCTGGAGATCCGGGGAGCCGGCGAGTTCCTGGGCTCGTCCCAGCACGGACACATGCAGTCCATCGGCTACGCCATGTTCGAGAGCCTGATCGGCGAGGAGGTGGCCCGTCTGAGGCAGGGGAGGGTGCGGAGGTCGGCGGGAGTGCGGGTGGAGCTTCCGGGGAAGGCCTTCATTCCGGCGGACTACATGCCCGACCTGGTGGAGAGGGTACGCCTCTACAGGAGCGTGTGGCGGGCGGAGACCGAGGCAGACGTGGACCGTTGGCTGGAGATGGTCCGGGACCGATTCGGGGAGCCTCCGGAGGCGGTGCTGGGCTGCGCCGCCCGGTCACGCGTACACCTGCTGGCGGAGTCGGCGCAGGTGGAGGAGGTAGTGGCCTCCTCCGGGTCGCTTCGCCTGGTGGTCGCGGCCGACGGGCCGGGACGAAGGCGTCTCTCCCGGAAACTGGAAGGGTTGGCCGAGGTCCGACCGGAGAGGACGGAACGGAAGATCTGCACCCTGCGTCTGCCGGCCGGCGCGGAGCCCGGGGACGCCGTCAGCGCGGCGGTGAGCGTGTTGCACATTCTTTCGGAGTTGGCTATAAAGACGGACTGAGCAGAGGCTGCATAAGCGAGGAGTGTACTACATGCGCTATATCAAGCTTTTACCAACGGTGATACTGGCGATGGGCGTTCTCTCCTGCGGAGGGGAGGGCCCTCTGGGCGGACCCGAGGACGCGCTGGCCAGAGTGGGCGAGCAGTACGTGACCGAGGACGACTTCCGCACGGTCTTCTCCGGGCTCTCCCCGGAGGAGCAGGTCGCGGTTCTGGACCCCGGCGGCAGGATCAGCCTGGTGGACAGGATAGTCAACAAGCGGCTTCTGGAGATGGCCACCGACAGCCTCGATCTGCCGGGGCTTGAATGGTGGCGGACACTGTACAGCCGGACGGACCTATCGCAGCAGTACTCGGCCACGATGGCTCAATCCGCCCGCGAGGAGGCGGCCGACACCACCGGCTGGCCGGAGGAGAACTGGTTCGTGATGGATATCGTGCTGGTGCGGGACAGCTCCGCTGCTGCAGAGGTTGCGGAGAGCTGGGAGTCGGAGGGGCCCACCGAACCCGACAGCTCCCTCATGGCGCTGGCTCCATGGTCCAGGGGCGAGAGCAGCTTCCGGACCCTGCAGAACTACGTCGTTCTCATGCCCGTCTACCTGCGGGAGGCCGTGATGGCCCACATCGACGAAGGCGTGGCGGTGGCCCCCATGTTCGGAGCCTACGCCGTGTTCCGCATCACCACCACCGAGGCCGAGGAGCCCATGAGGATGGAGAACGCCGTGCCGGCGATGCTGGCCAACAGGCTGTACTCCGAGGCCGGCCTGAAACCCAGGAGCCGGGCCATCGAGAGGTTTGCGACGGGTCTGGGGCAGAGCGGGGGGAGATACGTTCCCGAAGAGAGACGCTGGGACCCCGAAGACACGCTGCTCTCCTACCGGAACGGCGCCATAACCGCCGGGGAGGCGGCCGAGATGTTCGGCAGGCTGCGCATGAACAACTTCCTCTCCCAGCCCAGCGAGCTCGCCCGGATCATGCCGCCGAGGCCCTCGGAAGGAAACCGCGGCGTCGAGGTGTGGATGTACCTGACCTCGCTGGCCCGTCTGGAGTGGCAGGCCGGGAGGGCGGAGCAGGAGGGCATGGAGCCCGACCCGGACCTGGTGCGCATGGCCGAGGTGGAGCACCTGCTGCGGTCCAGGGTCATAGACAGCCTGAGCGCCGTTGACACCTCCACGCTGGAGGGGTTCTACAACGAGAACATCCAGCGGTACACCATTCCCGAGAGAAGGGTGGTGCTGAGGGCCGACATTCCCGCCTCGGACACTGCCGGCATATCGCAGATGGGAAGGCTGCGACAGCTGGAGGCCCGTGGCGACTCGGTGATCAGGCTCTCGGTCTCACCGCCCCTGGACCGGGGAGCCTTCGGCCCCATCGGCGAGGAGGTCTTCGAAGCGGACACGTTCGGAGTTCACGGCCCCGTCGTGCAGGCCGACACACTTCCCCTCGTGTATTTCGAGGTGATGGCGGTTCTTCCGGACAGCGTCCTGGAGTTTTCCCGCATAACGGACAGGATTCGAAACGACTACGTAATGCAGTACGCCGAGAGCCGGCTCGAAGAGATCATCATGGAACTGCGCGATGCGTACGACGTAGAGATTGACAGCACGGCCGTCGAGAGAGTCGATCCCTGGTAATCACGTTTCGATTGGAGCATACATGCGTTCCTTATCGCTAGCGGCAATTGCGATCTCACTGCTGTTACTGGCCGTACCGGCCTCTGCCCAGGAGGTCCTCGCCTCGGTAGACGACGCCACCCTGACCTGGGAGGACCTGCTGGAGATGGTGGGGGGGCAGGATAACGCCGACGCGCTTCAGGTCGCCAACGACATGGAGGCCGTGGAACTGCTTCAGAGCTGGGTCCGTGAGGAGCTCATAGTGCGGGCCGCGGAGAACCAGAACCTGCAGTCCGACCCCATGGTGCGGGACGCCCTGGAGCAGGCCCGCCGCCAGATACTCATCGAGGCCTACCTGCAGAGGATGATGGAGGATATCCAGGTATCGCAGCTGGAGGTCGAGAACTACGTCTCCACCTGGGAGGACAGCTACAACCGCGAGCTCAGGCTTCGGCACATACTGGTCGACGACGCCACGCTGGCCTCCGCCATACTCACCCGCCTTCGGGCGGGGCAGGGCTTCGAGCAGCTGGCGGCCCAGTACTCGCTGTGCCCCAGCGCCCAGGACGGCGGAAACCTGGGCTGGATACGCCGTGGGGATGCCGCAATCGCCTTCGAGGAAGCCGCCTTCACCCTGGACCCGGAGGAGCTCAGCGCGGTGGTGGAGACACCCATGGGCTACCATGTTATACAGATGCTGGAGAGCCGCCCCCGCAGCGACTCGCTCACGGCTCAGGAGGTGGCCCAGCTCGTGGGCATGCAGCTTACCCAGGAGGTCCAGCAGGCGGAGATCCTGGAGCAGATCGAGCAGCTTGAGCAGCAGTACTCGGTCAACATCTACCCCGGAAGACTGCTGGAGCATTTCTAGGGGCTGGACGCAGAGGGACTCGAGGGGAAATCGATCTTGAACAGACGGAGCCTCCTCTTCTGGGGAGCGATGGCCGGGGGGGCGGCGGCGCTGTGCGTCACCGCGGTCCTGGTGGTCGGGGTGCTGGCCGAACCGGCCGGCGACGGCGAATGCCCCCCGTCCGAGTCCGTTGACAGGGCCGTGGTAGCCACAGTGGGGGGAAGGGCCCTCCTGCGCGACCAGGCCGAGCTGGCCAGACTCGACAGCGCCGGCGTGCAGGCCTGGGTGCGGGACGAGCTGCTGGCCCAGTACGCCGAGTCCCTGGGCATCACCGACCCCGAGGGTGTGAGGCTGGCGGCTCAGCGGGCCCGGCAACTGCTGCTGCGAGACCGGCTCCTCGGGCGGGCCTTCGAGGACGTAGCGCCCCCCGGCAGGGAAGATGCGCTGGAGATGATGGCGGCCGACAGCCTCGCATTCGGTGTGGAGCGGCGCTTCTTCCAGATCCTGGTGGGGGACAGCGCTGCGGCCGAGTCCATCAGGACCAGGCTGGGCTGGGGCGCGAGCTTTCAGATAACGGCCCAGAGGATGTCCATGGGGCAGCGGGCGGGAATAGGCGGCGAGATGGGCTTCATCACCGGAGGAGAGCTCGTGCTTCGGGGATTTCCGGATACGCTGGCCCGGCTGGAGGGCCTGAGTCCGGTGTGCGGGTCCCCCAGGGGATGGCACCTCTTCCTGGTGACCGAGGCCAGGCCGCTGGAGGACACGGCCAGGCTGGTCAGGAGCCTGTCGGGTCCGCTGTACGAGAAGAGGCTGCAGGCCAGGCTGGACAGCCTGCTGGATATCGCCGAGATGACCATAGACGTGGAGATCGATTCCGGGTGGAGGTTCAACAGATGATTGCCCTTCTTCTTGCACTTTCGGTAACCGGCTCGGGCCTGCTGGACAGAGTAGTGGCCGTGGTAGCCGACGAGCCCATCCTTCACAGCCAGGTTGCCGAGATGCTGGCGGGCCGGGGAGGGGGGGCATCGGCCGAGCCGGGAGATCCGGCCTATATGCGGGCCCTGGAGGAGCTGGTCGAGGAGAAGCTCCTCGTCGAGGCCGCCAGGCAGTCGGGCTTCTATCCCACCCGGGAGGAGGTCGATGAGATGACCGAGGCCAGGATGGACAGCATCCGGGCCGGCTTCGGCGGAGAGAGGCAGCTCCAGGAGGCGCTCTCGTCATCGGGTCTCAGCATGACCGAGTTCCGCAGAAGGACCGAGGAGATCGTAGCCTCCGGCAGGGCTGTGTCCGATTACCTGCGCTTTCGCACCTCGCGGATCATGAGCAGCCTTCCCACCGAGCCGGAAGGCTACCTGGAGAGCCACGCCGACCTGGTCGAGGAGGTGGCCATGCCCCGGCACCTGGCGTGGATATACCTTCCGGTGCTGCCCTCCATGCAGAGCTGCGAGGCGGCCTTCGACACCCTGGCCGCGGCCAGGGAGAGGATACTCGCCGGTGGCTCCGCATTCGCCGAGGAGGCCCGGCGCCTCTCCGACGACGCCTCCTCCGGAAGGGGCGGAGATCTGGGGGCCTTCGGCAGGGGTGATATGACCCCCACCTTCGAGGAGGTGGCTTTCTCCCTGAATGCCGGAGAGGTGAGCCGTCCGTTCCGGACACCCTACGGCGTACACATCATGAGGGTGGACACCGTCCTCTCATCGGACAGCCTGGCAGCCAGCCACATACTGCGGCGCGTCCAGCGGGGCAGCGAAGACGTCCAGAGGACCATGCAGAAGGCGGACTCCCTGGCGGAGCTGGTTCGCTCGGGGGCCGAGTTCTCCGTCCTGGCAGCGGAGCACAGCGTCGACCTGGAGACCCGGGAGACGGGGGGCGACCTGGGCACGGTCCTGGCCAGGGGCTGGATGCCGGAGGTGGCCGCGGCCGTGGAGGGCCTGCAGCGGGGGCAGATCAGCGACCCCGTCATGATCTCCGGCGGGAGCGCGGTGGCCGTTTTCCGGCTGGAGGAGTCCGGCGGGGACATCGATTTCTCCCAGTACCCGGAGTCCTTCCTCACGGACCTGGTGAGGTCGGTGGCCTACGAGAGTGAGTACAGGAGCCTGATCGACTCCCTGCGCGCGGAGATACCCGTCCTGGTCTACGCAGCGGGGGAGGAAGGCCATTGAGGATCGATCTGTTCCTCAAGCTGGCGGGGATAATCAAGACCCGCAGCCGGGCCAAGCGCGCGTGTGACGGCGGCTACGTGGCCATCAACGGCTCGTCCGCCAAGCCGGCCACGGACGTTTCCGCCGGGGATGTCCTGGAGGTCGAGGGTTCGCGGGGCAGCAGAAGGGTGCTCAGGGTCGACCGCATACCCCGGACGCGCCAGGTCTCCCGCCGGGAGCGCAGGGACCTCTACACGGAGCTGGACGGGGAATAGCTTGCTGGTATCCATGGACAGCGTGGGATACCGCTACAGGACCTGGCCGGCCCTGGAGGACGTGACCATGGAGCTCGACGAGGGCGAGTTCATGGTGGTGTCCGGGCCCAGCGGGGCCGGCAAGACAACGCTTCTGCGCCTGATGTGGATGGACATGCTCCCGGATACGGGAGCGCTGGAGGTGGCCGGTTACCGGGCCGACAGGATAACCCGGCGGGAGCTTCCCCGGCTTCGCAGAAAGCTGGGAATAGTCTTTCAGGATTTCAGACTCCTTCCGGACAGAACGGTCTACGACAACGTGGCCCTTCCGCTCCAGGTTGCCGGCACGGCTCACCGGATGATCCGGCGGCGGGTATTCGAGCTTCTGGCCGAGATGGGTCTGAGCCACCGCAGGATATCCTATCCCCACGAGCTCTCGGGCGGAGAGCAGCAGCGAATAGCCATCGCCAGGGCCATGGTGGCCCATCCGCAGATACTCCTGGCGGACGAGCCTACGGGAAACCTCGACCCCGGGGTGTCCAGGATGATCGTGGACCTTCTTCTCGACATCAACCGCGGTGGGACCGCGGTGGTGATGGCCACCCACGACCCCCGCCAGATCCCGGAGGGAACCGCTCGCATACTCTTCCTGGACAGGGGGCGCCTGAGGGACCCCGGATACTGGCCGGAGATGCAGACGTGACGGCACTTCTTCGAATGGTCTTCCGGGAGATATGGCGCAACCTCAGGGGAAGGGGCTCGTCGCTACTGGTGACCCTGCTTATGGTCAGCCTCTCGTTCGTGGTTTTCGACGTCTTCCTGCTTGTTACCTGGAACCTCGGCTCCGTGCTGGAGCGCGAGAAGGAAGCCATCGGCATCGAGGCCTTCCTGGAGGAGGGACTGTCGCCGGAGGCGGCCCGGGCCATGGGCGACGTGATAGCCGGCATGGAGAGTGTCCGTTCCGTATACTACGTATCCCCCCGGGAGGCGGAGGCCATATTCCGGGCCCAGATACCCGAGAAAGAGGAGATGCTGGACCTTCTCAGCTCGGAGTACCACCTTCCCGCTTCCCTGCAGATCACCCCCGCAGGCGGCCAGCTCTCTCCGGAGACCATGGAGGAGCTGTCCAGGACAGTGGCGGGCATGGAGGGTGTCGTTGACGTGGTTTACGGCGAGGAGTATCTGTCAGACCTGTCCGGCACGGTGTCGGCACTGGCCAGGCTCGACCTCTTCGCCGGGCTCATGCTGGTGGTCAGCATCTCCCTGGTTGTGGCCAACACAGTTCGCCTGTCCGTCTCCCGGCGGTCGCTGACGGTGCAGATCATGAGCATCTCCGGGGCGCCGGGATGGTTCGTCAGAACCCCCTACCTGGTGGAGGGTCTCTTTTCCGGGCTGGCCGGCTCCGCCCTGGCCCTGGGACTGGTGGCGCTGGCATCCGGCATGCTTCAGGGTACCCTGGGGCACGGGTTCCTTCCGGTTCGGTGGAGCCTTCTGGTTGTGGGCCTGGGCGGGGCAGTCGGGCTTGTGGGCAGCTGGCTGGGCCTGAGGGCGGCTCTCCCCGGGGCGGGGAAGACGGGCTTCAAGCAGGGGGCTGGAATAGGATGAGCCGACGCACCGGAACGTGCCGACGATGATGGAGTTGATAGGAGTCACACCACCTGGGCGCCGCCCGGGCATCCACGGGAGTTGAGATGAGAAGAGCGATAGTAGTACTGCTTGTAGTGTTGGCTGCCGGACTGGCCCAGAGAAGCGGGTCCGAAGCGGGCGATGCCGCCGGACCCCAGAGCGGGGAGGCGGTCTCATCCCAGACCGCAGAGGGCGGGCAGGCTCCGGCCGAGTCCGGCGAGCAGCAGCCGGCCATGTGCGGCGGAGGCGGGATAATGGGAATACTGCCCATCGTCGCCATGGTGGCCATATTCTACTTCCTGATAATCAGGCCCCAGCAGAAGCAGCAGAAGAAGCTGCGGCGGATGCGCGACTCGCTGAACAAGGGTGACAAGGTGGTCACCTCCGGCGGCATACACGGAGTGGTGACCAATATCAAGGGCAACGTTCTGACGATCAGGATAGCCGACGGTGTCAAAGTCGACGTGGAGAAGGACTCGGTAACCGTCAAGCAGGGGGAAGAAGGGGAGTAGCATGACCAGGGAGGTCCAGCTGCTGGGTTCCCCCGTCCTTCGGCGAGAGGCCAGGGAGATATCCGGGGAGGACGCGACGCTGCTGGAAGACCTGCTGGATGACATGAAGCGGATAATCCGCGAGGAGGACGGCCTGGGTCTGGCCGCGCCGCAGGTGGGCGAGAGCCTTCGAGTATTCATCCTCAGGCCCGGCAGCATCCCGGAGATCGGTGTCAGGTCGGTCTTCGTCAATCCGGTTCTGACCCTCTCCGGCCCGGAGGAAAGGCACGAGGAGGGATGCCTGAGCATTCCCGGCATCTACGAGAGCTTCAGGCGTCCGTCCTGCGTGAGGGTGGAAGCCCTCGACGAGGAGCTGAGGCCCTTCGCCCTGGAGCTGGACGGCCTGGCCTCGCGGGCGGTACAGCACGAGGCCGACCACCTGAACGGAGTTCTGTTCATCGACCACCTCAGTCCCGTGAAGAAGCGGCTGCTTCGCGGAAAGCTCTCCGCCATCCGCAAGGAGGCGGCCGGGAGAGGGCAGCTGGCTTGAGCGGCGGGCCCGGTGTAGTCTTCCTGGGCACCGCGGAGTTCGCCCTCCCGCTTCTTCGGGTCCTCGGTGACTCCCGAAACTTCCGCCTGCTGGCCGTCGTCAGCCGGCCGGCGAGGCCGGCGGGCCGGGGCAGAAGGCTCCGTCAGCCTCCGGTAGCCCGCGAGGCCCTCGATATGGATCTGCCACTGCTGCAGCCCGAGAAGGCGGGCGATAAGGACTTCCTCCGTCGTCTGGCACAGCTCGAGCCGCGAGTGATGGTCTGCGCCGCCTACGGACTGTACATGCCGCGCAAGCTCCTGCAAACCGCCCCGGGCGGAGTGGTAAACGTCCATCCCTCCATGCTGCCCCGGCACCGGGGGGCGGCACCGATTCAGAGGTCCATAATGGAGGGAGACCGGAAGACCGCTCTTTGCTTCATGATCACCGACAGCCGGGGCTGGGACACCGGCCCGGTGCTGCGCTGCTATTCCAGGTGCATAGGCCCCAGGGACAACGCCGGCTCCCTGCACGACGCCCTGGCGGGTCTGGCCGGGGAGAAGGTGGAGGAGGTTCTGGAGGGATACCTGGCCGGTGACATCGTTCCCACTCCCCAGGAGGGGGAGCCTTCCTATGCCGAGAAGGTGTCCAGGAGGGAGACCGTGCTGGACTGGAGCCGTTCCGCCGCGGATCTTGACCGGGTGGTAAGGGCGCTCAGCCCCTGGCCCGGAGCGCGGACGATCTTTCGGAGACGGACGCTGAAGGTGCTCGACTGCCTTCCCCTGGAGGGGGAAGGGGGGGCGGCCGGGAGGGTGACCGGTTACCGTGACGGCTGCCCGACGGTCGCCTGCGGCAGCGGCTCCCTTCTTCTGCTGCGGGTGCAGCCCCAGTCCCGGGGCCGCATGTCGGGCGACGACTTCGCACGCGGCTACTCACCGAAGCCCGGAGAGAGGCTGGGAAATGACGGCTGAGGGCGCCTGCGGCGGCAGCCGGGCCGCCTGCGGCGGCAGCCGGGCAGAGTTTGCCGTGGGACTGGCGCTGCTGGGCCTGATTGTCGGCGCCGTTGTGTTCCCCGTACTGATTCTTGCGGGCCTTTCCGGGGCGCTGTCGGCCGCGGCATGGGCGGCTGTGGTGCTCCTGCTTCCGACAGCGGGGCTGGTGTCTCTTCGAAGTGGCGCCCGCAGGATTCTCTTCCCCCTGCTGCGGCTCTCCTTCTGGATGCTCAAGATCTTCGGCCGGCCTCTTCGGCTGGATCCGCTGGTGCCCGAGCGCATGCTGGTGGACATCAACAACCGGTCTTTCGGAAGACGCTGGCCGGCGGTGGGACCCTCGGAGGTTCTGCTGCTGCTTCCCCACTGTCTTCAGCACCACGAATGCCCCTACCGCCTGACATTTCAACCCGACGCCTGCAGGAGGTGCGGCCGCTGCCCGATAGGGGGGCTGATGGAACTCGTGGACCGCTACGGCGTCAATGCGGCGGTGGCCACGGGAGGTACTTCCGCCCGGCGGATGGTGGAGGAGAGCCGGCCGGCCATGATCGTGGCGGTGGCCTGCCCCAGGGACCTGAGCCTGGGAATACTGGACGTATACCCCATACCCGTGCGGGGCGAGCTCAACCGCTGGCTTCACGGCCAGTGCTTCGACACCTGGGTGGACGTCTCGAAGGTAGAAGGCGTACTGGAGGAGATCCTGGAAGAACCCGCCGATCAGTCATCGGGGAGTCGTCTCATGGGGTCGGAGGACAGCGACGGACCGTAGCCGGACAGGGCAAAGCCGTTACGGAACGGCCGCAGGCAGCTGCCCACCGCTTCCGGGTCGAATATCCGGCCCTCCGGTGCCCAGAACCCTCCGGTCGGACTCCCAGAACCTCCGCGCCGTCTCCCGGTCCAGCAGCTTTGCGTCGGCCCTCCCCGTCAGATCATCGGTGAACTCCGGGCCCCTACGCTTCGGGAAGACGCGGTTGCAGGCCCTGTAACGCAGCTGCAGGTCCTTGCTGAACACTCCCTGTGGATGCTGGTCCGGGACCCCGATGGGGCATCCCTCGCCGCAGCCCGGCGCTATCGCTTCCGTGGATCGGCGCCTTCCGCCCGAGACGCTAGCCGATCAGCTCCCTCAGGTCCGCCAGCGTTCTGCGAAGACGGCCCATGGCATCCTCGACCGGCCCGGACGTGGTCAGATCGACTCCGGTGGACCTCAAGAGCTCCAGCGGAGGTTGGGAGGCTCCGCCCCGAAGGAACTCCAGGTAGGACTCCACTGCGCCGGCCTCGCCGCGGAGTATGCGGTCGGCGATGGATATGGCGGACGCCATGCCGGTGGCGTACTTGTACACGTAGAAGTTGTAGTAGAAGTGGGGCACCCTGGCCCACTCGAAGGCGATGGCGGAGCCGTCTCCCCCGTAGGCGAAGCCGTCGCCGTGGAAGCTCCTGACAAGGTCCATGTAGGTGCGGTTCAGGTAATCGCTGTTCAGTGCGCCTCCCCGCTCCACGTGCCCGTGGATCAGCTTCTCGAACTCGGCGAACATGGTCTGGCGGAACAGGGTGGTCCGGAAGCTGTTGATCAGGTGGTCGAGCAGGTACGTCCTCATCTCCCTGCCCGCTCCCCTGGCCAGATGCTGAAGGAGCAGCATCTCGTTGGTTATCGATGCCACCTCGGCCACCAGGATCTTGTAGTCGGCGTAGTGGTAGGGCTGGCTGGTGTTTGAGTGCCAGGAGTGCATGGAATGGCCGGCCTCGTGGGCCAGGGTGAAGACGGAGTCAAGTGTTCCGGAGAAATTGTGCAGTATGTAGGGCCGGGAGTCGAAGCAGCCGCTGGAGTAGGCGCCGGAGCGCTTGCCGCGGTTCTCGTAGCGGTCCACCCATCGGTTCTGAAAGCCCTTCCTCAGGGTTTCAACGTACTCGCCGCCCAGGGGGCTGACCGCCTCCAGTGTCATCTCCACCGCTTCGTCGAAGGACCAGGTATCGGTGGGGCTCTTGACGATCGGGTAGTAGATGTCCCAGAACTCCAGCCCGTCGCTTTCCAGGACCTCGGCCTTCAGCGAGTAGTAGTCGTGCAGGACGTCCAGGTTGTCGTGGACCGAGCCTATCAGCTTCTCGTAGACCTCCACGCCTACCCGGTCATCGAAGAGGGAAGCCTCCAGGCAGGAGGGGAACTTCCTGGCCCTCGCCTCGAAGATGTGCTGGCGGACCTGGCCGTCCAGCAGGGCGGCGTAGGTGTTGAGATTGCCGCCCAGCTCCCCGTAGTAGCCCCTGAAGGCGCTGTGTCGGGTCTCCCTGTCGTCCTCCTGCTGCAGGGGCACCAGGTTGGAGTTGGTAAGCTGCACCTCCTCGCCGTCGGCCTTCTCTATTCGGGGCAGGCGGTCGGGCATGTCCACGTTGGCCAGCTTGCCGAAGGCGGTCGAGAAGCCCCGGGCGAAATCGGCCGACATGGCCAGCAGCCGCTCCTCCGGCCGGGAGAGGGTATGGGGGCGGTAGCGCAGCCTCTCCTCCAGCCAGGTCCTGTAGGGGGAAAGCTGGTCGGTCTGCAGCCATTCATCCATAGTTTCCCGGGGAATCTCCAGCAGCTCGGGGTCGAAGAACGCCTGCGCCGAAGCGTACTCGGTGGCCCGGCTGGTGGCCCGTGCGAACATCTCGCCGTACCTGGCCACCGACAGGTCCTCATCCTGTCTCAGGTGGGCGTAGACCACCAGCTTCTCCAGCCTCCTGGAGTGCTCCAGCATCGTCTCTACGGCCCTGCGGAGCGCATCGGGGGACTCACCCAGCCTCCCCTTCCAGGCAAGGGCTTCCTCGGCGAAACCCTCGCTCTCCTCCAGATCACGCTCCCACTGTTCGTCGCTCTCGTAGAGGTCCGAGAGGTCCCATCGGTCGCTCTTCGGAACCTCCTGCCTCTTCTTCAGACCCTGTGCCATGTCGTAGGACATCCCTTCCGCCGGCTGCGGTTGTCGTCTCTCAAGAATCGCGCAGGGAGGACATGAAGCGCTCCAGCTCCACGGCCACTCGAACATGCGTCCCCGTACCGATGACCTTGCCGGTGTCGCGGGCCTCAACGCTGTAGGTCAGCTTGCGGCCGTCAACGGCGGTCACCCTGGCCGCGGCGGTGACCGTGTCCGCGAGTGGGGTGGCCCCCAGGTGGCGGACGCTAACCCGCGCGCCCACGGTGACCCAGCCCTCCGGAAGCGACCCGGACACCGCTTCGGAGGCTGCCATCTCCATCAGCAGGATCATGGTCGGAGTCGACAAGACGTCCACGCCTCCCGAGCCCACGGCCGAGGCCGTCATTGTAGCGTCGACCCTTCTGGACACCTTTCCGGAAAGCCCGATCGGATCCTGCGAGAAGACCTTCAACGTTCCTCCCATGATTCTGGTTTGGGTTAACCGGGAAATATATTCCCAACCCCGCCGACCACCAAGTATCCCTTTGCCGCATCCCCTTGCGGAGTCGATGCTCCGGGGGTTGCCGCCGGCAGCGATTCCGGTGTATAGTTTCTACTAGACAATACACATGAGGCGGGAGCTCATATGGAGGCAAAGGCTCCTTTCGGAGCGACTGTGCGGCAGCTGCGCGAGGAGCTGGGCGTAAGCCTGAGACGCTTTGCGGCCAGGATCGGCATGAGCCCCGCATACCTCTCCAAGATAGAGCGGGACGAGTTCGCCCCTCCGGCCGAGGACAAGGTTCGCGCCATAGCCGAACAGCTCGGCCAGGACCCGGACGTGATGCTTGCGCTCGCCGGAAGGATATCCTCCGACCTGCCACCCATCATCATGCGCCATCCCAGGGAGATGGCTGCGCTCCTCAGGGCACTGGCCTCGGCTTCTCCCGAGCAGCTGCACCGACTGATCAGGCGCTCCGGCAGGTTCACTTCGGAGTCACCGGCCCGGCCCGGGCACGAGGACGAGACTCCGGACCTGTTCACCGAGTGAGGTACGGCTCCCCTAGCCGCTAGAGCTTCAGCAGCCGGACCGAACGGGTCCGTCCCCCCGAGGACAGGCTGGCATAGTAGGTGCCGGCCGCCATGCCTTCGGCTTCGATCACGGCCGATCCGCCGAAGCCTCTCTCCATCACCAGCCGCCCGCGGCAGTCGAAAAGGCGCAGCGTTCCCGAGGCCACTTCCGGGCAGGTGATGGTCACCGATTCCGTGAAGGGATTGCGGGAGATCTGGAGCCCGGCGGGTCCGGGTTCGTCTTCCACACCCGTGGAGAGGTTGACGGCGTAGATCAGGTCGTTCTCGGTATCCGACACCCAGAGCCTTCCCGTATCGTCCAGAGTCACCCCCCAGGCGTCGGGGATCAGGTCGGTTCCCAGGCTTTCCACCAGGTTTCCGCTGCTGTCGTAGTGCCGCATCTTTATCGAAGACCAGTCGATTGCCACCCAGATATCGCCCTCCGGGGTAATGGCCATGTCCCTGGTGCCGCTGGAGGCGGTGAAGGACATGTAGTGGTACCTGGAGTATATCCCCGGCGCCACGTACCTGTAGGCTGCGTTCTGGGCCGTGGAGCTGACGTAGATATAGCTGGCGTTCTTGGCCCCCAGTCCCGTCACCGACGAGACGGGGTTTCCTCAACCGCCGCACATGCTGACTACGCCCAGGTACCCTCCCTGCAGGTCGTACTTGTATACGTAGCCGGTTGTGCCTCCGCTCCATGTTCCCACGTACACTATGCCGTTCTCCACGGCCAGACCGGTGGGATGCTGGGTGGAGTATATGGAGATGTCGAATGAGCCGGTCACCTCTCCGGTGGACGGGTCCATCTCGTAGACCCTGTCGAGGTTCTGGTCCACGGCCCACAGGCTTCCATTCTCCCAGCCCAGGCCGGTAATCAGTCCCGCCGGCGCGTCCAGCGTCTGCTCTATCCAGGCTCCCCACGCGAGGGAGACTGCAAAGACCGCCAATGCCAAGGTAGCTGCTCTCAAGGTTTTCTCCCGTTCGATCGGTTGAACTCCGACGAAGGCCATCTACTCCCATAATACCATACAAATATGATTGGTTTCTTCGGGATGCACAAACCGGGCCGTCCGCAGGCGTCTGCCCGATCCATCAATACCTACCCGGCAGTGAGGAATTGCCAAGCTGCTCCGTTTTTAGAATAATCGACCTGTCATGTGTAGAATTCGACCCTTCAACGGAGGACGAATGGCAGACGTGAAGACCCGGTCGGAGCTGCGCCGGATGGTGTTGGGGGTCGACCGCGAAGTTCCCCTGCTGGGGGGCGGCAGGACCAGGTACGTGTACCTCGACAACGCCGCCAGCACCCCGGCTCTGGTTCGGGTATCCGAGGCAATAGAGAGGTTGATGCCCTACTACTCCAGTGTGCACCGGGGCACCGGATTCAAGTCACGGCTCAGCACGAAGGCCTACGACGAGGCCCACGATGTGGTGGCCCGCTTCGTGGGCGCGGACCCGGACACCAACACGGTTCTCTTCGGAAAGAACTCGACCGAGGCACTGAACAAGGTCGCCCACTGCCTTCCGGATGACGCGCTGGTGATGTCCACCTGCATGGAGCATCACTCCAACGACCTGCCGTGGCGCGACCACGCCCGGGTGGTCCATGTGGGGGTGACGCCGGAGGGCAGACTGGACGAGGATGACTTCGACCGCAAGCTGACGCGTTTCGCCGGAGACCTTGACCTGGTGGCGGTGACCGGTGCCTCCAACGTGACGGGTTTCATACAGCCCGTCCATCGGCTGGCGGAGAAGGCGCACCAGGCGGGAGCCCCGATACTGGTGGACTGCGCCCAGCTGGCTCCGCACCGGCGCATCGACATGCTGGCCGACAATGACCCGGAGCACCTGGATTTCGTGGTTTTCTCGGGGCACAAGATGTACGCGCCCTACGGAACCGGTGCGCTGGTGGGTCCGGCCGAGTTCTTCCTTCGCCGCGGCCCGGACTGCAGCGGGGGCGGGACGGTCAAGGCCGTTACCCTGGATCGGGTTCACTGGCACGGAATGCCGGACAGGGGGGAAGCGGGTAGCCCCAACGTTCCCGGAGCGGTGGCCATGGCCGTGGCCGCGGCCACCCTGATGGAGATCGGCATGGATCGGGTCGCCTCCCACGAGGCCGGGCTGACCGCCTACGCGCTGCGCAGGCTCCGGGAGGTTCGGGGCATCACCATCTACGGTTCCACCAGCCCCGACGAGGTGGGCGAGAGGGTGGGGGTGATTCCCTTCAACATGGAGGGCGTATACCACTTCCTCCTCACCGCCATTCTGGGTTACGAGGGCGGCATCGGAGCCAGGAGCGGCTGCTTCTGCGCCCACCCCTACGTGCTGAACCTTCTGGGGCTGTCCACCGAGGAGATAGACGGCTGGAGGACGAGGTTCGTGGGCGGAGACGACTCGCACCTTCCCGGCATGGTGCGGATGAGCTTCGGCATGTACAGCGACACCGGCGACGTGGACCGCATGGTGGAGATGCTGAAGAGGATAGCCCGGGGTGAATACTCCGGCGAGTACAGAAAGACGCCGGGGCTCTGCATGTACGTACCCGAAGGCTACCAGGACGACATGGGAGAGTACTTCACGCTCGCGGGCTGCTAGCCCGGCTCGGTCCCCTCCAGACGGTGACGGACGTCCTCCTCCCAGGCGGCATGCACATGTCCGGCCATGCCGGCGGTTCCGGCGGTGTCATGCACGCCGAACTGCTCTGTGCGGCCAAGGGTCCAGGGGATGATGGCCAGGTTCGGAAGGCCGCCGCCCGGCGGACCACACCCGGGCCGCAGTTCACGATCCATGCATCGTCGCCGCAGACCACGGCCACCGAGGGGCCGCACCGCCCGGGCTCAGCGTTGGGCGTGCCGGTGCCCTGGAGCACCAGCCTCATCACGTCGGTTTTCCGGTTACTCGCCCGCCGGCCAGCTGCAGGATGACCACCATCAGGTTTCCGACCAGGACGTATGCAACGCAGGGGAGCGCCACCCGATCACCGAAGAGGGTGAGCGCCAGCACGGTGGCCAGGGTGAAGTTGCGGTAGCTGGCCACTATGGCGAAGGTCATCCGCTGTCTCCCACCCCGGGCGATCAGAAGGCCCAGGCCGGCACAGGCGACGGAGAGCACTGCCACCACCCCGATGAGCTCCAGCGATCGGACCGGGTTCTCCAGCACCAGATCGGCCACCGAGGAGACCAGTGTGACTATGAGGGCGAAGAATATCGCCAGTGAGACGGGGCCCTTTGTGCGCAGGATGCTCCTGCCCAGCGCGGTGGGTCCTGTGAGCATGGCCGCCGCCAGCGGCACCAGCACGATGAAGGCTGTCCGGGCCGACATGGCCAGAGCGTCTATGCTCACGCTGCGGGACGCGAACGCCGACACGACTGCCGGCACCGTCACCGGGGCCAGGACGGACGAAACCACCGCCAGAACCAGTGCCCGGGAGGGTGAGCCGTTCAGAATATCTGCAAGGAATATCACACCCAGTCCGGTGGACATGGTTCCGGACAGCACCAGTCCGGTCCAAGTCTGGGGGTCGAAGGCTCCCCTGAAGGGGAGGAGCATCAGCGGGGCCGCCAGCATCACCACCAGAAGCAGCAGCACGTTGCGCGGCAGGTCGCGGCCGGCGTCCCTCAGGACCCCTGCCGGACGCAGCTCCAGGCAGCTGAGAAACAGAAGCGACATGAGCAGGCCCTGCAGAACCCAGTGGGGAACCCTGCCGGGAGTCTTCCACAGGAGGCCCAGCGCCATGGCCGCAATCACGCCCGCCCAGGTAAATCGTCTTGCGGATTCCATGGCCCGCAGTATACAAAGTCCCCGCGGCGGACGCACCGGGCGTCTGTCCCGGACCCGGCGAATATCTGTATCCCAGGAGCTTGGCCCTGATGAGTGACGGGGCGCTGGTGGTGTGCGACTGGGCCGGAAGAACGGTTACCTGTCTCACCGAAGAAATGGAGGTCGACACAGTCCCATCGGGGTTCGTCCGCATCGCTCCCGACAGGATCGTGCCTTGCCCGGAGGGGGACTACGTGGGCATGAGCCTGGAGCATGGAGTGGACAAGGGTCGAGAAGACGGAGGAGGAGCTGGAGGAGGGTCTGGTCCACGAGAGCCTCTCCACCAGCACCGGGTCGGGCAGCTCGGTGAATCGCGATCGGCGCTACGAGGGAATCGGTCTCTACAGGGAGGCCATAAGCGACCTGGAGGTGGACGGACAGGGTCGCATCTGGGTGGCCCAGGGCTGGACCGAGGTGCCGACCTTCGAGGTCTACGATGGGGACGGAAGCCTGCTCTTCGTGGCCACCATATCCGCTCTGGAGAACGAGCAGGGGCTGGCCTACTGCTTCGACCATGGAATGCTGGGCTTCGATACCCAGCCGGATGATTACCCAAAGGTCTATATGATGGAGGTGTCGCAAGCGCCCTAGCCGTCCAGAACCTCCCGTATCCTGCTGGCCAGCAGCTCCAGGCTGAACGGTTTTGCGATGAAGCCGCACCGGGACCTTCTGGGCAGGCCGGATTCCATCATGTCCCTGGTGTACCCGGACATGAAGAGTACCGCGATGCCGGGTCTGGCGGCGGATATCATGACGGCCGCCTGCCTGCCGTCCATCCCCGGCATCACCAGGTCGGACAGGAATAGGTCGATGGGGCCGGCGTAGCTGGCGGCAACCTCTACGGCGGCCTCGCCGCCCGCGGCCGTGAGAACACTGTAGCCAAGGCCCTCCAGCAGTTGGCGAAGCACGTCCAGCAGGCTCCGCTCGTCCTCTGCGAGCAGGATCGTCTCTTCGCCTCCGGCCACAACCGGAGGCTCGGCCCGGCCTTCGGGTGAGGCTCCGGCTGCCCCGGCGTTCGCATCGGGGGGGGCTTCCGGGTCCCCGAGGCGGTCAGGGGGCCCGCCGGCCAGGGGTGCCTGATTTTCCGAAGAGTCATGATCTCTTGTCTCGAAACGATCAAAGAACGGCGGCTGAGTTCCCATCGATCCATCCGCAGGATTCCGTGGCCCGCCTTCGGGCGGCGCCGGGTTCAGGCGACTACACCGTATCTTAGCACGATTGCCGTTTGAAGTCACCTCTCAGGCGGGGCATCTGTCTCGGCCCCTGCCCCTTTGACTATATTGAATAA
>CAZKJG010000009.1:0-101297 GCA_964553045.1 uncultured bacterium | reverse complement strand
AGTCAAGGCACGTGGGAACATAGATGTTGGAATGCCATCCGGTGATCGCGGGGCAGGTGGGATTCGAACTTGGATGTGTAGAAAAGGGGCAGCCCTTTCTGATCGAGCCTGGGACGTTAGCCCTTTCGAACCTTCGCAGCAGGTGTGTGGATAGGCTCTAAAGGCTGTACTGCAACCAGATAACACTAATTCAGTACTACCCCTCGCAAGCCTGCACAACCTCTCAGAGTCTTGATCTGAGGGTGGCGAGAAGTGACTTGGCGTCGGTCAGGGCTCTTTCCGCCTCCTCATCGCCGATAAGCTCATAGCTTTCGTAAGTTGCTGCGTTTCTGCGCATCCTGAGCGTATTGAGGCGGTCGATGGTCTCCACCTTCAACGCCAGCGTGAGTTCCAGGCTCTGGATCTCACGGTAGTGATCTCCAGTCCTGGAGGCGCGGTAGCCGGCTCTGAAGAGTGCTGCCCTGGCGCAACTGAGAATTGCATCATATGCCATCTTCAGCTTCCAGGCTGAAGAGAGCCCCTTCAGGTCCTCGGCCTGATGTATTGCATGCTCGGCCGTTTCGATGAGCGCGGTTATCTCGCTTTCGGATGCGGAATGACGGTCAATCCATCCGTTCGCCGACCAGGATTTCAAGCTCATCTTCACCTCCTACGACGAATGTCTTAGGACCATTTGCCATCCTCCAGATGAAGCCTCTGTCGTCGCATTTCCTCCTGAATTCCGCCCTGGAGTAACACGATGCGTTTATTTCGCGTCCGATCTTCTCTTGAGCTTCGCGAAGGTGCGGAGTCAGCTCGGTGAGAACTGTTTCTCCCACCACGATCAGGTCCAGGTCACTTGATCGGTCAAAAGAACCGGTACTGAATGATCCGTAGATGAAAGCCAAGTCAATCCGATCCACCAGGGGGTCTAGGGCGGTCCGGAGTATCTGGTCAGCAACCCCCAGCTTGACGATGAGACTGCGCAGGTCTTCGTACACCGGACCGTCCCTGTCGGCGCTGTAGTGCTTCTGGTTGCCCCTGATCGCCACCGAGACGAGTCCCATCCTGTGCAGACGCCTGAGCTCGCGGCTGATGTTTGCAGAGCTCTCGGCCAGGATTTTCTCAAGCTGTCTGACATAGAAGCTCTCGTCGGGGTGTGTGTAAAGCCATGTCAGGAGCTGAGCCCGCAGGCCCGAGCCAAAGAGCTGGCTGAGAATGGAAACCTCCTCGCAGTAAATATCACATCAATCGGAGTAAATATTACTGCATGCGCCAACTTTGGCAAGTCCCGCTCGATCTCCGGGTGAGGGAGTTCTCACAGTGACCTTCTCTCCCATAATGAAAGAAGTCCCGACCCTTTCGGATCGGGACTTCTCTGATCGTGGTAGCGGGGGCAGGATTCGAACCTGCGACCTTTGGGTTATGAGCCCAACGAGCTACCGTACTGCTCCACCCCGCGACTGCAGGCTGAGTATAGGCAAAAGAGACATCGTGTCAAGGCGGGGCGGGAGAAAGCCCGCCCGCAAGGGCAATTAGGTCCGGTCAGGGCTCCGGGACGGTACCCGTCTCTATGGCGTGGGCGAAGTAGTACCAGAAGAAGTAGACCAGCTCCCCGTCGGTAAATGTATCGATCAGCTCGGCGTGCATTATGGAGTCCAGCTTCGCGTCCACTCCCGGGTCCGCTGTGCGGGCGGCCGTGATCAGCTCGCCCACGGGTTCGCAGTCCTCCTCGGCCTCTATGGAGTCGAAAGCGGCCCTTACCTCCTGCGGCAGGGCACTGCGGAAGGTATCCAGCCTTCTCTGCCTGCCTTCGGTGCGGCTCTCGGTGCAGGCCATGGCCAGCACCAGGAATGCAAGCCCCAGGGCCGGGGGGACCCGGGGCCTTCGCGCTTCCGGGCTCACAGCCGGTATGCCAGTCCGGCCCGATGGACCTCGCCCAGGTCGGCGAAGGGCTTGAAGGCGTAGTCCAGGCTGAAGCGGTTCCAGCCGGTGCCCACCCCGAAGGAGAGGGCGTCGATGAAACCGCCCCCGGCCTCGTCGGCGGAACTCTTCGCCCCCAGGCTGCCTCCGGTGCGTAGGGTGAGCATGGGAACCACCGTGTACTCGGCGCCGGCGGCCAGGTCGAAGTCCCCGTGCACGGGCATGGTGGCGTCCACCGCCAGCAGCAGATCGTCGTCCAGGAGGCGCATGGAGGCTCCACCGGCCACCTCTGTGGGCAGCGGGTCGTTCTCCTTGTAGAAGGCCTGGGTCTGGACTCCCACGTTGCGCACCACCAGGGCGGTGGAGAGCCCGGGTGCCGAAGGAACGGCGTAGGAGGCGCCCAGGTCCACCATGAAGGCGTTGGCGCTGTAGGTGTCTATCCTGGAGTAGACAAGCTTGCCGCTGGCCCCGGCGGAAATTCCTCCGGAGAAGGCCATGGCGTAGCTGCCGGAGAGGGCGATGGAGCTGCTGCCGAAGGTCTCGCCGGTGCCCAGCGGGTCGCTCATGGTGGTGCGGACGAAGTCACCGGCGTTGAAGTAGTTGACAGAAACCCCGAAGGCGTCGCCCCCCCTGGGGGCGGCCCAGCCGGCGAAGCCGGCCTGCATGTCCATCAGGTAGCCCGTGTAGCTGGAGGCCAGCCTCCCGCCCTCCACGCTCACCAGGTTGGCAGGGTTCCAGTGCAGGGCCAGCGGGTCCCCGGTGACGGCGGTGAACGCCCCGCCCATGGCGGCCGAGCGGGCCCCCACGGGGATCTGCAGGAATGCAAAACCCGCCGTCTCGTCCGCGTAGGCGGTAACCGCCAGCGGTATCAGCAGGAGTGCTGCCAGTGCGAACCTGTACATGTCTTCTCCCCCGGCTTCATGGGCTGAATGCAATCAGCCTCAAAGATTGAGCCCGCCGCCGCTCCGGTCAACGGGGCGAAGCAGCCACATAATCGCCGCGCTGTCGGAGGAGGCGCCGTGCGTCATGTCCAGCGCTTCCAGAACCACCATGTCCACCTCGTGGAGCATTTTAGGCCCCAGCGGGATCACCGGCACGTCGTCCGGCAGCGTGTCGAAGACTGCCCATGAGGTGTCAGCTATAGATACCCAAAGATCCAGGGTATGGTTCCCGCCGAAGGCCGCCAGGTAGCCCTCCAGGCCCTTCCGCAGCGGGGGCACAGCCAGGGTGCAGGGCTGCAGCATCTCCAGCCGCAGCATTTGCACAGCCTGGACGTCCAGTCCCTGCCTGGCCTGGTATGAGAGAAAGTCCTCCACCTCCCCCCGCAGCCCGCCGGCCAGCAGGCACGCCATCAGAATCGGAAGCGATCCCATGGGCTACTTGATCCCCGAGCGGGCGTAGCTGGAGACGATTCGCTTCTGGGCCGCGACGAAGAGCAGCAGCAGGGGCATGGTGCAGAAGGTGGAGGCCGCCATCAGCAGCTGGTAGTTGGTGGTCTGCTCCTGGTTGAAGTAGGACAGGCCCACCTGCAGCACCCGGAGCTCCTCGGAGTGGGTCACCACCAGGGGCCACATGAAGCTGTTCCAGGAGCCTATGACGTTGAAGAGGATGATGGTGGCTATCACCGACTTCGACAGCGGCAGGGCAACCTTCCAGAGGAACTTGAAGCGGCTGCAGCCGTCCAGTATGGCAGCCTCGTACAGCGACCTGGGAATGGTGCGGAAGTGCTGCCTCAGCAGGAAGATGGAGAATACGTTGGCCGTCCACGGCACTATCAGCGCCAGGTAGGTGTCTATCCAGCCCAGCTTGGAGAGGATCACGTAGGAGGGGGCCAGGTAGACGGGCTGGGGCACCATCATGGTGGAGAGGAAGAGCAGGAACAGCGTGTCCCGGCCGGGGTACTTCATGGTGCCGAAGGAGTATGCCGCCAGGGCGGTGGTCACCAGCGAGCCACCCACCGTGAGGACGGTGACCAGCAGCGTGTTGAGGAAGTAGCGGCCGAAGGGAACCTTGTTCCAGGCCTCGGCGTAGTTGGAGAGGCCCCCCTGCTCCAGGGAGGTGCCCACCATCCACAGAAACGGCAGCAGCATGATAACCCCGCCCATGGCGAGAAGGACCTGGGTACCCGCTTTCAGTGTGGCGGCGCGGGCGCTCATCAGTAGTGGACCCTCCTTCCCGCCAGCCTGCGCTGCAGCAGGGTGAGGGAGAGGAGTACGGCGAACAGGAAGACGCTGATGGCGCTGGCGTAGCCTATATCGAACCGGTCAAAGGCTTTGCGGAAGAGGTAGAAGACGATGACGTTGGTGGTCCCCAGCGGCCCGCCGCCGGGGGGCGGCGTCATCACGTAGACCAGCGCGAAGGTCTGGAAGGACACTATGGTGCTCATAATCAGCACGTAGTAGGTGGTGGGCGACAGCAGCGGCCAGGTTATGTGCCGGAAGGTCCCCCACCAGCCCGCGCCGTCCAGCCGGGAGGCCTCGTAGTAGGTGTTGGGGATGTTCTCCAGGCCGGCCAGGAAGAGGACCGTGTTGTAACCGATGCTCTTCCAGACGCTCACTATCATCAGGGCCACCAGGGCCAGGCTGGGGCCGGCCAGTATGCCCGGGGGATGCAATCCCAGCGGGCCCAGGACCATCTCCACCACGCCGGTGGGCTCCCGCAGCCATAGGAGTGGCTCTATTCCGAACAGCCCCAGCATCCTGTTGATGGGGCCCGCCTCGGGGTTGAACAACCACGACCAGACCACGGATATGGCCACCGCGGAGGTGACCACCGGCAGGAAGTAGATGGTGCGGTATACCGTCTTGCCCGCCAGCTTGCCGCGGAGAAGGATGGCCAGCAGCAGGGGCAGGACTATGCTGGCGGGCACCACCCCGAGGACGAAGAAGACCGTGTTCAGCACGCTCTGCCAGAAGCGGCCGTCGGAGAGCATGCGGGAGTAGTTGGCGAAGCCGACGAAGCCGTGGAAGCCCCCTATGTCGTACTGGGTGAAGCTGGCCAGAAAGGAGCTGATTATGGGTATGGTCCGGAAGGAAAGGACGATGATCAGCGCCGGAACGATGTAGAGGTAAGGGCTCAGCCTATCGCGGAGTCTCACCGCTCTCCCCGCCTGTGGTCGAATGGTGGTGAAGTGCATGGCCGTCGGTCGCCACAACAATAGTCCCGCACCTGTCGGTACGCAAGACTTCCGCGCCCCTGGAGGCGTAGGCCTCCACCGCCGCGGGGTGGGGATGTCCGAAGGGATTCCCGGCGCTGCAGCATATCACGGCCAGCTGGGGGCGCAGGCGGTTGAGGAACGGCCCGAATATGGAGGAGGCGCTTCCGTGATGGGGCACCTTGAGAACCGAAACCGGGTCCAGCTCCGGAGCCAGAAGCCGTTCGGCGGCCTCCTCGATGTCTCCGGTGAGCAGGGCGGAGAACTCCCCGCACTCCACCATGAGAACGGCGCCGCGGTCGTTCACCGACAGCTCCTCTCCGGCATTGGCCCCTCCGGCCGTGCGGCCGTCCACGTAGACGGCCCTCAGAAGAACGGCTTTGGAGAGCCGGAGGCTGTCGCCCGGAAGCAGGGGGCGGTAATCGACGCCCCCGTCCAGGAGAGCCTGAAGAAGACCCTCGTACAGAGGGGAGACGTGGTCGATTAAGGGGTCCATCATGAGCGTCACCCCGCAGGACCTGACGACCTCTGCCAGGCCGCCCACGTGGTCGGAGTGGGGGTGGGTCAGTATCACCGTCGGCACCGAGTTCACGCCGGCCTCCCGCAGGCTCCGCATGACCGGCGGGACCAGAGGGCCTCCCGCGTCGGGCCCACCGTCCACCAGGCAGGCAGTGCCCCGGGAGGGAAGCAGCAGGATGGCGTCGCCCTGGCCCACGTCCAGGAAGAGCAGCTGAAGAAGGATGCTGTCCGGCTCGGCCCTGGGGAGCCAGTGCGAGGTGTCCGGCGGGGAGGCGCCGGCCGTCACCAGTCCCGCCAGGTCCCGCAGAACCGACGGCCCGACCCCGTGCACCTCCAGCAGGCCGTCCACGCTGGAGAAGGGCCCGTAGGTCTCGCGGAACTGGACGATCCTGGCGGCGGTAACCGGTCCTACGCCCGGCAGGGCCTCCAGTTGCCAGGCCGAGGCGCTGTTGAGGTCCATCGGCTCCGGCCGGAGCTGGGCCGTGAGCAGCGAAAAGAGGAGAAAAAGTACAGAGCTTGACACTTCCACCTCCCGTGGTCAGCATATTGCCCGTCAGTGCCAAAGGAAAGGAGGTTCTTTGTATGAGGAACCTGCTGATAATACTTGCCCTGGCGCTTGCCGCAAGCGCTTTGGCCGGCGATCTGAGGCTTGAGGACGGCAGCTTCAGCACACTGGCCTACATCCGGGAGAGCGGGAGGATAGAGGACGATTCCTTCCAGACCCTGGGCTACATACGAGAAGAGGGAACCAGGATAGAGGACGCCGAGTACAACACCCTCGGCTACATAGACGACGGCATCATAGAGAACGCCGAGTACGAGGAGATATACAGGCTCGGTGACGACGGCAGGCTCACCGACAGCCACTTCAGGACGGTTGCCACCATCACCAGCGACGGTACCGTGGAGGACAGCTCGTTCCGGGTGATGATCTACACCGATGGCACCGACCCCCAAATGACCCGCAAGATAGCCACCTACCTGATCTTCTTCAGCGACCTGCTGCAAGAGTAACGGCGCAGTGGAAGTCATGGCCCGGGCACTCCGCCCGGGCCTTGACTCCGAACCTCCCGCGCAGTAAACATACGTACAGGTGGTGATGCATGAACGACCTTACAGACAGACAGAGACAGGTGTACGGCTTTCTGGAGGACTTCCTGGACGAGCACGGGTATCCTCCCACCATTCGGGAGATCCAGCATCATTTCGGCCTGGCAAGCACCAAGGGCGTAAAGGACCATCTGGACCGCCTCGAGGCCAAGGGGTACATAAAGCGCCTCAGCGGCTCCGCCCGGGCAATAGAACTGGTGGGAGCCGGTGGCGCCGGCGACGTGGTGCAGGTGCCGGTGGTGGGCAGGGTGGCCGCCGGGTCGCCGGTTCTGGCCACGCAGAACGTGGTGGGCACCATCCCCGTCAGCCGGGAGGTGGCCCGGGGAGATGGCTTCTTCTTCCTCCGCGTTCAGGGCGACAGCATGGTCGAGGCGGCCATACTGGACGGAGACCTGGTGCTTGTGCGGCCGCAGCCCTTTGTGGAGCAGGGCCGTATCGCCGTGGTAATGGTGGACGACGAGGCCACGGTGAAACGGTTCTACCGCGAGGACGGCGCCGTGCGGCTGAAGGCGGAGAACCCCGATTACTCCGATATGGTAGTTCCCGAGGGCGGGGGAGACGTGCGTGTACTGGGCAGGGTGGTGGCCGTGGTCCGCGACATCGAGGGCCAGTCGGGCCTGGTCACCTGATCTTCAGCTCGAAGCTTCCGCCCCCCCGGAACCTGGTTCGGGCCGCGCTTCCGTTGTGCATGAAAGCCATACAGCCCACCAGCCTGCCGTCGACCAGTGTTGCGTCCATGTAGCCGAACCGCGGGTCGGCGGTCATCACTACGGTATCCCCCTGCGCCACCGTGCATGTGAAGCTCGCGGGAACCGGACCTCCCCCCAGCATGGACACCGGAACGGATGTCTCCAGCCTGGTGCAGCGCAGCTTGGTCAGGTCCACCGGCGGCAGGGAGTCGGGGAACAGCATCAGCCTGACCAGTGGTTCCGCGGGAGCGGAGTCCAGCAGGGCCACGGCCGCCTTGGCCCTGAATGAGGAGTCGCCGGTGGCGAAGAAGAGGGAGTCCCCCATTTCCGTGGGGGGGTAGGCCGGAAGGTCATCGGGGCTGTACTCGCTGGACGTTGTGACCGGCACCCGGCCCGAAGCGCTGCACTCGTACTCGACCTCGTTCTTCGAGAAGGACGCATCAATCGAGTAATCCACCGAGTCTTCAAGAAGAGGATTTCCGGATATGCTGGCCCTGAACCCGGAATAGGCCCCCACGGGGGCGAAGGCGGTCATGCCCTGGGTCTCCAGGACAACCGAGGCGGGAATCACATCCCTGCCGGCAAAGAAGTCCCCCTCCGGGCCGCATGGAATTTCGAAGCAGACGGTCGACCTGGAGGTCTCGGAGCCGCCCGACACCTGTATGCGAAGTGTCGCCGGCATCGGTACCCCGGCGAAGTGTACGGGGTTTGGCGCGTTGCGGATGGATGCCGAGGACCGGTCGAGATCGGTCCTGATGTCCTCTATCCTCACGAAACCGCTGGCGGGCAGGTATCTGCGCCCCCCGTCATCGTCGCCGCAGGAAAGGAACATTGCCAGTGCGAGAGCCGCCGCCAAAAGCCTCATATTTTCCCCTTCCGGATGCAGGGAGACCGAGCCATTTCGAGTATACCGTCGCAGCGGTGATCCGGCGAGGGCGCTTCCGCCGCGCGGCTCACATGACGCCCAAATCCAGCATGGCCCGCGGAATGTCTCCAGCCCGGAAGACAACCGCGTCCGCTTCCGTCATTTCCCCCTCGGCCCCGTACCCGTAGGCGCATCCGATGAAGGGAACACCGTTGCTCGCGGCGGCCTCGAGGTCGTGGTAGCGGTCGCCGACCATGACGGCCCTGCCGTAACGGCCGGGCCGCAGCAGAGCCTCCAGGCGGCCGGCCTTGGAGAGGCCCCCTTCCACCCCCAGCAGGGCCTCGAAGTCGCCGAGTATGCCGAAGTTCGAAAGAACCAGTCGTATGTAGTCCTCGCCGGCGTTGGATATGACCGCCAGGGACACGCCGGAATCGGTCAGCCTTTCCAGCATCTGGTGAACACCCGGGTAGAGGGCTCCGGTCACCGGCAGCGTATCCCGCTGGTGCCTTCCTATGCCCAGCCTGAACCGCCGGCAGTCCTCGGCGGAGGCGGGTCCCAGGAGGACGCGGCAGAACTCCTCCAGGGGCTCACCGTAGAGGGCGTTGATGCGGGCAGCTGACGCCGGCTCCAACCCCAGCTCCCGCATGGCCCGGCGAATGGCGGGGACCAGCGCCTTCTCGGTCCAGTGAAGAGTACCGTCGAGGTCGAACGCGGCAAGGGTGCCGCCGATGGCCATCGCTGTCTCCGTTCGTTGATGCCCGGGCGTCACGAACGGCGAAGATAACTATTGAAAGGAAGCGGGCAAGCCCGGGGGCCGGGGCGGGCCGGCGTCGTCTACGAGGCCAGGCTGTCGGCCAGTCTGGCCAGCACCCGAGGCCACATCTCCTCGTAGTGCCTGTACAGGTCGTCCCAGTCCTCGCCGGCGCCCCATCCGGACTGGATCAGGCGCACCATCACGCCGCCTCCCCTGGCCGGCTCGACCTTCAGGAGGATTCTCATTCTCGACTTGCGCAGCTCGGGGTATTCGGCGGGGGCTATCCATTCGAAGCTGATCATCTGCCGGGGCAGGTAGGAGAGTATCCGGCAGCCCTCCGTACCCCTGCTTCCCTCGGGGGCGTCGGGGTCCATATAGACCTCGAACGCACCGCCGCGCATCAGCTCGATCCTGGAATGCGGAGCCAGGAAGCCGCGCAGGCCCTCGGGGGTGGTCCAGGCGTTCCAGACTTCCTTCAGCGGAGCCTCCAGAACCTTTTCGTGAACCTGGCGTCTGCCGGGCAAGTTTCCCCCTCTCCGTCGGTGATCCTATATTAGTCTAATCACTTACACGTCCGGCGCAAGTTTGCCCCGCATGTGCCGGCTGGGCCAGGGGCGGAAGGAAGGAAGAATGAGGAGCCCGCTTCCCGGCAACCCGCGCGCACCCGTGGTGACCGGCTCCTGCGAGGTGATGGAGTAGCCTTGGCGCGGCGCAGGATGGTTCTCATGGATTACGACGGCACACTGCTGCGGAATGGGACCCTGGACCGGCACGCGCTTCGGCTGATGGAGGAGCTGGGCGAGGAGGGGGTGGTGCGTGTGCTGGCCACCGGCCGGTCGCCCTTCTCGCTGCTGAGGTCGCTGGAGGGAAGGCCCCTGCCGGTCGACTACATGATCCTCTCCACCGGAGTAGGGCTGGTGGCCGCGGAGGGATGGGAGACCTTGCGCAGCCTGTCCCTCGGCCGCCGCCGGCTGGCCTTGGCTCTGGAGCTCCTGCGGGAGCTGGACCTGGACTACTCCGTCCACCATCCTTTCCCGGAGGATCACCGGTTCAGCTACCGCCGCTCCCGAAGCGCCGAAGCCGATGACCTTGCTCGCAGGCTGGCGCTTTACAGTGGATTCCACCGGGAGATCACACCCGACGACGAGGTGCTGCTGGAGGCCTCCCATGTGGTGGCCATGTCCGCCCGGACCGATGTGGTCACCCTGGTGGAGAAGGTCAGGGAGAGGCTCCATCCCGGGCTGACGGTGGTGCGGACGACCTCACCCCTGGACGGGGAGTCGCTCTGGCTGGAGCTCTTTCCCACGGGTGCCGGCAAGGGGCCCGCGGCGGCCTGGCTCGGGCACATGGTCCATGCCATGCCCGGTGACACGCTGGCCGTTGGAAACGACTACAACGACCTGGACATGCTGCGGTGGGCGGGGCGAAGCCTGGTGATGAGGGACGCGCCCCGTCGACTGACGGAACGTTTCGAGTCTGCCGAAGGCGCCTGGAGAGCGCTGGAGGCGTGGCGGGACTCATGGTAGTCTGGGCTCTGGGAGACCTTCACCTGCCGGGCGGGCAGGACAAGGCCATGGATGTCTTCGGCGCCCACTGGAAGGACCATCCGCGCAGGATAGCCGAAAGCTGGCGGAACCTGGTCTCGGACGGTGACTGGGTGCTTGTGCCCGGTGACATCTCCTGGGCCATGCGCCTCAGGGAGGCCGTCGGCGATCTGGAATGGCTGGGCGGGCTCCCCGGCAGGAAGCTGCTGATCCGCGGCAACCACGACTACTGGTGGAGCTCCCTTTCCAAGGTGAGGCGCGCCCTTCCGAAAGATGCCTTTGCCCTGCAGAACGACGCGGTGGATATCGGCGGCCCGGTAGTGGCCGGGGCCCGGGGCTGGCGCCTGCAGGGCTCGGAGGACTGGGATCCCGACAGCGACCCGAAGTATGTCCGGCGGGAGCTGGGCAGGCTTGCGCTGTCGCTGGCCGCGGCCGCGGAGCTGGGGGCCGGGGCCCCGGGCAAGCCCCTTATCGCCATGACCCACTACCCGCCGATCCAGTCCGGCGAGGCCACTCCATTCTCCGGCCTGCTGGCCGAGCGGGGGGCCAGCCTGTGCGTCTACGGCCATCTGCACGCCGCCGAAGACTGGCCCGCCGGGCTGGACGCGGAAGTGGACGGCGTGAGGTACATGCTGGTCTCCGCGGACTACGCCGGCTTCACGCCGCGGAAGGTATGGGAGGGCGGAGGACCGCCATGCTGCTGACGCTGCAGGGGGTAGGTCTGTCCTTCGGGGCCGAGGAGGTCTTCAGCGGCGTGAGCCTTACCGTGGACAGGGGCCACCGGGCGGCCCTGGTGGGCGTGAACGGGGCCGGCAAGAGCTCGCTTATGAAGATAGCAGCGGGCCTGTCAGAGCCCACGGAAGGATCGGTGTCCCGGGCGGACGGCCTGCGCACGGCATACCTGCCCCAGAGACTCTCGGAGTTCCCGGAGGGCCCGCTGCGCAAGACGGTATGCCGGCTTTCCGGGCCCGTCTGCAAGGCAATGGAGGACATGGAGCAGGTCGGCGTTGCCCTGGCGGAGCCGGAACTCGGCGAGAGGGAGCGTACCCGTCTCATGGGCCGGCTCTCCAGGATTCAGGACGTCCTGGCCGCCCACGACGCCTACACGCTGGAGAGCAGGGCGGCGGCCATCCTCAGCGGTCTGGGTTTCGAGGAGAGCGAAATGGACCGCGAGCTCTCCAGCCTATCGGGGGGCTGGAGGATGCGGGCGCAGCTGGCCGTACTGCTGCTGTCGGCTCCGGACTTTCTTCTGCTGGACGAGCCCACCAACCACCTCGACCTGGAGGCCCGGCTGTGGCTGGAGGAGTTCCTGCGGAGCTTCGAGGGCGCGGTCTGGGTCACCTCGCACGACCCCTCCTTTCTGGACCGTACGGTGGACCGGATTCACGAGCTGGAGTTCGGCGAGCTGTCCTCCTACGGCGGCAGCTACAGCTTCTACGAGCGCCGCAAGCGCGAGGAGGAGGCCGACCGCCGCAAGCGGGCAAAGCACGCCGAGGAGCTGAGGCAGCGGCTGCAGCGGTTCATCAACCGCTGGAAGGCCAAGCCCGGCATGCGGCGCATGGTGGAGAGCCGCCGGAAGATGCTTCGGAAGGTCGAGGTTGTGCACACCCACCGCCAGCCCGGGCATGTGCGGCTGCGGTACCGCTCCCCTCCCCGCAGCCCCAGGAAGGTCCTGGAGGCCTCGGGGGTACGCAAGGCCTACGACCGGAAGGTGCTGGCGGACGTGGACCTGGTGCTGGAGCGGGGCGAGAAGGTGGGCCTCATCGGCCGCAACGGCGGAGGCAAGTCCACACTCTCCAGGATACTGGCCGGATGGGAGCAGCCGGACCGCGGGTCGGTGAGCCGGGGCCCCGGAGTGTCCCTGGGCTACTACAGCCAGGACGTGGAGAGCCGGCTGGACCCTTCGAGGACGGTGCTGCAGCAGCTCTCGGACGCAGCGCCGGGAAGACCGGAGGGTGACCTGCGCAGCCTCCTGGGCTCCTTCCTCTTCACCGGCGACGACGTGTTCAAGCCCACCGGAGTCCTGTCCGGAGGCGAGAAGGCGAGGGTGGCCCTGGCGCGGCTGATGCTGGAGAGCTGGAATCTGCTCGTGCTGGACGAGCCCACCAATCACCTGGACATCTTCTCCCGCGACGCCCTGCAGGAGGCCCTGGAGGACTACGACGGAACGCTGCTGCTGGTGAGCCACGACGAGAGGCTCATAGACTCCGTCACCGGTTCGATTCTCCTGCTGGAGAACTGCCGTCTGCAGCGCTGGCCCGGCAGCTTCGCCTCCTACCTGGAGGAGCGCAGGGAGCGCATCCGGGAAGGCATGCGCGGAGGCGGCCCGGACCGGTCGGGCAGCGTCCGACGCGACAGGAAGAGACGCGAGGCCAGAGAGCGCAACCGCCGCTACCGCGACAGGAGGTCGGCGGAGGAGGAGATGGAGTCCATAGCCGGGGAGCTGGACCCCCTGATGTCGCGGCAGAGCGAGCTGGAGGATCTGCTGTCCGACCCGCAGGTGCTCTCTGCGGGAAGCCGCGTGGAGAGCCTGCGCCGGGAGCACGGCGGGCTGCAGCGGAAGATAGAGAGGCTGGAGCGGAGGTGGGACGAGCTGGCCGCCGCCCTGGAGGAGCAGTGAGCTTGGCGCCAGCAGCGCATTTGCATAGCTTGTACGCTGAACATGGTTCACGGAGGGAACGTTTTCATGAAGCATTTCAAGTCCGCCGGACCGCGTTTCAGGGACACGGGCAGCGCCGCGCCGGGAACCAGGATGAGGCTGGTGATCCCGGTGGCCGTGGGCGGGGCGGTTGTGATAGCTGCCGGCGTCTTCCTGCTGCTCTTCAGGGTCATGGATGAATCCGGGCAGGACATGACTCCCCTGCTCTTTGTCGCGCTGCCCATTTCCGTACTCTCAATAGCCTTCGCCATGTTCTTCATCAGCAGGAAGCTGGGCGGCGGGGGCATCACGATAGACACTACCACCGGCGAGGTCGTCCTCCGCGGAAAGACCGGAGCCGGCCTGGGCAAGCTGCGGCTGCAGAGGTCGGATGTCCGGGAGGTCGTGGTGGACCCCAGATACAAGCATCATCGGGGCCAGACGCCGCACCATGTGAGGATCGTCTCCGGTCGGGGCAGTCATACAGCCGCCTTCTTCACCGACCCCGACACCGCCCGCGAGTACGCGGCCGAGCTGGCCTCGCTGCTGTCGGTTTCGCTGCGGGACAACATCGGAGCCTCCGCGGCCGGCGGCTAGCGCAGACCGCGCAGAGAGGAGCGGCGGCATCGTGAAGTACTTTCTGGCCAACCGTAACACATACACCGACAAGGGCGTGGCCCAGCCCGGGACCCGGGCCGGCAGGACGGCGATCATCTCGGTGGGGGCCGTGGTCGTGGGCGTGGCGGCCATGGGTATATTCTTCCTGAGGACGGCCGACGAGAGCGGCATGGACTTGACTCCAATCATCCCCTTCGTTGCGGTGCTGTCCATCTTCATCGTAGGGGCCGCCGTCTTCATCACCCGCCGGCACCTGGGCGGCGGGGCCGTGCGCATCGACATGAACACCGGAGTGGTCAGTCTCCGCAGCGTGTACGGCGGGGGTTTCTCCAGAGTCCGGCTGGAGCGGTCGGAGCTGAGGGAGGTATCGGTGCAGCGGCGCAGCCTCGACTCCGGCTTCAATCATGTGGTGAAGGTGGTGTCCTCCCGGGGAGAGCACATGGTCGCCGTGATCGTCGACCCCGATGACGCCAGGGAATACGCGGCCGAGCTGGCCTCGCTGCTGTCGGTCTCCCTCTCCGACAACACCGGGGGCAGCCCGTGAAAGTGGACCTGATGTTCTTCTCGGGGACGGGCAACACCAGCCTGGCGGTGAGCTCCATCGCCGGTGGGCTGCAGGATGCCGGAAACACCGTGAGGACCGTTTCCCTGGAGAGCACCGACCCGGAGACTTTCGAGCCCGGCGACCTGCTGGGTCTGGCCTTTCCGGTCGCCGCCGGCTCCACCTACCCCTTCGTGCTGGACTTCATACGGCGCCTTCCGGAGGCGAAGGACACCGCCGCCTTCCTGGTGGTGACGATGGCGGCCTCATCGGGGGAGGTGGCCCCCCGGGTGAGGGAGGCCCTGGCCCGCAAGGGCTACCGGCCGGCCGGGCTTCTGGAGGTGGTGATGCCCACCAACTTCCGCCGGGAGCGTGATCCGGGAGGCGAGGACGACAGCGTGCTCGCCCGGGGGCTTCAGACCTCCCGTGAATTCGCCGATATGCTCTCCGAGGACCGGGCGGAGTGGCCGGAGGGCCCCCGGGGCTTCAGCCGCCTTCTGAAGGAGACCGACAGCCTGTGGAAGGAGCTGCGGCGGCGGTACCGTCTTTCCGTGAATCCCTCCCGGTGCACCGGTTGCGGGGCGTGTGCCGAGGCCTGCCCCGTCGGCAACATCGTAATGGAGGACGGACTGCCCGTGTTCGATGACGTCTGCCAGGTATGCATGCGCTGCTTCTCCGGCTGCCCCGAGCACGCCATCCTGGTGGGCGGAGAGAACTACGCCCAGTGGCGGGCAAGCGATAGGCCCTGGCGGGCGGACTAGTCCCCTCCCGCCCCCTCCAGGAGCTCAACCGTAGCGTGAAGCAGCCGCACTCTGCCCGGCGGCTCTGTTTGCTCGCCGGTGATGTAGGAGGCCCTTGCGGCGCAGTTCTCAACCATGCCATGAGACGGCGGCGCCAGGGCCAGCAGCCTAAGATGGGCCAGCAGGGAGTCCGCCGGGGAGGTGGCAGCCCCGGTCAGGCGGCCCTCAAGCCAGACGGTATCGCGCTCTGCGGCCAGCCATACCGACTGCACCCCGCCGACCTCCCGCAGGGCCAGCGATCCCGCCAGTCTCTCCACCAGGGCGCATGCCACCCAGTGAAGCGGTTCTTCGGGGTCTTCTTCGACCAGCCTAATGCGAAAGACGGCCGAGTCGGCCCGAAGCGGCGCCGGAGGCGGAAAGGGGCCTTCGGGGTCGGGCAGGGGAGGAAGCCCGGCCGGGTACGCCCAGGGAGAGGGCATGGGCTCGGCGCTCCATGGTCGCAGCGTCCCGCCGCCTCCCAGCCCGCGCATCCAGAGCAGGTGGCCGTCGGACCGGCAGGGACCGCGGGAGCTCTGGATGGTTTCCTCCACGAGCCCGATCGCCTGCCCCCAGCCGGCTGAGAAGGCGGCATCCAGGGGATGGGTCGTGTCCAGCAGCTCCTCCAGGGCCGCGGGGGAGCCGGACACGGACATGCAGACCCCGGCCGAGAAGCAGCCCTGCCCGGTGGCCACAATCTCCGTCCCCAGGCCACGCCAGACGGAGTCGTACACGGTGTCTGCGCCCGCGTGGCTCCACAGTATGGCGCTGTTGGGCCAGGGGCCGGTGACCACCACGGTGTCCGGCGGGGCGGAGAGCAGCCGGCTGGTCCTCACCGGAAGGTCAGCCGGGGAGTCGGTTCCCTCCGCGCAGAAGCGCAGCACAACGGGGTGGTCCACCCGGCCGGGCTCCATGGTCAGTGCCTCCGCCCAGGCGCCGCTGTCCTCCCGGACGGGTGCGGCCGCCAGGGTGTCGGCCAGGGCGAGCAGCGCCGTCGAGGTCCCGGGAGGGCAGATCAGCACATAGCCGGACCAGGAGGTCCTGTTCACCTGGGCCCCGCGGCATCCCAGGACCCACAGCAGCTCTCGGTGCGACTCGGTAAGGCCATCCCAGGGGTCTTGCGGCGGCAGCCCCCCGGCCATCATCACCGCCACCGTCTCGTGCCGGCCTTCGGGAAGCGGCATTGACAGGTGCAGGGCCCCCTGCTCCGCTGCCGACAGAAGAACCAGCATGAGCGGCAGGCAGGTCATTCGGCGTCCTCGCACAGGGCCCGCCGCCATGGCGCCAGCACCCGCCGCAGAGCCCGGGGGCCCTGCAGCCAGGCCAGGACAAGTCCGTAGTTGGTAACCGGCACGCCGGCTGCGGCCAGCCTGCCCAGCCGGGCGGAGAGCTTCTGGCGGCTTATCATGCAGCCTCCGCAGTGGATCACCACCCGGTAGCGGCGGAGCTCCTCCGGCTCGGGAAACTCCCGGCCGAAGGCATGCTCCATGACCAGGCCGGGAACCCTGGCCTTCAGCTGCCGGGGAATCTGTACCGTTCCTATGTCCTCGGCGATCCGGTCGTGGTTGCAGGCCTCGGCCACCAGCAGTCGGTCCCCGGGCCGGAGGTCGTCCAGCACCGAGGTCCCCTCCATGAAGAGGGGAAGGCCGCCGCCGGAGGTCTGGTGGATCATCATTATGGAGAAGGTGGTGACGGGGATTCTGTCCGGCACCCAGGCGTGCATAAGGTCAACGGCCTGGGAATCGGTGAGAACCAGCTGCAGGCCCCCGGCCCGCTCCAGGGCCGTCAGCATGGCCCCGAACCTCTTCCTCTGAGGCTGGCTCAGGCGGGTCGAGCCGCTGCGCGCCAGCCTCAGGTCCACCCGGTGCATGCCCACCGGCACGCCCAGCCTCAGCAGGTACTCCATGGCCATCTCCTGGGGGCGCAGCAGCCGCCCCGAGGGAGACTCCTCGTCGAGGGGAATATGCAGCAGCACGGCTCCCGAGGTGTTCAGAAAGGGAAGAAGGTCGACGGGCGGGGGGCCCTCCGGGCGACTTGCGGCCACGAATTTCGCAAGCGGTCTTCCCGAGGCCGGGTCGGAGAGGTCCAGACTTGTCTCGGGCACCGCGGCCCGGTCCGGTATCGCCGTCCGGCAGTACTCGAGCGCTTCCTCCCCGGTGGCGGAGCTGCCGGCCAGCCGCTCGGAATTGTTGCCGAAGAGGTTGTAGACCACGGCCAGCCGGACGCCGCGGGCCCGGCAAAGCGAGGCCACCCGCCTCTCAACCTCCAGCTGGCCGGAGAGAAAGGCCCCGGCGGGATCGACAACCAGCAGGGCCAGGTCCACTTCCTCCAGGGCCGCCAGCGTCTTGCGCCGCTTCTTCTCTCCCAGCCCCGAGTCCTCGTCGAGGCCGGCGGTGTCCAGTATCCGCACCGGCCCCACGGCGTGTATCTCCATCAGGGCGGGCTTCACGTCGGCCGTGGTCCCCGGGGCGGCGTCCACTATGGACGTCTCCTGCCGGGTAAGGCGGTTCATCAGTGTGCTCTTGCCGGCGTTGATCCTGCCGAATATCCCTATGACCGTTCTGTCCACTCTGGCCATCGGCCCCCCTCGACGCGTCAGCGGGGACTATGGGCCAAGCCATGGGAGCGCGCAACCCGCGGAAGCGCCGGAACCTTGACCGAAGAGGGGGGGTTTTAGATACTCCAAGCCCGGCGCGGAGAGGTGGCCGAGTGGCTGAAGGCATCCGCCTGCTAAGCGGATGAGAGGTTCATAGCTTCTCCGAGGGTTCGAATCCCTCCCTCTCCGCCAACTGTTCCCCCCGCCCCTGGACAGCACCCTTGCCGGGAGGTTCGACAATGAGACACCTGATCATCGCCGCCGCTGCCTCGGCCATTCTCGTCGCCGGATGCGGACGCCAGCTCACCGACCCGGGAGTTCCCTTCGAGCTGGGGCCCGGCGAGGAGATAGAGCTGGTGGTGAGCGCCGACGGCGAGACCGGATACCGCTGGGAGCTGCTGGAGTCCCTCGACCAGACGATTCTGCGCTTCGTGAGCAGGGACTACGAGGGCGGAGGGCTCTCCCCGTCCAGCATGGGCAGCCAGGGCTGCGAGGTATGGACCTTCCGAACGGTGGGAGCCGGCGAGACCACGGTCAGGCTGGGCTACATCGTTCCCCCCGGCGTGGAGTTCTCCACGCAGGACTCGGTTCTGGTCTACACCGTCCGGGTCCGCAGGTAGCTCCGCCCCTCGGGGCACGGCAGCAGCAGGCAATCGAAGATACACGGAAGGCGCAGATGTCACAGTCAGAGATCAGGACGAGACTGGCCCCGTCGCCGACAGGCGCCCCCCACGTGGGCACGGCCTACCAGGCGCTCTTCGGCTGGGCCTGGGCCAGGAAGAACGGCGGCAGCTTCGTGCTCCGCATCGAGGACACCGACAGGCAGCGGTCCAGCGAGGCCAGCGAGAGGGCGATCCTCGATTCGCTGCGCTGGCTGGGACTGGAGTGGGACGAGGGCCCGGGGAAGGGGGGACCGTTCGCGCCCTACAGACAGAGCCAGCGGCTGGAGATATACCGCGAGCACGTGGACAGGCTGGTGGATCAGGGAGACGCCTACCCCTGCTTCTGCTCCCGGGAGAGGCTGGCCGAGCTCCGCAGGAGCCGCAAGGGCGCGGTGACCGGCTACGACGGACACTGCCGGAGGATACCGGCGGACGAGGCACGTCGCAGAGTGGAATCCGGGGAGGAGCACGTGGTCCGGATGAAAGTCCCCGACGACGGGGAGTGCGTCTTCGGCGACCTGCTGCGCGGCGAGATCCGCAAGGAGTGGTCGACCGTGGACGACCAGGTGATTCGTAAGGCCGACGGTTACCCCACATACCACCTGGCGGTAGTGGTTGACGACCATCTCATGCGAATCAGCCACATCATACGCGGCGAGGAGTGGATAAACTCCGTGCCCAAGCACGTTCTGCTCTACCGCTACCTGGGCTGGGAGCCTCCCGTCTTCTGCCACCTGCCCCTTCTGCGCAACCCCGACAAGAGCAAGCTCTCCAAGCGAAAGAACCCCACGTCCATAAACTTCTACCGCGATTCCGGCTTCCTCCCCCAGGCTCTGCTGAACTACCTGGGCATGATGGGCTGGAGCATGCCCGGCGGAGGCGAGAAGTTCACCCTGGATGAGATGGTGGAGAGCTTCCGGCTGGAGGACATCAACCTGGGAGGGCCGGTCTTCGACGTGGACAAGCTTCGCTGGCTTAACGCGAAGTACATTCGGGAGGACTACAGTCCGGGGGAGCTGGTGGACCTGCTTCAGGGCTGGAGGTTGAACCGGACCACCCTGGAGGCCATCGCCGAAATGGCTCAGGGCCGTCTCAGCACCCTGGGTGACTGGGGCCCGCTCACCTCCTTCTTCTTCGCAGACGAGCTGGAGCTCGACGCCGACCGGCTGCTTCTGAAGAACATGGACCGCGACCGGTCGCGGGAGGTGCTTCAGATGACGGTCTGGGAGCTGGAGCGCGTCAGGGTCTTCAACGCCGAGTCGGTGGGGGCCTGCCTCCGCCATGTCGCCGATATCCTGGAGATGAAGCTGAGGGATCTGACCGCTCCGCTGTACGTGGCCATTACCGGATCCACCTCATCCACCCCGCTGTTCGGCTCGATGGAAGTGCTGGGCCCGGACGTCTCGCGGATGCGGATAAGACGGGCCATCATGGCGCTTGGCGGCATGTCGAACAAGAAGGCCAAGAAGCTGGACAAGCGGTACAGGAAGCTCTTCTCCGGCCGCTAGCCCGGCCGGCGAACCTCGGGGGTTGACAGAACGGGAAGCGGCGGCGAATATTCCCGCCCTGCAAAGGAAAAGCGCTCCCATCGTCTAGTGGTCTAGGACGCTGGCCTCTCACGCCGGAAACCGGGGTTCGAGTCCCCGTGGGAGCGCCATTTTTCTACCCCCCCGAACCCTTCACCGCAGCTTCGAGCCTGTCCAGGGCTTCGCCGAGCGTGGATCTCGGACAGGCCAGGTTCATGCGCATGTGGCCCTCACCCCCCGGACCGAAGGTGCTGCCCCGGTTCAGCCCCAGGCGCGCCCTCTCCACGAAGAACCGCTCCAGCTCCTCATCGTCCATTCCCAGCCCACGGCAGTCCAGCCAGGCCAGGAAGGTTCCCTCCGGCCGGCTCATGGTGATGCCGGGCAACGAGTCCAGGCGCCCGGCAAGCAGATCGAAGTTGCCGTCGAGGTACACCAGCAGAGTATCGAGCCACTCCTCCCCTCTGCCGTACGCGGCCTCTGTGGCCACGATTCCGAATACGTTGGACATACCCATGTGGAAACGGTCGATGACCCGCTTGAAGGCCGCTCTCAGGTCGGGATCGGGGACCACGTTCAAAGACATCTGCAGGCCGGCGAGGTTGAAGGTCTTGCTGGGGGCGAAGGCCGCGATCGTCAGAGCCTCGGCGCCGGACCCCAGGGAAGCGGTGGGGACGTGCTGGGCCCCGGGGAAGACGATGTCTGCGTGGATCTCGTCGGAGAATATCGTGACACCCTCTTCGAGGCAGATGGCGACGATGTCCTCCAGCTCCCGGCGGGTCCATACCCGGCCCACGGGGTTGTGGGGGGAGCAGAGCACGAGCATGGAGGATTCCCGGCAGTCCCGCTGCAGACCCCCCAGGTCCAGGGCCCACCGGCCGCCGCTCTCCACCAGGCGGTTGTTCACCAGCCTGCGGCCGCTGCGGTTCACGGAGTCGCGGAAGGGGTAGTAGACGGGGGGCTGGATGATGACCCCGTCGCCCGTTTCGGTAAAGGCTTCGATGGCCAGGTCCAGGGCCGGCACCACGCCGGGAGTGGACAGGATCCAGTCCCTGCATATATGCCAGCCGTAACGTCTTGCAAACCAATCCACAACAGCGTCGTACAGGGCGTCGGGCTTTGCCGTGTAGCCGAAGACACCGTGGCGAGCCCTCTCCATTACGCTTTGCAGAACGGGGGCAGGGGCCCGGAAGTCCATGTCCGCGACCCACATGGGAAGCACGTTGTCCCGGCCGAATATCCGGCCCCGGAAGTCCCACTTGTAGGAGGAGGTTCCCCTCCTGTCGACTGGGAGGCCGAAATCCGGCCTCCCGTCCCCCTCTCGCGCATCCGGGTTCATGCGGCACCTCTCCGCCGATTTTAAATCTCTCAGCCGCGCATGACTTGACGAAAGGCGATCGTGGCCCGAGAATGACCACACGGAATACGAGAGGTGTATACGCCCCATGATGCCCAGAATCAAGCCCGTCCTGCTGATAACGGTGAGTGTCGCCCTGGCGGCGTCCGCCTCGCTGCACACGGAGTGGGAGACATTCCTGCAGGGGCGGGTTGGCTGCAGATTGAACGGCTGCTGCGCAACCGACGACGGCGGACTTGCCGCCGTGGGTGGGCTTTCCACCCTCGACCCCGACCTCACCATGATCTATCTGGTCAAGATCGGCCCACGGGGAGAGGTTCAGTGGGAGAGGGAAGTGGGCTGGGAGGCATCCTGCTCGGCCTGGGCGGTGCACCAGCAGGGCCACGGCTACACCATCTGCGGCGAGCTGACCACCAGGGACGGAGACCGCGAGGGCTTCGTGATGCGTTTCGACCTCTTCGGCCGGGAGCTGTGGAGAAGGCGGCTGGGTGGGGCGGGGCATCAGATTCTGAGGGACATGATTCCGGCGGCGGACGGGGGCAGCTTCCTGGTGGGAGACTGGAGGGACGAAGGTTCCGGCAGCAGGCTCTGGCTGCTGCGGCTGGACGCCGAGGGCGAGACCGTCTGGAGCAGGACGATATCCGGTGGCCCGTCGGAGACCGGATGGGGTATCTGCATGATGCCCGACAGCCTCCTCGCCGCCTGCGGAGGAAGTGGAGAGGACATGACCCTGACTATCGTGGACCGCAACGGCAACAGACTGCTGCACAGGTCCTACGACAACGCCGGAGGCAGGGAGTACGGGAGGTCCATAGCCGCTTCGGCCTCGGGGGATCTGTACATAGCCGGATCATCCCGGAATTCCGGCAGGCTGCTGATGGATGCCTTCCTGCTGGCCGTCGACGCGGGCGGCGACGAGCTCTGGCGCAGGCTCCCGGGGGGGGACGCAAACGACTGCGGAGGCAGCGTCTTCTTTCTCGACGACAGTCTGATACTGGTGTACAACTCCATGTCGGAGGGCGAGGGGAGCTACGACGCGGTGGTGGAGATCACCTCCCCCAACGGCGAGCAAATTGAGAGGACCATCGTGGGAGACAGGGGCTGGAATCGCATAGCCGACATGGAGCCCGGTTCCGCGGGAAGGATCTTCATGGTGGGCAGCTCCGGACCGCCGGACTCCGGACCGCGCAGCGGCTGGGCAGTGATGATTTCGGCCTCGGCGGATACAGCGGACGTCCCCGAAGGCGAAGACCTGCAGGGCGGTGATTCCAGATGATGGGCCAGCATCGGTTGGGTGCGGCAATCGCCTCCTGGCTTCTGCTGGCGGGCTCTTCTCCCGCCTTCGCTGCGGATGGAGCTCCCGGTACGGCCTGGAGCATATCGGTGGGTGACATAAAGGACGAGCAGGCTGGGGGAAGCCTGCTGCGGGAAGACGGCATGCTGCTGGTGTGCGGGAGTACCCGTTCCTACAGCACTGGTGACTCCGACGGTCTGGTGCTCCTGGTCGATCCCGCGAGCGGCGGGGTCGAGTGGGAGCGCCCCTACGGCGGGCCGGACGACGACTGCCTTCTGGACCTGGCCCCGGCCCCGGACGGCGGCTTCTACGCCGTCGGCCGGTCCCGGTCCGGTTCCCGGGGAGGCGACGACTTGTGGGTGCTGCGATGCGATGAGGCCGGCGACGTGCTGTGGCAGAGACTTTGGGGCGGGGAGATGAACGAGGAGGCGGTCGCTGCGGTGTCGGACAGCGGTCTTGTTGCCGCCGGCACCACCTGGTCCGAGGGGGCCGGAGGCTCCGACGGACTGCTGGTGCGCTTCACCGATGGCGGCGATGTGGAATGGTCGCGGACCTTCGGGGGGGGCGGAGCGGATCTCTTCTTCGATGTGACTCTGGCCGATGGGCGTTACCTGGCCACGGGAACGACCTACTCGGAGGGGGAGAACGGTGATGTGTTCGCCGTTTGGGTCGATCCGTGGGGCATGGAGACCGCCAGGATGGTGTGGGGAGGCCCGGACTACGATTACGGAAGGGCCGCCACCGCCCTGCCCGACGGAGGTGTCGCCATCTGCTGCTGGGCCAAGGGATCGGTCTGCAACCTGGCGGTGCTCTTCGCGGCTTCCTCGGGGGAGCTTGTCCGCGAGATGGTTGTTCCCATAGGCTACCTCATACGGGCCGAGGCAATACGGCCGGCAGCCGACGGCGCCGTGCTGGTGGCCGGCACCCGCGAGACCTCCGACACGGTAGACAGGGACCTCTTCCTCTGGAAGATCTCCTCCGACGGCCGGCTCGCGTGGGAGACGGTTGTGGGCGGCACCGGAAACGAGGACCTCGCCTCTCTGGCGGTAACGGATGAAGGCAGGCCGATACTGATTGCCACCACCACGTTCACCGGAAGGGGCGACAGCGACATCTGGCTGGTGGGATTGGAGAGGATGTCCCGGAGGGGGTCGGGCGATGATGAGTGAGGAAAGCGACGAGACGTACATGGAGCGGGGAAGGCGTTTCCTGCGCTCCAACTGGGAGCTGCTGAGGGACTACACCAGCGACGAGAGAAGCGGCGAGCCGGCGCCGGAGCTGCAGAAGCCTCCGGAGGACCGGCCGATCAGGCGTCTTCCCGGCGTGAAGCCGGATCAGCACGCCAGGCTGACACTGGCCCAGGCGGTATTCGAGCGGCGCAGCGTCCGCTCATACACCGACGATCCCATTGAGCTGCGGGAGCTCTCCTTCCTGTTGTGGGCCACCCAGGGGGTGAGGAGGGTGATCGGCCAGGGCAGGGCCAGCCTGCGGACAGCGCCCTCCGGCGGAGCCAGGCATCCGATCGAGACCTACCTGTTCTGCCGCCGTGTCTCCGACCTTTCCCCGGGTATCTACCGCTACCTTCCGCTGGATCACGCCGTCTGCCTCCATGGAAGCCTGCCGGCGGCCGGGAGGCTGGGGGACGCCGCCGTGGGCCAGGGTTTCCTGGAGGAGGCGGCTGTCACCTTTGTCTGGGTTGCCGTGCCCTACCGAATGGAATGGAGGTACGGGCCCGTCTCCCACAAGATCATCGCCATGGACGCCGGGCACATCTGCCAGAACCTATACCTGGCCTGCCAGGAGATCGGTATGGGAACCTGTGCGGTCGGGGCCTACAACCAGGATATGTGCAACGATCTGCTGGGCCTGGACGGCCGGGAGGAGCTGGTGGTCTACATGGCGCCGGTAGGAAAGCCCGCAAAGTCGTGATACGTCCCTAATGAAGCTGTGGCCTTCGCCATTGCAGCCGGTACAGCACCCGCCGGTAGCCCTTCCCGGTCAGCGACGTTCCTCCCGGGAAGCTCCAGGCCCGAAGCGGAACCATCTCCAAACCCAGTCTGCGTGAGGCCGGCCCGGTGAGAAGCCTGGCCCGGTCCACCGGGTCCAGAAGATGTGTGGCGCCCAGCTCACGCAACATGCGTACGGATTCCACCAGGTCCCGGTGGAAGCCCGGGTACCCGGCGGCGCCCGGAGTGACCAGACCCTCCAGGTCCACCAGCCTTCGCTGCGAGAGGTAGCCGAATACGCCCACCTCGTGCACGGCCACCGCCGCGTGGGCAGGAAGGCTGTCACGGAGGAACTCCGCCGCCTCCTCGTAGGTGCGCAGGTTGCGCTCCATGACCCTCATGTGCGGCAGGAATACGGTGACCAGCACCACGAGCTCCAGGCCGGCGGCCAGAAGCGGCGCCACCTGCCAGGAGCGCAGCAGGCGGCCGCCGACGTTCTCGGCCAGCATCCGGAGCCCGCGCACCTCCACGAGGACCAGGGCCGGCCACGCCGGGAGGAGGTAGCGCGAAACCATGGGGCCCCGGCCCGCCATCACCGCCGCGGCCAGAGCCGGCAGCAGCAGGAGAGCGGGAATCCATGTCCCAGCGGGCCGAGGCACCCTCCAGGCGCCTGCCGCACGTCCGGCCGCCAGCAGGGCCAGGCCGATCAGGGGCAGGGCGTCCCCGGCCAGAAGCATGCCCGCGATCCGCTTCAGTGTGGAGGCCAGGTATGCCGGGATCGGTCCCTCCCAGACCTTGGAGGCGGCGGACAGGGGAAGCGGCGATCCGAAGTAGGCCCATGCGAAGCCCACCCAGGCGGCGGTGGGAAGCAGCCACAGCAGAAGTCCCGTCGCCCTTCCGCGGATTCCCCTTCCCGTCCGGCCCAGCGCCAGCAAAGGACCCAGCACCGCGAGCTCCGGCCGCACCACTATGCCCAGGCCCGAGAGCAGAAAGGCGCGACCCGTACGGCCCTTTGTGCTCAGAAGCAGACAGCCCACGACCAGCAGGCCGGCGGCGGCGGTTTCCATCCCCGAGGAGCTCCATCTGACCCACCAGGGGTTGAGGGCCAGAAGGAGGGGAGGGAAGACCGCGTCCCTGCGGCCCAGCAGCGCGGTGGCCAGCCTGTGGAGGAGCAGCAGAGTGAGCCCCCCGGCCAGGCAGGACAGCAGCCTGGCCGCGGGGACGCCCCCCACCCCCAGCCCACCGGCGGCGGCCAGGAGCACCACCCAGGCCGGACTGGTGCAGGAGTAGAGAGGCCCCTGCGCCGGCCGGAAGGACAGGCCGTCTCCCCCGGCCAGGCTCCGGGCGTAGGTAAGGTGTATGTAGGTGTCGTCGATGGTGTAGTCCGTCCCCAGCCAGGCGGCCAGAAACCATGCCAGGCACAGCAGGGCGACCAGCGTCCGGGGCCGGGGGCGGAAGGAACGCACGGCCTAGCCCAGGAGCCCTTCCAGCTCCTCGACCATGCGTACGGCTCCGGCGTACACCTCGGCGGGACCACCGGCCAGCATGTAGGCCGGAGTGGTCACCACCCGCATGCGGGTGTCGGTGACGGCGTCGTCCACCGGGCAGTCCACGTGCTCGGCTCCCATGGCCTCTATCTTCCCGGCCACATCCGGGTCGTTGCCTACGGTAACCCTGACGCCGGGGAAGATGCGGGCGGGAATCACCGGGGCGATGCACATGGCGGCTATGGGCTTGCCCGCGGCGTGGGCCCGCTCCAGCAGGCCTCTCACCCCCGGGTTCACCGAGCAGCTCTCCCCCTCGGCGCCAAAGCTGGAGAGGTTGAGGGCGGCTCCAAAGCCGCCGGGAAGCACCACCAGATCGTAGTCATCGTCGGAGAGCTCCTCCAGCGGGACGGCGTTGCCCCTGGCGATCCTGGCCCCCTCCCGAAGCACGTTCCTTGTCTCGCCGGCGTCCCGGTCTTCCAGGTAGTCCCTGGTTACGCTCTGGGGGATGTCGGGTGCGGTGTACACTACGTCGAAACCTGCCGTGTCCAGGGCGATCAGGGCGCCGACCGCCTCGTGTATCTCGGTACCGTCCAGGTTTCCGCAGCCGCTGAGAACGAAAGCCGCTCTCCTCCTCATACCGTCTCCTTTCACGTTGCTCAGTCCTCGCCGGCGCCGGCCGCCAGTGGCCCCATCAGATCCCGGTCCCAGGACAGAGGCCAGCTCCAGCAGCCGAATCTCCATTCCGCCGACCTGAATACGTTCAGGCGAATCCCCTCCGGGCCCCCCAGCCGGCTGACATCCAGGGCCACCTCCATAACCCAGCCGTCCTCCGAGGCGCTCATGGACAGACCCCAGCCGTCGGTCCAGGGTGATTTTCCGGCCCCCGCCCGTCGGAGGTAGGCGGTGGTTTCCGCTTCCGGGCCGGAGAAGATCATTCGGGAGCCTTCTCCGCCGGATACGATCAGGCCGGCCTCGTCGCTCTCGGGCCGACCCTCGCATTCGAAGGCCACCAGCATGCTGTCTTCGCCCAGGGAGACCCTGACCTCGGTGGGAGGGACGTTGGATACGCCGCCGTCCCTTCCCGCAAATCGGGTCATGGCCTCCCCCGGGTACTCACCGGACCCGATCACTCCGTCGGCGACGGCCTCGCAGGAGGCGAAGGGAACCGGCCGGGCCAGGGGAAGGATCCTGGTGATCTCCAGCTGCTTGTCTCTGGGCCCGTACAGTACACGGGCCTCTACGCGCGGCAGCGGAAACAGCTCGGCGCCCCTGGCGGTTCGAAGAGAGAGGGTATCCGGCGATCCCTGCAGCAATGTCTCCGTCCGAAGGGGCGCGACCTCCCAGCCTTCCCCGCGAACCTCCAGTGTCACCACGCGCTCCACCTCTTCCTGCGGCCTTAGGGTCACTGCGACCTCTCCGCCTTCGGGCGAGAGGGGGTCGGTGTCGATCATGCGGTTCGTGTAGAGGTACCGCAGATTCTGCTCGACCGGGGTGTTGAGGCTCTCCGGATGAACGGCCTTGGTTTCGATGATGGCCAGTCCCGGCGGCCCCTCTCCCAGGGTGAGCCATCCGAACTGGGTAAAGATGCCCCCCTCCAGCGACGCTTCCGGAATCCTCGTGCCGGAGGGGCCGATGGTGGCCAGCAGCGTTCCCGACCTCCTCTGGCAGGCGGCGGCGTGCACGTGCCCGGAGAGGACCACGTCCACCCCCCGTCGCCGCAGCAGCCCGTAGAACCGGCCGGCCAGGGCGGTGTCGGCGTCGGCCATCGACCACAGGGGCCTGTGGGTGACAACCACGATGTGGCGGTTTTCGCCGGTTCCCGCCAGAAGCGAGTCCAGGCCCTGCAGGAGAGCGGGAGTCAGGCGGCCGTCCCGGGAGGTGTCCCAGATGACGAAGTCCACGCCGCAGCGCCGGATTACGCCCTCCACGGGCCAGCCGGTAACCTCCCGCCAGAGCTGCGCCGACGCCCGGTCCCAGATGTCGTGGTTGCCCGGAGTGGCCACCAGCTCGAAGCCGTCCAGCGGGGTTAGGGATTCGATGACGTCCGGCCACTCCCGGGCGGCGGCCGAGCTGTCGCGGTATCCCTCGATCAGGTCCCCCACCGAGACCACCAGGTCGGGCTCCATCAGGACGATGGCTCGAATGGTCCGGTTCCACAGCCCGTCGTCGGCACCGCCCGTTCTGTCCCCCAGCACGGCAATGCGTACCGGCGAACCGACAACCGCACAGGCCAGAAGCATGCTCGCCAGGCCCATAAGCCTCCCTTCTCGGCGGAAGCCCGGCCTTCGCCCCGGGCGCCCGGTTGGTTAGAATAGCAAAAGCCACGGTCCGGGCAACCCTGCGCCGGCGGGGGCCGCGTGGACCCGTACAGGCCTGCAGCCCGGGAGGGGGTTCGGTGTTGTCATCGAAAACGGTTCTGGCGACGGCAGCTTCTCTTCTCTGCGCGGGATGCTACTACGGCACAATGCAGCCCGCGCACACCATGGGGGAGAACCACATCACGGCCACCGGCAGCGTAATGCTGCCCGCCTTCCTGGAGGCGGAGGCGAGGGCGGAGGCGGAGGCCTCCGGGACCGACTACCTCGAGCCCTATTCGTCGCTCACCCTGGCCAGCGGAGCCACCGAGAACGTGGACATAGGCATTTCAGCATACGGCTACGGGCTGGGACCCTTCCTGAAGTACTCGCCCATGGAATCCTCGGCTCCCTCCGCCGTCTCGGCGCTGGCCGGAGTGGGATACGTGCTGCCGGCGAGGGTGATATCCGTGCGGGGATCGCTGGCCGCCGGCCGCCGGCTGGGCCAGAGGCTCCAGCTCTACGGCGCCTGGGATCTGGGCTACGGTCCCGACCTGGCCAACGTTCCCGAGGACGAGGAGGGCGAGGAGGACTGGGACTCCATAGAGAACACCACCAGCCAGGCCCTGAGGCTGGGTGTGGCCTACGAGCTGCGTCTGGGCTCGGAGAGGTCCACGTACGTTCCCGAATCGGTGGCATTCGAGCTGACCGTTCCACTGGACCTGTCCCGGGACATGGTCGTAGTCGGACTCGGCGTTACCTACTGAGCGGTGGACGCCGGGCTGCCATATCGGCCCGGTGCTTGATATCTTGGCATCCGGAACCGTGTTCCAGCCCCCTCGAGAGACGGGAGGAAGCAGACCCTTGCCCGGCACCGGCCGAATATACGACCTGCACGTGCACACCCCGGCTTCGCCCGACGCCTCGGTGGCGCCCCAGGAGCTGGTCACGGCCGCGGAGCTCCTCGGTCTCTGGGGAGTGGGGCTGGTGGTGCACGTCGACTTCCATCCCGAGGACTACTGCACCGGCGGGCCCGACGTGGCCGCCTACCTCTCCGACTCCAGACGGATAGGCGAGCTGGCGGAAGCCGAGGGCATTCGGGTCTCCACCGGCCTGGAGGTAGGTGAGCCGCACCGGTTCGCGGCCAGCTGGGAGCCGGTGGCCTCCGCCGCGGAATGGGACTTCGTGACCGGCGCCCTGCACTGGATCGGCTCGCACCTGGTGCTGGACGAATCCGGTTACCTGGGCACGGACCCCATGCAGGTGGTGGAGGGCTACTACGAGGAGACCCTGCGCATACTGCGACGCTGCGACATAGACGTGCTTGCGCACATGGGGATCTTCCGCCGCGGCCTGGCGATGGCGGGCTACAGCACCGACTTCGACGAGGTGGAGGAGTGGCCCGACCTGATCGACGAGGTTCTGGGGACCATGATCGAGCATGGCGTTGTCCTGGAGCTGAATACCGCGGGGCTTCGCCGAAAGGAGCGGGTCACCTATCCCACCCGCAGCGTGATGGAGAGGTACCGGCAGCTGGGGGGCGAGCTGGTGGCCCTGGGGTCGGACACCCACCGTCGGGAGAACGCCTTCTACGGCATAGCAAGGGGCCGGGACCTGCTGCTGGACCTGGGCTTCAGCGAGGCCTACTACTTCTCCGGGCGTACACCGCGGCTCTACCGCCTGTGAGCCCTCTGCTCCAGGAAATCCGGTAAGCGAATCCCGCCTTCGGGGGTCTGGTTGTTCTCCAGGAGGGCCGCGATCAGTCTGGGAAGGGCCAGTGCGGATCCGTTGAGCGTGTGTACGTGCACGGGCTTGCCGCCCCCCTCCGGACGGAACCTGATTCCGCCCCGGCGGGCCTGGAAGTCCCGGAAGTTCGAGACCGAGGAGACCTCCAGCCATCGCTTCTGCCCGGCGGCCCATATCTCCAGGTCATGGCACCTGGCGGCGGCGAAGCTGAGGTCGCCCGTACAGAGAAGCTGCACCCGGTATGGGATACCCAGCTCGCGGAGCATCTCGCAGACGTAATCCGTCATGGCGCGGTGGGCCTCGTCCGATCCCTCGGGGCGGGTGATCCAGACCAGCTCGACCTTCTCGAACTGATGGATTCGATTGAGGCCGCGGGTATCCTTGCCGTAGCTTCCGGCCTCCCGGCGGAAGCATGGCGTGTATCCGAACAGCTGCAGAGGCAACTCTTCCGCCGCCAGTATCTGTCCGCGGTAGATGTTGGTCAGCGGCACCTCCCCGGTGGGTATCAGGTACAGGTCGTCGCCGGCCACCCCGTACATGTCATGCTCCAGCTTCGGTATCTGGCCGGTGGCCCGCATGCTGTCCCCGGTGGCCACGAACGGGGCCCATACCTCCTCCATGCCGGCGCCCGAGTGTCTCTCGCACATCCACTGGATCAGCCTTCTCTGAAGTCGGGCCAGCCTGCCGCGCATCAACGCGAAGTTGGCGCCGGCCACCCGCCCGGAGGCCTCCACGTCCAGCTCCCGGCCCAGAAGCTCCCAGTGGGGGCGCGGCTCGAACCCGAGCTCCTCCGGCTTCCCCCAGGAGTCCAGCAGGACGTTGTCGGACTCGTCCCCGCCGCGGGGGACGTCTTCGTCGGGGATGTTGGGGAAGGCCAGCTCCAGCCCGGCCATGGCGCCGTCAACCTCCTTGAGGCGCTTCTCGAGCCGGGAGATCTCTCTGCCCACCTCACGGCTCTCGGCTATCTGCCGGTCGGCGTCCTCCCCGGCCCTCTTGAGGCGGGCCACCTCCGAGCTCAGCTCGTTGCGACGCCTGCGGAGCTCCTCGCTCTCCGCCAGGATCTCCCGGCGGCGCGAGTCGGCCTCGGTCCATTCCTCGATGGGGCAGGGCTCCCCCTTGGCCCGGGCGGCCTCCCTGACCCGTTCGGGGTCTTTCCGCAGCAGGTTCCTGTCCAGCATCTGCGCATCAGCTCCCTGTGGATGAAGGGGCCGCCGGGGCCCCTGGCGTCCTGTCGGCTATACGTGGGAGAGAAATATAAGGATTCCCGCCGTGGCCGCACCCAGGGACGCTAGCAGCACGGCCGCCGCCGCCGCGTCCTTGCATCGTCCCACCAGGGGGTCGGCGTCGGGGCAGACCCTGTCGGCGAGATGCTCCAGCGCCGAATTGAAGGCCTCCGCCGCCCACACGGCCGCCACGCACAGCGCCAGCACGGCCCATTCCGTCGGGGACACCCCCAGCAGCGCGAAAACGACGATCGCAGCGGCGGTGGCCAGAAGGTGAAAGCGCGCGTTCCGCTGCCGGGCGACCATGTTCAGAAGACCGCGGAAGGCGTGATCGAAACCTCCGGCAACGTCCGGCATCTCAGCCCTTTCCGTAGAAGGACCAGATTGCTCCCGCCACTTCTTCGAGCTCTTCTTGGGTGAGCTCTCCGAACACGGGAATGGATATCACCTCGGCGCAGGCCCTCTCCGTGACAGGGAAGTCTCCCCGCCCGTAGCCCAGGGTGGCAAAGCACTCCTGCAGATGGAGGGGAACGGGGTAGTAGACCGAGCAGCCGATCTCGGCTGCCCGCAGGTGCTCCAGCAGTCGGTCGCGGTCCTGTGCCCGAAGGGTGTACTGGTTGTAGACCGACCAGGCCCGGGGGTCTATCACCGGCGTGCCGACCTCGTCGAGCCCCTTCAGGCGTCGGCCGTACCACTCGGCGTTCGCCCTGCGGCCCCGGTGCCAGTCGTCGAGGCGGCGCAGCTTGACCCTCAGGAACCCTGCCTGCAGGGCGTCGAGGCGGCTGTTCTTCCCCACCATGGAGTGAACGTAGCCTCTGCCGCCGTGCTCCCTCAGCATGGCCACGGTCTCTGCCGTACTCCGATCGTTGGTGGTTACCGCTCCCCCGTCCCCCAGGGCCCCGAGGTTCTTGGAGGGAAAGAAGCTGAAAGCCGCGGCGTCTCCCATGGAACCCGCCCTGCGGTCTTTCCAGCATCCTCCCACCGACTGGCAGGCGTCCTCCACCACGGGAACGCCCCATTCCCGGCAGGTCTCCATGAGGGCGTCCATCCGTACCGGCTGGCCGAACAGGTGCACGGGTATCACGGCCGCCACCCGGCTGCGCGTGATCCTGTCCACCGGGCCCCGATCGGTGAGGGCGCACCTGGCCGACAGGTACCCCTCCAGCAGCTCGGGGTCCATGTTGAAGGTGTCCGGCCTGATGTCGACGAAGGCCGGCCGGGCCCCGCAGCGGGAAACAGCCCCGGCGGTGGCGAAGAAGGTGAAGGGCGTGGTGATGACCGTGTCTCCGGGCTCGACTCCAACCGCCTGCAAGGAGAGTATCAGGGCGTCGGTACCGGAGGCGCAGCCAACGGCGTGCTCGGCGCCGCAGTAGTCGGCCAGCTCCTTCTCGAAGGACGAGAGCTCGGGACCCTTGATGAAGCGCGAGGTCCGCAGGGCGTCCTCGAAGACCTTCATCAGCTCCTTCTTGACCGGCTCGTGCTGTCTGCCGATGTCCAGCAGGGGAACAGCCATGGACTTCCTTTCTAATGGGCGCCGGCGCCCGTGAGAACGACCAGCACCGTCCTTATCAGTATCTCCAGGTCGAGGAAGAGCGACTGGTTCTCTATGTAGAAGAAGTCGTACTTCAGCTTCTCGCCCACGTCCTCGATGGATGTGTCGTACTCCAGCTTCACCTGCGCCCAGCCGGTTATGCCGGGCTTCACTGTCAGCCGCTTGGGGTAGAACGGATAGGTCTCGACCAGCTCGGCGACGAACTCCGGGCGCTCGGGCCGGGGTCCCACCACCGACATATCCCCCTTGAGAACGTTCAGGAACTGGGGAATCTCGTCCAGCCTGGTCCGGCGCATGAAGCGGCCCACCCTGGTCACCCGGGCGTCGTCCTTGTCCGCCCATACCGGGCCGCTGATCTTCTCGGCGTCACGGACCATGCTGCGGAACTTGAAGATTCGGAAGGTGTGCCCCCCCCTGCCCACCCGCTCCTGGCGGTAGAAGACCGGGCCCCGGGAGTCGATCCTGATGGCCACTGCCAGGGCGAGCCATACGGGCAGACCCGCTGCGACGACCAGGAAGCTTATGGTCATGTCGAAAAGGGTCTTGAGGGTCTTCCCCAGGAACGTCAGCCGCTCCGGGAGCAGCTCCATCAGGGGCTGTCCCAGTATCTGGGTGTTGTGCACATGGCCGGCCACCACGTCGAAGAGGTCGGGCAGCACCTTGACGCGCACGTTCCTGCGCGCTGCCGGCAGCATCAGCGACAGAATGTCCTGGTGGAAGTTGGAGGCTATGGTTACCAGAAGCTCGTCCACCTGCCTGCCGGCGAGTATTCGAGGGAGGTCGTCCACCCTTCCCAGCACCCTGCCCTCCGGCACGGCCGGAACATCGTGATGCGGAGGGATGATGAAGCCCACCGTACGGTAGCCCAGGGCGGGGTTTGCATGCAGGTACTGCTGCAGGGTTCGGGCCTCGGCACCCACTCCTACGATGATGGCCCTGCGGATGAGCATACCCTTCTCGGACAGCGCCCTCTGCATCAGCCTGGATACCGTCCTAGCGAGGAAGACGAGGGCGATCATGAGTCCGTAGTAGATGACGATTATCCAGCGCCCCACGGAGGGCCCGGGGTTGATCAGGAATGCCAGGACGCCCAGCGCCAGAAAGCCGGCGGTGACCGGCTTGAAGACCAGGGCCAGCTCGTCGGTCCAGCTGCGGTCCCAGTGGGGCCGGTAGCAGCCGGTAAGCGCGAAGAGCGCCCACCACCAGGGAATGGAGACGCTGGCGCCGGCCAGCACCACCCGCCAGGAGACCGAGACCCCCTCGGGGAACATTCCGGAATGGAACTTCAGCCAGCTGGCCAGAACCAGGGCGGCCAGGGCGGCCGCTCCGTCCAGGGCCAGCGCCAATACGACGGCAGTTCGCTTCAGGGCTCTCCTCCGGTCAGTTGTGTGCCGAACCGCTCTCCCGCCGGCGTCTGCGCCGGTCCCAGGTCTCGACGGGTCTGCCGGCCACCAGCCTGACGAGCCCGGTCATGGAGGCCAGGCTCATCAGCCAGAAGTAATAGGGAAAGCTGAGCTTGGACGGCATCCTGTCTCTCATGACGCCGCCCAGCACAGCCAGCGCGTGAAAGGACATCAGGAGGAGGAAGATAATACGGTAGAACGGCTGCCTCCAGAGCAGGCCGGAAAGCACGGTGACCGCGACGAGTAAGAAGCCGGAGGCCCACCGGAGCATCTTGTGAAGCAGAAGCTGCGCGGCCAGACCCAGCCTGCCCGCCTTCAGCGCCCTCCAGGCTAGCATCGCCCCGCTTACCGACATCCAGCTGACAATCCGGACCATTCGGCGGAACTGGCTGCTGTCGTCGGGCGTTGGCTCGGCTGCCACGGCCAGGTCGTTGAACACGCATCTGTAGCCCCTTATCCTGGGCATCACGGCCAGCTCGAAATCATCGGCCCTTCCCGGGGCCAGGGGCTCGAACAGCTTCCGGCGCACGGCGAACACGGCCCCGGTGGCGCCCAGTACGGCGCCGAATCGGGAGCACACCCTCTTCACCGCCCGCTCGTACTTCCAGTAGGTGCTCTCGCAGCTCTCCCGGTCCAGGCTGTTGCGGCGCGAACCGTCCACGCAGCCCACGTCGGTGTCGGCGAAGGGGGCGATGAGACGGGCCACCGTATCGGCGGCGAACAGGGTGTCGGCGTCGGTGAATATCAGAACCTCGCCGGTGGCCATGGAGGCGAGACGCTGGAGTATGCCCGGCTTGCCCAGCCTGCGGTCGCTGCGGTAGAGGGCCACTCCCCGTCCGGCGTAGGAGGCCGCTATGGCCTCCGTTCGGTCGTCGGAGCAGTCCGAGCCCACCAGGACCTGCATGGAGCCCGGATAGTCCTGTGACAGAAGGTTGTCCAGCCGTCGGGCCAGGACCTCTTCTTCGTTCCTGGCGGCTATCAGCACGCTTACGTCGGGGGCGTACCCCTCGGACAGCTCCCTTCGAAGTCCCCGGCCCCTCAGGAACAGGGAGCCCAGGGCCATGCCCAGTGGGTAGAGGACGTAGGGCGTGGCCGCCAACACGGCGAACAGCCAGAAGAGTATCTCCACCATAACGCGGTTACGCTAATAGATTGGGCAGCCGGCGTACAGAATGGTCAGCGGCGGAACAGGTACTTCCGGAAGGTGCCGAAGGCCCGCAGGGTCCTGCGTCCCTCGGTGAGCGGATGACGCAGAGTCTGGAGAGCCTTGTAGAGCAGGTAGGAGGGGCGGAGGTAGAACTTCCGCCTGGCCATGTCGCACCAGCTGACCAGCTCTTCGGCGGGCAGACCGGGGAAGTCGACCACGCAGTTGTGAAGGCCCTCTTCGGTGACCCAGCGGTCGTACCTGGCGGTTCTCAGGGAGCCCTTCTCCCGCATCTCCCCGAACAGGGCGGTTCCCGGGTAGGCCATTATGGGGAAGAACTGTGCGGTGTCCGGCGATAGCCGCTTGGCCATCTCCAGCGTGGCCTGCAGCGTGCTTCTGGTCTCCCCGGGGTTGCCGGCCATGAAGCACCCGTGCACCAGCAGGCCGGCCCTTCTGGCCCTGTGGGCGAACTCCATGTTCTGCTCGACCGTCGTGCCCTTCCGAACGCCGTTGAGTATGCTCTGGTCTCCGGACTCGTACCCCACGATTATCAGACGGCAGCCGGCGGCCCGCATCTTCCGCATGGCCGCAAGGCTCAGGTTGGCCCGGACGTTGGCCGTCCAGGGGAGGCGGTTGCCCGCGGCGATCAGAGCCTCGGAAACCTGCTCGACGCGGCGGCTGTCCACGGCGAAGGTGTCATCCTCCACCACGACCTCCCGGGCCCGGGGAAAGAGCTCCGACACCCGCGAGAACTCCTCGGCCACCCTGTCGGGCGACATGGCGCGGTAGCCGCCGCGGTGCATCACCTGCGGCCAGACGCAGAAGGAGCACCTGAAAGGACATCCGCGGCTGGTTATGAGCATCACGCTGGGGTACCGGGCGGCGGCGAAGAAGTAGTCCTCCGCCTTCAGGTGGCGGTGGTAGACCTCCGGGAGCATGGGCAGCGAGTCCAGGTTTTCCAGGGGCTCGCGCCGGCCGGTGTCGACCGTCGCACCGTTGCGGCAGAGGACGAGGCCGGCCACTCCGGAAGGGTCTTCGCCCTCCTCCAGGGCCCGCGCCAGCTCGACCACTGTGCGGTCGTACTCGGCCACCGCCACGCCGTCCACCGCCGGGGCGAGTCTCAGTGACTCCTCCGGCAGAGCGCTCACGTGCGTCCCCACCATGACCACTGTGGACTCCGGCAGGGCCAGTTTCACGGCCGAGGCTACCCGGAGGTCGCTGTATATGGATGGCGTGGAGGTGTCCATCACCACCAGCCGAGGCCGCATCTCCCCCAGTCGGTGCAGCAGCTCGCTCTCGCTTGTGCCGGAGGCCGGACAGTCAAGCAGGACCGTCTCGAAACCGGCCTCCTCCAAGGCTCCCGTGGCGTACGCGAGCCAGAAGGGCCAGTAGAGGGTGCCGCTCTTGTTTATGGCCGGCGACCGGGAGGTGCGCGAGAACCTGCCGTCCATGAATGGCGGGTTGACTACCGCCGTCCTCAAGCCCATGCGGCCGCCCCCCGATGTCCCGCCGGCCGGTACCGTCCCATGGGCTACCGGGTCAGCCCCCGCCGCTGCAGCTCTTCTGTGGCCCTGTCCACCAGGTCCGTGGCGGTCTGGGACTCCACCCAGTCACAGAGCTCCTCCACGCCATCCTCGAAGGCCTTTTCGGCCTCGAATCCCAGAACGTCCCTGGCCCGAGTCACATCTGCGAAACAGTGGCGTATGTCTCCCGCCCTATACTGGTCGCGGATGATCACGTCGTCCTCCGGATGGCCCAGATGGCGGGCGATCGCCCTTGCGATGTCCCTGATGCTGGTGCTGTGCCCGGTGCCCACGTTGAAGACCCGTCCGGGGGCATCGGGGCTCTCCAGGGCCGTCACACAGGCCCTGGCAACGTCCCGCACGTGTATGAAGTCCCGGCTCTGGCCGCCGTCCTCGAAGATCACGGGAGGCCTGCCGTTCAGCAGCCGGGAGGCGAATATGGCCCCCACGCCGGTGTAGGGATTGGAGAGCGCCTGCCGCTCGCCGTAGACGTTGAAGAACCTCATGGCGGTGGACGGTATTCCGTAGGCCTCGCCGACGCTCAGGAACATCTCCTCGTGGTCTCGCTTGTTCACGGCGTAGATCGAGGTGGGGAATAGCGGCTTGCTCTCCGGCGTAGGCAATGGCGTGCAGGGGCTGCCGCAATCGGGGCAGCGAACCTCCCACTCCCTTCTGGCCAGCTGTTCGCCCCCCCTCAGCCTCGGGGTGACCTTGCCGCAGCCGGGACAGCTGTAGAGCCCCTCGCCGTATATGGACATGGAGCTGGCCACCAGCATCCTGTCCAGATGGTCTCCGTGCCCGACCACCTTCTGGAGGACCACGGCCGCCCCCAGGGCGTTGACCGATGTGTACCTCTCTATCTCGTACATGGACTGCCCCACGCCTACGGCAGCGGCGAAGTGCACCAGGGTTGAGCAGCCCTCCAGCGCGGCCTCCACCGCCTCTCCGTCCCTGACGTCACCGCGCACCAGCTCCACCCGGTCGTCGAGGTAGTCGGGCCGCCGGGCATCCCTGCCGTGCACCTGCGGCTCGAGGCTGTCCAGAACCCTCACCTCGTGCCCCCCCTCCAGGAGGAGGTCGGCGAGATGGGATCCTATGAATCCTGCTCCGCCAGTTATGAGTACTCCGTTGTCCAAGGGTATGCCCCTTCCGTGCCCCGGCCGAGCGGCCGCGGCTGTCGTCCTTGCCGAGCGCGTACAGTCGGTGAAGATAGCCCCGGCTGCGGCGGCTGTACAGTCGAGGCGGTCAGACCGTATCGGCCATCAGCGAGGATAGTCTCCCGGCCGCTCTCTCAACGGTGCGCCGGGACAGGACGAAGCTCCTTCCCGCCTCTCCCAGTCGCCTGGCCAGCCCGGAGTCGGAGATAACCGACTCCAGGTGGCGGGCGACCTCTTCGGGACGCCGCTGCGAGAGCAGGCCCGTACGCCCGTGGACGACGTTGTCGAGGAATCCGCCTTCCGCCACCGCCACGACGGGTCTGGCGCACGCCATGGCCTCCAGGGGCACCAGCCCGTAGGGCTCCCGCGCCTGGCAGCACACAACGGCCAGAGCCCTTCGGTAGGCCTCCCGCAGCCTGTCCTCGGGGATGCGCAGGTCGATCCGCAGCTCCACCTCCACCCCGGCCGCTTTCCTCTGCAGTTGCCGGCAGTAGCCGGGAAGCGCCCGGTCCCCCACGATGCGAAGGGCGGGACGATGTCGGCGGGGCAGCTGCGCCAGCGCCGCAAGGGCCAGATCGTGCCCCTTGAAGGGCCAGAGCGCGCCCACCGAGAGGACGTAGTCTTCAGGGGGCGCCCTGCCCGGCGTAAGGTCCCGGCCATTCACGCCCGGCCGCACGATCTCGGCCTCGAGCCCGTATATCTCCCCGATCCTTCGGGCCATGTAGCCGGACAGGGTAGCCACGCCGGATGCGGCCAGGGCAGACCTCCTGTCGAAGCTCCTCTCCAGCCGCCTGAGGGGGAGCAGCAGAAGTCTGGCCGCGGGACTGGACGCCCGTCGGACGAGCCCGGGCTCGTAGATGTGCCTGGGATACTCGAAGCAGTAGTACAGAGAGGGTACCGACAGGTGCTCGAGGACGGGAGGGGCGGCCAGGACCATCGAGTTGTGCACCAGAGCGCGGTGGGAGGTATTCGACATCGTATCCGCCGCCCTTCGGCAGACGCGGCGGAAAGCGAGCAGCCTTTCCACCAGCGACGCCGGTGCGGCCAGCCTTCGCAGGCCGGAGAGCCGTCTGGACTGCGGAAAGGGATACTCCACCAGCCCCTCGGAGAGGCCGAGGCCGGGGTCCGGCGAGCCCTGCGGGCAGTGAACGCTCCACCGGTAGTCCCCGGCCATGGCCCCAAGCATCTGGGATGCCACGCGTATCCCTCCGCCGCTGGGCAGGTGATGGAAGATCGCCGCGCTCCGCATATTCCCCTCCCGGTCCGCAGGCAGAAGATAAGGCGGACCGGCGGCGAGGCAAGCTCGAACCGGGCGGCTTCGGCTGTCACTTGACGGCAGGGAGCATATGGGACACTCTACTGGCGCGCCGGGGCGGCGCGTTCGGATGGTTCGGTGCGTGGGAAGGATGCGCTCAGGGAAGTGGCCGGCTTCAGGATCCTGTATCTGGACCATCTGGACAGGGTGAGCGGCTCCCAGCTCTACCTGGCCGACCTCATACGGAACCTCGACCGCTCCCGCTACGACCTCTTCATGAACAGACCCATCGTTGACTCCTTCCTGGACCGGGTCGGGGAAATCGTGCGCGTGCTCCCCTACCGCATTCCGGACGTGAAGGACGAGAGGACCGCCTCCAGCCTCGGCGAGATCGCCACCTCGGCCTTTCGAATCGCGCGCTTCACGGCCGCCGAGGGGATAGACCTGATCCACACCAATTCCGTGCCGGCGCAGCTGGTGGGGCGTCTGGCCGCGCGACGGTCTTCGGCGAAGCTGGTCTGGTCGGTTCACGACCAGTTCGCTCCGGTGCGCATCATGCGGTTGCTGGCCCGGGGCACGGACATGGTGGTCGCCAACTCCGAGTTCCTTCGCCGCTTCATCCTGAAGAACTACGGCTTGGGTCCGGAGAAGGTGTGTCCGGTGCCCAACGGAGCAGACCCGGCGCACCTGCGGAAGCTGGCCTCCGCCGGAAGCTCAGACCTTGATGAATCTGTGAGATGGGTGGGGATCTTCGCCCAGATCGTGCCCTGGAAGGGACACAGGTATTTCCTGGAGGCCGCCCGCCGTGTGCTGGAGCAGCGCGAAGACGTCCGATTCGCCGTGGTCGGCCGGGGTGAGGACTCCCTGATGGAGGAGCTGGTGGGCCTGTGCCGAAGCTGGGGCATATCCGATGCTGTACGGTACCTCGGCTTCTGCGCGAACCCGTTTGCGGTGATGTCGGACATGGACATCGTAGTCAGCTGCTCGGAGCGTCCCGAGCCCTTCGGCCGGACCGTGATCGAGGCGGGAGCGCTGGGGGTGCCCGTGGTCGCCTTCGAGGAGGGGGGAGTTGCCGAGACCGTGGTGGACGGGGAGACCGGAATTCTGGTGCCGCCGGGGGAGGCGAGAGCCCTTTCCGACGCCATATTGAGACTCCTGGACGACGAAGCGTGGAGAAGGCGAATGGGGCGCAGCGCCAGCCGGCGGGTGGCTTCGGACTTCTCGATGGACGCCTTCATCAGGCGCATGGAGGGGGTGTACTCCGGCCTTGCATGATACGGCCGGAGTCGCATGCCCGGAGGTAGGCTCTTGGACAGAATAGCGGTCCTTCTCGTGAACCTCGACCAGTGGGAGCTCACCAGGCAGTGTCTGGATTCACTGATGGCCTCCCGCGGGGTCTCCGTGCATCCCATGCTGGTGGACAACGGATCACGAGCGCCTGTTCCCGGCTGGGTGCAGGAGTACTCGAACCTGCGGCTGCTGCGGTCGAAGCGGAACCTGGGCTTCGCCGAAGGGAACAACAGGGCCTTCTCGCTCTTCGACAGCGATGAGATCCCCTGGACATTCGTGCTGAACAACGACACCACGGTGTCCCCCGACACCCTGGGGATTCTGGTGGACCTTCTGAAGAACCGCTCCGACGTCGGCATAGCGGCGCCTGCGGTGTTCTACGCGACGCGGCCCGACCTGGTCTGGGGGGCGGGGGGCAGCTTCAGAAGGCTGCGGATGATCTTCGACCAGCGCGTCTACCCAGACCGCGACAGCCTTCCCGACAGGCCGGTGGAGACCGACTTCGCCAGCGGCTGCGCCATGATGATGGCCTCCGGGACCTACGAGATGCTCGAGGGCTTCCGGGAGGGCTTCTTCATCTACCACGAGGACACCCTAATGTGTCTGCGCTGCAGCCGGCTGGGAATGAAGATCATGCTGCAGCCCCGGGCTGAGGTCCTCCACCATGTTTCGGTCACCACGGGCGGCGTGATGTCTCCCTTCTCCATCTACTTCACCCACCGCAACCGCTTTCTGGCCGCCGCCGAGGAGCTCTCGCCGGCGGAGATGGCGGCTTTCTCGCTCTACTACCTGGCGGTGACTTGCCTGAAGACGCTCACCTTCCCTCTGAGGGGCCACCGCCGGCCGGTCCGCTGGATGTGGCGGGCGGCCCTGGACGGAGTAAGGGGCAGAGAGGGCGGAATACCGGAAGGCCTTCGGCGGGGCTGACCCCGGCGGTCAGTCCGCCGCGGCCTCCATGAGCTCGGCCACCCTGCCAGCCTCCACCCGGCTGGAGCGGCGACGGACCACGAACTCCCTGCCGGCTTCGCCCATGGCGCCGGTCAGGTCCGGGTTCAGAAGCAGCTTGCGCAGGCCCTCGGCCATGGCTCCGGCGGAGACCTCCACCAGCAGCCCGCACTCGCCGTCTACGACGTTCTCCCGAAAACCGCCCTGGTTAACGGCCACCACGGGCGTTCCGCAGGCCATTGCCTCCAGGGGCACAAGCCCGTACGGCTCGTCCTTCTGGGGGCAGGCCACCACCGCGGCGCTCCTGTAGAGCTCCAGAAGCCTCTCGTCGGATACGCCCCGCATCACCTTCAGGTCGACGCCGCACCTCCCGGCCAGCCGGAGAAGGCCTTCCGCATAGCCGCCGCTGCCCCGGTCCCCGACCGCCACCACAGGGGGCCTCTCCCCGGCAGGCAGCGTTCCCACCGCCTCCACTACCAGGTGGTGACGCTTGTAGGGGGAGAGGGCCCCGACCGTCAGCACGAATCGGCCCCTGCAGCCCCCGGGCGTGAAGACCTCGGTGTCCACTCCCGGCGGAACCGGTACCGCTTCCCTTCCGTAGACGGACGAGAGTCTCCGGGCCATGTAGCCGGAGTTGGTGGCCAGCACCGTCGCGTCGCGGGCGGCCCTCCGGTCCACCCTCCTCTCCCTGCGCAGCAGGGGCAGTATCAGGAGGTCCGTAAGGGCGCTTCCGGTCTTGTGTAGCCCCGGCTCGTAGATGTACCGCGGGTACTCGTGGCAGTAGTAGACCGTGGGAACGGTGGCCATGGACAGCAGGGGCGGCGAGGAGACGATGAGCGAGGTATGGGCCAGCAGTACCCGCGCGCCCCCGGACTCGACCTCCCCGGCGATGCGCAGGCAGAGCCTGTCGTAGGCCAGGGCCTTTCGCCACAGCAGCAGCGGGGCCAGCAGCCGCTGGAAGCCGTGCAGCCGGCGGCCCTCCGGAAACCGGTAGCGGCGGACGGGAACGCCGGAGTCGGGCATGGGCCTCTCGCCGCCCTCGGGCAGATGGGCGCGCCACTGAAAACGGTCCCTGAGATGGTAGAGCTGATGGCCGGCGACGCGAATCGCTCCGCCGGTGGGAAGGTAGCTGTAGAAGGCTGCCCTCAACTGTCCCCCTTCCCTGCGGCCGGCCGGCCGCAGGCGGCAAGATAAGCAGGTTCGGGCGGCAAGTCTAACCGCTGGGCGCGGGCCTCCGCTCCGGTTGACCCCCGGGACGGAGCGGTGGCATACTCCCCTCCCTCCACGCGGACAGGGGGTCTGTATGCGGCTGGGTATCGACGCGTCTCCGCTGTACATGAGGAAGTCCGGAATCTCCAGCTACCTGGAGAGCCTTCTGGGCGGCCTGGCGGGCCTGGAAGCGGGCCATTCATTTGTGCTCTACACCAACCGGGCGCTTCCCTCGGACCGTGTCCCTTCGGGGCCCTTCGAGGAGGCAGTGGTCACTCTTCCCCTGCCCAGGTTCGCGCTGTGGTTCCAACTGGGCCTGCCCGCCAGGATGCGCAGGGACGGAATCGATGTCTTCCTGGGCGCCTTCCACCGGCTTCCCCTGCTGTCGACTGTTCCCTCTGCGCTCGTGGTCTACGACCTCTCCGGGCTGCTGCTGCGCAGGATGCACTCCTGGCACGTCATCTCCAGGGACGCCCTGATGCCCCTCTACGTGCGACGGGCCCGGAGGCTCATGGCCATATCCGGCTTTACCGGCCGAGAGATAACCGACCGCTTTCCCAAGGCGGAGGAGAAGCTGGACGTACTCCCGCCGCCGGCGCCGGACATTCGCCCGACAACTGACCCCGCCGAGCTGCGCCGGGTCCGCCGCCGCCTGAATCTGCCCGACCGCTACATTCTCTTCCTCGGCACTCTCGAGCCCCGAAAGAACCTCCCGCGGCTCGTCCGGGCCTACGCCTCGGTGGCCCACAGACTGAAGCAGGACCTGGTTCTGGCCGGAGGCTCGGGCTGGAGGAGGTCCGAGCTGGAGCGGGTGCTGAAGGACGAGAGCCTGCTGGGCAGGATCCATCTGACCGGCTTTGTCGATGACAGCGACCTGCCCGCGCTCCTCACGATGGCGGACCTTCTGGCCTACCCGGCGCTTTACGAGGGATTCGGGCTTCCCGTTGTGGAGGCCATGGCCTGCGGCACGCCGGTACTGACCTCCTCGATCTCCTCTCTGCCGGAGGCCGCCGGCGGGGCAGCGATGCTGGCCGACCCCAACAGAGTGGAGGATCTGGCCGAGGCGCTTCTCGAGCTGGGCCTCCACCGGAGGCTGAGGGATGATCTTTCACGCCGCGGACTGGAGAGGGTGGCGTCCCTGTCATGGATCGGAACCGCTTCCGCGGTGATGGAATCCTGTCGCCGGGCCCGCCGTTGACCGCCCGAAAGGGCGGTTGGCATAGTCATCCCTCCGCTTTCCATGGGCGGATGGGGGATGCGTCGGCCGCCTTGGCGAATCGGGCGGGGAGGGCGAGTTGAAAGGTCTTTTCCGGGCTCTGGCAAGGGGATTCTTCGGCAAGGGATACGGCAGCGGCTACTCCCTGCTCTCCTCCGGCAACGTCGTAATCGCGGTACTCACATACATCCGACAGGCCCTGGTGGCCGACGTCTTCGGCATGAGCTGGAAGACGGACGCCTTCGCCGTGGCCATGGTCTTTCCAACTCTCATGCGACAGATAATAGCCCACAGCTTCAACTCCACGTTTCTGCCCGTCTACTCCGACGTAATCACCAACAGGGGCCGGGAGGCGGCAGACCGTCTGCTCGGCCGGGTCCTGACCTGGACTGGCGTAAGCGGCAGCCTGGTGGCCGCAGTTCTGCTTCTCTTCAGCCGGGATCTGATAGGGGTTGCCGGCCCGGGCCTCGGCCCGGAGCCCAGCGCTCTCGCCGCCGGCATGCTGAGAGTACTGGTACCGGTCATACTGCTGGCGGCGGTCAACGGAACGCTGGACGCCCTTCTGCTGTACAGGCACCGCTACCCCGTGGTCTCGGGCCTGCGCATCTGCTCGGTGGTCGTAACGCTTCTCACGGTGCTGCTGGGTCACGGTCCCTTCGGCATCTATGCCCTTCCCCTGGCCGCTCTGGCCGGGCCGCTGTCGGTCTTCCCCGTATTGCTCCTGCTGGTGTCCCGGGGGGGCAACTGGCCGCGCCTGGCCATCGACCCCAGGGACAGGAGCTTCGCCACCCTGCTGCGAATGGCGGCTCCGGTCACCATGGGCTCCCTGGTGGGCTTCATGGGCCCCATCTTCGACAAGATCCTGGCCTCCTTCCTGGAGTCCAGCTCCGTGACCGCCCTGGAGTATGCAGACCGCATAAAGATGATCGCCCATTCGATTCTCATAGCGCCACTGATAGTCCTGGCCGATGTGAGGCTGTCGAAAAAGGCCGCCGAGAGGGCGATGGATGAGCTGAAGCGCACGGTTCTGGCCCATGTGCGCTGGTCGACCTTCATAACTCTTCCCATGGCCATAATGATGACAGCGCTGGCGGCCCCCATAGTCGTGGCGCTGTTCCGCCGGGGCAGCTTCACTGTCTCGGACTCCAGGCTGGTGGGCTACGCACTGGCTTTCTACGCCCCGTGGCTGGCGCAGTTCGGCGCCGGAGCAGTTGTGTCCCGGGGCTTCTACGCTCTCAAGGACACCTTTACGCCCGTTCTCATCGGGGTGTGGGCCATGATCTGCAACGTGCTGCTGAACTTCATACTGGTGGGGCCGCTGGGGATCGGCGGCCTGGCCCTTGCCACCACCCTTTCCTCCTCGGCGAAGACGGTCTTCCTCTTCTTCAGCTTTCGAAGGAAGGTCGGCCCCCTGGGGGCGCGGCGCACCGTGGTGGAGCACCTTCGCCTGCTCCTGGCGGGCGGAGTGATGTTGGGAGTCGTGCTGGGGCTGGAGTGGCTCTGGCCATTCGACCTGGACGCCGGCCTCCTCGTCGTGGCGGCCAGGGTAACCGCGGCGGTGGTCCTGGCCCTCGCCGGCTTCCTGGCCTCGGCATTCGCAACCGGCTCGATGCAGGTGAGGGCCCTGGCCGGCAAGGCCAGATCCGCTCTCTCCGGCTGAGGATGGAGCCCGCTCAGGCCCCGCCTTTTCGATGGGAGCCCACTCTCGCCGCTGCGGTAGCCAGCCCGAGGTGAATCCAGAAGAAGGGCGCCACGAAGTGCCATTGGAGGAAGTTGTCCATGGTCTGATGCCCCAGGAAGGCCACCATTCCTCCGGCTATGCCGATGCCCCAGATCGGATCGGCATGTCGAATGGCCCGCAGGCAGGTAGTCGCCACCATGAGCAGCAGGATCAGCAGCGCCATGGCGCCCACCAGGCCCGCCTTCACCAGGAAGGTGAGGTAGAAGCTGTTGAGCCCTCCGAACTTGTCTATCTGGACATGGCTGACGGTGTGCCGTATCTCCCAGAAGCTGTACAGCCGGGTGCGTCCCCAGAAGAACGGTCTTGCCCCCCATCCCTCCCCCAGCAGCGGGCTCTCGGTGAACTCCCGGAAGACGCTGCGGTAGCTGAAGTAGCGGTGCAGTAGCGTCGGCTGTGTGATGGTCTCGGTGGGGTTGGTGAAGAAGTTTACCTGGCGTTCGAATATTCCCGCAGTGGCCCCCAGGAACAGCACGAATACGATCAGCACGGTGACCGGTACCCAGATTCTGCGGCGGAATCGGTAGAAGAGCACGATACCGCAGCCGATGACCAGGGAGATCAGTCCGCCCCTGGAGAAGGTGTACAGGGTGCTGAGGACCCCTGCTATCGTGATCGCCAGGGCGGAAACGCGTACCCACGTTCTTCGGTGGTAGATCGCCAGGGCGAGCGCCAGGGGCGTGGTGAGCTCGAGGTAGCCGGCGAAGACGTTGGGGTTGCCCATGATCGAGGCTACCCTGGTACTGAAGACGTAGCCTATGCCCATGTCCGTTCGATAGAAAGTGGTCGCCGTGTTGTACTCGAGGACGCCCACCAGGGCGGCGGCGAAGTATACGGCGATCAGCACCGCCGTCATCGCGGCAAGGCTCCTTCGCGTCGAGAAAAGATCGGCCACCATGATCATCAGCGGAGCGAACGTGATGTAGGTGAGGGCCTCCCGCACTGCGTTGAGCGGGTGCTGGCCGATGAGGTGGATGGACGTGACGCAGCTGACCGCCAGCGTCAGCACGAACAGCCCGAGCAGCTTCATCTGCGGCGTTCGAAGGGGCGGGGACTCGTTCCAGACGACCTTTTCGAGGATGTAGAACACCAGAATCCCGGCCATTATGATCTTGGGCGCCGAAGGGTAAAAAGACCCCCAATCGAAGGTGAAGGTGGATGTGGCGGTAAACACTATCGGCGCCAGCAGAACCATCACCCGGGACCTGGGCAAAGTCAGAACGAAGGCCGATATGCCGAGGGCCCCCAGCGCGAACCTGATCCAGAGCGTCGGAAGCATCCACATGCGCATCAGGAGGAAGACGCATGCGACAAGCAGGATGGTCAGGGCCCTCTTCCAGGTGAGGTGGTAGAGCTGCGGTATCATGGGTCCCGCAGCCCGGTCCCGGGGCGTCATCGCCCCGCTTCCCGCAGTTGGAAGGCCGTCTCCGGCCCGTCTATCTCGGGGAACAGCCTGGCCATCAATGGTCCACAGATCTTACCGGCCTGCTCGGCAAAGAATCCCGGGTCCAGTTCGTGGACCACGTCCTCGTACCTTCTGGCCCTGTTGACGTGGGACCTCGACAGGCTCACCGCCTCCCTCGGAATGCCCAGGAAGTCCGCTATCTCCCCGCCGCGGGCGGTGATCTCGGGCGTTTTGACCACCAGAAGCCGGTCGGACGGGACCGTCTCCAGTACCTGGCGGTTGTGCCATGTCCAGTAGGAGAGGTATCCGTCGAGAGGGTAGAGCCCCCGTCTCTTCAGGGGCTTCTCGAACTCGCTGTAGCCCTTCCTGGGACCGAAGTGAACCTCTCTCATCCGCTTCCAGAAGTCCTTGGTATCGTCGTGTGTCAGATGATGGTTGATGTACGATCCCAGCCAGGTGTAACAGTCCCTCACGGTCAGGATGAAGAGGGCCTTCGGAAACAGTTCGAGAAGGTTGTCGATGAAGTATGCGAGAAGGTGGTTCGACTCCATCTCCAGCCATAGGCGGCGGTCCCTCCTTCGAAGGAAGCGGGAGGGGTTCGGGGTGCGTTCCTCGATATGCCGCGCCAGCTCCCGGGGCTGGGGCTCATGGAGTGAGCGGCAGCTGTCTCCGAGCATTGACCCCAGGGAGCTGGTCCCGGTCTTCATCGCCCCGACGCCGTAGGCATGGAAGCGCCTGGGATGAAGCCAGGGCTTCAGCATGTCGGAGACGAAACGCCGCAGAGCGGAGGCCCCGTCAGCCATCGTCGCCCTCCTTCTCCCCGCCTGTTTCGAAGAGCTCCATGAACCGCCCGCGGGCGGACCCGTTGCCGTCCTCCGTCTTCGGCGGCTCGGAGGCCGGCTGGAACTCCTCGCAGTAGTTCATGTAGTCACGGTCCCTTACTGGGTCAGTGGTGGACGAGGTGCAACGACCCGCCCGGGCGTTGTACAGCCTGCACTGCAGGCAGCAGTGCAGCCACGCGCCGCAGCTGTCGCATACGGCCTTGAACCCCGGCGTTGCCTCGTGGCCGGCCCCGCACTTGCGGCAGATCATTCGCCGCGAACCTCCGGAAGCACCTCTATCTCCTCCACCACGCATGCCTGCCTTTTGCCCGGCAGCGTCACCTCTTCACCCCTTCTGCGGCCCAGCAGCACTGAGCCTACGGGCGAGAGGTAGTTGACCGCTCCCTTCTCCGGGGCAGCGTCGAGGGGGCCAACCAGCCGATAGCGCACCCGCTCCCCGTCTTCCCCGGCCAGGACCACCGCGGTACCCGGAGAGCACATCGACGAGGAGACGTCCGAGACCGGGTAGGGCCTGACCCTTCGAAGCTCCTCCTTGAAGTCCCGCAGCCGGGAGAGCAGCATGTCCCTGCGCTCCATGGCGGCCTCGTACTCGGCGTTCTCGGAGAGATCGCCGTGGGAGGCTGCCTCGCCGACGGCCTCGGCTGCCGCCGGGATCTCCACCTTCTCCAGGCGCTCGGCCTGCCTTCTCCTGCGGGCTATGGCCTCTGTGGAGGCGAATATGGCGTCTCCCTCCCAGAAGCGGCGCCTGGCGGAGGTGGACGACCGTCTCCTGTTGGAGAGTTCCCTGCGAACCCTGAGAAGAAGGCCCGACTCGTGGGCGGCCGCGCTCTTCTCCAGCTTCTGCGACAGCGATGCCAGCCGGCGGGTGTCCAGGTCGGACAGGTGTGCATGCAGCTGCTCCGACAGGTCACCCTCCAGCAGCCGGGCGGCCCTTCTCTGCTCGGTGGCCCGGGCATAGCCTATTGCCTCCAGCAGCCCGGCTGCCAGGCCTCCGTTCACCTCCAGCCCGGCCTCGGCGGCCAGGCCCCGTCCCAGCGCCTGGGTCACAGCCCAGATGTACAGACCGGGCTCACCCATGTCTCCGGCCAGATCCCTCAGGGCCGAGACCGCCAGCTCAATCCGGCCGGAAGCCAGGGCATCCAGCAGCCACTCCCTCCTCTTGGAGCCGAGCTGCCTGAGAAGGCTCACGGCCTCCTGCCCGGGAAGGGTCTCCGCCAGGGCCCGCACGTAGTCCCTGGCGCAGTCGCCCCGGGATATCTCGCCCAGGGCGCGAACGGCCCTCGCCGCCGTACCCTCCACCGGCGGAAGCTCCAGGCCCTTCCCCGCGGCCCGGGCCAGAAGCCACACCGCCTCCCAGCGCGCCCCGGTCTCGGGGGTCTTCAGCCCCGCCGCCTTCCGGGCCAGCTCCCCGGCCGCGGCGCCGGCAATGCTGCGGTCGTGGTCGGAGGACAGTATGGCCTCCAGCCTGTTGACCCTGTCGGCCAGCGGCTCCCGGGAGTCCAGAAGAGCTCGGCGGGCGGCTCCGGCCAGATCTTCCGACGGGATCCGTCCGATGGAGTCGCCCAGGTCCATCATGTTCGGGCTGGCTTTCGCCAGGCCGCGCAACCCCTTCCAGAGCGTTCTGGGTCTTACATCGAGCCCCTCGAGCAGGGGGGTGAGCAGGTTCTCGGACACCTCGCCCCCGTTCTCGTCGAGAAGCTTTTCCAGCAGCCGGTCGGGCCGCTGCTCGACCAGTCCGGCCAGCTCACGGGGGCGTTTCCAGCGAAGCACCATGAGGGAGTCTTCGGCAATGGGCCTGGTTGTATCCAGCAGGGCCTTGAGCTCCATGTCGTGATCGGACGCCTTCTGAAAGTCAACGGTTGCCGAGGCCCGCCTGATCCGGAGTATCTCCCCCGGCCCGAAGCGCTCATGCAGGACGAAGGCCCCCTTTCTGTAGCGGAGCAGCTGCTGCAGCTCCCTCCAGCCTCTCCTGATGCTGCCTCCGCGCCCCAGGCCGCTGAGGTCTATCATCCGTTCCAGCGGCTCGTAAGTCAGGTACTCGTCCCTGAGATGATCCAGAAGCATGGACCGCAGCCGCTCCGAGGAATCGAAGAGTTCGGCCGAACTCTTCAGCAGCGGTTCCAGAGCCGGACTTCCGTTTTCCTCGAGCTCCTCGAGGGCAACCGAGAGCAGGCTGCCGGCCAGCTCGGCAGCACCGGGATCGCCGGAGCGCAGAAGGCTCTCAAGGGCCGCGGTCATCACGTCGGCGTCGGGCGAGCCCCCCAGCTCCTCGAGCCATGAGTCCTCCAGGTCGGAGTGGCTGCCTCCCGCCGCAATGTGTTTCAGGCTGGACAAATCGCCTCCTCAGATGTACATAATGGTATTGGGCTGATTTATTTAATAGTATAACAAATGCTCGAGCCGGTTCAAATTGTTGAGGGAAATCAGGTGGTGCGTTGGAAGAGAACGTTCATGATCTAATACTCCAGGACCTCGAACGCCTCTCCAGCCTCTACGCGCTTTCTGACCGGGGGACCTGCGCCGACAGGTCCCCACCGGATTCCGGGGTCACTGCCGCGGCCCTGATGTTGACGGGCCTCGACGCGCTGCAGGGGCAGCTGAGGCCCGCCGAGCTCGAGTCGCTCAGAGACACCATCTCCAACATGCTCGTTACTCTAGGCGAATCCAGGGGTGCTGTCGAGGCCCCGGACCCGTCCGAATCCGGGGCCGTTGTGCTGCTGTTCAGCGGTCATCGGGGGGGCGAGACCCATGCCGCCGTGGCCCTCTCAACCGCCCTGCGGATGTCCCGGGCCATGGACCATGTGAGCGAGCATCTCGACGACGGCGAGCTCATCCTCTCCGCGGGCCTGGACTGCTCGGCTCGGGGAGCGGACGACGAAGGCCGGAAGAAGGCGGTGGAGGGGTCCCTGGAGGTTCTGTCGGCCTGTGGAACAGGTGAGGTCATGGTGACCGCAGCCTGCCGCGACAAGTGCGGGGACTTCTTCTCCTGGAGAAGGGTGGACTCAGATTCCTCGCTCCCGGGTCCCCTTTACAGCCCCCTGGAGTCCGGAAGGGAAAGGGTGTCGGGCCTCGACCGGCTTCTGGACCTCAGCTGGCCCGACATGGTCGACCGGGAGAACGAGCTGGAACTGCTCATGGACGCCTATGGCAGAGCCATGGCGGATCCCGAGAGGGGCCTGACTACCCTGGCCTGGGTATGCGGGGAGATGGGAATTGGCAAGACCCGTCTGGTAGAGGAGATGGAGGCACGGCTGGAGCGCCGGGAGACCCCGCCGGCCTTCATCCGGGGACGGGCCGTGCACTTCGGCAACATACCCTACGGGACATGGGCCTCGGTCCTCAGGGACGTGCTCAGGCGGGAGGGCCTGGCACCGGTCCGGACCTCGGTGTCCAGGCTGCTGTCCCTCCTGGAGGAGAAGGTGGATATACCCTTCCTGCGGGACGGCCTGCCCTACCTGGAAGCCCTGGTGGGGGAGGCCCGGGTCTCCATGCTCGACGAGACCACCCGCAAGACGGGGACAGGTCTGGCCGTGCGCTGCCTGGTGGAGGCGCTGGCCTCGCTGCCGGGCGGCCTGGTGCTGTTCCTCGACAACCTGCACTGGATTGACCGGACCTCCATGGACATCCTGGAGGCCCTGCTCGAGCGTCCTCCGGAGCGTGGCCGGGCCCTGATAGTGGTCACCTCCCGGGAGCCCATGGGACTTGAGGGCGAGGGGGCCCTGGAGCTTCGGATCAGGATCGATCTGGGTCCCCTCCCGGAGGAGATGATGCTGGATCTGGCCTGTGGAATGCTGGGGGGCGGCGAGATTCCGGGCGAGCTGGCCGACTACCTGATCTCCTCCTGCGACGGAAACCCCTTCCATCTCCAGGAGCTCGTGTACTCGCTGGTGGAGACCGCCGTGATAGTGCCCCTGGCCTCCGGCGGATGTCTGATCCAGGACAGCGATTTCTTCTCCGACCCATCCCCGGGGGTTCAGGGCATACTCATCGACAGGATAGGTCGGCAGGGAGAGCCCATGCGTCAGCTTCTGCAGCTGGCATCGGTGATCGACGAGCGCTTCTCCGCCCGGTTTCTGGCGAGGCTGGCCAGGGACATGGAGATGCCGCATCCCGTATTCCCCGTGCTGGAGGCCCTGGGGCGAACCGGCCTGATCCGGCGCAAAAACGGCGAGACCTACGAGTTCAGCCACAGCATGGTTCGCGAGGCCGCCTACGACACCATACTCCACAGCGGCAGGCGGAGGCTGCACGCCAGGGTGGCCTCCATCATGGAGGACCTCTACTCGCAAAACCTGGAGGATCGGGCCGCCGGCATAGCCCGTCACTGGGCCATGGCGGGCGAGATGGACAAGGCCATACCGCTGGCCATCAGGGCCACAAACGGCTTCGTGCAGCGGGGTGAGCTGGACCAGGCCGAGGAGTGGCTTTCCCGCGTGGAGCGTTGGCTGCGGGAAGTGAGCGAGAGCGCCAGGTTCCTGGTGGACTGGGAGGTGCTGCGCTGCCGCCGCAGGATTCACGGAATCCGCTCCGACCTGGTGCGGGAGGCCGACGAGCTGGAGAAGATGTCACTGATGGCCGAGGAAAGCATGAATCCGGCCTGGCTGGCCGAGGTGGAACTGCAGTGGGGAAGACACCTGTACAGGAAGGGCGAGCTGGCCGGGGCCCGCCGCCGAATACTCTCCTCCCTCGACATCGCCCGCCGGGGAGCCCTGGAGCAGCTGCGGGCCAGGTCCCTGGAGGCGCTGTCCTCGGTGGAGCGCATGGCGGGCGACGCACGGCTGGCGGCGGACATGATGCGCCAGGCCTCGGAGATATGGAGGGACCTGGGGCGGGACGTGGATCTGGCCAGGACCACCACCGCGCTGGCGGGCATCAGCGAGAAGATACTGGACTCCGAGGCGGCCATGGGCCTCTACAGGCAGGCCCTGTCCATAAGCCGGGACCACGGGCTCAAGCAGATGGAGGCCAAGGTGCTCTACGGCATGGCCGGGTTCGCCAGGAGCTCGGGAAACCAGGAGCTGGCCCTGGAACACGCCACCAGGGGGCTGGCCCTCACCCGGGCCATCGGTGATTCCTTTCGGGAGTGCGAGTACCTTCGGATGATCGGACAGATACACTTCGACCGCAGCGAATACGACCGGGCCCAGCAGGCTCTCGAGAAGGCCCTTTTCATAGCCCGGAGAAAGAGGCTGGCGGGCCTGGAGGTTCCCATTCTGGGCTCCATGGGCCCGCTGCTGCGGGCGCGGGGCAGGGTGGACGAGGCGGTACGGGTGACCGAGAGCGCCCTGGAGATGGCCAGGGCCCAGGGCGCGGCCCTCATGGAGGGCCCGCTTCTGTGCAACATAGGTGGCCTCGAGGTGGAGCGCGGCAACCTCGGGGGGGCCAGGGAGAGGTTCGAGGAGGCCCGGGATCTGGCGAGCAGGTCGGAGAACTACACGACCGAGGCCGGGATCCTGGCGAACCTCGCCTACCTGTCCGCCGTGAGAATGGAGAAGGACAGGGCGCTGGGCGAGTACGAGGAGGCCCTTGACATCTGCCGCCGGGTATCGCTTAAGGGTCTCGAGGGAAGGCTTCGGCTAAACAGGGCTGCCCTGATGGCCCAGGATGGAGACTGCGAGGGCTTCCGCAGCGACATTCGAATGGTCAGATACCTGGCCGAAGAGGACGACAACCCCCTTCTGGAGGCCAGGGCCGACCGGGAGGAGGCCAAGGGCCTTTTCCTTATCGGCAGGTACGACAGGGCCATGGAGGCCTGCGCAAGGTCGAAGGCCGTGTTCGAGCGGCTGGCGAACGACCAGCAGCGTTTCCGCACCCTGGCCGAGATGGGCAGGATCCACCATGCGATGGGGGACCTGGAGTCGGCGGAGGGCTGTTACCGGGAGGTGTACACCGGAGAGGAAGGCAAGCTGCCGGGTGACATTCGATGCATGGCGGTCCAGGGCCTGGCCGAGACGGCCAGGAGCGACGGCAGGATCGATGAGTCCGAGGAGCTGTTTCGAAAGGCCTCCTATCTGCGGGAAGCGACCGGCGCCCCACTCTCCAGGCTGGAGCAGCTGGTGCGCTACGGCCGGCTGCTGGCGAGTAAGAACAGGGTCGATCGGGCGGTTCAGCTGCTGGAAATGGCCCGGACCCTGTCGCCCGAGTCCTACCTTCGAACCAGGCTCCTGCAGATGTCCCTTGAGTCCTGGGTGCTCCTGGCCGGAGGCGACAGTACCGGGGCCGCGGAGGCGGCCCGGAGGATGAGAGAGCTGGCCGAGGGCTTCCCCGGCATGCTCAGCGAACCTGAAGCCGCCCTGGAGTGGCTCAGCGGCGCCATCGACGGGAACGGATGAACGGAGTGATGAATGGGCGACAGCGGACCTCGACGCACCGATGACGGCGGAAGCATGAGCAGACGGGAGTTCCTGGAAAGGATGGGTAGGCTGGGAGGGGCGGCTCTGGTCTCGGGACTGGGAGCCGGAGCCCTTGCCGGAGAGATGGAGCAGGCGGAGGAGGAGTACTGGAGCGCCGGCAGCTTTCGACAGCAGACCGTTGACGCCTCCCGGGAGGCGGAGGGGATCGTCCGGGCCAGGCTGGAGGACGGCTGGACCGACATGCAGACGGTGGAGCTTCCCGATGCGTTCATGGACTGGAACGTCACCGCCCGGCGGGAAGTACTGGAAACCATAGAGGCCATGATGTCCGGAGAGGGCGGGCCGCCTTCGCTGGCGGGCCCCCACAATGCCGCCATGGCCACCTGGGGCGGCCGGCGCCGGGACAGCGCGCTCTCGGTGAACAACGCTTTCAAGGGAATGGGGCTCTGTCCGCGCAGGGACCTGATAGGCGGCTACATGGAGAGGATGAGGGAGACCGGTGATTCCCCCATGCGGGAGAGGCTCAGCCTGCTTCGGGAGGTGTACTCCAGCGGGGAGAACTTCGACCGGACCAAGCTCGTGTCCCTCGAGCTCTACTCCACTCCGGAGTTCGAGACCCATACCTTCGTAAACCTGATGGCCTGCCCGGCCACCTCGCTTGTGTTCCTGGACAGGAAGTCCTACGAGGTGCGGGGGATAGGAGAGCTGGTGGGCCCGGATGACGACGAGGCCGGCCGTTACGCCAGGGACATCGTCGAGTACACCAACCTCGCGCACAGCTACTTTCACGGTGACTTTCCACGGTTTTTCCCCGGCATACTGGTCCATGTGACCGCCGTGTTCGACAACACCCCCGGCTCCGGCCGGGGGGTGAGGATCGCTCCCGATCCTCAGGGATAGCGACACTGCCCCTCCGAGGGCTGCTCTGGTGGACCTGGACGGTACGCTGATCTCGGTGTCCTCGGAGAAGGAACTGGTGCTCTCGCTGGCCGAAAGCGGCGGCCTTTCCCCCTTCGGTTTCCTGCGCTTCCTGGCCGGCTACGGCCTGCACCCCCTCCGGACCGTATCGCAGGGCAAGGGCTGGAACCGCCGCTATCTGAGCGGATTGGATTCCGACAGCCTGCAGGAGCACTGCCACCGACTCGCGGAGAGCCTTCGCCGACGCGTAAGGCCCGGTGTCGCCGAGATGGTGCGATCCTGGGCAGAGGCCGGCACCCGGGTGGTGCTGGTCTCGGCGACACTGGACCCGCTGGCCCGGGATCTGGCCGACCTCTGCGGAGCCTCCCGGGTGGTGGCCAGCGTTCCGGAGACCGCCGACGGCAGGCTGACCGGAAGGCTGGCCGGGCCCCGACCCTGGGGCCGCAGCAAGGCGAATCTGGCGGAGGGGCTGCTGAGGGAGATGTCGATACCGGCTTCCGCTGCCGCCGCCCTGGGCGACTCCTGGTCGGACCGGCATGTGATGGCGATCTGCGGCCGTCCGGTGGCCGTATGCCCCGACCGCAGGCTTCGCCGCCTGGCGGTGTCCGAGGGGTGGAGAATTATCGGGGGAGGACACACCGGATGGGCGTAAAGGCGGCGGGCGCGTTCTCGGCCGGGCTGGACAGCGTTCTGGCCGCATGGCTCCTGGCCCGTCAGGGCATCCGGCTGGAGCTGGTGACCTTTGAGAGCCCCTTCTTCCCGGCCACGGAGGCCGAGGAGATGGCCGAGCAGTTCCTCGAAGCGCGATGGCGGGTGGTGGACTTCACGCCCCACATAATGGAGATAATCCGCTGCCCGGCCAGCGGCTTCGGGGGCAACATGAATCCCTGCATAGACTGCCACGCCCGCATGTTCATGCTCCTGGGGGAGATCGCCTCGCGGGAGGGGCTGGACGTGGTCTTCACCGGCGAGGTCCTGGGGCAGCGGCCCATGTCCCAGAACTCCGGGTCCCTGAGGCGGGTGGAGCGGCTGGCGGGGCTGCCCGGAAGGATTCTCCGACCCCTGTCGGCCAAGCTGCTGCCGAAGACCGAGGCCGAGAGACGGGGCCAGGTGGACCGGGAGGGCCTGCTGGACATCAGCGGCCGGGGAAGGAAGCGGCAGATGGCCATCGCCGGGAGGGAGGGTCTCCGCCACCGCCCGCCGGCGGGAGGATGCCTTCTCACCGACCCGGGGTACTCCCGTCGCCTTCGGCTGATTCGGGAGATGGGGCTGGCGGACGCGGGAACAGCCCGAATGATACGCAGCGGGAGGATGCTGGTGATTCCGGGCGGCGTATGCCTGATCGGGCGGTCTCACGCAGACAACCTGGAGCTGGCCGCCGACGCCGAAGACCGGGAGACCTTCAACATGGCCGACCGGCCGGGACCGCTGGCGGTCGCCCTGGGCGAGGGCCCCGACCTGCGGACCATGGCATCGGCGATGGCCCTGTACGCCAAGGTGGCTTCGGGAAGGAGGGTCTCCGTAATAGGTTCCCGGGGAACTTGCGTGAATGACGTCTCCCCCATGCCAAGGGGCGAGGCGGACCGGCTCCTGGTCCGCTGACCTCCGCCCGGCTTGACGGTACGGGTTCTCGTGCTAGGTTATCCGGCGACCATAGCCGGGAGGTAGCGCATGTCCCTTGCAGTGATCCAGCCCAGCTGAGGAACGGCGGCAGAATCTAGGCGGACGGCGGCCGTTCCGGGGGAGTGCGCCTTCACCCTGCCCGGACCCCACCCACAGTACAGCAGGTGAAAGGCCATCCGGGCGGCCGGCCGCGCCAGCCTCCGGAGCGGATCCGCTCGAGAAACCCGAGAGGAGCGGTGCGTGATGTGGGGGGAGCTCGAGGACGACCGGCCCGACACCAGGCGTACTTCGTCCATTCGCCTCATGGCCCGGCTGTGGCCCTACGTCCGCCCCCGGCTGGGCACCTTTCTGGGAGCGGGCGCTCTCCTTCTGCTGTCGGTGGCTGGTGAGCTGGCCGCCCCCCTGGTGCTGCGGCGCGTAATAGACGTGTCAATACCGGAGGAGAGCATTGTCGAGATAGTCCTGCTCTCCTGCCTGTTCGCCGGCCTGTTCGGCCTGGTCATGGTCCTCTCCTACCTGCAGGTGGTAATGGCCACGAAGATCGGTCTCGCCGTGGTCAGGGACGTCAAGGGGGGGGTCTTCTCGCACATGCTCACACTGTCCAGGGCCTTCTTCGACCGGCATCCCACCGGCCGGCTGATGGCCAGGGTGGAGAGCGACGGCGAGAAGATACGCATGCTGTTCAGCGAGGTGTCCATGGCCCTGCTGCGCAGCCTGGCCCTGGTGGCGGGCACCATAGGGGTGATGGCAGCCACCGACTTGAGGATAACCGGTGCCGTTGTGCTGCTGATAATCCCCGTTGCCGTCCTGACCCTGCCGGTACTCCGTTACATGAGAACCCTCTACGGCAGGCTTCGCAGTGCCTTCGCCCGGGTCTCATCGGTGGCTGCGGAATACGTGCGCTCCATTCCGGTGCTGCAGGTCTTCGGAGCCACGGACACCGCGGCACGGAAGCTTCACCAGGCCGGAAGGGAGTACGTGCGCCGGGAGGTCCGGGCCATGGGGTGGGAGTACACTTTCTGGAGCTTCCTGGGAAGCTGCGAGATAGTCGCGGTGGCGGTAATACTGTTCGCCGGCCGCGGCGGCCTCGCCTCAGGCGTACTCACCGCGGGTACGGTTGTGCTGTTCGTGGAGTACACCCGTCGGCTGTTCCAGCCCATACTGATGTTCAGCTCCACGCTCAACCAGGTGCAGCGGGGCCTGGCTTCCGCCGACCGGCTGTTCGGCATACTGGACACCGAGACCCTTACTCCGGACGGGACCCTGGGCCGGGAGGCCTTTCCTTCCGACTGGCGGGAGATACGCTTCGAAGACGTCTGGTTCAGGTACGCCGAGGACGACGACTGGGCGCTGCGGGGAATGAGCATGTGCATACGTCGGGGAGAGATGGTGGCCCTGGTGGGCGCCAGCGGCGGCGGCAAGTCCACCGTGGTGGGTCTGCTGATGAGGTTCTACACGCCGCAGAAGGGTCGTATCACGGTCGACGGAGTGAACGTAGCCGACCTCAGGCTGGACGTCTGGCGCAGCCGTCTGGGCATGGTGCTGCAGGACGTCAACCTCTTCTCGGGCAGTCTGTCGGAGAACCTGACCGTCTTCGACCCGGAGGTCCCCCGGAAGGCGCAGATGGACGCCATGCGGGCGATAGACGCCGAGGATCTGGTGGAGAGGCTGCCCCACGGCCTGAATACCGGGATAGCCGAGGGCGGCACCAACCTCTCCATGGGCGAGAGGCAGCTGGTCAGCTTCGCCAGGGCCGTGCTGCGGCAGCCGGACATACTGGTGCTTGACGAGGCCACATCCAGCGTGGACCCGGGGACAGAGAAGCGCATACAGCGGGCAACCGATCTGATGGTGGAGGACCGGACCGCCCTGGTGGTTGCCCACCGGTTGGGTACGGTTCTGCACGCCACCCGCATCCTGGTTATACAGGGCGGCCGGGTGGTTGAGGAGGGCCCGCACGAGGAGCTGCTTGCGCGGAAGGGCGTGTACGCCGGGCTCTACAGGCTTCAGCTGGGCCGGACCGATGGAAGGGGAAGGATCGATGCTTAGCCACATGCGCTGGATAGCCGCCTACTGGCGCGGACACCGCGGACACATAGCCGTTCTTCTTCTGCTCACCGTGGTCTCCAGCGGGGTGGCCCTGGGGTTTCCCCTGGTCTTCCGATACGTACTCGACAACCTGGAGCCCGTGCTGGAGGGCGGCAGCAGACTGCGCCGGATAATGCTGGTGCTGGGGGCGCTGGCCCTGGGCCGCTTCGTCGCCGGCCTCTACCCGGGGGCCCGGGCCTGGCTGAACAGCAAGATAGGCCTGGACGTGCGCGACGACGTGTTCGACAGCCTGAAGGAGAAGGACTACCGATTCTGGGGGCGCTTCCGGCCGGGTGATCTCACCACCAGGCTCACCGACGACATAGTGGAGTACCCCCGCATCGGCTGGTTCAGCTGCTCGGCCGTTTTCCGTGCCCTGGAGTCGTCGGCCAGGCTGCTGTTCTGCCTCGCGGTCATGGTGCTGATAAGCTGGAGGCTGACCCTCCTGGCCGTGGTGCCCCTTCCGCTGATGCTGTACATCTTCTACCGGGTGGAGCACCGGCTGGGCAGGAAGGTGGAGGAGAGCCGCAGGGCCACCAGCCATACCAACGACCTGCTGGACAGCACATTCGCCGGGATCTCCATAGTGAAGGCGTACGGCGCCGAGGAGGGTCAGAAGTCCCGCCTGCGCAGGCTGCTGGAACGGCGGGTGGACATAGAGATGGACATAGCCAGGCTGATGATGCTGGTCCACAGCCTCTACAACTTCATCGGCCACTTCGGGAAGGTCCTGGTGGTGCTGGTGGGCGGCATCCTCGTGATCCGCCAGCGCATAGGCCTGGGGGACTTCTACGCATTCTACGTCTACCTGGACCTCCTGCTGGCGCCGATGATGGACATTCCCAACCTCTTCGTCACCTCCCGGCAGGCCTTCGCCTCCATAGACAGGGAGGTGGAGATACTTGACTTCCCCGACCGCCTGCGGAGGCTGGAGGGGGAGGACCCCGGCCCCATCGCCGGGGTGAAGCTGCGCGAGGCCGGCTTCCGCTACCCCGAGGGGCCGGGGCTGACGGGCATCAGCCTGGATGTCGAGGCGCCGGCCGTCGTGGCCGTGGTGGGCGAGGTGGGCAGCGGCAAGACGACCCTCCTGAAGATGCTGGCCGGCCTCCTGCCGGCCCAGGAGGGAACGGTTCTGCTCAACGGCGTTCCCCTGGAGCGCATACCCGAGGACGCGCTGTCGGCCAGGTTGGGCTACGTTCCCCAGGAGTCGGTGCTCTTCAGCGAGACGGTGGCGGACAACGTCCGCCTGGGGCGTCCCATTGCCGAGCGCCGGGTGGCCCTGGCCCTGGAGACGGCGGGGCTTCCCTCCGGTGAGCTGCACCTGGGGGCCCGCAGGCTCCTGGGCCAGGGCGGGACCGGGGTCAGCGGCGGCCAGCGGCAGCGGGTTGCCATAGCACGGGCCCTGGCCGGCGAGCCGTCGCTTCTGCTGCTGGACGACTGCACCGCGGCCCTGGACGCCGAGCGGGAGGAGGCGCTCTGGAAGCGCCTGGGCCCCGCCGCTTCGGGGGCGATCACCTTCGTGGTCACCCACAGGGAGTCGACCGTACAGCACGCGGACAGGGTCATTCTCCTGCACGAGGGCCGTCTGGCGGCCTGCGGCACCCACGAGGGGCTGCGCCGCGACAGCAGGCTCTACCGCTGGGTGCTCTCCACCGAGATGTCCGGCGCCGGAGCCGGACGGCCGTGATCACAGACCCCGAAATTCTGCGCGAGCGGGCGGGCCGGCTGCGGGAGCTGTGCTCTCCCTGCCGGCTCTGCCCCCACCTGTGCGGGGCCCGCCGCCTCCAGGGCGAGAGGGGGCGCTGCGGCGCCGGGGACGAGCTGGAGGTTGCTTCCACCTGTATCCATCACGGCGAGGAGCCGGTGCTGGGGGGAAGGGCGGGCGTGGGAAACGTATTCCTGGCCCACTGCAGCCTCTCATGCGTCTACTGCCAGAACCACGACATCAGCCAGACCGGCCGCCGCTTTCCGATGGCCCCGGAAGCGCTTGTCAGTCGGCTGCTGCAGTTCCAGGACGCGGGATGTCCCTCCGCGGGTTTCGTCACTCCCACCCACTACCTGCCCTGGATACTCGACTCCCTGGCCCTGGCGGCGGAGGAGGGATTCGGCCTCCCCCGGATCTACAACTCCTCGGGCTACGACAGCGTGGAGGCCCTGAGGCTGCTGGAGGGCGTTTTCCAGATATACCTTCCGGACGCCCGCTACTGGGAAAACGCGTACGCCGTGCGCTACTCGGGCGCTCCCAACTATGCGGATGCGGCCAGGGCGGCCCTTCGGGAGATGTCCCGGCAGGTCGGCGGGCTGGATACCGGCCCCGACGGCATCGCGCAGTCGGGCCTGCTGGTGAGGCTGCTGGTCCTGCCCGACGGCATCTCCGGCACCGGGGAGTGGCTGCGGTTCATCTCCCGGGAGCTCCCGCGGGGGGTGGGGGTCAGCCTGATGTCTCAGTACAACCCGATGCACAGGGCCGGGGAGTTCCCCCTTCTTGCGCGGAGGATCACCGCTTCGGAGTACGGACGGGCGCGGGAGGTCCTGGAGGAGGAGGGGCTCCGGGCGGGCTACGTCCAGGCCATGGACTCCCCCGGAGCCTTCCTGCCGGACTTCGACCGCCGCAGCCCCTTTGAGTGAGGCCTAGCGCGTCTCGCTGCTCTCCTGCCCCGGGAGCCCTTCGGTGAAGGTGGTGACGGACTCGTTGACGGCGTCGAGACGGGAGGTTATCGCGTCGGTCTTGGCCTCCAGCTCGGTCCTGGCGGCCTCCAGCTCGTCATGGAGCGCATTGATCTCGGCCTGAAGCTCGGCCAGCTCCGGGTCGGTGTCGCGCAGCTCCTCCAGCTCGGCGGACGCCTCGTCAAGGACGGAAAGCTGGGGGATCAGGGTCCGAAGCGAGTCGGTGGAGGCGATGAGCTCGTCCAGCTCCATCTGGATCCCGTCCAGTATCTCCATGCCCGGAATCTCTATCTCCGAGAGGTCCACCTCGGGGGTCTCGGGAACGTCGGGCGTGTCAAGGCCACCGAAGGCCATGGCGGATGCTGCCAGCGCAAGGCAGAGCAGAATCTCTCTCATCTCCAAAATCCCTCCAGGTTGTTGGCGGCCGGGCGACGGGCTCGCCGGCCTTTTCCCTCCAAAGGTACCCGTCCGGCGGCTCCTGTCAAGAATCCCTCTCTACCAGAGCCCTTCGAGCCGCGGCCAGCAGGGCGGACGCCGCGGCCCCCGGATCGTCGGCCGCCATTATGGCGGAGACCACGGCCAGACCGTCGGCGCCGGCGCTTATCACCTCTTCGGCGTTTTCTGCGTCTATTCCGCCGATGGCCACCAGCGGCAGACCGCAGGCCTTCCTAAGCTCGCCTACGCCCCGGGGGCCCAGGGGCTCCGGCAGGTCGGTCTTGGTGGCCGTAGCGTACACCAGGTTGGCGGCCATGTAGTCGGCGCCGTTCCCACCGGCCCGGACCGCCTCGTCGGGGGTGCGGACGGATACTCCGATCACCGCCTCTTGCCCCATCAGCCTCCTCGCCGTGTCCGCCCGCATGTCGTCCTGGCCCAGGTGCACGCCGTCGGCACCGACGCCCATGGCCACGTCCACCCGGTCGTTCACCAGAAGCAGGGCTCCGTGGCTTCTGCACAGGTCCAGCAGCGCCGAGGCGTCCTCCATCAGCTTTCGGGTGGAGGCCTGCTTGTCCCGCAGCTGCACAGCGCGTACGCCGGCCTTCAGGGCCAGTCGCACCGTCTCCACCAGGCCGCGCTCCAGGCCCATGCGGGGGTCGGTCACCAGGTAGACGGCCAGATCGCCGGCCCTCATTCGGAGATGCGGGCGTGGGCCCGGAATGCGTTGGCGTCCAGCGAGGCCAGGGCGTCGAGGAAGGCGGGCACGAAGCTCCCGGGTCCGGCGGCCTCCCTTCCGGCCAGCTCGCCGGCCACGGCGTAGCAGGCCAGCCCGGACAGCGCCGAGAGCAGCATGTCCTCTCCGGCGGCGCAGAAGCAGGCCACCGCCGTGCTGGCGCCGCAGCCGGTGCCGGTCACGCGGCCCATGACGGAGTGCCCGTTGGAGCAGGTTATCAGGCGGCTGCCGTCGGTGACCACATCCTCGCGGCCGGTTACGGCCACCACGCATCCCAGCTCCCCGGCCAGATCCCGAAGCGCCCGGGTCCGGCCCTCGACCGTGTCCCGCGAGTCCACTCCGCGGACCCTTCCGGACTCCCCGGCCAGAGTGAGCGCCTCGCCGGCGTTGGCCCGCACGACCGAGACATCCAGCTGGTCGGCCAGCATGCGGGCCGAATCGGTCCGCAGGGCCGTGGCCCCCGCTCCCACCGGGTCCAGAACAACGGGAATGCCCTTCTCGTTGGCCGCCCTGCCCGCCGCCAGCATGCTGCGCACCTGCCGCGGGTCCAGGGTACCGATATTCAGCAGAAGCGCGGCCGCGAAGCCGGCCATCTCGGCGGATTCCTCTTCCGCCGGCGCCATCACCGGGGCGGCCCCCAGGCAGAGGGTGATGTTGGCCGTGAAGTTGGTCACCACGCTGTTGGTGATGTGGTGGATCATGGGGCAGCTGTCGCGAAGCTGTCGCAGGTTCTCGGCCGCATAGTCGATCACGGGGTGGGTCATCTCGCCTCCCTGTCAGAGGCGGAGGAAACCCGGGCCGGAAGGCCCGGAGGGATTTCCTTCCGCCGACATTACTCGGTTCAAGTTCGCGGGGTATGCTCTCAGGTCGGACCGCCGCCCGGCCACCCCCAATCCCGCACCGAAGGTACGTAAACCACCCCGCCGGGGTCAACCTCGGGCTGGCCCGCAGGGTCCGCCGCCGTTATCTAATCCCCGCCCGACGAAGAACCCCCGGGAGGAGGAAGCATGCTAACAGCCCTGATCGTAGCGGCCCTGGCTCCGTCGCCCCGGCTGCCGGCGGCGGCGGACTCCGCGCTCTCCGCCTGCCTGGACTCCCTGCGCATAACCCCCGAGCAGATGAACTTCGACCGCCACTGGTCCCGGGGCGTCGCCCTTCCGGACTCCACGGTACTGGAGGCCCTCACCGACATCCATTCAATCCCCGGGATACTGGCGGGGGAGGTGGACGCCCTTCCCGGAGGCGGGCTTCGTTACTCAGGAGACAACCCCATGGGTGACCTCCTCGCGCTTCTGGAAGGGGTGTCCGAAGAGTATTCGGCCGCCTTCGACTCCGCAGGTGGGGCCGGCGACACACTGGTCTGCCTCCTGCCGCAGGTCTTTGCCGACTCCGACCACCCGGGCGAATGGGGCTCCGCCGGAGCCCTCCACCGCTCCTGGGGACTGGCGGAGCCCGACGACCCGGAGGTGGAGCCCGAATCGCTGGCCGGCCTCCTCTCCCGGTGGCCGGTCCCCCCTCCCCTGGACCCCGACACGTTCACGTGCCTGGCACTTGAATTGGCACTTGAATTGGGGGATATGCCGGTTCCCTCCGGCGGGATGGCGGCTCCCGGCGTCGAGGGGGCCGTGGCCGCTTTCGACACCGCCGGCCCCGTGAGCTGGGTCCTGGGCGGCCTCGGGCCAAACACCTACGCAGGCGGGTTCGACCTGATAGTCGACCCCGGCGGCGATGACACCTACCGCGGCCACTGCGCAGCGGCGGCCGCTCCCGCCGGGCGGTTCGTGGCCGTGGTGATGGATCTGGCCGGGGACGACCGCTACCTCACCGAGCTGCCCGGAGCCCAGGGCTCTGGATTCGGCGGCCTGGGGGCGCTGGTGGACCTGTCAGGGGACGACACCTACGCCGCCGGCCCCCTCTCGCAGGGATGCGGCCTGGCGGGCCAGGGCCTGCTGGCCGACCTTGCCGGCGACGACACCTACCGCGCCGACTACATGTCCCAGGGGGCGGCCATGTTGGGCGAAGGCCACCTGCTGGACCTCTCAGGCGACGATTCCTACAGGGTGGCCGCCTTCGGCCAGGGGTTCGGCGGCCCGGCGGGCCGGGGCACGCTCTGCGACCGGGCCGGACACGACTCCTACCTGGCCGGCTTCCGCTACCCCCACGAGCCGCTTCTGCGCGAGGACCACCGGGCCATGTCCCAGGGCTTCGCCATGGGCCTGCGTCCCTTCGTGGCCGGAGGGGTTGGTCTGCTGGCGGACCTGGGGGAGGGCAACGACACCTACCGGGCGGAGGTCTTCGGCCAGGGGGCCGCCTACTTCTACGGGCTGGGCATGCTCTACGACGAGGCCGGCCAGGACGCCTACACGGCCGCCCAGTACAGCCAGGGCTCGGGGATCCATCTCGCGGCCGGCTGCCTGTGGGAGGGTGGCGGGGACGACGTCTACATCTCGCGCCGCGGCCCGGCCCAGGGAAGCGCCCACGACCTCTCGACCGGCTTCCTGCTGGACGCCGACGGCGACGACTGGTACTGCGCAGACGGGGGCCAGGCGCTGGCCCTCACCAACTCCGCCTGCCTCTTCGCCGATCTGGCCGGCGACGACGTGTACGCCGCCGCCGGCGGAGGCCAGGGCGAGGCGCCCTGGCGGCGGGGCTTCGGCGGAGTCGCCGTCTTCCTGGATCTGGCCGACGAGGACCTGTTCGTGGGCCCTGGCGGCGGGGATTTCTGGCGGCTGCCCAGCTACGGCGCGGGAGCCGATGTCGCCCGCAGCAGCCCCCCGGACAGCCTGGCCGATGATCCGGTCGGAGACCCGGCCTCTCTGGAGCTGGACTCCCTGTTCGGGGTGGCCAGTGAGTGGGCGGTGGCCGAGAACCGCCGGCGGGTGCTGGCCCATCGCGAGGAGCTCGCCGGGCGGGGGGGAGAGGCGGTGCGGTACGTCATCTCGAACAGGCTCGACGCCTGGGACGGCCTGGAGCTGAGGGCCATGGAGTCCGCCCTGAAGGCCAACCCGGAGCCTGCGGTCCCGGCTCTGGCGGAGAGCCTGCTGGCCTCGGAGAGGCCCCGGGTGAGGGGCAACTGCGCCTGGCTGCTGGGCCGCATGGGAGAGGCGTCCGGCCGCCCGGCCCTGGAGGAGGCCCTGGAAGACAGCCTGTCCCCCGGCCTGACCGCCACCGTGGTGGAGGCCCTGGAGCGCATTGGAGAGCCCTCTTCGATGGCGGCAGTTGTTCGGCTGGCCTCCCACCCGTCCTCCAGGGTGCGGACCCGGGTTGCGGCGGCCCTGGGGGCTCTGGGTGACAGCACGGCGATACCCCTGCTGCGGGAGCTTGCCGCGGACCCCCAGCTGGACGTCCGCTCCGCCGCGGAGCGCGCCCTTGAGGGACTGGGAGGGAACTCCGATGGCGGTGGCGGGTAGATTTGACAGGGTAGGGGGGCGGAGCTATCTTGCCCAGTGTCCAATGTGAAATCAACTGAGAAAGGAGCATTCATGAGAAAGTACGCCATTCTGCTTGCGGCGCTTGCCGTCATGCTCATGGCCGGCTGCGAGGGTGACGATCCGGGTGGAGCCGGAGGCACGCTGCCCACGGTCACCGGTTTGACCATCGACACGGACGCTTCCGAGGGCACGAGCATCGTCCTCACCTGGACCGCCGTGGACGAGGCCGACGAGTACGAGATCTACTTCAACGAAAGCGGCACGCCGGGCTCCGGCGACGCCGTGACCACCACGGCCAACACCACCTATACCCACGAGGCGACCAGCGCCGGATACTACTCCGTCCGCGCCAAGAGCGGCGACAACTACTCCGAGAGCTTCGCCACCGCCGTGAACACCATGCCCGTCGTGATCACCGAGACCTTCGTGATCGGCGACCAGAACGCCCAGACCAGCTACGACTCCGGCTTCTACTTCGGTGACGTGTCCGGCAGCGACATCAGCAACTACGGTACCCGCTCGGTGGCCAACACCAACACCTACGACATCTACGCCTACGACGACACCAAGGGCGACGATGACGTGCTCTTCTACGCCGGCAACTACGGCACCTACGGCGACGCCTACGACTCCGACTTCGGCATCGGCGGAACCTCCGGCTACGCCCCCGACAGCTGGGCCGACAACGAGTCCGACTACCTGAGCACCGGCGACATGGTCTACGTCCGCCAGGTCTATACCGACCCCGCGGCTTACTACTACGTGAAGGTCAACGTGGACGACGTCTCGGAGGACCCGCCGACACAGAACGGCACTCTGGTCACGCTGAGCTTCGAGTTCCAGACCATACAGAACGTACGGGTCTTCTAGCCCAACACCCGGCAGAGATGGCGGGGCCGCCCGGCGGCCCCGCCTTTTACTTGCAGGGCCGCGCGACGGCCCGGGAGGTGAAGATGAGACTCCTGACTGCCCTCATGGCCCTAATCGCCGCTGCCGCCGCCGCGCAGCCCTCTGTCTTCGGCGAGGGTTCCACCGGCACGGAGGCCGACCTTTCCCCGCTGCGGTCGAAGCTGGCCGGTGTCACCGCCCTCGATGGCGGCGATTTCGGCGTCCTTGCCATGGACATGGTCTCCGAGGAGACGGTTTCGTCCGGCGGTGGGGACTTCGACATAGGAAACCCCGATATCTTCCTGCTCCCCATGGCGCTGGAGAGGGTGCGGGAAGGGGAGCTCTCCCTGGACTACCTGATCGGCCCCAGTCGCAGCCTGGAGGACGTCCTGATAGTGGCCGGCACCGGCAACGACGAGTTCATGATGAAGCTCTTCTCCATACTGGAACCGGAGCAGATCGGATCGTGGATGGCCGCCGCGGGGCTGTCCGGATCCGAGGTCAGCGGCGTGTTCCTGGAATGGGAGGACGCGCCCGTTCCGCTTCCCAACGAGTCCACGCTGGAGGACTGCGCCCTGGTCCTGCCGAAGATGGACGGCCTGCTCTCCTCCTCCATAGCCCGGCGTGTTCTGGTGGACCCTCTGAACGGGAATCCGGTGATGGAGGGCTACGACGATGACTTCCTGGCCGTCTACGGCATCTCGTCGGTGGACGCCGCGGGTTCTTCGCGCTGCATGATCGTGGTCTACCCCGACGGGCGGCGAGTGGGCCTGGCCCTGCTTGCCGACCAGCTCTGCTGCGAGGAGAGGGCCGACGTGGCCCTGCGCATGGCTCTGGACGCTCTGGCGGAACTCTAGAGCATGCCCTGCGGAAAGCGTGCCCTTCTACGCACCTGGTGCGTAGTGGCCGCGGCGGGGCTTCTCGGCTGCGGCGGCACCGGCAGTGACCTCGAGATAACCATCACCGCCCCTCCCGCCGGCGGAGCCACCGCCGACGAGAGCTACATAGTGCAGTGGACGCTCGACACCGAGGGATGGGCCGACGCCCGGGTCAATATCTACGTGGACACCGACCTCGATCCCGCAAGCGGCCTGGTTCTCATAGCCGAGTCGCTGGGGGTGGAGCAGACGGGCTTCAACTGGGAGTGCGCCACCTTCCCCGCCGGCGACTACTGGGTCCGCGGCGAGATACGGGAGGGGGGCTACGAGGAGTCGGACTACAGCGACGGCCCTCTGACCGTCAGCCACACCTCCACCACGGCGCCGGACAGCGTGTGGGTCGACGCCGATTCCTCGTCCGGCACCTCCGTTCTGGTCCGCTGGACGGCGGTTCCCGAAGCGGACTCATACACGTTGGAGTTCGACGTCGACAGCACGGGGAGTTGGGCGACGGTGGCTGAAAGCGTGGCGGAAGCCCGGTACACGCATGCGGCCCAGTCGGCCGGCCTCTACGCGGTGAGGTCAAACGACTCGGAAGGACAGTCCGCCAGGTCGCAGGCCGCCTCCACCATGCCGGCGCGCAGCGAGGACTCCTACACCATCTGGGAGGAGGACGTTCCCGAAGGCTATCCGGTGGGAATCTTCCTCAACCCCTGTGTGCCCGGACTCAGCTACGACTACGCAGACGGCAACTACCACGCATACTGCCACACCTCGGCGCTGGAGCCGGCGGCGCTCTTCTCCGGCAGCGCGCCGCCTGTGGGACAGGGCATCCAGTGCCTCCTGGCCGACGGAAGCGGGTCGCCTTCCGTGGCCCCGGAACCGCCCGACGGCTACGCCGACTCCATCGCCACCGAGGTGGGCGGCCTCATATTCGGCCACATCCCCTCGGGCAACTACGTGAAGTTCCTGGTGGAGGGCGTGGAATCCAACCCCGAGGCCCCCTCCGTGACCGGCGTCACCCTTCGCTACGAGTACCAGACCATTCAGGACCTGCGGCTGTTCTCCACCGATAGCTGAGCAACGAGGCCCCCCCCGCCCGCCCCCGGGCGGGAGGCTCCCTGACCTTTGTCGTTTATTATACTTTCATAGCATATTAGAGCTATTGACGTTTGTTGAGCATTGGTTAATTCTATTCGCAAGGTCATTCTCACAACCTTGAGGAGGGAAAGATGATGAGGATTTTCGCAGCCGTCGCGCTCCTTGCGCTGGCCGGTGCGGCCTTCGGAGGCTACTCCCTGGGCTTCAAGTACGGTTCGGTTCCCGGTTATGTCTCCGGTGCCTCGCTCTACACACAGGACATGGCCATGCTCCGCTTCGGCGCCATGGCGAGCCCCAGCTTCCGTGTAGAGGGCCTTCTGGGCTACGACAAGCAGTCCTACGAGATGGACCCGGGTGACGACGAGTACGATGCAGCTGTCTGGGCCATTGGCGGTTCGGGCTACTACCTGATCGCCGACCCGGCCAACACCCAGTTCAGCTTCGGGGGCCAGTTCATCTACTCCAAGACCACCACAGAGTCCGACGGTGAGGACGGCCCCGAGACCAGCGCCTACTCCATCTCCCCGCTGATGAGGATCGACTTCGCCATTCCGGGCGCGGAGCGCTTCGCTCTGTTCACGGAGTTCGGAATCCGCTACTACAGCGCCACAACCACCACCGAGGCCGGCGAAGCAGACGTCGACGAGACGTACTCCGGCTACAGGACACAGGCTCCCGAGAACATCCTGGCCGGAGCCTACTACATCTTCTAGACACGGCAGCGCGAGACACGGGGGCGCGGCTCTGCCGCGCCCCTTCTGTATTGACAGGACGAGCCTACCTGCTATCTTGCCCGGGATGAAAGCGCACCCACCTCTTCGGCGGCACCCCGCACAGGAAGGATCGACATGGCGAAGAACTTCCGGGGAAGGAACCTGCTGACCCTGCTGGACCTGAAGGCAGGGGACATACGGTACCTGCTGGACCTGGCGCACATGCTGAAGGCGGAGAGGCTGGCGGGCCAGTACCTGCAGCGGTTCCGGGGCAGGACCCTGGCCATGCTGTTCGAGAAGCGCTCCACCCGAACCCGGTGCGCCTTCGAGACCGCCTTCGGCGAGGAGGGGGGCTGCCCCGTCTTCCTCTCCAGCTCCGACATACAGCTGGGGGCCAAGGAGAGCATAGAGGACACCGCCCGGGTGCTGGGGCGGATGTTCGACTGCATCATGTTCCGCGGCTTCGAGCAGGAGACCGTGGAGAAGCTGGCCGAGTACTCGGGGGTGCCGGTGTTCAACGGCCTCACCGACCTCTACCACCCCACCCAGGTGCTGGCGGACCTGATGACCATCGAGGAGAACCTGGGCGACGTGGCCGGGCTGGACTTCGTCTACGCCGGCGACGGCCGCAACAACATGGCAAACAGCCTGATGATAGGCTCGGCGCTGATGGGCATGAACTGCACCATCCTGGGCCCGGAGGAGCTGTATCCGGAGGGCAAGCTGGTGGAGACGGTCCGGGGTCTGGCCGAGGTATCCGGGGCCGATGTCCGCATAACGTCCGATCGTGACGCCGCCGTCCGGGGAGCCAACGTGATCTACACCGACGTCTGGGCCTCCATGGGCGAGGAGGAGCGGATGAAGGAGCGGATCTCCATGCTCGAGCCCTACAGGGTGGACGCCGAGATGCTGGACGAGACGGGCAACCCGGACGTGCTCTTCATGCACTGCCTGCCGGCGGTGAAGGGCAACGAGGTGACCTTCGACGTTATCGAGGGCCCCGGCTCCGTGGTCTGGGACGAGGCCGAGAACCGCAAGCACACCATCAAGGCCCTCATGGTTGCATCGCTTCTGTAGTTGGGTTATTGTAGCCGGGCTGGCGGGAGGCCCTGCTTCCCGCCTGATCGGTTTTACGGGGCCAGTCACGGCGGGGGGTGTTCGCACATGGCCGATGTCGCGCTGACCTGCACGCTTCTGCTGTGTTGCCTGGTGGGACAGGCGTCGGCCCAGAATCCGGGCCATCTCCCCGGGCCGACGTTTCCCGTAGATCCCCTCAGCTACAAGGTCGGCCCCGGCGACATACTGTGGATAACGGCCGAGGGCGGGCTGCCGATGCAGCTTTGCGACTCCCTTTCCGAGGGCGGTCTGGAACTGCCGGTGACCCCCGACGGCCATGTGGTCATTCCCCTGGTGGGCGCCCTGGACGTCGAGGGCATGACCCTGGCGGACGCAGCGGCCATGCTGGAAGACGAGTTCCACGCCCGGTTCCGCCGCCGCAGGCCCCTGGTCGGGCTGGCGAGAATGCGGTCTTTCCGGGTGTCGGTCACCGGGAACGTGGTGACGCCAGGCCTGTATTCGGCAACCGCAGCCGCCCGCGTCTCCGATGCCATATCGATGGCCGGAGGCGTATCTCACGGCGGTTCCTGGGACAGAGCCTACCTGATGCGGCACGGCGATACACTGGAGGTTGACATAGCCGCCTACCTGGAGACGGGTGAGTGGGAGATGAATCCGGTGCTCACGGCGGGGGACGTGGTTAACGTGCCCTACTCCGGCCCCAAGGTGGGGGTGGAGGGAGCTGTCTCCCTGCGCAACATATACCAGTCCGGCGCTCCGCTGGCCCAGGCCGACACCAGCTGGGAGGGAAGCGCACGGGGTTTCCTCTCCTACCGGCAGGGCGAGAGCGCAAGTGGTCTGCTGGAGAGGGCCGGAGGCCTCTCTCCATGGGCCCATCCCTCCAGATGCTACGTAATGAGGCGCGACAGCATGGACAGGGAGGTCAGAATACCCGCACCCATGGACGATCCCTCCGTCGACCCGGTCATCCTGCCCGGCGACATGCTGGTCTGCCCGGGAAGCCCGGTTACGGTCATGGTGGCCGGACACGTGTTCAGGCCCGGTCCCCAGGGTTACGTACCGGGAATGGACGCCGGATACTACATCGCCAGCGCCGGAGGCGTGGATGACGAGGCCGACCTGGCAGAGGCCGAAGTGGTTACTCCCAACGGCGAGGTCTACGATGCGGAGTCCCTGGCCAGCGTCCCCTCGGGTTCGACGATACACGTTCCCAGGGCCGAGCTGGTCTGGTGGCAGGACTACCTGACCGTACTCACCGGCGTGGCCAGCGTGGTCATCGCCTGGAAGAGCGTGTTCTGATGGCGGCGTCTCCGGGGCATACGCCGATGCGCCCCGAGAAGAAGCCCTCCTGGTACCTCTACGTTCTCCTGAAGAACCGCTGGTTCGTTCTGGCAACCATCCTGATCGTAATGGTCCCCACCATGATCATAACTTATCTGCTGGACGAGAAGTTCACGGTTACCACCATGATCATGCCCCCCGAGGAGAGGTCTACTCCCACGCTCAGCGTCGGCGGCCTGGGACTGTCCGAGTTCGCCGGCTACTTCAGCGGCGGCATGGGATTCTCGCTGCCCCTCATGACAACGCTCTCCGATGTCTACCTGGAGATACTGCGGAGCCGCAGCCTGGTGGAGAACGTGATAAAAACCACGGCCTACGCGGACAGCATCGGACTGACCCAGAGGTACGCAGACGACGAGGTGCTGCTGATGTACTGGGCCCGCAAGAAATTCCGCGAGAACTACTCCGCCGATGTAACCCCGGCCGGTTTTCTGAAGGTGGAGATTACCACCGGCGACCCCATGTACTCCGTAGGGGTATCCGAGCGGGTGGTGGCGGTCCTCGACAGCACGCTGAACGAGGTCTACTCCAGCCGTGCCTCCGCCGACAGGCGGTTCCTGCAACGGCAGCTCAATCGGACCGACAGCATTCGAGTGGCGGCCGCGGAGAGCCTGCAGGTCTTCGAGCGCAAGCACGGAATAGTCGCCCTGGAGACCGAGCTGGAGGCCTTCGTAGGCAATCTGGCCGACCTCAAGAGCGAATACCTTCGGGCGGAGGCCCAGGCCCAGACCATGGTCAGGGCCCTGGGCGGCGCCACCTCGGCCTCCCGCGAGCTGGAGCTGCGCGCGGACGCCCTCCTCGAGGTCATCCGGATGCTGGAGGAGGGACGGATACCTCCCGGTTACGAAGACTTCTACAGCGGCGTCTCCATACGCGAGGTGCCGGCGATACAGTTCGATTACGTAAAGTTCAAGAGCGACTTCGAGATGGCGCAGAAGATGCACAGCCTGCTCATACTCAACTACAATCAGGCTCTGCTGGAGGAGAGTCGCACGGAGTCCAACGTACGTCTGCTGGACCCTCCCAGGCATCCGGGATGGAAGAGCAAGCCAAAGAAGCTCTATATCTGGCTGGAGATATTCGCGCTGACCCTGCTCTTCGTTGTGGGGTACCTGCTTATTCGGGAGCGCATGCGCCAGCTGCAGGTAGACCGGCCCGAAGTGTGGTCGAGGTGGGCCGAGCTGGGGCGTGAGATCAGGTCCGACCTGATGTTCTGGAAGAAGACCCGCCGCGGCGACTGACCGTCATGCTCCCGTCCTCCACGGCCGGATTTTCCGTCGCCGCAGGATCTCCCCTACTCCCTGGCCTTTCGCAGGAGTTCCAGATAGCTCCCGTACCGGACCGAAGAGATGTCCCCGGCCTCGGCGGCCCTCCTGACCGCGCATCCGGGCTCGCTGTCGTGGAAGCAGTCACGGAACCGGCACCGGTCCTGCAGACGGGCGATCTCGGGGAAGCACCCGCCCAGATCCTCGGGGGGAATGTGACCGATGTCGTAGCCGGCGATTCCGGGGGTGTCCATCAGGAAGGTATCCCTCTCCAGCAGTATCAGTCTCGAAGCAGTAGTGGTGTGCCTGCCCCTCGAGGTCCTGGGGCTGACCTGGCCCACCTGGAGCTTCAGGTCCGGACGGAGCTGGCGCACTATGGAGGTCTTGCCCGCCCCGGAGGGACCGGACATCATCACGACCCTGCCCGACATGAGCCCCTTGACATCGTCGATTCCCTCCCCGGACCGGCAGCTGGTCCGTCGGCAGGTGTAGCCGGAGGCCCTGTAGTCGGCCAGCGGCTCCTCCGGTGAGGAGGCCCGTTCGGTCTGCAGGTCGATCTTGTTCAGGACTACAACCGCGTTGAGCCGGTCCCATTCGGCTGCCGCCAGTATTCGGTCCAGCAGGCTGGATGAGAAGGGCGGTTCATCCAGCGACATCACCGCCATGACCAGGTCTACGTTGGCGGCCACCGTTCTGGGAGTACCCCTTCGGCCCGGCCTGGTTAGGGTGTTTCTGCGCGGGAGGACCCGCTCGATCAGAAGGGTCCCCCCCTCCCGGCGGGCCTCCACCACGTCTCCCGGGACCGGGGGCCTGTCGATAAAGAGGCGGCCGGCCGCTCTCGCCGGCAGCTCTGCCCCTTCGCCGTCCATGAGCAGGACACCCCTCCTGCCCACCGAGGAGACCCTGAGACAGCCGGTGGAATCCATCACTCGCCGGTCCGCAGCGTATCCGGCCGGATTCCCCGGCGTTCCATGTACACGGCCGTATGTGTCGGCAGGTACACCGAGCCGGGAACCACCGCCACCCTCCCGACTCCCATCGCCTCCAGGTCCGCCCCCTCCCAGGCCGCCCGGTCAAGGGCGACGAATTCTCCACGCAGGTCGGTGATGCCCGCGGTCTCGGCTATTCGGGGCACCAGCAGCTCGTTCACCGCCAGCCGGCCCTGCCACCCCCGCATGCCCAGCTCCTCCAGGGAGTGCTGGAGACCCAGCTCCCGCCGCCATGTTGAAATGGCAGAGGGCCACAGGGTCATCGAGGCACCCACTGCGAGGGCCATGACCGCCGTCGAGACCCTCCTTTCGAAACCCGAGGTCATCCCGGCGAGGGCTGCGACGGCCCACGGAAGCCCCAGCAGCACCAGCGGGTCCAGATACCGGGGAAGGACCAGGGAGCCCCCGGCCAGCGAGATCCAGAGCACCGCAGCCCAGACGGCCAGGGGGACCGCCAGTGGCCAGCTGCGTATGTGCCGCAGAAGGGCCAGGCCCAGCACCGGCCCGGCCACCAGGAAGAACCGGCCCGCCAGAAGCAGCGGATAGCCGGCCGGACCCGGCGTGGGGTAGTCCATCTGCTCAACCGCCAGCCCAACCTCCCTGGCCGACCAGAGGGGGTCCCCCGCGGCCCACAGGTTCAGAAGCGGCCACGCCGCCATCGCCGCCAGGAGAACAGCCGGGCCCGCGGGACTCCTCCTTCTGAGTGCCCGCCATGCGAATACCAGGATCCCCTCCGGCCGCGTCAGCGCCGACAGTGGATCCGCAAGGGAGAGACGGGACAGCCCGGCGGCGCCCAGGACCAGGGCTATCAGCAGTACGGCGGGGCGGCAGCGGAGGGTGAGCATGACCCAGGCCGGGTTCAGACCCAGCGCCAGCGCCGCCCACCACGCGGAGACGGCTCCGCCGCCGCAGCGCAGAGCCAGACTGGCGGCGGCCAGCAGACCCAGAAACGCGAAGAGCAGGTACTCGGCCTGAAGCAGGGAAGCGCCTCCCGCGGCAGCCGCCGGAATGGACACCAGGAGGGGCAGCGGTTTGGGTACGGTGTTGGGGTAGTAGAGCGACGGGTCTTCGAATACTCCGTCCTCGGCGATTCGTGGGGACCCCGTCTCCAGGGTCTGCCGGGCCCAGATCAGGTGGGCAAGTGCGTCGCTGTCCGCGTGCTCGCCTCCGGCGGCCAGCAGAAGGGCCACCGGAACCATGCCCGCCAGCGCCGAGGCCAGGCAGACCAGCCTCATGGCTCGGAGCCGTACGGAATACCGTGGAACCGAATGATCATCTCCCCGGGGCGGCCCCAGCCCAGCACCTCGCGTATCACCTGCTCGATGTAGGCCGAATCGGACCTCAGCCTCTCCACCTCGAGGGCCAGGCTGTCCCTAACGGCTTCCAGGGAGTCGACCTCCCGGCGCAGGTTCTCCTTCTCCCTGCGGAGGGCGAGGTAGTTCAGCACGCCGTTGCGGTTGAAGATCACGAATATCGCCAGAGCGCAAATCAGTATGAGCGCCCCCAGCACCACGAGCTTCCTGCGCCTTCCGTCTGCGCGGCCGGCGGGCAACTCAGCCCTCCAGCAGAGCGCTCCCGGCGGCGTAGTCGGCACCGGCTCCAAGCTCCTCCTCGATCCTCAGCAGGCGGTTGTACTTGGAGGTGCGGTCGCTCCTGCTGGTGGATCCGGTCTTTATCAGGCCGGTGGAAAGACCCACCGCCAGGTCCGCAATGAAGGTGTCGCAGGTCTCGCCGCTGCGATGGCTGATCACGGCACGCATGCCGTTGCGGTGGGCCATCTGCACCGCCTCCACAGTCTCTGTAAGCGTTCCTATCTGGTTGAGCTTTATTAGAATGGCGTTCGCCGACTCCTCCCGGATACCCCGGGCCAGACGCCGGGTGTTGGTTACGAACAGGTCGTCGCCCACCAGGTGTATGCGCTTTCCGAGGCGGCTGTTGAGGAGCTTCCAGCCGTCCCAGTCGTCCTCGTCCAGGCCGTCCTCGATGCTCACTATGGGGTAGGCGTTCGCCAGTTTCTCCCAGTAGTCGACCATTCCCCCGGAGTCCAGGGCGCCGGCCCCGTGCATACGGTAGCTGCCCTCCTCGTAGAACTCGCTGGCGGCGGGGTCCAGGGCCAGGAAGATCTGCTCTCCCGGCCGGTAGCCGGCGGCGGAAACGGCCTCCATGATGAAATGCAGCGCCGACTCGTTGTCGGGAAGGTCGGGCGCCAGCCCTCCCTCGTCTCCCACCGTCGTGGGCATGCCCAGATCGGAGGCTCTGCCCTTCATCGTTCCGAATATCTCCGCAGCCGCCCGCAGGGCTTCCCCGAAGGTATCGAAGCCGGCGGGGACTATCATGAACTCCTGCAGGTCAAGGGGATTGGACGCGTGCCTGCCTCCGTTGAGAACGTTGATCATGGGAACGGGAAGCAGGGCCGAAGAAAGACCGCCGATGTAGCGGTAGAGGGGCGTGCACAGGTATGCCGCCGCCGCACGGGCGGCGGCCATGGAGACGGCCAGCACGGCGTTCGCCCCCAGGCTGCCCTTGTTCCCGGTACCGTCCAGCTCCAGCATAATGGCGTCCACTGCACGCTGGTCATCGGCGGGAACACCCACCAGCTCCGGCGCTATCCTTCCGTTGACGTTCTCCACGGCCCTGGTGACCCCCTTGCCCAGGAAGGCGTCCCCGCCGTCGCGGAGCTCCACGGCCTCGTGCTCCCCGGTGGAAGCGCCGCTGGGCACCGCGGCCCTGCCCCATACGCCCGACTCCAGTACGACGTCCGCCTCCAGCGTGGGGTTGCCCCTGGAGTCCAGTATCTGTCTGGCAGTGATCTCAGTGATCGTGTTCAATGGCGACCTCCCGTCAGTGTGCTTGCGCACGCCTCTTGCATACAATTCATGCTCCCGCCGGCGGGCTAACCCGAGATGCCGTTGGAGTAGGCGGCCAGTATGTCCATGGGCGACCTCTCGGACAGGACCTCCAGGAAGGCGTAGGCAAGGGCGGGGTCGAACTGCCCGCCCGCGTTCTCCCGCAACTCCGACTTGGCGTAGTCCAGGCCCGGCGACGGCCTGTACACCCGGTCCGAGTACATGGCGTCGAAAGCGTCCGCCACCGACAGTATCCGGGCCATCAGGGGGATTCTCCTTCCTTTCAGGCCTTCGGGGTACCCACCTCCGTCGTAGCGCTCGTGATGGTACCTTACGGCCTCAAGCAGTCCGCTGAAGGCCTGCACGGGCTTGAGAATCCGGTAGCCCAGCTCGGGATGGCGCCTCATTACCTCGATCTCCTCGCTGCTCAGGGAGCCCGGCTTGTTGAGAATGGAGTCCGGAACCCCGATCTTGCCTATGTCGTGCAGCATGGCGGCGTTCCTGATGCTGGACTGGTCCGATTCCCCCATGCCCAGGTAGTCCGACAGGGAGAGCGAGTACGCGGTCACGTTGGTGGAATGGTTGTGCGTGTAGGGGTCCTTGGCGTCCACCGCGCTGGCCAGCGCACCGATGGTCTGGATGTAGTTGCGTTCGCCCCTCTCGTGGAACCGGGCGTTGCTGAGGGCGCCGATCGCCTGCCTGGCCAGCAGGGGCAGGTATCTCGACTGGAAGCTGGCGACGGACTCATCCCTCCAGGAGGCGAAGAAGAGCAGCCCGTTGAGGCTGCTGAACTCGCTGAGCTGAATCTTCCTGATGGCCTTCAGGCTGTCGGTTTCGATGCCGCCGTCGCTGGTGGGAGAGAAGGTCTCCACGACGCGCACCTGCAGCGACTGGTCCAGCAGCTCGACGGAGACGTCCTCCAGCAGCGCTTCCCTCAGCGGGCCGTAGAGGAAGACGGAGTCGGGGAGGTCGGCACGCAGCCGGAAGTACGCGAGGGGGCTGGACTTGGTCTCCCTTATTATCACCCCCAGCAGGTCGTAGTCCACCAGCTGGCCGAAGCCACTGCCGATATAGCTCAGCACGTTGTCCGTATCCAGTGTGGATGAGAAGCGGCTGACTATCCTGTTGATGGTCTGCAGCTGGCGCGTATTGCGACGGAGTCCCTCGGCAAGGTTGAAGCTCTGGATCTGGTTGCCGGCCTGGGCGCAGAAGAGCGACAGGGTCTTGAGGTCCCTGCCGGTGAAGGGGTCGGGCACCTCGGCCCGGGCGCCGATGCAGACCCCCAGCGGGCCGTCGCCTCCGCGAAGGCGGTGGGCGATCATGTGGGCCTTTCTCCTGCTGGGAAGCGGCTCGCCGGCCTGTTCCTCCGGGCTCAGAAAGCCCCCGTCATCACCGGAGATGCAGGCCTCCAGGGCCTCCTGCCAGTCTTCCTCGTTGATAAGCTCCTCCCGCCCGCTGGAGACCTCCAGCTCCATGCGCCCTTCTCCGCCGGCGATGTACACCCGCACTGCGTCTGCCCGAAAGCTCCTCTTGATCGAATCGGCGAACGACAGGAGGTACTCGTGCGGCGAAAAGCCGCTCACGTCCAGGGCCTCTGTCATGTGGCGCAGCTCGTCCAGCGCCGGGTGGGGAAGACGGGAGACGAGCCTGTTCCTGGACTCCCTGGCCCGCTCCACGGTCTTCAGCAGCTCCTCCATGCCGAAGGGCTTGGTGACGAAGTCGAAGGCGCCCCGGCGTATGGCGTCCTTGGCCAGGTCTATGGAGCCGTGGCCGGTGAACAGTATCACCTGTGTGTCGGGGTGGTTCTCCCTGATGCGCTTCAGGAGCTCGAGGCCGCCGGTGCCGGGCATGATGATGTCGCTGAGGACAATGCTGAATGAATGGGTATCCAGAAGCGCCTCGGCCTTCAGGCCGTCCGATGCCTCGTAGACATCGAAGCCACTGGTCTGCAGAAGCTCTCGGCAGATCCTGCGGATGTTCTCGTCGTCGTCTACCACCAGTACGCTGTTGATGCTGTTGGCCACTGTTCACTTCCCCGTGGAATCGGGAATACCCAGCTTCTTCATCTTGGCCAGGAAGGTGGTCCTCTTAAGCCCCAGGGAACGGGCCGCCCTGGCCTTGACGCCGCCGTGTCTGCGCAAAGCATCAACAATATAATAACGTTCGAGGTTCTGCATAACCATCGGCAGGTTGACCCCTCCCTCCGGTCTTCGGGTCTCGTCGAGGTCCTCCATTTCGGAGACCACCCTCTCCGGGAGGTCGTCCACCCTTATGGAGCTTCCCCGGGCCAGAACGCAGGCCCTTTCGATGGTGTTCTCCAGCTCCCTGACGTTGCCCGGCCAGGAGTAGGCGAGGAGGGAGGCCGAGGCCTCTCCGGAGATGTCCATCCTCCTTCCTTCGTGGTTTTTGGAGCCGTATATCTCCAGAAAGTGCTGGGCCAGCACCATTATGTCTTCCCTCCGATGTCGAAGAGGAGGGAGGTTTATCTCTATCACGTTCAGACGGTAGAAGAGGTCCTCGCGGAAATAGCCCTTCCCTACGGCTGCCTCCAGGTTCATGTTGGTCGCCGCGATCAGCCTTACGTCCACCCGCTGCACCTCCGTGCCGCCCACCGGCGAGACCTCGCCCTCCTGCAGAGCCCGGAGCAGCTTCACCTGCATTCCGGGGCTCATGTTGCCCACCTCGTCCAGGAACAGGGTTCCGCCGTCGGCAACCTGGAACCTCCCCAGAATGGTGGCGACCGCGCCGGTGAAGGCCCCCTTCTTGTGCCCGAAGAGCTCGCTCTCCAGGAGGTTTTCCGGAAGGGCGCCGGAGTTTACCGAGACGAACTGCTGCGACCGCCTGCGGCTCATGCGGTGGATGGCCCTGGCCACCAGCTCCTTGCCGGTCCCGCTCTCCCCGGTGACCAGCACGGTGCTGTCGGACTGACTTACCCTCTTCACCATGGACATGACCTCCTCCATGGTGCCGCTGCGGTAGATGATGTCCCACTTCCCGCCTTTGGGTGCGCCCGGCGAGTGCAGGGCCTTCTCGATGGCGTTTACCACCGCCTGGCCGGAGAACGGCTTCGGGATGTAATCCAGCGCGCCCCGGCGCATGGCCTGCTTGGTGCTCTCTATGGATGCGTATCCGGTAATCACGATGACGGGCAGACCAGGGTGGCTGCTGGAGACCATGTCCAGCAGTTCGAGGCCGGACCTGTCGGGGAGGTTGAGGTCGGTGATCAGCAGGTCGAAGCTCTGGTGGCGCAGCACCCGTATGGCTTCCTTGGCCGCCCAGACCGTTTCGCAGGAGTAGCCCTCGGTCTGCAGCACCTCCGCCAGCAGGCGACGGATCTGCGGGTCGTCATCCACCACCAGCACCCTGTAGCGTCTCTTTCTCTGCTTGGCCATATTCGAGAAGCTAACCAGGAAACGGTGGGTGTCAATATCTCGACGAGAGGACTCCTGTTGAGGGTATTTCCGATAGCGGCTGCATGCAGCCTGATCTCGGGGGCACTGCTGTGCCTGGCATGTGGAAAAAAGCCATCGGAAGACGAAATAGTAATCAGAGCCGATGATTATGAGGACATGGCGGTTTCCGACTCCCAACGTCAAAGCTTTGCCGATACCGCCGGTCTGTCCATCCCCGAGACGGAGTCCGATACAGCGGCGACCGCAGACCTTCCGCCGGATTCGGCCTTCGTGGACAGCTCTTCGGCGGACAGCGCGGTGACGGATTCCGTCGATCTGCCCGGCCCGTCCCCCGCGGGCTGGAGACCGATGGCGCTGGAGATACGGGGGTCGCTCTACGCCTCTCTCAACCGGCGCCTGCAAACGGACAGCCTCCCGCCTCAGGTCGGGGCGGAAGTTCTCGGCGCCCACTGCTCCAGGTGCATGTGGTGGGACATAAGGCCCTGGGAGGACCTGATCGCCGGGGATTCGCTGTACATTGTATACGCCGATTCCGCCGGCGGTGACTTCGAGAACAGGGTAGTGGCCCTGCGGTACGTTCCCGTGGATGGCTCGGGCAATGGTTCCTTCTCGGTGTATCGGTACCTCAGGGCGGGCGACAGCTACCCCTCCTACTGGTACCCCGATGGAAGGGAGGCCCCGGCCCTTCTGGACGCCATGCCCCTGTCCACCTTCGAGGAGATAACCGGAATATTCGGAGAGCCCAGGTCCGGACACGCCCACCAGGGCGTGGACTTCAAGGCGCCGGTGGGCACTCCGGTGCGCAGCACCATTGGCGGCACCGTTTCGCGTACGGACTGGAACACCGATTACAACGGGCACTGCGTGGAGGTCGACATAGGAGGCGGGTACTCCCAGGTTTTCATCCACCTCGACCGGCTGGCCGAGGGGATCAGGCCGGGGGCGGCGGTGACGCCGGGAGGGCTGGTGGGTTACGTGGGCAACACCGGTCGGTCATACGCTCCGCACCTCCACTACCAGATAAACGACCTCACCTCCGGCTATCCGGTGGATCCCTACATTTTCCACGGATACCACCGCCGCAGGCTGACCGACGGTGACATGGAGGGCTTCGCCGCCCTGACGGAACGCTGCGGTCGTATTATGGAAAACGGGGGCTGAGTTGCGGAATTCGGTTGTGCTTACCATCAACTGGAACGGCCGGGAGTTCGTGGAGGACATGGTGGACTCCCTTCTGCCCCAGCTGCGGTCAACGGGTTCCCGGCTGGTTTTCTTCGACAACGCTTCCACTGACGGCTCCGAGGACCGGGTCGAGGAGCGCTACGGGGACACGGGCCTGGTGGAGGTGGTCCGCTGGCGGGAGAACCTGGGCTTCTCCGGCGCCGCCAACATGATGTTGCGGCGGTTGACGGAGGAGTATGTGGTTCTGGTCAACACCGACACCGTGTTCCTGCCCGGAAGCCTTGCCCGCCTGCTCGAGGCCCTCGATGAGCACCCTAACGCGGGCCTGGTGGGGCCCAGACTGCTCTGGCCCGGGGGTGGCCTTCAGCCCTCGATGAGGGACTTCCCCTTCGCTCGCCGTCTGGTTTGCGAGCACCTGCCCCTGCTGGGGCGCCTCAGCGCCAAGCGTCGGCCCCACGACACTCCCCGGCAGACGGACTGGCTGGTGGGCGCGGTGATGGCCATACGGATGGCGGCCTTCAGGGAGGCTGGAGGCTTCGACACCGACTTCTTCTTCTACCACGAGGAGACCGAGCTGCAGTACCGCATGCGCCAGAGCGGCTGGAGCGTCCGGTTCGAGCCCCGGGCCGAGGTGGTACATCTGGAGGGAGCCTCGGCAAGGCAGAAGTATGGACGGATGACCTACCTTCGGTATATTCCCGCGAAGCTTCGATTCCTCCGCAAGCACGGCGGCCGGACGGGCATCGCGGCCTTCCGGCTTTCCATGACGGCTCTGCAGCTGGGGAGGCTGTTTCTGGGCAGCGTGTCTCCCGGCCTGCGCCGGGATCTGCGCTATACGCCCGAATACTGCCGGCGGGCCCTTCGGCTCGTCTGGGGAGCGTCCCCCGGGAGCGACGACAGCTGAGAGGTTGAAGATGTCCGCAGTCCTGGGGCTCAACTGCTACAAGCACGACTCATCCGCCGCGCTACTGGTGGACGGGAAGGTGGCGGCCGCCGCCGAGGAGGAGCGCTTTCAGAGGATAAAGCACTACTCCGGATACCCCCGACGGGCCATCGACTTCGTGCTGAGCCGGGCCGGGCTTTCGGTCTCGGACATCGATAACGTAGCCTACTACATGCTGCCCGGACTCGTCTTCAGGGAGAACCTCGCCTACTCCCGCCACTACCTGCTCCGTCCCGGCGGACTCCGCTTCCTGGCCGGTCAGCTGGCCGGGGCGCTGCGTATGCGGCGCATACCGGCCAAGGTACGGGATCACCTGGAGGCTCTGGGCGATCACGTCGGCTTCCATTTCGTGGAGCATCATCGGGCGCACGTCTGGGCGGCCCTGGCCTGCTCCGGGTGGGAATCCGCCTCCGTGCTGACCATGGACGGTGTGGGCGAGCGCGACACCAGCATGCTGGGCGAGGTCGGCCCGGAGGGCATCGGTGTGCATTCCAGAAGCCGCTTCCCCAATTCCCCCGGCGTCTTCTACAGCGCCGTGACCGCCTACCTGGGCTTCCGGCCGGACAACGACGAGTACAAGGTGATGGGACTCTCCAGCTACGGCCGCCCACGCTACCTCGACCTGTTCCGCAGGATAATCTGCCACGACGGCAAGGGCGGCATTCGGGTGGACACCTCGCTGGCAGACATACACATGGGCGTCTGGGGCGCCCGAATGGGCCCCGAGGTCCGAAGGGAGATAGGCCCGCCGAGAGGCGGGGGCGGCGAGATAGAGCGGCGCCACATGGACATAGCCAGCTCGGCGCAGGCTGCTTTGGAGGAAACGGGTCTGGGGCTGGCCCGATGGCTCAGGGAGCGTACCGCCGGCGACAGGCTTCTGGTGTCCGGAGGCGTTGGGCTGAACTGCGTCATGAACGGTCTGCTGGAGAGGGAGTCCGGCTTCGCAAAGGTATACCCCCTGCCCCCCTCCCACGACGCAGGCACCTCTCTGGGTGCGGCGGTGGCCGTACACCACGGCCTGGAGGGGCAACCGCCGGTGCAGGCGCCGCCGAACATGTTCCTGGGCTCGGGCTATTCCGAAGGCGAGATACGGCAGGCCCTGGAGACCGCCAAGATACCATTCACCAGACCCGAAGGGCTACCGCGGAAGGTGGCCCGGATGGTGGCGGAAGGCCTCATAGTGGCGGTCTACGCCGGCAGGATGGAGTTCGGCCCCCGGGCCCTGGGCGCCCGCTCCATACTGGCCGACCCGCGCCGCGAGGACATGAAGGACATCGTCAACCGATACGTCAAGCACCGCGAGGAGTTCCGCCCCTTCGCGCCGGTGGTGCTGCGGGAGCACGCCGGGGAGTTCTTCGCCGGCTGCACAGATTCACCCTACATGATAAAGACCTATCCGGTGGCGGAGACCAAGAGGGACGTGATCCCCGCTGTTACCCATGTGGACGGTACGGCCAGGGTGCAGACCATCCGCAGGGAGGACAACCCCTTCTATTACGACGTGGTGGCCGAGTTCGGGAGGATCACCGGTGTCCCGGTGCTGATGAACACCTCCTTCAACGTCCGGGGAGAGCCCATAGTGGAGAGTCCCCTGGACGCCATCAGGTGCTTCTTCGGAACGGGGATAGACGCTCTGGCCATGCCCCCCTGCCTGGTGGTCAAGCCGAAGGACTGATCCCGGTCAGGGCTTGAGCTTGCGCTGAAGCGTACGCCGTCCGATCCCCAGCAGCTCCGCCGCCCGGGTGCGGTTGCCGTCCACCAGCTCCAGCGTCTTCTCTATCAGTCGTCCCTCGGCCTCCGCCGCGGTGATGGGCAGGTCGAGCCTCAGCGTGCCCGCATCCGACGAGGCGGCCCCGGCGACCTCCGGGGGCAGGTCCTCCTCCTCTATGCGGTCGCCGGCGGTTATCAGCACGCTCTCTATCATGTTCCTCAGCTGCCGGACGTTTCCCGGCCAGCTGTAGCCGATCAGCTTCTCCAGGGCCTCCCGGGTGAGCTGGGGCATGGGAAAGCCGTGCTTGTCGGCCAGCTGGCGAAGGAAGGACATGGCCAGCAGCGGAATGTCCTGGCGACGGTTGCGAAGGGGAGGAAGGTCGACCTCCACCACCTTCAGCCGGAAGTAGAGGTCCTGCCGGAAGCTACCTTCCTCCACCAGCGCCTTCAGGTCCGCGTTGGTTGCCGCCAGGAGACGGACGTCCGTGGGCACCGGCACGTTGCCCCCCAGCCTGGTGACCTGCTCCTCCTCTATGGCCCGCAGCAGCTTGACCTGTGTGGCAGGGGGTATCTCACCTATCTCGTCCAGAAGCAGCGTACCGCCCTCGGCAGCTTCGAAGCGGCCCTCCCGCAGCCTGTCGGCTCCGGTGAAGGCCCCCTTCTCGTGTCCGAACAGCTCGCCCTCCAGAAGGGTCTCCGGTATGGCGGCGCAGCTTACGGCGAAGTATGGGCCCTTCCTGCCGCTGAGTGAGTGGATTTTTCGGGCCAGGACATCCTTTCCCGTACCGCTCTCTCCGGTTATGAGGACGGTGGTCTTGAGGGGAGCCACCCTTCGGACCTTCGTCATGATCGAGTCCATGATGCGGCTGCGGTAGAGGAAGGCCTCGTCGCGTCCGGCCCCGTCCACGGCCTTCTCCCCTGTGACCGCCGGCCGGGCGGAGTAGCTGAACGTCCTCTCGACCGCCTCCTTCAGGCTCTCGACGCTTTCGGGTTCCAGCACGATGTCCACGGCGCCGGCCTTCATCCAGCGGACCGCGTCCTCCACCGGGATACCGCGGCCGTATATGAAGGCCCCGGCGCTGACATTGGCCTTGCGAAGCGAGGTGAGAACGGTGTCCATGTGTATGTCCGACAGCTCTGCGGAAAGGGCTATGGCGTTTACGGCCCGGGTGTGGATCCTGCGCAGCGCCGACCTGGCGGTTGTCTCGGTGAGGGTCTTGTATCCCAGATTCCGGACAACTCCTCCCATGGTCCTGACCCTATTCCGGTCCGGGTCGGCAATGAGCACCGTCCCGCGTCCCAATACAGCTCCCAAGGCGCCTCCCTTCCAGAGCCCAAGTATACGGCCGCCCAGCGGGTGTGGCAATTTGACGCGCACCTTACCATAGCCTTTCAATTGCTTATGTTGGGCAGACAGGAAGGAGGTCTGACAGGTGAAGGTAGTCAGCACATCGAGGGGTGTTACCCCCAAGACGGTCAAGGTCATCGTGGTGGCAGTGATACTGCTCATCTGGTTCCTGGTGGGCGGTCCCTTCTATACGGTCAACCCGGAGGAGGAGGGAGTGGTCCTCACCTTCGGCAGGCACACCTCAACAGTGGAGCCGGGATTCCATCTCAAGCTTCCCTGGCCCATCCAGAGGGTCTACACGCCGAAGGTCGACGTGGTCCAGCGGATAGAGATAGGATTCCGCACCATCCAGGGCACCGACCCCCCGCAGTACCGGGGCTTCGATGAACCCGACATGCTGAGCGAGGGGCAGATACTCACCGGCGACGAGAACATCATCAACCTCTCGGCCATAGTGCAGTACAGGATCAAGGATTCCAAAGCCTATCTGTTCAACGTCCGTGACCAGGTATCCACCCTCCGGGACATCTCCGAGGCCAGCATACGGCTGGTGGTTGGAGACAACGCCGTAGACGCCGTTCTCACCACCGGCAAGGTGGAGATAGCCGACCGCATACACCAGCTGGTGCAGGAGATGGCCGACGACTACGGCCTGGGCGTGACCATAGTGGCCGTGCAGCTGATGGACGTCCAGCCCCCGACCCAGGTCGCCGACGCCTTCAAGGACGTGGCCACGGCCCGGGAGGACATGCAGGCCTACATCAACGACGCCGAGGGCTACCGCAACGAGCAGCTCCCCGAAGCCAGGGCCGACTCCATAAGCCAGGTGAACCAGGCCATGGGCTACATGGCCCGCCGGACCAACCGGGCCCGGGGTGACACCAGGAGGTTCACGGCGGTGGCCGCCGAGTACGCCCGCAGTCCCGGGGTGACGGCCACCAGGCTTCACCTGGAGGCTCTGACAGCCGTGCTGGACACCGCCGAGGTCGTTGTGGTCGACGGTGATGCCGGCGCCCTCACCCACTACAGCCTCGAGGGGGTAAAGTGATGCGCAAGATCAAGTACGTGATATGGGCGGCGGCGGCCATATTCGGCCTGATGGTGATCTTCGGCGCCTTCTACGTGGTCACCGAGACAGACCAGGTTGTCCTCCTGCAGCTGGGCAAGCCGGTGAAGGTCATCGCCGGAGACCGTACCGAGGCAGAAAGGCAGGAGCTGCAGGCCTGGATGGACGAGAATGCCCCGGGTGTGGGCCTGAGTTTCGGGGCGGGGCTCCACTTCAAGGTCCCCTTCCTGCAGCAGGCCCGTTTCCTGGACGACAGGATACTGGAGTACGACGACGCTCCGGCGGACGTGGTCACCCGGGACAAGAAGCACATACAGGTGGACTCCTACGCCCGCTGGCGCATAGACAACCCCCTGCTCTTCGTGCAGAGCGTGCAGACGATAAACCAGGCCAGGTCCCGTCTGGACGACATCATCTACTCCGCCATCCGGCAGGAGCTGGGACGCAGTGACCTGATACAGATCGTACGCAGCACAAACGACCCCATCGGACTGGGCAGCTACGTTCGGCTGGTGGAGAACGTCTCCACCTCCGAGCCGGACTCCATGCGCGACGTCCGCATGGAGGGCGGAGAGGTGATCGAGGAGACCAGGCTGGTCTACATCCCCGAGCACTCGGGAAGGCTTAACATACTGCGGAGAATCACCGAGCAGACCCGCAGCCTGGCGGAGCAGTACGGAATACAGATCATCGACGTGAGGATAAAGCGCGCCGACCTCCCCGCGGAGAACCAGGCGGCGGTGTTCCGCCGCATGGAGGCGGAGCGGAACAGGATATCCACCCGCTACCGGGCGGAGGGTCGGAGAATGTCGCGCAGGATAACGGCCGAGACCGATTTGACCGTGGACTCCATCCGCGCCCGCGCCGACCTCGAGGCCCTGACCATACGGGGGCTGGCGGACAGCACCGCTGCGGCAATATACGCGCTGGCGTACGATGCCTACCCGGACTTCTACCGCTTCAGCCGTTCGCTGGAGACCATGCAGGAGGTGATAGACAGCACCACCAGGCTGGTCATCTCCACCGAGGGTGTCATGGAGTACCTCAGAACTACCCCCGGGGAGGTGCGATGACCGGGGTCTACGACGACGACCACTGCTTCGTCTGCGGAAAGGACAACACCTACGGGCTGGGGTTGAGACCAAAGGCCGATGAGGGCAGGTCGATCATCCGCTGGACCCCTCCCAAGACCTACCAGGGCTACAGCGACGTCCTTCACGGCGGCCTGGTCTCCACCCTCTGCGACGAGGCCATGGCCTACGCCGTGAAGAGCCTGGCCGGAGACGCCGTCACCGCCAGGATGGAGGTGCGCTTCTCGAAGCCGGTGGCCACCGGCGTTCCCCTGGAGGTCCGGTCGGAGGTGACGGGCAACAGGCGCCGGACCTACACCGCCCTGGCGGAGCTGCACCAGGAGGGTGAGCTGCGGGCCTCCGCCACCGGGACCTTCATCTCGATGGGAGAAGGGGGCTAGCTTGCCCTCGGTGGCCGTTACCGGAGCCACCGGAAGGGTGGGGGCGGTGGTCCGCCGCAGGGCGGAGGGACGCTTCCCCGTCCGCGCTCTCTCCGCAGGCGGCGGGGACGGTACGGAAGCCCTGGACCTCCGCAGCCCCGGCGCAGCCGAGGCGGTGCTGGCCGATTCGCCGGACCTGGTGATCGACTGCGCCGCCCTGTCCACGGGAGGCGCCTGCCGGGCAGACCCGGCGGGCGCCTTCGCCCTGAACGCCCTCTGGCCGGCCCGCCTTGGCGCAGCCTGCGCCCGGCATCGGGTGCCACTGGCTCACCTCAGCTCCGATCTGGTCTGGTCGGGTTCAACGCCTCCCTACACCGAGGCCTCTCCGGCGGTGCCGCTCTCGCTGTACGGATGGACCAAGCTGCTGGGCGACACGCTCCTGCTCCGCCGCCATCCGGAAGCCCTGGTGGCCAGGACCTCCGTGGTCTTCGGACCTTCGCCCTCGCAGAGGAGCACCTTCTCGGAGGCGATACTGGACGGCGAGGTGCCGGCCTTCTTCACCGACTCCTGGCGCAACCACACTCCGGTGGGATGGCTGGCGGAGACCGTGCTGGACCTGGCCGAGCGAGGCGCCTCCGGCCTCCTCCTGGTATGCGCCCGCTGGGAGCATACCCGCAGCGCCTTCGCCGAGGCGCTCCTGGAGCACATGGGCCGCGACTCCTCCGACCTTCCCCTGGCCTACAGGCCCCGGAGCGTTCCGGAGACGCTGGCCCTGCGGCCGGGGAGGATGGAGCGGATACTGGGCCGGGAGGCCCCGGACCTGCACGAGTCACTGCAGCTGGAGTATCCCGGATGAGCAACCTCTACGAGGCCATCTGGGACTTGGTGAGGCAGGTTCCTCCCGGCCGGGTGGTGACCTACGGCTGGGTAGCCGGGGCCGTGGGCTGCGGCCCCCGGGGGCCCCGGGGACCCCGGGGACGGAGTTTAAATTCATCAAGTTCTTAGGCTCTATACTCGCCGATATTGCAGGTAACCCACGACCATATCGGGCGGTGAATCGGTGCATCCCCTTGGATGGCATATCGTAAGCTAGTATTCTCTGTACTTGATGAACTTAAACTCCGTCCCCGGTTGACGGAAGGAAGACATGCGGGAGTTCGAGCTGGAGATAGCGGGGAAGCGGGTGGCGGGCGCGGAGTGCCGGGCGGTGCTCAGCCCCTGGGACGGCCGGCAGGTGGGCGAGGTGTCCCTGGCCGGCCCCGATGAGATGGACGGCGCCATGGAAGCCGCGATGGCAGCCCTGCCGCGCATGGCGGCCATGCCCAAGAGCAGGCGCATCGCCATACTCCACGCCATGGCGGAATCAGTACGGGAAAGGGGCGAAGAGCTGGCGGAGATCGTCAGCGATGAGGCAGGCAAGCCCATACGCTACGCCCGGGGCGAGGTGGCCCGGGCGGCGGAGAACCTCATGGCGGCTGCCGCCGCCTGCCGCGGGCTGGACCGGGAGATGGTGCCCCTGGACGTGGCCAAGGCCGGGAGCGGCCGGATCGGCTTGGTCCGCCGGTTCCCCGTGGGCCCTGTGGCGGCGATAAGTCCCTTCAACTTCCCCCTGAACCTGGCGGTCCACAAGCTGGCGCCGGCTGTGGCCGCCGGCTGCCCTGTGGTGCTGAAGCCCGCCAGCCGGACCCCCATGTCGGCCCTGGTTCTGCGGCAGCTGGCCCTGGATGCCGGACTGCCCGAGGATGCCCTGACCGTGGTGCCCGCCCCCCGGGAGGTGGCCGACGCCCTGGTGACCGACCGGCGGATGAAGCTCCTCACCTTCACCGGATCGGCGGAGGTGGGCTGGGAGTTGAAGGCCCGGGCGGGCAAGAAGAGAGTGGTTCTGGAGCTGGGTGGAAACGCCGCCTGCATAGTGGGCCCGGACGCCGACCCCGACGAAGTGGCGCCGAAGCTGGTCTCCGGCTGCTTCGCCTATTCGGGGCAGGTCTGCATCTCCGTGCAGCGGATATACGTCTTCGAGAACCTCTTCGACCCCCTGCGGGACGCTCTGCTGCACGCCACCGGGAAGCTGGCCGTAGTGGGAGACCCCGCAGACCCTAAGGTGATGGTGGGGCCCATGATCGACGACCACAGCAGGGAGCGGGCGCTATCGCGCATCGCCCGGGCCCGTGACGCGGGAGCCCGGATACTCTGTGGCGGGGAAGCGGCTGGCCCATGCGTGCAGCCCACCCTCATCACAGGCGCGGATCCGGACCTGGAAGTGGTGGCGGAGGAGGCCTTCGCTCCCCTGGCGGTGATCGAGCCGGTCTCGGGCTGGGACGAGGCCATCGCCCGGGCGGCGGACACCCGCTTCGGCCTTCAGGTGGGGGTCTTCACCAACGACCTGGATGGCGTGTGGCGCTGCTGGGAGGAGATAGAGGTGGGCGGCGTGATCCACAACGACACGCCGCAGTTCCGCGTGGATCACATGCCCTACGGAGGAGTACGGGACAGCGGATTCGGCCGGGAGGGTCCCCGCTACGCCGTAGAGGAGATGACGGAGCCGAGGCTCTTGGCGCTGAGGCCCAGGCCGGACCGGAAACTAAGGAATGGAGAGGGATGAGTGAGAACTTCGTCGAAGTGGACAACGCGCACAGGTTGATTACACCCGGCCCCGTCCTCCTGGTGAGCGCCGGGACCGGGTCGGACGACAACCTGTTCTCGGTAGCCTGGAGCATGGCGCTTCGAAAGGCGCCGCCCATGGTGGCCATACTGTCGGGGAAGGGACACTACTCCTGGAATCTCATGGAGAGCACAGGCGAGTTCGGGCTGAACGTACCGGGCGCGGACCTGGCCGAGGCGGTGATCTTCTGCGGCCGCCACAGCGGCCGCGAAGTCCCGGACAAGTTCGCCGCCGCCGGCCTGTCCCGTTCCCCGGCGCGGGAGATAAAGGCCCCTCTGGTGAAGGAGGCTGTCGCGCACCTGGAGTGCAGGATATGCCAGGTTGTGGACATGGGCTACAGCTCGCTGGCCATGGCGCAGGTGGTATATGCGGAGGCCAGGGAAGTGTACTTCTCCGGCGGCAGCTGGGACTTCTCGACCGGCCTGCGGCTCATCCACCATCTGGGCGGGGATCGCTTCTCGGTCAGCTCGGAAGACCTGCAGGTCCGCCAGCCCCCGTACGCCCACGAAGCAGCCGACTAGCGGGTGGTCTTGACGGCTCCCGGACCGGGACCGCGGCGACGGCGGCGGCGAGCAGCAAGGCTACGGCTCTCATCGAATCACCCCTTGCACTGCGCCTACACGAGCGCCTTGCGTTCAAGTCAGATAGGGGATCAGTCCAGCGCCTCGGAGAGGAACCGGCCCGTGTGGGAGCCGGCGGCCTCCGCGATCTCCTCCGGGGTGCCCTCGGCCACGATCCAGCCCCCCTCCTCGCCGCCGTCGGGGCCCAGGTCCACTATCCAGTCGGCATTCTTTATCACATCCATATTGTGCTCTATCACCACGACCGTATTGCCTTGTCGCACCAGCCGGTCCAGCACCACCAGCAGTTTCTTCACGTCGTGGAAGTGGAGGCCGGTGGTGGGCTCGTCAAGTATGTAGAGCGTGTGGGCGCTTCCGGGACGGGATAGCTCCTTCGCCAGCTTCACCCTCTGGGCCTCGCCTCCGGAGAGGGTGGTGGCCTGCTGGCCCAGGTGGATGTAGCCCAGCCCCACGTCGCGCATGACCTTCAGCGTGCTGTAGACCGCCGGCACGCGTTCGAAGTGCTCCATGGCCTCCTCGACGGTCAGCCCCAGCACCTCGGAGATGTTCAGTCCGCGGTACCTGATCTTCAGCGTCTCTTGGTTGAAGCGGCGGCCGTGGCAGGTCTGGCACTCCACGTATACGTCGGCCAGGAAGTGCATCTCGATCCGCTTGACCCCGGCTCCGCGGCAGTCCTCGCAGCGGCCGCCCTTCACGTTGAAGCTGAAGCGGCCCGGCTTGTACCCGCGCACCTTGGACTGGGGCAGCTGGGTGAACAGCTTGCGGATGTGGTCGAAGACCTTGGTGTATGTGGCAGGGTTGGAGCGGGGTGTACGGCCTATGGGGTCCTGTGAGATGTTGATCACCTTGTCCACCTGATCGGCTCCCACCAGACCCAGGTGCGGCCCGGACCGGGCGGAGCCGCCGCCCAGCACCGACTGCAGCGCCGGGTAGAGGGTCTGGCTGATCAGCGAGCTCTTTCCCGAGCCGGATACTCCGGTGACGCAGATCAGCTTACCCAGGGGTACGTGCAGGTCCACGCCCTTGAGGTTGTGCAGGCCGGCACCCAGCATGCTCAAGCGGCCCTCGTCCAGCGTGCTGGCGCTGCGCATCCGCAGTATCTCGCTGCGGCCCGAGAGGTAACGTCCGGTGATGGAGTGCGGATGCTCGGCGATCTCCCCCGGGGTGCCGGTGACCACGATCTCGCCGCCGTGGGTTCCCGCCCCCGGGCCGAAGTCCACGACATGGTCGGCGCTCTCGATCACCTCCCGATCGTGCTCCACCACCAGCACGGTGTTGCCGAGGTCGCGGAGGTTCTCCAGGGTGGAGATGAGCCTCCTGTTGTCGCGGTGATGCAGACCGATAGTAGGTTCGTCGAGCACGTAGAGCACTCCGGTCAGGCCGCTGCCAATCTGGCTGGCCAGCCTGATCCGCTGCGCCTCGCCGCCGGAGAGCGTTGGAGCTGCACGGTCCAATGTAAGGTAATGCAGCCCAACGTCCTCCAGAAAGCCCAGCCTGGCGGCTATCTCCTTGCGAAGCTCCGATGCGATTCTCGCCCTGTAGGCGTCCAGCTCCAGGGAGTCGAAAAAGGCCTTGGCCCGCCGGACGGTCATGGACGTTATCTCGTGAATGCCGGTGTTCGAGACGGTCACGCCCCGGGCCTCGGCCCGCAGCCTCGTGCCCTGGCACTCCGAGCAGGTGTCCTGGCGGAAGAACCTCTCGTAGGACCTTCGGGCGGACTGGCTGCTGGTCTGGCGGTAGAGGCGCTCCAGCCTGGGTATGACGCCCTCCCAGACCTTCTCGAAGTTTCCGCGGCCGCTTCTGCCGTGCCAGGTGAAGGAGATTTTCTCCCCGCCGCTGCCGTGGAGGATGGTCTCCCTGACCTCCTCGGGCAGGGTCTTCCAGGGAGCCCCCAGGCTGAAGCCGTACGTCTGGGCCAGCGACCGGACGGTGTTCCTGGTCCAGCCGCTGGGCTCCCCCCAGGGAGCGACGGCGCCGTCCTTTACCGACAGCGAGGGCCGCGGGACCACCAGCTCCGGGTCCACACGCATCTCGTAGCCCAGGCCCGAGCACTTGGGGCACATGCCCAGGGGGCTGTTGAAGCTGAAGAGCTGCGGGCTGAGTTCCGGCAGGCCTATGCCGCAGTATGCGCAGGCCCGCTCCTCGCTCATCAGGAAGCTGTCGCCGCTGTCGTGGTCGACTATGGCCACTACGCCCTCGGATTCCTTCAGCGCCGTCTCTATGGAGCCGGTCAGCCTGCTCTCCACGCCGTCGCGGACCGCCAGGCGGTCGACGACCAGGTAGATGTCGTGCTTTCTGGTCTTCTTCAGGTCGGGGGGCGAATCCAGCTCCACCGCCTGGCCGTCAACCATGGCCCGGACGTAGCCCTTGCGGCGCAGCCGGTCGAAGAGGTCGGCGAAGCTGCCCTTGCGGTTGCGTATCAGAGGGGCGGTGATCAGCAAGCGGCTTCCCTCCTTCATGGAGAGCACCCGCTCCACCATCTCCTGCGCGGACTGGCCGGTGACCTCCCGGCCGCAGTCGGGGCAGTGGGGCAGGCCCACCCGGGCGTACAGCACCCGCAGGTAGTCGGCTATCTCGGTTACGGTGCCCACCGTCGACCTGGGATTGTGGCTCACCGTCTTCTGCTCTATGGAGATGGCCGGGGAGAGGCCCTCTATGCTCTCGTAAGGGGGCTTGTCCATCTGTCCCAGGAACTGCCGGGCGTAGGCGGAAAGCGACTCGACATATCGCCGCTGGCCCTCGGCATAGAGGGTATCGAAGGCCAGCGAGCTCTTGCCCGAGCCCGATACGCCCGTGAGTACCAGAAGCCTCTCCTTGGGCAGGTCGAGGTCTATGTCTCTGAGGTTGTGCTCCCCGGCACCGCGTATTCTTATGCAGTCCATGGTCCGCCCTTCGAGTGTTGGTGCAGCCGTACAATATAACCGCCGGGCCCGGCGGGTTCCACTTCCGCCTAAGCGCCGCGGCTGTGTCACATTAGCACATGGCGTACCGGTGAAAACGCACCGGGGCATCGACAAACAGCCACAACTCATTGCAGCGCAGTGTATTACGCCCGTAGAAGCCGATGGAAAGCAGATTGCTCGATAATGGGTGAAGACCTTAAACCCGGAGGTGAGAGGGTGCGGGACGACGGAAACAACCGGGGTCATCTGGGCTTCGAGAGAGACGTAGGCGGAATGACCGGAGACCGGTCCGTCAGGTGCTTCCTCTCGGAGTGTGGCTGGGCGCCTCCTGTGGATATCTACCAGACGGAGAACCGGCTGGTGGTCCTGGTGGAGCTGCCCGGTGTGAGCCGTGAGGAGATGGAGCTTCGAATAGACGGCGACTTCCTCACCGTTTCCGGAAGCAAGGAAAGGGGAGGTGAGGAGGGAGAGGTATTCCGCAGGATGGAGCGGAACACGGGAAGCTTCGAGCGCTCCATGCGGATTCCGGCCCCGGTCGACGCCTCCGCCGCATCCGCCTCACTTTCAGAAGGCGTGCTCAGGGTGGTGCTCCCCGTAGAGGAGGAGCAGCGCCCGCGCAGGCTCGAGATAGAGAAGGGAAACGGCTGATGATGGCGCGCATGGGAGACACCGGACGCAGGGAGTACCCCGAGGACCACTCCAGGGTTCCCGCTACGGACGTTTCCATAGATGACAACGGCAGCTACCTGCTGCGGTGCGAGCTCCCGGGAGTATCCAGGGACGGAGTCGATATCACGCTGAGCAGGAACGAGCTGACCATACGGGGAAGCCGGTCGCAGGACGAGGACGGCAAGCTGATTGTCCGGGAGATCCCCAGAGAGGAGTTCCGACGCACGTTCATCCTGCGGGATGACCTGGACGACGGCGAGATCGAGGCGAAGTTCGATCTGGGCGTCCTCACGCTGGTAATCCCCAGAAAGGGCATCGACAGTCAGAGCATCCCCATAGACGGGGACGGGGAATAGAGAACAGGGGAAGGAAGAAGACGTGGGAAAGACGATAGGAATCGACCTGGGAACGACCAACTCTTGCGTGGCGGTCATGGAGGGCGGTGAGCCCACGGTCATAGCAAATGCCGAGGGTTCGCGCACCACGCCTTCCGTGGTGGCCTTCAACGAGGATGGAGAGAGGCACGTGGGCGTGGTGGCCCGCCGGCAGGCTGTGGCCAATCCGGGCAACACCGTCTTCTCCATCAAGCGTTTCATGGGCAGAAAGTACGGCGAGATCGACCGGGAGCGCGAGCTGGTGCCCTTCAAGATAGTGGAGGGTAAGAACGGCGATGCGTGGGTGGAGGTCCACGGCAAGAAGTACTCGCCGCCGGAGATCTCCGCGATGGTTCTGCAGAAGATGAAGAAGACGGCAGAGGAGTACCTGGGCGAAGAGGTCACCGAGGCGGTCATCACCGTTCCCGCCTACTTCAACGACAGCCAGCGACAGGCCACCAAGGACGCCGGCCGGATCGCGGGGTTGGACGTGAAGAGGATCGTCAACGAGCCCACGGCGGCCTCGCTGGCCTACGGCCTCGAGAAGAGCGGCGGCACCAAGAAGGTGGCGGTGTTCGACCTGGGCGGAGGAACCTTCGACATCTCCATAATGGAGATCGGCGAGGGGGTGTTCGAGGTGATGTCCACCAACGGCGACACCCATCTGGGCGGAGACGACTTCGACCAGAGGGTGATTGACTGGATGGTGGAGGAATTCAAGAAGGACCAGGGCATAGACCTCTCCAAGGACCAGATGGCGATCCAGCGGCTGAAGGAGGCCGCGGAGCGGGCGAAGTGCGAGCTCTCCACAACTCAGAGCACGAGCATCAGCCTGCCCTTCGTAACCGCTGACCAGAGCGGGCCCAAGCACCTCAACCTCACCCTGAGCCGCTCCAAGTTCGAACAGCTCGTCGACGACCTGGTGGAGAGGACACGCAAGCCCTGCCAGGGCGCACTCAGCGACGCCAAGCTCGATCCATCCGACATCGACGACGTGATACTGGTGGGCGGACAGACCCGCTCTCCCATAGTGCAGCGGATGGTGAAGGAGATCTTCGAACGCGACCCCCACAAGGGAGTGAACCCAGACGAGGTCGTGGCCATCGGAGCCGCGATTCAGGCCGGTGTGCTGTCCGGGGATGTCAAGGACGTCCTGCTTCTGGACGTAACCCCCCTTACGCTGGGAATCGAGACCCTGGGCGGCGTGTTTACTCCGCTCATCGAGCGGAACACCACCATACCGGCGAAGAAGAGCCAGATCTTCAGCACCGCCGCGGACAACCAGACGTCGGTGGAGGTCCACGTGCTGCAGGGCGAACGGAAGATGGCCTCCGGCAACCGTACGCTGGGCAGGTTCATCCTGGACGGAATACCGCCCGCTCCCAGGGGCATGCCCCAGATCGAGGTCACCTTCGATATCGACGCCAACGGCATAGTCCACGTTTCCGCCAAGGACAAGGCGACGGGCAAGGAGAACAAGATCCGCATCGAGGCCTCCAGCGGTCTCTCCGAGGGGGAGATAGACGAGATGGTCAAGGAGGCCGAGCGCCACGCAAGCGAGGACGAGAAGCGGCGCAAGAGCGTTGAGACCCGCAACCGGGCCGACAGTCTCGCCTACGAGGTGGAAAAGCAGCTGAGCGAGCTGGGCGACAAGGTGGACGCCGAGAGCCGCAACAGACTGGAGACCTGCATCTCCGACGTGCGGGCCGCGCTGGAGAAGGAAGACCAGGACGAGATAGAGTCCACCCTCCAGAAGCTGGAGGAGACCTGGCAGGAGGTGGGAGCCTCCATCTACCAGCAGTACCAGCAGCAGGAAGGCGCTCAGCAGGCCGGCCCCGGAGCCGGCCCCCAGGCCGGTCCCCAGCCGGGCGACGCTCCCGGAGCGCAGGAGGGCGCCGAAGATGGGAAGACCGTGGACGCCGACTACGAGGTGGTGGATGAGTAATGGTGCCCGGTGATCCCAGGAGGAAGAGCTCGGAGGAGGGCCGCCGCAAGCCCTCGCCCCCCCGCAGGGAGGGGGAGGAGGAACGTCGGGCGGAAGTTCCGGTGGTAATAGACTCCGGCGAGGAGGAGGCGTCCGCGGAGAGCGGGACCTCCGAGGCCCCCGAGGAACAGGAGGGGGAGCACCTCGAAGATCAGCTGCGCAGGGAGGAGGAAGAGAGGAAATCTTTGGAGGAGAGGCTCCTCCGGCTGCGGGCGGAGTTCGACAACTACCGCAAGCGGCAGGCCCGGGAGTTCCGCAGGCTCTGCTCGGCCGGCAAGAGGGATCTGATCGAGGAGCTGCTGACGGTTCTGGACAACGTCAGAAGGGCCGAGGAGCTCAGCGAAGAGGGCCACTCGGCCGAAGAGATCCTGGCGGGGATGTTTCAGACCGCCGGGCAGCTGAACGATATACTCACCCGCGAGGGACTGCAGAGGCTCGAGGTAGACAGCGGCGACCACTTCGACCCCAACGTCCACGAGGCCATGTTGGCCGAAGAAGTGGAGGACGCCGAGCACGACATGATACTGGACGTCTTCCAGGACGGCTACATGCTCGAGCAGGAGCTGCTGAGACCCGCCAGGGTCAAGGTGGGCAAGCCCGCCTCGGGAACGGCCGAGGGCGTTTCCGAGGCCGAGGCCGAAGAGTCGGACAGCAGCGGCGAAGAGGCCGACGAAGAGGAGCAGGACTAGCGTCCTCAGACGCCCGGTCGAAATCATAGACATGGATTGGAGCAGGTGAACAAGGATCTCTACTCGGTTCTCGGAGTGGACGAGACAGCTACCGAGGACGAGATAAAGAAGGCCTACAGGAAGCTGGCCAAGGAGTACCATCCGGACGCCAATCCGGGTGACTCGAAAGCCGAGGAGCGCTTCAAGGAGGTCTCCGAGGCCTACGAGATCCTCACCGACCCCGAGAAGCGCCAGCAGTACGACCAGATACGCGAGGGCGGAGCCTGGACCGGAGCCGCCGCCGGCGCCGCCGAAGGTTCCCCCTTCGGCGAGGGCGGCACGGGCGGATTCGAGGACATACTCAGGTCCTTCTTCGGCGGAGAGGGTTTCGGGTTTGGCAGCCGGGGAGCCGGCAGAGGATTTACCGGCACGTCACGCAGGCCCCCCGTAACCCGCATACGGGTTCCCTTCGCAACCGCCGCGCTGGGTGGACGGGTCAACGCCCGTATCGAGATTCCCCGGCAGTGTCCCGCCTGCGGCGGCGCCGGCGGACACGGCCGCAAGCAGTGCCCCGGATGCGGGGGCAGCGGAAGCGTAAGCAGCAGGCAGGGCGGGTTCGCCACCATGCATCCCTGTCCGCAGTGCGGAGGCCGCGGGTTCACCTTCGAGGACGTCTGCGCCACCTGCGGAGGCTCCGGACAGGTCAGTCGCACCGAGAACGTCACTATAGACGTTCCCCCCGGCTCCGACGACGGTACCACGCTTCGGCTCTCGGCGGACGGCAGCCAGCTAATGGTGCGCCTGGACGTGGCCCCGGACAGCTTCTTGCACAGGGAGGGCCGTGACATACACTGCACTGTCCGCGTTACCGCTCCCCAGGCGGTGCTGGGAACCACCCTCAAGATAAGGACCCTGCGGGGCAAGGTGAAGCTGAAGATACCGCCGGGCACCCAGCCCGGAACGAGGCTTCGCCTCTCCGGCCAGGGGGTAGCCTACAGGGGCGCCACCGGGGATCAGATAGTCACGGTGGACGTGAAGCTGCCCACCTCTCCCTCCCCCGAGGAGAGGCGGCACTGGGAGTTCCTCCGCGGTAGCGCCTGATCCTGGAACAATCGGCTCCCACCGAGGGTATCAGATAGAAAAGCAGGGCCTTTGAACGCATTCACAGGGGGTTTTCCCATGAACGGTTACTTCAAATTCGTGCTGCTGGCGGCGGGGCTGGTTCTGGCCGGGACGCTGGCGGCCCAGAGCGAAGACAGCGGCCATACCGACCTTCCATTACCCGAAGACGTGGCGGAGATGCTCAGGGAACGCCTGCAGCCGGATACCGTCTATGTGGCGGGCCCCGACGCGGCCGAGGAGCTCAGCCGTGCCTTTTCCTCCATAGTGCGGCGAGTGGGCCCGGCGGTTGTCACCATCAACTCCAGCCGGACGGTCACCAGGACGATTCCCGGCTTCCCCTCCCCGTTCGATCCCTGGGGCCTTCGCCGCCGGCCACGCACCGAGGAGTTCGAGGCCCGGGGACTGGGCAGCGGCGTGATATTCGACGAGGACGGGATAGTGGTAACCAACAACCACGTGGTGGAGAACGCCGACGAGATCGAAGTGGTGCTCTCCAGCGGAGACAGCTATCCGGCGGAGCTGGTTGGCACCGACTCGGAGACCGACGTGGCCGTGCTGCGGATAGAGGCCGATGACCTGTCCGCCGCCGACCTCGGAGACAGCGAAAACCTCGCCGTGGGGGAATGGGTGCTGGCCATAGGCAGTCCCTTCGCCCTGAGCCAGACGGTAACCCAGGGCATAATCAGCTACATGGGCCGCACCGATCTCGGTCTGGCCGACTACGAGAGCTACATACAGACCAGCGCCGCCATCAACCCCGGCAACAGCGGAGGTGCCCTGGTGAACATGCGTGGCGAGGTGATCGGCATAAACACCGCCATAGCCAGCCGCAGCGGCGGCAGCCAGGGAGTTGGCTTCGCCATACCGGTCAACACCGTCGAGCGGGTGGTGGACGACCTGCTGGAACACGGCTCGGTGCGGCGGGGCTGGCTGGGCGTGATGATCCAGGAGGTGACCCCGGAGCTCGCCGGACAGTTCGAGGCCCCCGAGGGGGCGGTACTTATATCCCAGGTGCTGGATGGCTCACCTGCCGAGGATGGAGGCCTGCAGCGGGGGGACATAGTGCTGGAGCTGGAGGGCGATCCGGTGGACGGCCTGTCCCGCTTCCGCAACGCAATCGCAGAGATGGAGCCGGGCACCGCGGTGGAGCTGCTCATCAGCAGGGACGGCGAAGAGATGGAGCTGGACGTGGAGCTGGGTTCCCGTCCCGGAGAGAAGGTCTCCAGAGCCGCGGGCGGAACCGGAAGCGTAGAAGCCGGCTGGCGGCTCTCCGGGTTGGATGAGGACCGGCTGGACGAACTGGACATCCGATACGGGGTCTTGGTCTCCGGCGTGGACCGCAGCGGGGCCGCTGCCGAGGCCGGTCTCAGGCCCGGGGACGTGATCCTGGAGGTGAACCGCGAGTCGGCGGACTCCCCCACCCGTGTAAGGCAGCTGCTCCAGCCGGAGTCCCAGAACCTGCTACTTGTCCTCCGGGACGGTAATACCTTATACCTTGTGCTGCAGCTGTAGCAGGAGCGGGTCGCCGGCGCCGGCCGGCGACCCCTGCCCCCACTCTTCTCAACGGAGGTTGCAGTCTTGAGCTATGGATATCTTGTTCTGGTCGCCATGGGTTTCCTGTCCACTGTGGGCGGCTTCGTTCTTCTGGGCGGAAGGTCCCGCAAGCCCGTAGCAGGGGGCCTGGCCTTCCTGGGCGGCGTAGTAGTCCTCACCTTGGGTATACTGCTCACCTGCGTACCGGACTTCTTCAGCGTATAGACTCCGCGCCACCCCCCTGGACTGAGCTTCAAGACCGTCATTCCCACTGACATGCTAACCGGATCATGGCTGTTCGAGTGAGATTTGGCGAGCCATCTCACCGCCTTCAGCGCAGCAGCACGCACCTCCTGGTCTCACAGACTCCCGCCCCCGACAGCCGTACCAGGTAGCATCCCGAGGCCAACCCCGAGGCATCCCATG
>CAZKJG010000008.1:97506-102894 GCA_964553045.1 uncultured bacterium | reverse complement strand
GCGCATTGATGGCCTTTCCCTATTGTCTGCTCTCCTAATTCTAATCTGGACAATGGGGGGGGGGTGTCAAGTGGCTGAATTGCAGGGGCTTGGGTACACTGATTCACTTGTGCTCTGGGTACACCCTTTGACTTGTTTGACCCCTTACTTGGCCCATGCGTATGCAGAAAGGGCGGCGGGTCTCCCCGCCGCCCCTGTGTTGTATGCGCGGATGCGGCCTACTTGCCGCCGGGCTTCTTTTTCTTCTTTGAAGAGCCCTTGCTGCGCTTGGCCGACTTCTTGGAGCCGCCCCCCTTGCCGGAGGCGCGGCGGTCCTCGAAGCGCTTCCTGATGCAGGCCGGAACCGGCTTCTTGCGGTCGTAGGCCACCGGGACACGGCCCTCCTCCACGTGGAGGATCTCCCGTCCCTCGCGGTGGCCCAGCTCGAAGGCGTCGAGGTTGAGCTCCCGGAACTTGGGGGGAACCGTACGCCGAATGGAGTCGGTCCATGACTCCAGAGAGAAGTACCGGGTGAGAGCCGCTATTATCCCCAGGGCTATCAGGTTCGCGGCCAGGGGGATCTTGAAGGTCTCCAGGCTGGTCTTGGTGAGCCTGTACTCGTAGACCCGGTTGCCCTCGGGGGGCTGGTCCACGTAGGTGGAGTCCACCAGTATCAGGCCATCCTCCCGCACGGCCCCGCTGAACTTGTCCGAGCTCTCCTGGTTCATGGCCAGCAGCACGTCCAGGTGACGGCAGTTGGGGAAGAGTATCCGGTCGCAGGAGAAGATTATGTCGGTGCGGCTGGCTCCGCCCCGGGCCTCGGGGCCGTAGCTCTGCGTCTGGCAGACGTTGTAGCCCTCCGTTATGGCCGATTCGGAGACGATGCGGCCGGCAAGGCCCATACCCTGGCCCCCGGAGCCGGACAGCCTTATCTCCGCGTAGTCCATCACTTCACCGCCGTTTCTCTGGCCCGGGCGCAGAGTTCCTCGTAGCGCTCCAGGTACTCCTTCTTCTCTACGTCGTGGAACACGCCGCGCACTATCTTGCCCTCCAGCTCCTCGGGTTTCATCTTCTTCGCCTGGGCGGTGTTCACCGTCCCATCGCGCAGGCTCTCCATCATCTTCACCGGATCGGCCTGCTTGTTGCGCCGGCCGAAGCTGGTGGGGCAGGGAGACAGCACCTCGACCAGGCTGAAGCCCTTCTTGCCCATGGCCTGCTGCAGGAGCTTGTCCAGCTCGATGACGTGGTAGACGGTGCCCCGGGCCACGAAGTTGGCCCCGGCGCTGCGGGCCAGGTCGCAGGCGTCGAAGGTGGGCTCTATCATCCCGTAGGGGGTGGTGGAGGTCTTGGCTCCTTCCGGAGTGGTGGGTGAGAACTGCCCCCCGGTCATTCCGTAGTTGCTGTTGTTCACCACAATGGCCGTTATGTCCAGGTTGCGGCGGGCGGTGTGTATCAGGTGGTTCCCGCCTATGGCCAGGGCATCTCCGTCGCCCATCACCGCCAAGATCTGAAGCTCCGGGTTGGCCAGCTTCACGCCTGTGCTGAATGCCAGCGCCCGGCCGTGCGTGGTGTGGAGCGTGTTGAAGTCCACGTAGACCGGCATTCTGGAGGTGCAGCCGATGCCGGAGCTCATCACCACGTCGTCCTTCTTCCAGTCCAGGGCGTCCACCGCCCTGATTATGCAGCCCATCAGGATGCCTATGCCGCATCCGGGGCACCAGACGTGGGGGAACCTCTTCTTGTGGCGCAGGTACTTGTACTCGTACGGAAGGTGCGCAGGCATCACATCACCTCCCTGATTCTGTCGACGATTTCCTCCGGCGTAATCTCGTATCCGTCCACCCTGTGCAGGGGCACCACCCGGACGCTGTCCACGGTGAGCCTCTCCACCTCGTGTATGATCTGGCCCTGGTTGAGCTCGGGCACCAGCACCACGTCCTTGGTGTCCAGCAGCTCCTTCACCGTCCTGTCCGGGAACGGCCATATGGTCACCGGCCGGAACACGCCGACGCTGCAGTCGTCCTCCTCGGCCAGCATCTGGCGGGCGGCCAGGGCCGACCGGTAGACGGACCCGTAGGCGAAGATCACCACATCGCTCTCCTCGACACCGTGGATCCTGTTGTCCTCCAGGTCCTCCAGGCGCCGGGTGATCTTGTGCTTCAGCCGGTCCATCTTGGCGTTTACCTCGTCGGTCTTGCGGGTGGGGAAGCCGTGCACGTCGTGGGTGAGCCCGGTAACGTGGAACCTGTACCCCCTGCCGAAACGGGCCATGGGGGAAACGTTCGTGGCCGTGGGATGGTAGTGCTCGTACCACTCCACCGGAACGTCGGGCTTCGGCTGGCGGGTGAGGTCCATCTCCTCCTTCTCGGGGAAGTCCACCCGCTCGCGCATGTGGCCTATGACCTCGTCTGACAGAACGATCACCGGGGTCCTGAACTCCTCGGCCAGGTTAAAGGCCCTTATGGTCAGCTCGAAGCACTCCTTCACGTCCGAGGGGATCAGGGCGATCACCGGGTGGTCGCCATGTGTCCCCCATCTGGCCTGCATCACGTCGCCCTGGGCCACCTGGGTGGGAAGCCCCGTGGAAGGGCCTCCGCGCATTACGTTTACCAGCACCAGGGGCACCTCGGTCATGCACGCGTAGCCCAGGCCCTCCTGCATCAGGCTGAAGCCGGGGCCGCTGGTTGCCGTCATGGAGCGCGCACCGGCCAGGCTGCCGCCTATTATGGCGCTTATGCTGGCTATCTCGTCCTCCATCTGGATCCACTTCTTGCCCTGCTGGGGCAGGAAGCGCGACAGCAGCTCGGCCACCTCGCTGGAGGGCGTGATGGGGTAGCCGGCAAAGAGGTCCAGATCGCTGGCCACGGCCCCCAGCGCTACCGCCTCATTGCCCTGGACAAGCCTGGTCTCACCCCAGGGAACAATCACTGATGATCACCCTCTTCCCTGACGATGTTGCCTTCCTCGTCTGCAACGGTGATAGAGAAATCGGGGCATCGCCTGGCGCACAGGTAACATCGGATGCACCTTTCCGGGTGTGCCACATGGGCCTTCTGGTCATCGCCCATCTCCAGCACCTGCTTGGGGCAGAATGCCACGCAGATGCCGCATCCCTTGCACCACTCCGGAAAGATATGGACCGAGCTCACCTGCCCGCTCTCCGTCGGCGAATCCTTGGCGGGCTTCGCCGTGGCCTTCTCAGCCATCTTGTCACACCTCCGATGGGGATTGCTGCGGGCGCCGGTCCCCGGCGCCCTTATGCGCAGGGAGGCAGGGCTCCGGTGCCCTGCCTCCCCCTGTGCATTGGAACTTGCCGCAGATGCTACTTCTCCGTGAAAGCCCTCAGGACCTCCGGCATGTCCGGCCGGCCGATCTCCTGAAGATCGTAGGTCACCCTGACGCTGGGCTTCTTTATGTCGATGACCCTGCCCAGGTCGATGGGCGTGGCCACTACCACAACCTCTGCGTCGGAGGCGTTGATGGTCCTCTCCAAGTCCTTCATCTGGGCCTCTCCGTATCCCATGGCCGGAAGGATCAGCACCTCCTCGCTGTCCTCGTAGTACTTCTCAAAGGTATCAACGATGGAGCCCACGGCAAAGGGCCTGGGGTCCACGTAGTCGGCGGCGCCGAACCGCTCGGCGGCCACCGCCCCCGCTCCGTACTCCATCTCGCCGTGGGTTAGGGTGGGGCCGTCCTCCACCACCAGCACGCGCTTGCCGAGGATGGCGTCGGGGTCTCCCACTGAGGTGGGGCTGGCCGCCTCGATGATCCGGGCGTCGGGGTTGACCATGCGGATGTTGGCCCGGACTTCGTCCACGTCCTCGGGGTAGGCGCTGTCTATCTTGTTTATCACCACCACGTCGGCCATTCTCAGGTTGGTCTGGCCGGGGTAGTAGCTCAATTCGTGGCCGGGCCTGTGAGGATCCGCCACGGTGATCATCAGATCGGGGGCGTAGAAGGGAGTGTCGTTGTTGCCGCCGTCCCAGATGATCACGTCGGCCTCCTTCTCGGCCTCGGCGAGGATTGCGCCGTAGTCAACGCCGGCGTAGACCACTGTACCGCGGTCGATGTGGGGCTCGTACTCCTCCATCTCCTCGATGGTGCAGTCGTGCTTCTTCAGGTCCGAAAGCTCGGCGAACCTCTGCACCCGCTGCCTTACCAGGTTTCCATAGGGCATGGGATGGCGTATGGCCACCACCTTCCTGCCGGCGGCCTGCAGTATCTCGGCCACCCGCCTGGTGGTCTGGCTCTTGCCGCAGCCCGTGCGCACGGCGCAGACGGCTATCACCGGCTTGCTGCTGCGGATCATGGTCTTCTCAATGCCCAGCAGCGTGAAGTCCGCGCCTGCGGCGTTCACCCTGGCCGACAGCTCCATCACCGCGTTGTCGGAGAGGTCGCTGTAGGACATGACGCAGAGCTCGACGTCCAGCTCGGCGATGAGCTCCTCCAGCCTCTCCTCGGGCATGATGGGTATGCCCTCGGGATAGAGGTCGCCCGCCAGCTCGGCCGGGTACTTCCTGTCGTCGATGTCGGGGATCTGCGTGGCGGTGAAGCCGACTACCTCGAAGTTCTCGTTGTCACGGTATACAACGTTGTAGTTGTGGAAGTCGCGTCCGGCGGCCCCCAGTATGAGAGTTCGTGTCCTGCCCATATGCCGTCCTTTCCGCAAGCTGTGGGTTCTTGCGGGAAAGCAACAGCGAGCCACGGCTGCGGCTCGGCCCTTCCCATGTACAAAAAGACCAGTCCTGCGGACTGGTCTGAAACAGGTGGAATCTCATCAAGGTGCGCAGGCATGTCAACCAAATCCCGGGGGCGGCCCGTGCCCCCCTGCGGAGGAGAGCCTGGAGGCGAGACTGCCGTACAGGAAGGCCACACCGGCTCCGGCGGGCAGGCCCGTGACCACCCGCAGGAAGTTGGTGCTCTCGTAGAGGCCCAGGTACTGCATGCCGCCATCGGCCACAAGGGGAGCGATCAGCAGCAGCCCTGCGGCCAGGCCCGGCGGCCGCAGGCCCACAAGAAGACCCACGGAGGCCAGGCCGGCCGCGGCCCAGAAGGCCGTGCACCTCGCGCACAGGCCGCTGATGCCCCAGGGCAGCATCAGGCTCCTGTGGGGCAGGCGGTGGCACGTCTTTCCGAGGAGCTCGCCCAGCTGGCGGGAGGCGTCGCCGGCGAGCGCCGGCTGGATCAGGCTGGCGGCGAAGAAGGCCAGGGAGACCGTCGCCAGCACAAGCATCAACGTCCTTGCGCCAGTGCTCATGTTCGTGATTCACCCTCGCCAATTGAGTGGGTGCTAACGCTCCCACATTGGAGTTTGCTGCGCAAACTCCCTAGCTGACCGCGTTAGCGGTCAGCCTCGCTCCCACATTGGAGTTTGCTGCGCAAACTCCCTAGCTGACCGCGTTAGCGGTC
>CAZKJG010000008.1:0-97406 GCA_964553045.1 uncultured bacterium | reverse complement strand
TGGAGTTCGCGTTGCGAACTCCCTAGCTGATGACGTCAGTCATCAGCCGTCGGCCTCGCTCCCACATTGGAGTTCGCGTTGCGAACTCCCTAGCTGATGACGTCAGTCATCAGCCGTCGGCCCAGGTCTCCCTGGTCCAGTTGAACTGCTCCCGCACCGAACCCTCGCCCAGGGTCTCCAGTGCGGCGTATCTGCCCATCTCGATGGAGTGGTCCATGTTGTTGTAGCGGAACAGGCCCTGCCGGCCGCAGGTGACCGACCCCTCCAGCCCCTGCAGGAAGTCCAGCACCGCCGAAGACTCCCTGTCGTACCCCTTCAGGTAGACGGGGTAGGCGTGGCTCTGACGGGTTACCAGCGAGCCCGAGACCCGGGCGGGGTCGAACAGTCCCAGCCGCTCGCCCCCGGCCACCGATTCCTCGATGAGGCGCTGGTCGGCGCTCCAGGTCCCGTCGCCGGGGGAGCAGGTGAACTCGAAGACCGCCTGCCATCCGCCTTCCGAAACGTCAGGGTCGAAGTTCTCGGGTATGGAGAGCCTGTTGAACCTGTAGTCGGGCTCGGAGGCGTATATCCAGTGGTCGGGGGCGGGGGGCTGCGCCCCGTCTATCCTCAGCGTGACGAAGACTATCGCCCGGAAGGTCAGCTTGCCTGCGGCGTCGCGAACGTCGGCGGGGACCTGACCCCGCAGGGAGCGGACGTAGTCGTCCACCGGAATGGTGCTTACGACGGATTCGGCGCGGTAGTCCCTGCCGCCGGCGGTTACGGTCCAGGAGCCGTCTTCGCCCCGCACGACGTCTGTGACCGGGGCATCCAGCACGATCCGGCCCCCGGCGCTCTCGATCCTTTCGGCGAAGGCCTGGGATATCCGTCCGATTCCCCCCCTGGGGTAGTGGAAGGTGCTCACCAGGCTGCGTACCCTTCCGTCGCTGGGGAAGAGGGTCTCCCTCAGCAGTCCGGTGAGACTGGGGACGGTTATGCGCTGGCTGGCCCAGTCGGCGGACAGCCGGTCCGCGCTGCAGCCCCAGAGCTTCTCGGTATAGGGCCCGAAGTAGACGTCGTAGAGGCTGCGGCCGAAGCGGCTTACCACCCAGTCCTCGAAGTTGTCGTCGCTCCGGCCCCCGAACAGGCCGCGGACCTTCTCGGCGGCGTAGCTGGCGATCATGGCCGCCCCGCGGGTCTTGGGCATCTGCTTCAGGACGTCGCCCAGGGCCAGGGGGTAGTGGAAGTAGCGGTCCAGGAGCCTTATGCGGCTCACCCGCTCCAGGCTCATGAGATCGCCGGGCAGCAGGCCGCGCACCCGCTGCAGGATCTCTTCGCTTTGGGTGTGGAAGCGGTGGGGGCCGTAGTCGAAGTGGAAGTGGCCGGAGACTACAGTGGAGGCCAGGCCGCCCACGTGATCGTCGCGCTCCAGGACAAGAACGGGAACGTCACGGGAGGCCAGCGTCTCGGCGGCGCTGAGGCCGGCCAGCCCGCCGCCCAGAACGGCGACGGGCAGTCTGTCCGGCACGGTCCCGCTTCGGGCTCTACCTGGGCTCATCTATCCACCTTATCCGGATGTTCATGTCGGGTGTAAGCGGGGAGTGCTCGTTTATGTAATCTGTTAAAGTCTCCATAAGCGTGATCCCCAGGTGGGCTGCCTCGTGCTCCAGCATTATCTCGTAGCCCACGTTACCCTGGGAGAGGTAGCCGGTGGTGACGAACCGGTAGCTGCTGTCCGGGTGCAGGGGCTCGTCGCCCACCATGACGTTCTCCATCTTTCTTCCCTCGGGCGCGGCCTGGTTGCGGTCGGCGGTCAGGCCGCCTATCTCCATGTCCCTGCGCCGGCCCTGCATGCCCACCTCCAGGATCTCCCGCAGCTCGGCCCCGGTGACCTGCAGCATGTAGAGGTCCTCCTCGAAGGGAATCGCCTGGTAGACGATTCTGGGCGTGACCGGACCCCGGGGAATGGCGGCTCGAATCCCGCCGCGATTCATAAGGGCCACGTCGGCCCCGGTCTTCCAGAGCATGGCGTCGGCTATGAGCCGTCCCAGAGGATGCTCCGCCGGCCCCCGGGGAATCTCCTCGGCGGCGTGGCCGATTACCCGGTCCATGCCCTCCTCGGCCACGTCCCGCATCTCCTCCAGCATCGCCGCGATCTGAGGGTCGGGCCAGAACTCGTCGTGGAAAAGGCTTATGTACTCCTCGCCCCGGGGCAGGTCGTAGCCCAGGAAGGTCCCGGTGTCGGTGTCGTAGGCCAGCCTTATGTGGCCGATTCCGGTTCCGTTGGCGTAGCCCTGCACAACCACGGTGTGGTTGTCGGGGCTGACCCACGGCTGGCGGAAGCCCACGTGTATGTGGCCGGAGACGATGACGTCTATTCCCGGCACCATCGCCGTGAGCTCGGCGTTGTTGTATGCGAAGTCCTTGGTGTACTCCTCGCCGTTCTCCCAGGCGCTGTAGACCCTCTGGAGGTAGCGGTCGGGGTCGAAGGGCTGGCCCAGATGTGAGATCAGAATGATGGCGTCGGCGCCGTCCTCCCGCGCCCTCTCCATCCACTCCTCCACCGCCTGGCGGGAGTTGCGCAGGAGGTAGCCCTCCATGAGGGAGGGGTCCACCAGCCCGTAGGTGTCGGGAGTGTCGATGCCGATGAAGGCGATCCTGATACCCTGCAGGTCGTACATCACGTAGGGCAGGACGGGTTCGGGGATCTCCCCGGTGCCCTCTTCGACGAAGTTGCAGCAGACCACGGGGAAATCCGCCATCCGGCAGAGCCGGAGGGCGTTCTCGGCGCCGTCGTCGAAGTCGTGGTTGCCCAGGGTCATCATGTCGTAGCCCACGGCGTTCATCCACTCCATAACGAAGGTGCCCGTCTCGTAGTTGCCCATGGGCGTGCCCTGGTAGATGTCGCCGGCGTCTATGAGCAGCATCTGCTCGCCGGTGCTGTCGCAGTGGGCCCGCACCTCGCTGACGTAGGAGGCGATGTAGGCGCCGCCCCCCATCATCGGCGGGAAGTCGGGGTTGATGAAGGTGGCTCGGCTGGGGACTATGCCCCCGTGGATGTCGTTGGTGTGCAGTATGTGGAGGTAGGCCACGTCCGCCGTGGCCGCCGCCGCCAGCAGCAGCGTCACGGCGAGGAAGACGGAGCACCTCCGCAGCAGACCGGTGGCAGACATGGCCTAGATCCCCACCGTTCTGCTCACCGAGAGCATTACCCGGGTGGAGCTCTCCTCAACCTGCAGGCTGTCGCCGGGGGTGAAAGAGGGCAGGCCCGGGACGTCCGTCTGCCGCCAGCGGACGGGAGTGAAGCTGCCGCCCAGATCTATGTTCCACGGCCCGGCATCGAAACCCAGCCCCGCGGTGAAGGTGGTGGCATCCAGCGCCCTGTCCGTGGGGGAGGCGTCGTAGCGGAAGCCGAAGCGGCCTGTGGGCCCGCCGGGAAGGTCGTTCTCCACGCCGGCGGATATGCCCCAGGCGTCGCGGTCGTACAGCGGCTGCCCCTCGATCTCGGCGTCGCTCATGGTTGCGTAGTATGCCTCGGCCACGAAGATGCTCAGCAGACGATTGCCCGGCACGTATACCGCCCCCGCCCGCAGCGTGGGCGGCAGGTCGACGCTCATGGTGGAATCGCCGTCGATCTCGTAGGACAGTACCGCCTCCGCCCCGGCGGTCAGCCGGACCCTGCCCAGGTCGAACAGAGCCGATCCCCTGGCCGCGAAACCGCTTATCTCCTGGTCGGTTGTGATCTCCACGTCCGGCTGGGTGGGGTCGACCCAGGTCTGCTCCCACACCATCTCCCGGGAGCCAGTTATCCAGCCTCCGCCCAGTCCCAGGGTCACCATCTCGGAGGGGCTGAGTGCGGCCGAGACTGCCACCTCCAGCTCTGAGCCGTCGATCTGCAGGCGCTCCGTTCCCGTCTCCACGTAGGCCGCGTCACGGATGACCCGGTCGTAACGGTAGCGGAAGCTGGAGGGCGCCCGCAACCCCGCCGCCAGCGAGAGGTTCTCGGGAAGTCCACCGCCGGCCAGCCAGCCTGCCAGGCCACCGGGCATCACAGCCAGGTCGCGGTTGAAGGCCACCTCCGACTCCCCAATGGCGCTTCCGAACTGGTCGTATACCTTCCGCAGCCTCTTCTCGTAGCCGATCACGGCCAGCCCGGCGCCGTCCACCCTCAGTCCCTCCAGCCTGCCCAGGCCCATGATGGCCGGGTTCTCCAGGGCTCCCAGCGCGGAGACACTGGTGTAGTCGGAGCCGCCCATTCCCAGGGCCGCCGCCGTGGTGGCCGGCTGCCACTGTCCCAGTGAGCATACCGAGGGGAGGCCGCCCGTGAGAGCCGCGATCGTCATCAGTCCGCTTGCAATAAGGCTCATCGTTCCTCCAAGCTACCAGCGAACGTCCAGCTGGCAGCGTATGCCGTAGCTGGTCACGTGATCTCCGAAGTCTGTCACCATTGATCCGCTGTCGCCCTGGTAGTAGTACTGGTCGTCGGGGTCGGGCCTGTACAGGCCGGTCCTGGGGTACCAGGTGTCCTTGCGCAGCGCCCGGAACCGGAGCTGCAGGTTGTCCGACAGCGTGTTCTTCACCGTTACGTAGAGCTTGGTGCCGTCGCCGTCCAGGAAGTCGATGTCGGTGTCCTCGAACTCCCACTGGCTCATCCCGTCGGTGGCCCACAGCGTCGAGCCCCCCAGCACCGAGAAGGACTCGGTGAAGTTGTGCTCCCAGTTGGCGGAGAGGAAGCCGCCGGAGAGCAGCCGGTCGTCGCCGTATAGTGGGTTCGGTGTGAGCTCCACCATGCCCAGCCGCAGCTTCACCGAGAAGTAGTCGCTGTTCGTGGGAAGGAAGAATGACCGCAGCGTGGTCTCGTGGGTGCGGGAGGTGGTGGGCACGACATCGTGCATCTTGGTCTTCGACTGGTACTTGTACTTCAGCCGGAAGCGGACGGGGAAGTCCGGCCGGTACTCAACCTCCCCCTGGAAGCGGTGGTTGCCGAAGCTGTAGGGCAGCGACCGCCAGACGTCCAGGTAGACCTTGGTGAAGGTGACGTGCTGGCTGAGCTGGAAGCGGCTCTCCACGTAGAAGCCCTCCTCGGGCTTGGGCGAGGGCCATTCCTCCAGCTGTCCCGCCAGCGGATCGTTGAGATAGTAGGGCTTCTCGAAAACCGTGTCGTCGAAGCGCTTCTGCTCGGCGAAGCCCCGGTTGTACGGGTTGTCGAACTCCATGCCGTAGTGCCGGTAGGCCCCGGTGAGGTAAAAGTAGTCGTTCTGCCAGCGGGCGCTGGCCAGACCGGCCAGGCCTCCGTTGTCCTGGCGGACCAGCTCGCCCTCGAGGCCCGTGTTGGCCAGAACGGTCTGACCGCTCAGCGCCAGGAAGGACTTCGCGTCTCCGGCCTCCATGACGTCGTACTCCGGACAGCCCCAGGAGTAGCCGTCGCCGGGGATGTCCAGGTAGCGATAGTCGGGGAAGAGGCTGTCGCTGTAGGACACCGACATCAGCCCCACCCCCAGTGCGGTGCCGGTGGGGAAAACCCCTCGGAGGTCGTAGAAGCCGTAGGCGCCGGCGGTGGTCTCCATCAGGGCGTTGGCCATCTCCGAGGTCCTGTAGGGGGCCATGATCAGCGTGTTGGCCCGGCCCTCGGTGTCCACCACCGCGTCCCGGGGGGCGCTGGAGAAGAAACCGTAGCCGGTTACCTCGCCGGCCCGAACCTCCGCCGCGGCCCCCAGCAGGGCGAACTGCCTGGTGGATGTGAGGTCGGGGTGAAGGCCCCACGCCCTGTCCAGCCGCCTGTACATGAGCTCGTCGGAGTTGTCTATCATCAGGCCCTGTCCCAGTGACAGCCGGTAGTTGCCCAGCATGACCTGGTGCAGCGGCCCCAGGTGGTGCAGAGAGACGAAAGCCTTGCCCTCGTTGAACCTCCGGCTGACGTCGCCGAGGTCCATGTCGTGGAAGATCCCGTATCCGGCCGGAGTGTACGCCTCCCGGGCCAGCCTGAGTCCGCCGCGCATCCGATCGCCCAGCCCCACCATCACCCGGTGCTGGAATCCCGTCACGTCCCGGGCACCCTCCAGCTGCTGCAGCGAGGATTCGAGCCTCTGGTAGACCTCGGCGCTGTCCACGGGACTTCCCGTGTAGTCGCGGCCGCCGGTCTCCATGTCGTACATGGCCGACTCCAGGTTGTCCAGCTGGTACCCCAGGCCCTCCTCGTAGTCCTCCCGGCCCGACAGTCCCTCCACCACCATGCGGTAGGAGCCGAACAGCTCCATCGAGGAGAGGTCGAGCTCCCGTGTGGAGATGAAGTCCTCCATGTTGCGGTAGCCGTAGTAGCTCAGGTACTGAACGTCGCGCAGCGATCGCACGCTGGAAACCGGGCCTATGTTGTGCAGCCGTCTCTCGACGGCGGCGGCATCAACCAGGCTGACCCTGTCCAGGGAGCGCAGGTCCCAGGACTTGGCCGTGTTCACCGGGAGCGGGCGGACCAGCAGGTTCTCCCAGGCGTCGACGGCCGCGTCACCGGGGCCGTCCTCGGCCGCCAGCCGCTCCATGACGTCCATGACCTCCGGGGAGAGGTCGCCCTCTCCCGGAGGTGCTATTCTGAAAGCCCGCCCCAGCGGGCGCAGGTCCCCGGGAGACACAGCCCCGCATTCCAGGGCCTGGTAGAGCTCCCGCAGCCCGCCTGCCCGAAAGATGTAGGCCTGCAAGGACTCCGCCGCCGCCGGCTCCAGTCCGGCCAGGGAGGAGATCTCCCCGACGGTGGCGCTGTTCAGATCGGGCTTCTGCGCCGGTGAGACCGCTACCGCAAGTGCCAGCAGCAGGCTAGAAAGCATACCTCACCCCTGCCTGGTGCGAGGGGTCCAGCTCCGGATGGGTCTGCACCCCGTAGTCGAACTCCATGCCGGCCAGGCCTACGGTCATTCCGGCGGTCAGGCTGGCCGGGTCGCTTACGGCGCCGGCCCGAAGGACCACCGATCCCAGGGGAAGGGACTGTCCCACCATTACTCGGGTACCCCGGAAGTCCTGGGAAACGGCGAACCGGGAGGCGAGGCCCTCGGCGGGCTCGTACCTGATCCCGCCGTCCAGCCGGCGCTGAAGGTAGTCGCCGCTCTCGCCCAGTCTCGCCTGGAACGGGTTGCGGACCGACGCGGCCAGCATCCATCTGGGGTAGACCCTCACCTGGAATCCCATGTTCCAGGATACGGCCGTAGCGCTTCCGTAGGAGCTCACGCCGTCGGAGATGTCCGTCCTTGCTATGCTGGGCTGCAGGCCGAAGGCCATCTGATCGGTAAGCAGCGTGGCGGCGGTAAGGAACAGAACCTGCTCGCTGTAGAGGTCGCTGCCGAAGTAGCGCAGCGACGCAGCGGTCGTCATTCCGTAGAGGGGCAGCGCTCCGTCGAGTCCGTGGGTGGCGAAGTCCATGTTCGTGAAGGGCAGCCGGGACCCGGCCACCACTGAAGGGCCCTTCTGCCATGCCAGTCCGGCGGGGTTGTAGAGCACGGCCGACAGCCCGGTGCCCACCACGCCGGTTCCGCCCATGGCCTGAAGCGGTACTCCCACCTCCAGCTCCTCGAAGGCCGCCCATGACGGCATGGCGATTGCGAGGGCCAGCGCCAGAGCGGCTGCCGTTGACTTGATCCTCATGGTCACCTCAATTCAACCGCTCTGCCACCACCAGCGTCTCGGTGGTGGTGTACCTGCTGCCGTCGGGGCCGACTCCCTCCAGGAGCAGTATGTACTGGCCCACGGGCAGCTTGACCTCGCTGTCGTCTCTTCCGTCGTACATCAGGATATCTCCGCCGTAGCGGGAGTCGGCCAGTCTGGCCACCTCCCTGCCGGAGCGGTCGTAAACGATGAGGGTGAACCTCATGTCGTCGGGGCCGCCGTACTCCATGTGGCACTGCTCGCCGAGGGCGGGGGAGAAGGGGTTGTCCCACAGGTCGAGGTGGAAGCCCTCGCCGATGGAGGGCTGGAAGACGGTCAGGTCCGAGGGGTAGCGGGGCAGCAGCTGGTAGCCGCTGTCGTATGGGGGCTCGGAGTCGTACTGGCCCCCGATGCCGGTGAGGAAAAGTCTGACCCCGGGCTCCAGGCCCGAGACGGATATCCCGGTGCTCTCGTTCACCCTTATGGCAACGGCAGTCTCACCGTTCCAAACCGTGAAGTTGTAGCCGCCTCCGGCGAAGCTGGGGTTGTCGGCCACCGTCACCCACTGCTGCCCGGACTGGTCTCCCAGGTTCAGCAGCATGCCCTCCACGCTCTCGGAGACCCCCTGGTTTAGAACCAGCTGCAGGGGGTCGGGCACACCGGGGGATCCCAGGTACTCGATGTCGCTCTCCGTGTCGGGCTTTATCTCCACGAGGCCGTTGTACTGGGTTATCTCGCCGGTGATGCGCAGGCTGTCTCCGGCCTCGATGGGCTGGTCCGGGGTCAGGCCCGGGCCGTACACGTTGATGCCGGCGGTGGGGTCCTGTACGTAGAAGCTGAGCCCCGAGCCGGTGCTGAACAGCGTTCCCTCGCAGGTAGCCGTGGCCTCTATGGTGACGACCTCCCCGGAGTAATCCGGGACGCCGTCTCCGTCGGCATCCTGGCGGGCCTCGGCCACCGTCAGCAGCGGCTGGGCCATGGCGGGCACCGCGCAGCAGAGCGCAATGAGCGCCAGCCTGGTTGCTCTCATCCGGTCCCCTTTCTCTGTGCTGTTCTCAGTCCGTCGTGGAGATCTCCTCGTCGGCGAGCTCCGCCGCCCGCCCGAGGGCCTCCTCCGGTGTCATCTGTCCGTATATCGCTATCTCGACGGCCTCGGAGAGGAACTCCCGGCCGTCGAACCAAGCTTTCAGCTGGGGCTCGAATGTGGCGTACTCCAGCTGCCCCAGAACCCCCCGCAGCCCCGGGTACTCCTCGATCCTGGCCCGGGCGGCGGGTTCCTCAAGGGAGCTGATCCTGGCGGGCAGGTAACCGGTGGCCGCGAACCATCGGGCCTGCTGCTGTGGCGCGGTGAACCACTTCACGAACTCCCAGGCGGCGTCTATTCGGGCCACGGGGTGGCCGCTGAATATCACCACGTTGGTGCCGGATATGATAACTCCCCGCCTGCGTCCGGCGGGCAGGGGGGCTATTCCTATCCTGAACGTCGACAGCCCGTTCTCCGCCCGCCGCGCCATGTCGCTCTCCATGAAGGCCAGCGAGGTCACCGAGCCCTGCACCAGCCCCACCCTGCCATCGGCGAACTCCTTCTGGTGCTCGTAGCCGGTGGACAGGTAGGCCACGCTGTCCTCGTGTATCAGCGAGGAGAGGAACTCCAGGGCCTCCACTCCCCGGCGTCCGGCAAAGGCCGTGCTCTGCGAGTCCGGCGCCATCAGGTCCCCTCCGGCCTGCACCAGCAGGTTCTCGAACATCCATGTGCTCACGGAGAAGGCGGTTCCCCATACGTCGGACTCGTCTCGCAAATCGCCGTCGGCGTTGCCGTCGATGGTGAGCCTGCGCAGCAGCCGCCGCTGCTCCTCCCAGGTATCGGCGGGCTCCAGCCCCAGGCTGTCGAAGAGGGTGGTGTTGTAGTAGATGGCGGGGACGCTCTTGTTGAAGGGAAAGCTGTACACGGTGCCGTCGAAGCTGTTGTTGCGCCGGAAGACCTCGAAGAAGTCCTCCCACTGCTCTTCGGTGAAGGAGGCATCGGAGGCCATCAGGCTGTCGAAGCTCACCAGGACGCCGCCGTCTATAAGCTGCGCGGTCCAGGTCTCGTAGGCCTGGGCCACCACCGGGGGACTTCCGGCCATTACGCTGGCCATGATCTTCTGGCTCAGGGCCCGGTAGTTGCCCATGGAGACGGGCAGCACCTCTATGCCGGGGTGGGAGGCGTTGAACTCGGCGATCAGGGTGTCCTCCAGCATCTCGCCCAGCGGCCCTCCCATGGCGTGCCAGAAGATTACGGTGGCCGCGCCGTCCTCCGCACCGTCCCCCCCGCAGGCCGCAACGACCAGGACGAGGGCAACCGCAGCCGGGATCGTGCGCCAACTGGCCGTTGCCATAGTGCTTCTCCGGATTGGGTGTGCTCACTGCCGGGATGTCCCGGGTATTATACGAACGCCCCGTCCCCGTGCCCAGCAACGGTCAGTCGCAGGAACCGTCGCTGCAGCAGCTGCCGTTGGGGCAGCACGATTCGCCGTTTTCGGAAGGCCCTCCGCTGCGGTAGTCGGTGGCGTGGAATCCCGGACCCTTGAAGATAAGCCCGGCGCCGCCTCCGATGAGGCGCTCCACGCTACCCCCGCACTCGGGGCACTCCTCCAGGGGATCGTCGGTGATCTTCTGGAACCTCTCGAACCTGTTTCCACAGGCCCTGCACTCGTAGTCGTAGGTGGGCATGGTCTCTCCTATCCCTGCCGGCGCAGAAGGCTCTCCGCTCTGCGCCAGACCTGCCTCATGTCCTCCGCCGCCCCCTCCCCGAAGTGCTCCACCGGGGCCTTTCGGGCGACTATGGCTTCCGTGACGCGGTCATCGTAGCGAATGCGGCCCAGGACCTCCGCTCCCGCCTTTCGCGCCATGCCCTCTATCCTCCCGGTCATCTCCGGGCTTATGTCCCATCTGTTCACGGCCACCGCCGACTCCACGCCCAGCCGCGAGGACAGAGACAGCAGCCTCTGCAGGTCGTGGGCGCCGGAGACCGAGGGCTCGACCAGCATCAGCGCCAGGTCCACCCCGGTGAGCGAGGCGATCACCGGACACCCGATGCCGGGCGAACCATCTATTACTACCAGGTCAAGTCCTTTTCTGCCAGCCCACTGCGCAGCCCTCTTCCGAACCAGGCTCACCAGCTTGCCGGAGTTCTCGCGGCCCGGGGCCAGCTCGGCGTGCACCATGGGGCCGCGCCTGGTGCCCGACCGGTAGACCCACCCGTCGCGGGAGGGCGAGAAGTCTACGGCATCGGCGGGGCAGGCCAGCCGGCATACTCCGCAGCCCTCGCAGAAAGTCCGGTCCACCACGGGGGGCTCGCTCCCCTCGCGGGTGAATGCGTCGAAGCGGCAGACCTCCACGCAGCGTCCGCAGCCGGTGCAGAGGTCGGTGATCACCGAGGCCTTGCTGCCCCCGGAGAACTCCTCGCTGTCCAGCCGCCGGGGGTCGAAGACCAGGTAGAGGTCCGCGGCGTCCACGTCGCAGTCGGCCAGCACGCTGTCCGGCGCCAGAACGGATATGGAGGCCGCCAGGGAGGTCTTGCCCGTCCCGCCCTTGCCGCTCACCACGGTCAGCTCCCTAATCGGACCGCTCCCTCCCGGCGGGCCAGGATCCCGTCCAGCATGTCGTCCATCCAGCCACGCATCTCCGGCGAGGCCGCCGGAAGAAGCTCCCCCCGGGAGTAGGCCTCGGCCAGCTCCCTCCGGAAGGGTATTCGGGCCAGCACCTCTATGCCCTTCCCTTCGCACCATCTGTCCACCGAGTCGTCTCCCGTTCCCACCCGGTTGATGACGGTGCCGAAGGGTATGCGCATCCGGTCCACGGTCTTCGCCGCCAGCTTCAGGTCGCTGAGCCCGAAGGGAGTTGGCTCGGTGACCAGCACCACGTAATCGCTTCCGCGCAGGGCGGCTATCATGGGGCAGGCGGTTCCCGGAGGGCTGTCCACCACCATCAGCCGGGAGGAGGGCGCGTCCCTCAGCACGGCGTCTATGACCGGAGGCGCCATGGCCTCTCCCACGTTCAGCACCCCGTGTACGAAGGACAGGTTTCCGCCGGGAACGGCCGCCTCCCCCAGTTCGATCCTTCCCACGGCCCGCCCCACCTCCCTGATTGCCCCCTCCGGGCACGCCATGGTGCAACCGCCGCAGCCGTGGCACAGCTCGGGGAAGGTGGCCACCGTATTGGGCAGCGCCGTGATCGCCCCGTACTGGCAGACCTCTCCGCAACGCCCGCAGAGAGTACAGGTCTCCCCGTTCACCCTGGGCACCGGCACCCGCACCTCCCTGGACCGGTCCATCCGCGGATGCAGGAAGAGATGACCGTTGGGCTCCTCCACGTCGCAGTCCACGTACACCGCGTCCATGCCGCGCATGGCCGCCGCCGCGGCCAGCCCGGTGGCCAGTGTGGTCTTTCCGGTACCGCCCTTGCCGCTGGCCAGGGCCAGCTTGATGGTCAAGTCCCGTTCCACCCTTCGGTCTGCCGGATCACGTATTCACCATTGCTATCGCGTCTTCGGGGCACTCACGGGCGCAGGCGCCGCATCCCTGGCAGCCCCTGAGGACCCGTGCGGTCCCCCGCTTCAGCCGAATCCTGCGGTAGTAGCAGATGGAGGCGCAGGTTCCGCAGCCGCGGCAGCTGTCGACATCAACCACCGCCCTTCGCAGGGGCGTAGGCCTTCCCAGCAGACCTCTGCCGGGGTAGCCCTCCGCCCTCCCGGCGCCGCTTCCGAAGAGACGCCGCACACCCTCCAGTATCGCATGCAAGAAAGATGCCCGAATGAGCGAGCCTTCCATTCCATTGGAAACCGGCGTCTTGCGTACGGAAACGCACGCGGGCCGGGAGGGTTCCGGGCCACAATGGCTTAGTTAGGTATAACTAATTCGAGGGATCCGTCAACGTCACGTCGTCCCCGGTCTCCCCGGCGTACCTTCCGATCTCGCCGGCGCCCAGGCCCTCGGCGGCGGCGGCCGCCAGCCCTGCCACGATGATCGGAAGGAACTGACTGGCGTGGAATACGATGGCAAGGAGCTTCGCCCTGGTTTCCGGTACGGCGGCTATGGCGGGCAGCAGAACGCCCAGGGCGTAGTGGATCGTACCGGTTCCCGCCGGTGTGGGTATGAGCATTCCAAAGGCGGCCAGGACCAGTATGAGGAAGGGGAGCAGCGGGTCGACCTCCATCCTCAGGGCGAGCAGCGCGGGAACGGTGGACACCGCCAGGGACAGCCAGACGCCGGCCGAGATGAGCGATACCTGCACGACCTCCCGGCCGCTGCGCAGCACCGCAAGCCCCTCGGAGAAAGAGACCAGCACGGACTCCACCCTGCCCGCCAGGCCGGAGGAGAGGAGGCGGAAGGGACGGGCCACTGCCGCGGCCGCCCGCTCGTGCCACACTCGAAGAGCCACCAGCACCGCCAGCACTGCCAGGTACATGAACCCGGCCCCGGCCAGGCCCATTCGCACCCCGGGGGAGAAGGAGTCCCACCTGCAGAGGAGCACCAGCAGCGTGAAGGCCGTCAGGGTGAGCCCGTCGAACAGGCGGGCCAGCACCACGGTGGCCATGGAGGAGGCCCGGGGGACGCCCGTCTTCCGTGAGAGGAGCAGGGCCCTGGCCACCTCGCCCACCCGTCCGGGCAGTATGGAGTTGATCATGAACCCGCTGAGGAGCGGGGCGATGGCCGCCCGAAAGCTGACCCTCCCCACCGGGGTGAGCAGTATGCGCCAGCGCACTATGCGCAGAACGTAGCTCAGGGCCAGGAGGGGAAGCACGGCGGCCAGCCAGGGCCAGTCCGACTGCGCCAGCGCCCCGCCGAGGGCGTCGAGGTCCGTCCGGCGGTAGGTCAGCCAGAGCGTGGCCCCGGCGATGGCCAGACCCAGGACCGCCCTGAGGACCAGCCCGGTTCCTCCCCTTCTAGCCATGCGCCTCCAGCCTGGACTCCAGGCAGTGGCACAACGCGTGCTCGAGCACCAGCATGCACTCCTGCGCGTGGCTGGTGACCGGGGAAGGCGCCCGGACCACGACGTCGCAGCGGGCCCCCAGGGGTCCGGGGTCGGATCCGGTCAGGCCCACAACCTCCATACCCGTCCTGGAAGCACATTCGGCGGCCCCGATAACGTTGTCCGATCTGCCGCTGGTGGAGATGGCCAGCAGTACGTCCCCCGGCCTTCCCAGCGCCTCCACCTGGCGGGCGAAGACCCTCTCGTAGCCGTAGTCGTTGGCCAGGGCCGTAAGCACCGCGGTGTCGGCGGACAGGGATACGGCCGGCATGCCCCGCCTCTCCAGCCTGAAGCGGCCGACCAGCTCCGCAGCCAGGTGCTGCGAATCGGCTGCGCTTCCGCCGTTTCCGCAGACCAGGAGCCTGCCCCCGGAGGCCAGGGATCTCCAGCAGACCTCCACGGCCCTCTCCAGGTCCTCCGTATCGATACCCTGAAATGCGGCCCCGGCCGCCTCCACGTAAGCCCTGGCCGTACTGCCGATCTCTTCAGCGTCCATCCATCGTCCTCCATCCCCTTATCGCCTCCTCCAGGGGCCGGAGCATCCGTCCCCGCTCGGAGTCCAGAACCGACCACCTGGGCCGGGGGGCGTCCAGCTCCAGGTCGGCCCAGCGCACCTCGCGGACTCTTCCCCGCCCGCATAGCGCCTTCAGAAGCCGCGCCATCTCCAGAGGAGTGACCGGACCGCTGTTGGCCATGTGCACCACGCCGCCGACCCCTTCTTTCAGGAGTTCCACTATTCCCCGTGCGAGGTCCGCGGCCCAGGTGGCGCAGGCCCGCTGGTCCGATACGGCACCTACTTCCCTGCCCGTCCGCAGCCGCCTGTGGAAGAACGGAACCAGTCCGCTTGCGCCCCCGAAGAGCCACGAGGTTCTCACTACCGTTCCTCCAGCGTCCAGGGCCACCCCCTCTCCCGCCAGCTTCGAGCGGCCGTACTCGTTCACCGGGTCCGGGGACGAGGACTCTACGTAGGCCTCGGGGCCCGTACCGCCGAAGACGTGGTCCGAGGAGATGGTGAGCAGCCTGACACCCGTGGCCGCCAGATTGGCCACCCCATCACGGTGGACGCTCATGGCCAGATCGGGCCGCCGCTGGCACAGGTCAACATCGGTCAGGGCGGCGCAGTTGACGATGGTCTCCGGGGCCAGCGCGCCAACCACCCTTCTCACCCCGGGGGGGTCGGTGATGTCCAGCTCGGGCAGGTCCAGCAGGACCGCCCTGTCTCCAAGGAGGTCTCCCAGGGCTCTGCCGAGGGTACCGTCGCCTCCGGTAACCAGTACCCTGCCGGACATATCGACCACCGTTCAGCCAGCAGGGGCCGGGCGGGCCGCTGCTCGGGAGCAATCAAGCCTTCTTCGGCCTTTACTATAAGGGATGGCCTCCCGATTTCGCACCCGGCCGGACAGGGCCCGGTGGCGCGGCGGAGGACGATGTTGCAGTTTACAGGGTGGTCCGGCCCGGAGGGGCAGGAACCGCGGCGCTGGGCAGGCGTAGAAACCGTGGGAGGTGTATATGCGCACAGCGGCCGTGCTTGCCTGGTGTCTGTTCGCCGTCGCGCCGGCATCCGGCCTGGAGGAGAGTGCGCTCAAGAGACTGGGCATCACCACGGACAGGCTGGTGGCCATGGGGGAGGAGATGGTGGGTGAGACCGTCTCCGGGACCATGGGCCCCGGCGACACGGTGGGGGTGACCGTAACCCTGGACACCGCCTACTCCTACCACATGTACATCTGGACCAACTCGCTGTTCAACCTGGTGGAGTTCTGGGTGAAGGACCCCACCGGAGAGATGGCCGAGATGGCGGAGGGCGATCACGCGACCCTGAGCATCTACCCCGGCGAGGCGGGCGACTACCACCTGCTGATGACCCTTCATCAGGCCGATGAAGCCGACTCGGCCGGATACGCCGCCGCCCTCTTTCACCGGCCCAGGATCAGCTCCCCCGCTTCAGAAGAAGACTGACCAGCTCCCTCCCGGCGGCCTGGGGAAGCAGCGCCGGGTCGCGGCTTTCCGGGAAGGCCTCCATCAGCACCAGCGAGGCCGGCTTCCCCGCGGGGCCCACCGGCTGGAGCCTTCCCGGCCACAGGCCGTGGGCCCGGCAGGCCAGCAACAGCCTGGTGAGGGCCCGGGCGCCGCAGACGCACACCAGCCTTCCGCCGGGCCGCAGGAGGTGCGCGGCGGCCCTCACGAAGGCCGGCAGCGCCAGCGTCCCCGACCGCCGGGCCAGCTCCCTGGAGGGGCAGGGGCTGGATCTGCCCCGTCCGGCTTCGTGGTAGGGCGGGTTCATCATGACCATGTCGGCGCATTCCCGATGAAGGACCGAGGGAAGACGCAGGACGTCGCAGCACAGCAGGGCGGCCCGGGCCCCCTCCGGGCCCGCCAGGTTGCGCCGCGCCAGCCGCAGCCGGGAGGAATCCACGTCCACACCCAGCCAGAACCGGCCCGGGGCGCGGAGCGCGGCCACCACCGACGATGCGGCGCTGCCGCAACCCAGCTCGCATACGACGGCCCCCTCCGGCGGATCCGCCCACAGGCCTAGAAGCAGCGTATCCGTGGTGACCCTCGCGCCGGGATCGTGCAGGACCTCCGCGCCGCCGGGCAGGACCGCTCTCTCGGTGCCGGCGGGGTTCGTCAACGCTTGGTGAAGAGGTAGAAGCCCTTGAATACGCCCCAGGTATTGTCGTCGGGGCCGTGGTCCTCCAGCCGGTTGTCCTCCCACCTGTAGATAGACCACAGGCCGGAGGTGCCCGCGGGCTTGCCCAGGTTCAGGTAGGCCAGGCCCCGGGCCGGGGGAAGCGAGCTGGACTCGAAGGCTATCTCGTACTGCCGGTAGATCTCTATGCTGTCCTCGTAGTCGACGGGATCGGGAAGGTCGGGAGGCTCGAAGAGGCTGACGCTGGCGATGCTCTCCGGCGGCATGGTGGTATCGGCCTGGGCCTCGCCGATGATCAGGCTGATGGCATTCTGCTCCTGGATGTAGTCCCAGCCCTGGAAGTTCCAGCTGTACTGGGAGGTATCCTGCTCGTCGGCCACGAAGACGAAGGAGGTGTCGAAGCAGAGCATGTAGTAGTCGGCGGAGAGATCCTCCAGCACGTTCTCCAGGTTGACGATCACGGTGGTGTAGGTGTAGGGCTGCTGCCAGCCGGTCGAGGGGTCCGGATCCTCCGGGTCCCGGGGCTCGAATATGGAGCAACCCGCCGCCAGGACGAGGGCCGCCAGTGCTGCGGCCGCCTTTCTTCCGCTCATCGCCTGCCCCCTCACAGAATGTAGTTGAAGCTCACGTTGGCCCGCCAGTCGCTCACCCGATCCTCCTCGGTGTAGAAGGTGCGGGTGAGGGCCAGCGAGAGGCGGCCGCCCCTCAGGTCGAGGCTGGTCCGCAGGCCGACGTGGTGCTGGTGCTCGGAGGTGCTCTCTATGGTTCCGCCGGGGTAGTTGCGGTAGTTGTACTGCCAGCCGTAGCTGGGAGTCACGCCCACCCCCCTGCTGAGATGGAAGCCGGTGTTGAAGGTTATCCTGTTCTCCACGCTCTCCTCGCTTCGGTAGAACACACCTCCGACGTAGTTCCCCTGGTCCTGGAAGTTCAACCGGTGGGAGATGCCCAGAACGGTGGAGTCGGTTCCCACCGTCTGCAGGCTGAAATCGGAGTTGAGCCTTCGGAAGAGTATGTCGTCCTGGGAGAATTCGGGGAAGAGGTAGGTGGTGTAGTCGGCGGTGAGCTTCACGTCGTGGTCCATCTCCCACCCGGACCCCAGGGCAGCCGTGTACCCGGGCTCGAAGCTGTAGATGGAAGATGTGTAGCTGTTCGCAGACTGCTCGGCCTTGAGGAAGACCACCTCGCTCTGCTGGCCCTGCACCGTTGCCCTGAGCTCAAGGCCCTCGTTCAGCTCCACCTCGGAATAGAGGGAGATCACCTCCGTGAGGTCGTCCTTGTCGCTGTTGTCCTCGAACTCGGTGCCCAGGTTGCTGTACCATTTTCCGAAGGTGTCCCAGCTGTACAGGTCCACGTTGCGCTGGAACTCTACCTTGGCGTTTCCCGGCGTGTAGGTGAGCACGAATCTCACCCGTCTCTTCTCGGACTCGTTCCATATGTCGTAGAGCTGCAAGGTCCCGGGGCCCTGGCGCAGCCGGTCGTCACGGCCGATGTTGCGCGAAATGTCGGCGGTGAGCTCCAGGTCTTCGGCCGCCTTCCAGCGGAGGGAGCCGTTCACCGAGCGGTCCCATCCCTCGCGGTCGTTCACGCTCTGGCTGTCGGGATGGCCGGCCACCTCCAGCCGGCGGAAGTCGTTCCGCCAGGTGGTGCCCAGGCTCAGCGAGAGCGAGGGCATGAGGGCGGGAAGCGTCAGCGTGGAGGAGTAGTTGTAGTCTCCGGTCTGGTCGGTGGCGGAGGAGTCGTCCCAGTCCACGTAGTTGCTGGCACCTCCGGCTCTGAAGGCCAGGCTGGCCCCCCGGAAGCTCCGGGGCAGGTCGTAGTTGATCCTGGCGCTTATGCGGTCGGTCCCGTTGTCGCGCTCCGAGCCCAGCGACCGGTTGTTGCTGTAGCTGAGGTTGGTGCTCACAAGGTCGAACAGTCTGCGGGTCACGGACACCGACCCGTTGCGCAGGGCGCCCTCGTTGAGCGTCGTCCTGCCGCTGCTGGACTCCCAGGTCTCGTGACGGTAGCTTCCCAGCTCCACGGTCATGTTGACCCAGCTGCCTGGGGAGTACCGTATCTGGCCGGAGGCGGAGCCGGCGTCCTCGTCGCTGGTGGTCTCGCCGTACCGCTGGTTCTTGAGCATGGACTGCTCCATCATGCTGCTCAGCTCCAGGCCGGGAACGGGGGTATAGCTGATGCTGGCCTCGCCGCTCCTGCCGTCATCGAACTTCTCGAGGTCGTCGTTCCTGCGGGCGTTGAAGCCGGCGGTGGCCGTGAAACGGAGCTTCCGGGATATCCTCTGGGTGAAGCTGAAGGAGTTGTCCAGACGGCTCTCCTGCTTGAACTGGTCGTAGTTGTTGTTGTAGCTGACGTCCACGGCCAGGGCCGCCGACGAGACGAGCAGGAGCATGGCCAGCCGCCGGATCACGTATTCAGCCTCTCGGCCATCGCCGCCAGCACCTCGGGTGGCAGCTCCTCCGCCCGGGCCATGCGGGGCAGGCCCATGTCCTCCAGGAGGGCGGCGGCAGCTTCGCGGTCCATGGCCGCGGAGAGGTTGTTGAGGAGGGTCTTGCGGCGGGATGAGAAGCCCACCCGAACCAGCCAGGAGAACCGTTCCATCGTCTCCGGATTCACCCTCGGGACTTCCCTCCGCCTGAGGACAAGCACGCGGGACCGCACAGCGGGCTGAGGATAAAAGTCACCGGGCTCCGCGTCCAGGAGGCTCTCCGCCTCGAAAAGGGGCCAGAGGGCCAGCGCGAGCCTGCCGTAGTCGCCGCATCCGGGGCCGGCGGTCACCCGCCTGGCCACCTCCCGCTGCAGCATCACCACCGCCCTGCCGACCCCAGCCAGGCAGGGCTCGTTCAGCCTAAGCAGAGCCGGGCTGGAGATGGAGTAGGGGAGGTTGGCCGCCAGCGCGTCGAAGGGGTACCCCGGCAGGTTCGACGGGGCCGTCTTCAGGAAGTCCCCGGTGACCACCTCGACGTCTTCCAGGTCCTCCCGTTCCCGGAGGTAGTCGGCCAGAACCGGCGAGACCTCCACACAGCAGAGGCTCCCGGCCCTTCTGGAGAGGTGCTTCGTGAGCGCACCCAGGCCCGGGCCTACCTCCAGGACGCTTCCCGGGCCGGCCTCGTCGGCTATCCTGCGGGCAAGGTTCTCCCGAAGAAGGAAGCTCTGCCCGTAGCGTCGGCTGGGGCGCAGCCCCAGCTCCCTCAGGGTCTTTCTCACCTCGGCGCCCCGCATCAGCCTCCCCTCTTCCGGAAGGGAAAGCCCAGCCTCTCCGCCACTGCGGCGCAGTCGCCCATGTCCGCCCCGGAGCCGGCCACCGCCGTCAGGCGAACCTCCGCCGCGGACTCCCGCGCGATCTCCAGGAAGCCCATGAGGTGCTCCCAGGCCCGCGGGTCCCGGGGTCTGCATATGCGCCGGTAGGTCTCCCGGTCGGCGGCGTTCAGGCTCACGCTGACCGTGTCGAAGGCCGAGAGCATGCGCAGTATGCCCTCCCGGGGCATCCTGCCGGAGGAGAGCCCGTTGGTGTTCAGACGGGTCCGCCCGCCGCGGCGGCGCACCGTCTCCGCCAGGCGGCGCACCAGCCCGGGACGAAGGGTGGGCTCGCCGTATCCGCAGAACACCACATCCCGGAAGCCGGTGGGGTCCAGCAGCTTCACCGCCCTCTCCAGCCGGGCGTCCTCGAACTCGCCGTGGTGCCTCAGATGGTATCCCCCCAGCCCGGGGGTCTGCCTGCGGACGCAGAACCTGCAGTCGTTGTCGCAGCGGCCGGTTACGTTCACGTAGATGTTCTCCCCCAGTATGTACAGCGGATCGGTCCTGGCGTGCTCATCCAGCCCCAGAAGGCGCAGCGAGTTGTCCCACAACGCCCCCAGCGCCCTCTTCGCCGGCATGTCCATGGCCTCCGCCGCCGCCCGCGCGGTATGGACCACCAGGGCGGGCTCGTTTCGCTCTCCCCGGTGGGGACTGGGGGCCAGGAAGGGGGAGTCGGTCTCCACCACCAGGCTCTTCGGGGGAAGGCGGCGGGCCAGCTCTCGCAGCCGGCGGTTGGACTTGAAGGTCACCGGCCCGGCGAAGCCTGTCCAGTACCCCCGCTCCGCTCCCTCCAGGGCCACCCGGTCAGGCCCGGTGTAGCAGTGCATCACCACCGGGAAGCGGGGCGACTCGGGAAGCACTTCCAGGCACTGGCGTTCGGCCGACCGGGAGTGAACCACCAGCGGAAGGTTCAGCGCATAGGCCATCTCGGCGTGCCCGGCCAGCCATTCGGCCTGCACCTCGAGGGGCACCCGCCGATGGTGCAGGTCCAGGCCCGTCTCCCCCACAGCGATTACGCCGGGCTCCAGCAGCATCCTGTAGATGGAGGGCAGCTCGGCGGCAGGGTCGAGGTCCCCGGTCTGGTTGGGATGGACGCCGGCGGCCGCGTACACAGGGCCGAACCTTCCCGCCAGCTTCAGGGCCGCCCGGCTGCTCTCGACCGTGCTGCCCAGCGTGAGCATGCCTTTCACGCCGGCCTCGCCGGCGCGCAGGACCACCTCCCCGGCGCGTTCGGCAAGGTCGGGGTATTCGAGATGACAGTGGGTATCGAATACGGGCACCACGGAGCCGCCGCTCAAGTCAGCCGACATCCCGCCAGATGATCTGGCCGCGGCCTGGGCCGGTGGAAACCGCCCGGACCGGAACGCCAACCAGCTTCTCCACGTACTCCACGTAGCCCCGGGCCTCGGGAGGCAGACGGCTCCACTCGGTCTCCCCGGAGATGTCTTCGCTCCACCCGGGCAGTGTCTCGTAGACCGGGGTGTGGCAGTCCAGCCTGCGGCCGGTCTCGAAGATGGGGGCCTCCACCTCCGGGTCCAGCTCGTACCGCCTGCAAACCTTCAGATCCTCCATGCCCGAGAGCACGTCCAGCAGGGTAAGCGCGATCCAGCTGCAGCCGTTGAGCCGGGTCGTGTACCGCAGAAGGACCCCGTCCAGCCAGCCGCATCGCCTGGGCCGGCCCGTGGTGGCCCCGTACTCGTGGCCCCGCTCCCTTATGCTGTCGCCGGTCTGGCCCTCGAGCTCGGTGGGAAACGGCCCGGAGCCGACCCTGGTGGAGTAGGCCTTGGCCACTCCCACCACCTCGTCCACTCGGCCGGGCCCCACTCCCAGGCTGAGACAGGCCGCACCGGAGACGCAGGACCCGCAGGTGACGTAGGGATAGGTGCCGTGATCGGGGTCCAGCATGCTCCCCTGGGCCCCCTCGCCGAACAGCATCCCGTCGCGGTCGAGTATTCCGTTCGCCGCCAGCGAGACGTCACCGGAGAGGCTGACCAGGTCGGACGAAAGCGAGACGAACTCCCCGGTGTCATCCATCAGCCGACAGCGGCGCTCATCGTCGAGGTCCAACCGGTCCGCGGTGCCGCGGGCGGACCCAAAGGCCATCTCCTCGAAGCCGGACACGTGCGCGGCATCCTCCAGCCTGAGTCCCCGGCGGCCGAACTTGGCCGCGTAGGTGGGGCCAATGGCCCTTCCGGTGGTGCCTATGGCGGCATCGCCCCGCGCCGCCTCCTCGCGGCTCTCCAGCAGCCTGTAGGCGGGATGGACCAGGTGGACCTTGCCGGATATGCGCAGCCGTTCGCCCACCGGCATGCCCATGCCCTCCAGCTCGCCCAGCTCCCGCATCAGCGCAACCGGGTCCACCACACAGGATGAGCCGATCATTCCGGCCACCCCCTCGCGGAGCAGGCCGGTGGGAAGCTGGTGCAGAACGAAGCTGCTGCCGCCGATCGTAACGGTGTGACCGGCGTTGGCCCCGCCGGAGAACCGGGCCACGGCGTCGGCGTCGGCGGCCAGGACGTCTATCATCTTGCCCTTGCCCTCGTCCCCCCACTGGAGGCCGGTCAGAATGGTAAATGGCATCTGTTCCCCTCCCGGCGCCGCCGTCAGCCGGCGGCGCTTCTTATCCAGTCCAGAAGCTGTCCCAGTCCGGCCCCGGTCTTCGCCGAGACCGCCTCTACCGGACCCATCCGCCCGGCTTCGGCGCAAGCCCTCTTCAGCCTGCCGCGCTTCAGCTTGTCCGACTTGGTCAGGGCCAGCAGGTAGGGCCTTCCGATCTCCATCAGCAGCTCGGCCATCTCCCTGTCCGGCCCCAGGCCGGGATGGCGGGCGTCCACCAGGAGGACCACCCCCCGAAGGACTTCGCGGTCCAGCAGGTAGTCGCCGATCCAGCCCACCCACCTGTTCCTGATCTTCTTCGGCGCCTTGGCGTAGCCGTAGCCGGGAAGGTCGACCAGGTAGAAGCCGCCCCCGTTTACCCTATAGAGGTTGAGCGACTGCGTACAGCCGGGGGTGGAGCCGGTCCTGGCCGGCCTTCCGGAGGCGGATATGGCGTTGAGCAGCGAGGACTTCCCCACATTGGACCGTCCGGCGAAGGCCACCTCGGGCCTGCCGTGGTCGGGTACGTCGCCCGGTCCCTGGCAGGACATCACGAAGTCCAGCCTGAGCTTCTTCATAGCGGTCTCGGGGTCCGGCGGCGCGAGGTGCCGGAGGCGCGGCTGCGCCTATCCGACCCCCTCCTCCACCTCCTCGTCGGGAACGTAGCGGACCTCCGCGTCACCCTCCACGCAGTCGGGCGACACCAGGAGGCTTCCGGGCTTCAGCTTGCGGGACGGCAGGCTGTACATGGGCTCCAGCAGTATTCGCTCCAGCATGGAGCGCAGGCCGCGGGCTCCGCTCTTGGCCTTCCTGGCCTCGCGGCCCACCGCCTCCAGGGCTCCCGGCTCGAAGACGAGATCCAGGCCCTCCAGGCGGAAGAAGTACTCGAACTGCTTGACCAGAGCGTTGCGCGGCTCGGTGAGTACCTTTACCAGGTCCTCCTCGTCCAGGTCTTCCAGGGAGACTATCACCGGCAGCCTTCCCACCAGCTCGGGAATGAGGCCGTAGTGGACCAGGTCCTGGGGCCGGCAGTGGCGGAAGACGCTGGCGGAGTCGGGCTCCACGCGATCGTTGATGGCGGCCGCGAAACCCAGGTCGCCCTGGTTCATACGGCGCTCGATTATGTCCTCCAGGCCATGAAAGGCGCCGCCGCAGATGAACAGGATGTTGGAGGTGTCCACCTGGATGTTCTCCTGGTAGGGGTGCTTCCGTCCTCCCTGGGGCGGAACGCTGGCCATGGTGCCCTCGATGATCTTCAGGAGCGCCTGCTGTACGCCCTCGCCCGAGACGTCCCTGGTGATGGACGGGTTCTCGGACCTGCGGGCGATCTTGTCGATCTCGTCTATGTAGATGATGCCCTTCTGCGCCGTCTCTATGTCCATGTCGGTGACCTGCAGAAGCCGCAGGAGGATGTTCTCCACGTCCTCGCCCACGTAGCCCGCCTCGGTGAGCGTGGTGGCGTCGGCTATGGCGAAGGGCACCTCCAGTATCTCGGCCATGGTTCTCGCCAGCAGCGTCTTCCCCACGCCGGTGGGGCCAACCAGAAGGATGTTGCTCTTCTCCAGCTCCACGTCCCGGTCGGGCTCGGTCTGCGACCGCAGCCTCTTGTAGTGGTTGTACACCGCCACGGAGAGCACGCGCTTGGCCTGCTCCTGGCCCACTACGTACTCGTCCAGCCTGCTCTTGATCTCGACCGGAGGCAGGAGCTTGCTGCGGAAGAACTTCGAAGCTTCCCCCTGCTCATCCAGCTCCTCCTCGCGGATAAGGTCGAAGCAGTACCTTACACAGTCGTCGCAGATGCTTACCCCGGGACCCTGTATCAGGCGACCCACCTCGCTGGCGGGCCGGTTGCAGAAGGAGCACTTGGTGATCTTCGTCATCTAGGGCTCCACCCCGCCTTCGTCTTTCTCGCCGCCGTGCCTGCTGGTGAGGATGTTGTCCACCACGCCGTAGTCGCAGGCCTCCTCGGCGGTCATCCAGAAGTTCCGGTCGGTGTCCACCTCCAGCCTCTCCATGGGCTGTCCCGTGTGCCTGGAGAGGATGTGGTTGAGCTCGCTTCGAAGCTTGATTATCTCCCGGGCCTCGATCTCGATGTCGCTGGCCTGGCCCTGCACTCCGCCCATGGGCTGATGGAGCATAACCCTGGCGTGGGGCAGACAGTTCCGCTTGCCCTGGGCCCCGCCGGCCAGGAGCACGGCCGCCATGCTGGCCGCCGAGCCCATGCAGTAGGTTGCCACGCTGGGTCGTATGAAGCGCATCGTGTCGTATACGGCAAGTCCCGCGGACACCGACCCGCCGGGGCTGCTTATGTACATGCTCACGTCCCGCTCGGGGTCCTCGCCCTCCAGGAAGAGCAGCTGGGCCACGATAAGGCCCGCGGTCTGGTTGGTGAGCACGTCGCCCACGAAGACGATCCTCTCCTTCAGCAGGCGGGAGTAGATGTCGTAGGAGCGCTCGGTGTTGCCGCTTCTCTCCACCACGAAAGGAATCACTGGCATCGTCTACTCACCCTCTCCTTCGTCCGCCTCCCCGGGCTCCACTGCCTTCCAGGCCCAGGGCTGCCCGCCTTCGGGTACACCTTCCTCCGGCTCCTCCCCGGCAGGCTGCTCCTCCGGCTCCCTAGTCTTTATAGTCGCATTTTCGATAATCAGTTCCAGAGCCTTGCGATTGCGGAGCCTGTCACGGACCGAGGAGGCTTCCTCCTCCTCGCTGGTCTCTTCGGACAGCTCCTCCTCGGTGACCTCTATGCCCTCGGCCTCGGCCACCGCGCGGAGCAGCAGGAACTCCCGCACCTTGTCGGAGGCCACCTTGCGGGCGCTCTCCACCGTCTTCTCGTCGGGCTCGGCCTCCTGCAGCCTCCCCAGGAAGTCCCGGGTGAGGTTCTCCACCATGTAGCGAGGCGGCTCGAACTCGTTGGCCTCCAGCGCCGCGCTCACGGCCTGCTGCTCCAGGAAGCGGCGGCGGTCCTCCTCGATTCGCTCCTCCAGGTCCGACCGGATGCGGCCGGTCAGGTCCTCCAGGTCCTCCGCCCCCAGCTTCTCGGCCAGCTCGTCGTCCAGCTCGGGAAGCACCGGTTCCCGCACCGCTATCACCTCGAAGGAGTGGGCGTCGCCCTGCCAGTCGGCCTCGGGATCCGTGGGAACCATTCGGGCGGTTACCCTGTCGCCGGCGGACATTCCCTCGACCATCTCGTCGAAGCCCGGTCCGGCCTGGTTCATGCCCAGCCTTATGCTGATGTCGCCGTCCCCGTCCTCGGTGGGCTCGTGGTCGTCTGCGCGCAGGACCACCAGGTCATCGGGGCGGGCCTTCCGCTCAACCGGCTCGTAGCCCACCATGCGCTGGCGGAGCGATTCGAGGCTCTTCTCCACCTCGCGGGCGATGTCGAACGCCGGCTCCACCAGCTCAAGGTCCCGATATCCGGTGGGCTCGGGGGTCTCGAAGACCTCGTAGGTGACGGTGAAGGTATAGTCCTCGCCCTCGGCGGGAAGGGAGCCGTCGGCGCTGGGCTGGCCGTCGCCCAGGATCCAGTCCTCCTCGCGGAGCACAATCTCGGTCAGGTCGGCGCTGATGCGCTCGGCCACCTCGGAGGTTATCACGTTTCCGAACCGCTTGTCTATTATGGACTCGGGCACCTTGCCGGGTCTGAATCCCGGCATGTCCAGGTCCTTGGCTATCTCCCTGCGGACCCTCTTGAACGCCCGGTCCACCTCCGACGCCGGGCTATCGAACCGCACGGTGCGACTGCCCTGCTCCTCCTTGATGATCTCGTATGCCATAGCCTCTCTCTTATTCGAGTAAGCAAACGCGGGCCCCACCGGAGCGGGGCCGGCCGCGGCTTCGTCGCGCAAATGCCCTCTACAAGCGGTGAAATATCGTATATATGGGCTCTTGGGTCAAAGCCCCCCGTCCTGCAGGAGCACCGCCTCCTCGCTGTCCGGATAGTGGTCTGTCAGGATGCTTCTCACCCGGTCGGCGTCGCCGTCGGCCCCGTGCTCGGCGTAGATGGTGGCCGCCCGTGACAGGGCGGCGGGGGCCCGGGGTGAGTAGGGCCTGGTGATGTAGAGGGCCATCAGCTCCTCTATGGCCCGGTGGTGCTCTCCGGTGGCCTCGTGGCAGAGGCCCATGTAGTAGAGGGCGTCACCGGCACGGGCGCTCTCGGGGAAGCGGGCCACCACCTCGGCGAAGCCCTCGGCGGCGGTTCCGTAGCTGCCCTGCTGATACTGCAGGAAGGCCTCGTTGAAGATCACCCCGGCAGCGGCGGACCCGCTGTCTCCGGCGGCGCGGAACGAGGAGGACTGCATGCGGCCCAACAGGTCCTCCATCTCGGCGGTGAGGTTGGACAGGGTCTCCACCAGCCCCTCGGTCCTGGTGCCCGTGCTGGCCTGCAGGCCGCGCAGCAGGCCCTCGTTCTCCTCTATCTCCCCCTGCAGGGAGTCCAGCCGGGCCTGCATCTGCTTCTGCCTTGTCTCCATCTCCTCGATTCTGCCCGGGGCGGCCGCCCACCTGCTGCCCCAGCAGCCGGTGAGGGCCAGGGTCAGGGCCAGTCCCGCCAGTGCCGCGGCCCTGGCCACGCTAGATGCCCGGAAGGACTCTGAGGTGGACCCGGCGGTTCTTCGCCCAGGCCGCCTCGTCATGACCCTCTACGAACGGCCTCTCCTTGCCGTAGCTCACGGTCTGCAGCCGCGAGGGGGACACCCCGTACTCCACGAGGTAGTCGTAGGCCGCCTGCGCCCGCCTCTCGCCCAGGGCCAGGTTGTACTCGATGGTCCCCCGCTCGTCGCAGTGGCCCTCCAGCAGAACCCGGAAGCCCCGGTTGGCCATGATGTAGGAGGCGTCGTGCATCAGGCTGTCCATGGCCGCCGCGGACAGCTCGCTGCTGTCGAACTCGTAGAAGACGTCGCGGAGCATGTCCTGGTGCATCTGCAGCGTGTCGGTGGACGTCATAACCGTGTCCGTGTCCCAGACCCCGGTGTCCAGCGTGTCGCTCACCAGTGTGTCCGTGTCGAACACGGTGGTGGTGTCTGTGTCCGGCCTGGTATCGTCCGGGCGGCAGCCCGTGGTGGCGGTGATCAGAACCAGCGCCAGAGCCGCCGCGATGGAAAGAGCAACCCTTCTCATCGGCGCACCGTCCTTTCAGCGTGCCTCTCGTCCCCCAGGGGAGGAAGCGGCGACCAGGTGGGCAGGTAGCATTCCCCCGCCCCGCTGAGCCTGATCACCGTAAGCCCGGACAGCTCCAGGACGTATACCGCCCGTTCGCCGCCGCGGTCGCTGCTGAACGCCAGATGGCGTCCGGTGGGCGACCAGACCGGGTTCTCGTTGAGGGATCCCTCGAATGTCACCTGGCGGACGTTGGTGCCGTCCGCGTCCATTACGAATATGTGAAAGTCCCCGCCCACGCGGGCGGTGTAGGCGATCCGGTCCCCGGAGGGGGACCAGGCCGGGCTGTCCATGTAGCGGTGCACGCCGGTGAGGCGCACCGCGCCCCCTCCGGCGCTGTCCATGGTGTAGAGCTGGGGAAATCCCAGCCGGTCGGAGGTGAAGATCATCTGCTGGCCGTTGGGCGAGAAGTCCGCCGCCGTCTCTATGGAGGGTCTGGCCGTCAGCCTGCGGGCCTCCCCCCCATCCATCTCCAGCAGGTAGATGTCGGAGTTGGACTCCCGGGACCGGGTGAAGGCTATGGCCGAGCCGTCGGGGCTCCAGGCCGGCGAGGTGTAGAGGCCGCCGCCGGCCATAAGCTGTATGGCCCTCCCAGCCGCCAGGTCGTAGAGGTAGAGGTCGGCGCTCTCGGAGCGGTAGGAGGTGAGGGCGATCCTGGTCCCGTCCGGCCCCCAGGCCGGGGTGGTGATCACGTCGCTGTCGGAGAGCACCCGCTGGCCCTCCCTGGGGTCCAGGCTCTTCACCGCCAGCGAGTAGCTCACTCCGGACCTGCAGACGTAGGCGATCCTGGTGGAGGCTATGCCCCTCTCGCCGGTGAGCACGTAGACCATGTCGTCGGTGAGGGCGTGCACCAGGGGGTAGACGGAGCTTCCGCTGTAGCGGCGGTCCAGCAGCAGCTCGCCGCCGGCCCGCACCTCCGCGTCCAGGCTCACCGCGCCCGCCATGCGGGACACCATCACCTCCGCGGAGGCGTACTCCTCTTCCTCTCCGGCCTTCCGCAGAAGGCCGGAGAGGAAGACGTCCATCTCCAGCTGCTCCCGGGCCCGGCGGGCGGTCTCGCCCCGGCCCTCCACAGTGAGTCGGACCGGCACCCTGTCGGTCTCCATGGGGGTCATGGGCAGGAAGTCCTCCGCCGCGCCCCCCGCCGCCAGGAGGGCGGCGCACAGAATCAGTCTAGTCGCTTTCGGGACCAAGGAACTCTATCCTCACCTCTGTGGGTTCGGTCCTGCCCGGGGGGGGAGGGGGAACGTTGGCCATGGCCAGCGCGTGCTCCACCGCCCTGTCGAAGGCCGGCGTCCCGCTGGTCCTCACCGCCTCCCACCGGGTGGTACCGTCCGGGTTCACCGTGAACACTATCCTGTAGGACTGCTGCGGCCGTATGGAGGTCCGGAAGTTCCGGCGGATGGCCCCGAACACCCGGGACTCGTAGGTGGCCGGCCCCGGGACCTGCCCCGTGGCCTCCCCGGAGGCCCCAACACCGCTGTACTCCTGCTGCGGCTGTTGCTCGGGCTGCTCCTCCGGCACTTCCTCGGGCTGCTGCTCGGGGGCCTCTTCGGGCACTTGCTCCGGCTGCTCCTCGGGCACTTGCTCGGGGACCTCCTCGGGCACTTGCTCGGGGACCTCCTCGGGCACTTGCTCGGGGACCTCCTCGGGCACTTGCTCGGGAACCTCCTCGGGGACATCCTCCTGCGGCTCGCTCTGCTCCGCCGGGTTCTGCAGGGTCACCATCTCCACCGTGATGGCGTCGCCGCCGCCGGGTACCGGCCGTTGCGCCGCGCTGCCGGAGAGGAGCGCCGCCGCCGCGATCACCGCCGCGTGCACCGCCGTCGACAGGGCCAGGGAGCGGAGGTTGAGAATCCTAATCCGCACCGCCGGCCTCCTCCCTGGACTCCTGCAGCAGGCCCACCTGGGGATAGCCGCCCCGCCTCAGCTCGGTGAGGGTGCCGGCAACCACCTCGTAGCGGACGTCCCGGTCGGCCCGGACGTAGGCCTCGTCCCGGCCGGACGCCCTGGCTGCCCCGGCCAGGCCGGACAGGTCGTCCATGGCCACCCGATTGCCGCCCACCGTGATAATGCCGGCGGCGTCCACCTCCACCACCAGCGTCTCCCCCGGCTCCAGGGCAGAGACTATCCTGCCCTGGTCGCTGGACGGGGGGTTTACGTCGGCGCTGCGCTGCATCACCGGCGCGCTGAGCATGAAGATCACCAGAAGGACCAGCGTCACGTCCACCAGGTTGGTGACGTTGATGGAGCTGAACCTGCGGTAGCGGGACCTTATCACCGCCGCTCCCCCATCACTGCAGCGACCCCCTTCGGCAGACGTCCACCAGCTCGGAGAGGAACCTGTCTATGTCCCCGGCCAGGCTGTCTATGCGGCCCACCACGAAGTTGTGGAAGACGTTGGCGGGAATGGCCGCCAGCAGGCCGGCCACCGTGGTGGTCAGGGCGGCTGCCACTCCGGCCCCCACCGCGCTCAGGTCCGCGACTCCGGTCTCCTGCATTCCTATGAAGCTCGTCAGAACTCCCCACACTGTGCCCAGCAGCCCCAGCAGGGGCGAGACGCTGGTCACCGTGCCCAGGAAGCCGATGTTGCGCTCGCGCCGGGCCAGATCCTCGCTGGCCTCCCGCTCCAGGACCCCCCGCAGCATGGAGACCTCCTCGGAGGAGAGGGACCCGGTGACCCCCCGGTCGCTCCTCCGCTGCAGGAACCGCCCGGCCTCGGCGTACATCCGCGCCAGGGGCCCGATCTCGGAGCTGCGGCTCCAGAAGTCCGCCCCGGGGGGCTTTCCCGTGGTCCGCAGGGAGTCCATGAACATCTTCGAGGACCGCAGCACCTTGCCGAACTCCCGAAGCTTCGTCACGGCCACCGCCCACGAGCCCACCGACAGCAGCAGAATGGCCAGCAGTATCAGCTGGGTGACCAGGTCGGCCTGGCCCACTACACCTATTACCTTGCCGACCACCTCAGCCGTCCTCCGCTGCCACTGCCTCTATCTCCACCAGGGCCCCCTTGGGCAGAGCGGACACCTCCACCGCCGCCCGGGCCGGATACGGCTGGCCGAACCGTTCGGCATAGACCTCGTTGACCTTCCCGAAGTCCCCCATGTCCGCCAGGTAGACCGTGACCTTGAGCACGCTTTCCATGTCCAGGCCGGCGGCCTCCAGCACCGCCTCCAGGTTGTCCAGGGCCAGCTCCGCCTGGGCCTCCGGGCCCTCCGCCAGCTGGCCATTGCCCTCCATGCCCAGCTGGCCGGACACGAAAACCAGCCCCCCGTGGCGAACCGCCTGGCTGTAGGCCCCCACCGGAGCCGGCGCCCGTGCGCTCTGCACTCTCTCCATAGGATGCACACCCTTCGTGGTTTTGCGGCCTCCCTTACAGGGTATATACATACCAAAGCAGGGCTCTGTTCCAAAAGCCGAGCGACCGATCCCTGACCACCCGTCCGCGGGATGGCTATATTCCCCGCGGAAGGGCTTGCGAAACCGGCTCAGACACACCGATCGGAGGAATCGAGATGGCCGACCTTGCCACCAAGTACATGGGCCTGAGGCTCCGCAATCCCCTCATCGTGGGCAGCAGCGGGCTCACCGCCACGGCGGATAAGGTAGCCGAGTGCGAGGCCGCCGGCGCCGGCGCCGTGGTGCTGAAGTCCATCTTCGAGGAGCAGATCGAGATGGAGACCGACTCCATGGCCGCCGAGAACGCCTGGTACACAGAGGCCGCCGACTACATACAGAGCTACGGCCGCGCACGGGAGGTGGAGGAATACCTGCAGCTGATCCGCGACTGCCGGGAGAGGGTGGAGATACCCGTCATCGCCAGCCTCCACTGCGCCTCGCCGGGCACCTGGACGGAGTTCGCCGCCAGAGCCCAGGAGGCCGGAGCCCACGCCCTGGAGCTGAACATGTTCGTCCTCCCCACCAACCCCAAGCGCACGGCCGAGGAGTACGAGCGGGTCTACATCGACCTCCTGCGCCGGGTCCGCAGCGAGGTGTCCATACCCGTCAGCCTCAAGATCGGCTCCTTCTTCTCCTCCATGGCCCGGACCCTGATGGCGCTGGCCCGTGCCGGCGCGGACGGGCTGGTGCTATTCAACCGTTTCTACCGCATGGATATCGACGTAGACGCCATGAAGGCCGTACCCGGTCCCTACCAGAGCCATCCCGACGAGACCCTGGTCCCCCTGCGCTGGATATCCATCCTGTCCGGGGACATAGAGGCGGACCTGTGCGCCTCCACCGGCGTGCACGACCACGCCGCGGTGGCCAAGCATCTCCTGGCCGGGGCCAGGGCGGTGCAGCTGTGCACCGTACTCTACGAGAAGGGCATCCCCGAGCTGGGCAACCTCCTGGATGGACTGGAGTCCTGGATGGAGGACAGGAGCCTCGACCGCATCTCCGCCTTTCGGGGCAGGCTGGCCCGGGGCACCGGCAAGCAGACCGCCGGTTGGGAACGGGTTCAGTTTATGCGTTACTCCTCCCAGCAGTAGGCGGATTGCGAACCCGATCCGGCGAGGAGGCAGATGCTTCCCGAGACGCTGAGCCAGTCGGACGTGTTCGCCTACGTGACGCTCCCCCTGGCCCGCAGCCCCTACCGCCGGGCGCAGCCGATGCATGCCACCTTGCCCGGGGCCCGGCCGGTCGGTAGGGTCTTGTGGTAAGACCGCTCAAGCCGCCATTTAACAGCGAGAGGAGCCCGCCTTGAAGATGAATGGTACGATCATGTCCGTTTCCATGCCGATTCTGGCGCTGGCCGCAGCCGCGGCCGGATTCACCGTCGACCACAACTGCGCCGACCTCGACCAGGTCCCCGAAGAGTGGATAGAGACCGTGCAGGAAGGCATACAGTCCCACTACGCCCACACGTCCCACGGGTCTCAGCTCACCTGGGGGCTGTCGTTCATCGAGGACGACGATCCCTTCTACGACTACGAGATAGGCGACTGCTACCTGCCCTCGGTGGCCGGGGCCTGGTGCATCTTCAACGGCCAGGAGGGGGCCACCTACATAACCCCGGACATGTACTGGGAGACCGGAAGCGGCATGGACATGACCCGGGCCGTGCTGGACGACAACCCCGAGCTGGACACCTCCATGTGGTGCTGGTGCACGCAGTGCGACTACTACAGCCAGGAGCAGGTGCAGGCCTACCTGGACTCCATGAGCGTACTCGAATCGGAGTACCCGGACGTCACCTTCATCTACTTCACCGGCAACGCCCAGGGGACCGGCTCCGACGGTTACAACCGCTGGCAGCGCAACCAGCAGATACGCGACTACTGCCAGAGCAACGACAAGGTGCTGTACGACTTCGCCGACCTGGACTGCTGGTGGTACGACCCGGCGTCCGGGGAGTGGGAGCAGCACACCTACGAGTACAACGGCCAGAACATACCCGCCGAGCACCCCCAGTTCTACGGAGACGAGTACGGCCACACCACCGCCGAGAGCTGCCGGCAGAAGGGAGAGGCGCTGTGGTGGATGATGGCGGTTCTGGCCGGCTGGCAGGGCTCGGGAATCGCCGAGGGCGAGACGTCCGCGGGTTACCTCCTGTCAGTGGACAGCGCCAACCCCTGCCCGGGTGCGGCGCAGCTCACCTGCACCCTTCCCGAGCCGGGCAGCCTCAGCCTGAGCGTCTACGGGGCCGACGGCAGGCTCTCCGCCCGTCCGCTGGACGGCACGGTGCCCGCCGGTGAGCACACGGCTCAGGTTACCGGCCTTCCGGCCGGTGTCTACACCTTCGTGATGAGGGCCGGCGGCTTCACGGCCACCGAGAGGCTGGTGCTGCTGCGGTAGCGGGTCCGACCTCTCAGGTGAGGACGCGGGCCAGCTCGGTGAGTATGGGGTCGATCTCCTTCTTGCGGGTCCAGGAGTCCGCCAGGGGGTGGCGGACGATCTCGTGGTCCTCCTCGCCCACCATGCAGGGGGCGGCGCCGTCCACGAGGGCGCCCACCGCGGCCCAGCCCAGCTTGGAGGCCAGAACGCGGTCGGAGGCGGTGGGGGATCCGCCGCGCTGCACGTGGCCCAGCACGGTGACGTGGCTTCGAATGCCGAAGCGGTCCTCCAGCTTCTCGGCGATCTGGTAGGCGTTTCCCTCCTCGTCGCCCTCCGCCACCACCACCAGGCTGGAGGTGCGGCCCTGCTGGCGGCGGGTGCGCAGCATCTCCGCCAGGCCCTCCAGGTCGGTGCGGGTCTCGGGAATCAGAACGTCCTCTGCGCCGCAGCCGATGCCCACCTCCATGGCTATGAAGCCGGCGTCGCGGCCCATCACCTCCACCAGGAAGAGGCGGTCGTGGGCGGCGGCGGTGTCGCGGACCTTGTCGATGGCCTCCAGGGCGGTGTTCACCGCGGTGTCGTAGCCTATGGTGAAGTCTGTTCCCCAGATGTCGTTGTCGATGGTGCCGGGGACGCCAACCACCTGCACGTTGTGCTCCCGGGAGAGCTCGGCGGCACCCCGGAAGGTGCCGTCTCCGCCTATGACTATCAGGCCCTCGATGTCGCGGGAGAGGAGATTCTCCGCCGCCCTGGAGCGGCCCTCCTCCTCGCGGAAGCGGGGGCTGCGGGCGGCGTGGAGGATGGTGCCTCCCCGCTGGATGATGTTGCTGACGCCGTCGGCCGCCATGGGGCGGATGCGGTCGTCTATCAGCCCGTCGTAGCCGCGGTGGACGCCGTATACAGTCAGGCCGCGGTGGAGTCCGCCCCTCACCGCGGCCCTTATGGCTGCGTTCATTCCCGGGGAATCGCCGCCGCTGGTGAGAACGGCAATGCTCTTCATCCGGTGCTCTTCCCTCCGCCGGCTACTCGCCGGAAGGCGAGTCCACCAGCTCCAGTATGCACTCCTCGGCGGCGTCGCCGTGGCGGTTGCCCATCTTGAGTATGCGGGTGTAGCCGCCGGGCCTGTCGCGGTAGCGGGGGCCCAGCTCGTTGAAGATCTTCTGCACGGCTTCGCTGCCGTAGACCTTCTTGGCCACCTCCCGGCGGGCGTGAAGGGTGTCCTTCTTGCCCCGGGTTATGACCCTCTCGGCCCGGCTGCGGGCGGCCTTGGCCTTGGCCAGGCTGGTCCTGATCCTCTCCTCGAGGACCAGCGAGGTGACCATGTTCCGCAGCAGCCGTTCGCGCTCGGCCCTGGTCCGGCTGAGCTTCGGCGTTGTCTTCCTGTGACGCATTGCTCTCTCCCGTGTATTCGCCTGTGGTTACTCCCCGGCCAGCGTAAGGCCCCGGGAGTCCAGCATGTCCTTGACCTTCTTCAGCGAGGCCTGCCCGAAGTTGCGGACGGAGAGAAGGTCGCTCTCCGTCATGGAAACCAGCTGGGGCAGGCTCGTAACGTCCGAGGCCGCCAGGCAGTTCACCAGCCTGGGGGAGAGCTTGGTCTCCTTGAGGGGGATGTCCTCCGCCTCGGCGGGGCCCTCCTCGGCCTCCTGCATCTCCTCGGCCTCTTCGCCCTCCTCGGCCTCCTCCTCGGGGGAGCGGCCGGTGACGATCAGCTCCATGTGGCGGATGAGTATCTCGCAGGCTTTTCTGACCGCGTCCCTGGGCGTGATGCTTCCGTCGGTCCTGACCTCCATGGTCAGCTTGTCGTAGTCGGTCTTGTCGCCCACGCGGGCGCTGTCCACCTCGAAATTCACCTTCTGGACGGGACCGAACCAGGAGTCCAGCAGGATGTTGCCGATCTCCTCCTCCCGGCTCTCCCGCCACTCGTCGGCGGTTACGTAGCCCTTGCCCCTCTGGATCTCTATCTCCATTCTGAGGCTTCCGCCCTCGGTGACCTGCGCCACCGGGTCGTCGGCGTCCGCGATCTCCAGGAAGTCGTCACCCTCCAGGTCGCCGGCCTTCACCTCGGCGGGGCCCTGCACGTCGGCCCTGAGGATGCCGGGCTCCTCGCCCCGGTGCCTTATGCCCAGGCTCTTCACGTTGAGGATGATCTCCGGGACGTCCTCCACCACGCCGTCCAGGCCGGTGAACTCGTGCTTCACTCCCTCGATCCTGATGGCCACCGGGGCCGAACCCTCTATGGAGGAGAGGAGCACCCGCCTGAGAGCGGTGCCCAGGGTTCGCCCGAAGCCCCTCTCGAGGGGCGTTACCTCCAGCCTGCCGAAGGTATCGGTGGTATGCTCCTCGTCCCACTCGATGATGTCCGGCAGATACAGCCTTCTGAATTCCATCTGGTCCCCCCGACCGGCTTGTTGAAACCTCTTTCGATTACCTTTGCAGGAGAGCTTCGCTTTCCCTGGCCGCTACATCCGGCGGCGCTTCGGCGGTCTGCAGCCGTTGTGGGGAACCTTGGTTATGTCCTTGATTCCGGTGATCTCCAGATTCGTGGACTGCAGCGCCCGCACCGCGGCCTCGCGGCCGGAGCCCGGCCCGCGGACCCAGATCTCCACCTTCTTGATCCCTGCCTCCATCGCCTTCTCGGCCGCCTGTACCGCGGCCTGGCTGGACGCGAAAGCCGTGCCCTTCCTGGTGCCCTTCACGCCGGTGGTGCCGCCGCTGGCCCAGGTTATCACGTCACCACCGGACGTGGTCATGGTTATGGTGGTGTTGTTGAAGGACGACTTCACGTGCGCTATGCCGTTCGCGTCGGAGACCCTTTTCTTCTTCTTCCTGGCCCGGCCCGCAGACCGGCCCCTGGCCTTTCCCTTAGGCAAAGCGTGCTCCTCCTGTCCTCAGATTACCTTTTTCTCGTATGCCCTACCTTAGGGCCCTTTCTCGTCCTGGCGTTCGTGTGCGTGCGCTGACCCCGCACCGGAAGTCCGCGCCGATGGCGCAGGCCCCGGTAGCAGCCGATGTCCATCAGCCGCTTGCGGTCCATGTTTATCTCCGCCCTGAGCGCACCCTCGACCGTGTAGTCCTCGTCGATGACCTTTCGCAGCGAGGCCACGTCGCTCTCGGTCAGGTCGTCGGTCTTCTTGTCCGCGGGAATCCCCGTCTTCTCGATTATCTCCCTGGCGGATGTGAGGCCGATGCCGTAGATGTAGGGCAGCGCGTAGAGCACATCCTTGTTCCGGGGAAGGTCCACACCAGCGATTCTTGCCACTTCTTACCTCCGAGCTTCGCGCTGCTTCTCTATCCCTGCCGCTGCTTGTGGCGGGGGTTTCTCGGGCAGATCACGAAGACCTTCCCGCCCCGCCTGACAATGCGGCAGTACTCACAGATCTTCTTTACGGAGCTGCGTACCTTCATCTGTCTGTTCCTTACTTGTACCGGTAGATGATCCGGCCCCTGGTCAGGTCGTATGGAGAGAGCTCCACCGTAACCCTGTCGCCGGTCAGTATCCGGATGTAGTTCATCCTCATCTTGCCGGATATGTGGCACAGGGCTACGCAACCTTCGGGCTTGTCGAGCTTCACCCTGCACATGCTGTTGGGTAGAGTCTCCTCGACCGTTCCATCAACGACAACACCCTGCTCCTTAGCCACTTGCCCAGCCCTCACTTTCCTTCGGTAATAGAACGCCTAGTATTTGAAATCTATGGCAGACAGTCAACAACAGCGATTCAGGGCCGGGCGTCGGAAACACCCGACCGCCGGTGGCGCTCATCTGGGCCCCACCCCGTCCTTCCGGAGGGCGCCCTCTATCCGCCGGTTCACATCTTCAACCGTTCCCACGCCATCCACCCTGATCAGGCTTTCCTGGTAGTGTTCGATCAGCGGCGAGGTCTGATCGTGGTACTTCGCCAGGCGGTTCCGCACCGCCTCCGGCACGTCGTCCTCCCGCTGCGCCAGGCGGGCTCCGCATTCCGGGCACGGATCGCCCGGCGAGAGCTCGCTACCCGATCCCACCCAGCCGCACTCCGGGCAGGTCACCCGGCTGGATATCCTGCGGACCACCTCGTCGTCGGGCACTTCCAGCAGGACCACGGCGTCCATGGGCTTGCCCACCTTCGCGGTGAAGGCGTCCAGCTTTCGAGCCTGACCCAGGTTCCGCGGGTAGCCGTCCAGGAGGAAGCTGTCCAGCTTCTCTATCCTGCCGAAGACCAGCCGGTTGACGATCTCGTCGCTCACCAGGTCGCCGGCCTCCATTATGGAGCGGACCCTGCGGCCCAGCTCGGTGTCCCCCCTTACCTCCTCGCGCAGAATGTCACCGGTGGAGAGATGGATCAGGTCCATGCGGCGGCACAGCCGCTCGGCCTGGGTTCCCTTTCCCGACCCCGGCGGCCCGAGGAAGATCAGCCTCATCGCCTTCCCCGTATCCTTCCCTTTGCCAGGAAGCCGTCGTAGTGACGCATCATGAGGTGCGTCTCGATCTGACGGAGGGTCTCCAGCGCCACGCCCACCACGATCAGCAGGCTGGTGCCGCCGAAGGCGAAGTTCATGCCGGTCTGGGCCGAGATGATCATGGGCATCACGGCTATTCCCGCCAGGAATATGGCGCCCGGTAGCGTGACCCTGACCAGCACCTTCTCTATGTACTGCGCCGTGCTCTTGCCCGGCTTGCGGCCGGGGATGAACCCGCCGTACTTCTTCATGTTGTCAGCCAGGTCCTGGGGATTGAAGGTGATGGCCGTGTAGACGTATGCGAACAGGATGATCAGCCCGGCGTAGATGAACATGTACAGAGCGCTGCCGGGAGCCAGGAAGCTCCTGACCCACTCGTCTATCCCCGAGTTGGGAAAGAACATGGCGATGCTGCTGGGGAACATCATGAAGGCCTGGGCGAAGATCACGGGGATCACGCCGGCGGTGTTGAGCCGCAGCGGTATGTGGGTGCTCTGGCCGCCGTAGACCTTGCGGCCGCGGACCTGCTTGGCGTAGGTGACGGGAATGCGCCTTTGCGCCTCCGTCATCAGCACCACGAAGGCCACCACCGCGAACATGAACGCCAGCATGAAGACGGCGTTGATCAGCGACGTCTGCTGCAGGACGAAGACGTCCCTTACGAGCGACTGCATGGCCCCGGGAAGCCGTCCCACTATGCCGGCGAAGATTATCAGGCTTATACCGTTGCCGATGCCGCGCTCGGTGATACGCTCACCCAGCCACATAACGAAGATCGTTCCCGTGATCAGCGTAAGCACCGTCTGGGCGGTGAAGCCGATCCCCGAGCTGGGAACCACGTTGCCCGGAACCTGGCTGTTCAGCCCGATCAGGTACTGGGAGATGCCCAGGCCCTGGATAAAGGCCAGCAGCACGGTGCCGTACCGGGTTATCTCCGTCATCTTCTGGCGTCCGGCCTCGCCCTCCTTCTTCAGCCGCTCGAAGTAGGGCACCACGGAGGTGAGCAGCTGGATGATGATGGAGGATGAGATGTAGGGCATGATGCCCAGCGCGAATATGCTGGCCCTCCTGAGGGCTCCGCCCACGAAGAGGTCGTACATGCCCATCAGCCCGCCGGATCCGCTGAAGGCGTCCTGCAGGGCCGCGGTGTCGATGCCGGGTACCGTTATGTGCCCGCCGACACGGTAGACGGCGATCAGCAGGAAGGTGTAGAAGATCTTCTTGCGAAGCTCGGGGATCTTCATGACGTTCTGGAAGCCTCGCATCAGCCGAGCACCTCTACATTCCCTCCGGCCTTCTCTATCAGTTTCCTGGCCCTGGCGCTGAACCTGTGGGCCTTCACGCTGAGCTCCCGTTCGATCTCGCCCCGTCCCAGGATCTTCACCGGCCTGTTGGTCGAGGAGATCAGCCCCGCCTTCTTCAGGGCGGCGGGGTCCACCTCGGAGCCGTCCTCGAAGCGGTCGAGGAGCTCCACGTTCACCACCTGGTACTCGGTGGCGAACCTGCGGTTGTTGAAGCCCTTGTGGGTAAGGCGCCTCTGTATGGGCATCTGTCCGCCCTCGAACCAGGGCTTTATCTTGCTGCGGTGCTTCTGTTTCTTGTGGCCTCTGCCGGCGGTGCCGCCGCTGCCGGAGCCGCCTCCGCAGCCCTTGCGCGTCTTATCCCTCTTGGCGCCCTTGGCCGGCCGGAGGTGCTGCAGACGTCTCACGCCTCCACCTCCTCTACCTCTACCAGGTGTGTCACCTTGCTTATCATGCCCCGTATCTCGGGTCTGTCCGGCTGCACCACGGACTGCCGTATGCCGCGAAGACCCAGTGCCTCCAGGGTCCTCTTCTGGCTCCGGTGCCGTTTGATGCCGCTCCGGACCTGTCGTATCCTCAGCTTCTTCTGCGCCATGTCACTGCTGCCTCCTGGCGGCCTCTCTCTCCCTGATGCCGTGAACTCGGTCTATCAGCAGCAGGTCCCGGAGGCCCGCCATCGTGGCCTTGACCACGTTGTGCGGGTTGTTGCTCCCCTGCGACTTGGTGAGAACGTCCTTTATCCCCGCGCACTCCATGACCGCCCGCACAGGTGCCCCGGCGATGACGCCGGTTCCCGGGCTGGCCGGCCGGAGCAGGACCTTGCCGGCACCGAAACGGCCTACGACCTTGTGCGATATGGTCCTGTCCTCAACAAGCGGGATGCTCATCATGTTCTTCTTCGCCTGCTCGGTGCCCTTCCTGATGGACTCGGGCAGCTCGCCGGCCTTTCCCAGGCCCACTCCGACCTTGCCCTTGCCGTCGCCAACGGCGACTATGGCGTTGAAGCCGAAGGTCCTGCCGCCCTTGGTGACCTTGGCCACCCTGTTGATGGTGATAAGGCGGTCCATCAGCCCCTCTTCCTCCAGGGGAGAGGGCCTTCTCTTCCTTTTGGACCTCTTCCTTCTGTCGTCCCTAGCCAACTGCCAACCGCCCTTCTAGAACTTCAATCCGCCTTCGCGCGCCTTCTCGGCGAAGACCCTGACCCGTCCATGATAGGGATGGCCGCCCCTGTCGAAGACGACCTTCTCGATGCCCTTCTCCCTTGCCTTCTCGGCCATGAGGGCGCCGAGCCTTCCGGCCTGGGTCTTCTTGTCTTCGGCTTCGTCGCTCCCGAACTCCCGACTGGCGGTGGTGAGGGTGAGAAGAGTTCTTCCCGCCAGATCGTCTATCAGGCTGGCCTGCAGGTTCCTGTTGGACCTGCGCACGAAGAGCCTGGGCCTCTCGGGGGTCCCCGTTATCCGCTTGCGTATCCGCCGGTGGCGGCGAAGGAGACTCCTCTTCCTGTCCTTGCCTGCCATGGGGCTCCTCCTCTCTATGTGGTCGCGACCTTGGCGGCCTTGCGCTTGACGTGCTGATCGGAGTAACGGAAACCGATCATGTTGTACGGCTCCACCGGCCGGATCCCGTACAGCGTAGAGGCAAAGGCCCCCACCAGGTGCTTGTCGATGCCCTCTATCTTCAGGGTAAAGGTGTTCTGGCCCGGCGCGACCTCCACGCTCAGGCCCTCGGGGATCTCGGCCAGCACCTTGTGCGAGAAGCCGACCTGCATCTCCACGACCTTGCCCTTCACCTCCGCCTGATAGCCCTTTCCACTGGCGACAAGCTCTTTGCGGTGACCCTCGCTCACTCCGGTCACCATGTTCTCCACGTGCCGCTTGAACGTGCCGTGGAATCTCCTCATATCCCGTGAGTCGTCCCTCCGGTTGAGCAGCAGCGTGCCCTCACCCGCCTCGGTGGTGATGCCCTCGGGGAGGTCTATGCAGAGCTCGCCCCTGGGTCCCTTCACCGTGACGGCACCGTCCTTTACATCGACGGTTACCTTGTCCGGGAGAATCACCGGGTGGTTGCCTATGCGCGACATGCCCGCTCAACCTCCTACCAGATGTGGAACAGGACCTCGCCGCCGACGTTCTCCTCGCGGGCCTCGGCGTCGGTGAGAACTCCCCTTGGTGTGGTGAGAAGGGCAATGCCCTTGCCGCCCATCACCCTGGGTATGTCCCTGACGCCGGTGTAGACCCTGCAGCCGGGTTTGGAGATCCTTTTCAGCCCCACTATCAGCGACTGTCCGTTGCGATAGGCCAGGTAGATCCTGAGGATCCCCTGGCGCCCGTCTTCCAGCTTCCTGAACCCGCGGATGAAACCCCTGTCGTACAGGGCTTTCGCTATGCCGGTCTTGATGTTGGACGCCGGAACGTCCACCATCTTCTTCTCGGCCCCGGAGGCGTTGCGAAGCCTCGTGAGCATGTCGGCAATCGGATCCGTCATCGACATTACTCAGCCCCCTTACCAGCTGGCCTTGCGCACTCCGGGGATCAGGCCCCTGTTGGCCAGATCCCGGAAGCAGATGCGGCATATGCCGAACTTGCGAAGGTATCCGCGGGGACGTCCGCAGATAGCACAGCGATTGTACTTGCGGACCTTGAACTTTGGCTCTTTCTTCTGCTTCTCTATCAGACACTTTCTAGCCAAGCTACGTCCCCCTGCTAGCGCCCAGGCCGCCTGAAGGGCATGCCGAGCTGGCTGAGCAGCTCCATGCCCTCCTCGTCGGTCTCCGCGCTCGTTACGATCGTCACGTTCATTCCCCTGAACTTGTCTATTCGGTCAACGTTGATCTCCGGAAACATCGCCTGCTCTTCCAGGCCGAAGTTGTAGTTGCCGCGGCCGTCGAAACCCTTGGGAGACAGGCCCCGGAAGTCGCGTACCTGCGGAAGGGAAAAGCCGACCAGCCTGTCGAGGAACTCCCACATGCGAGCCTGCCGCAGGGTAACGAAGATGCCCACCGGGCTGTTCTCGCGCAACCTGAAAGCGGCCACCGACTTCCTGGCCCTGGAGACCACCGGCTTCTGGCCCGTGATCTCCCCCAGCTGCTCGACGGCGTTCTTTATGTTGTTGGCGTTCTCGAGCGCCTCGCGCCCGAGACCCATGTTCACGACCACCTTCTCGACCTTGGGAACCTCGTGGAAGTTGCTGTAGCCGAATCGCTCCTTCAGCTTTCCACTCACCTCGTCGAGGTAGATGCCCTTGAGCCTTGGTACGTTCTCTGCCACGTTAATGCACCCTCCTAACCAGCGGAGATGGTCGCGCCGCAGGCCTTGCACTCGCGCCTGAGGCTGCCGTCGCCCTCGCGGACCCGCCGATATCCCTCGGCCTCGCCGCAGGACGGGCAGACCACCCTGAGGTTGGAGACATGTACGGGGGCCTCCTTCTCGATGATGCCCCCCTGCTGGTTCTTCTGGGAAGGCCTGGTGTGGCGGTAGATGTAGTTCAGCCCCTCCACTATGGCCCTCTGTCTCTTGGGAAAGACCTTGAGAACCTTGCCCGTCTTGCCCCGGTCCTCTCCGGTGATGATCTTCACCATGTCGTTCTTGCGAATGTGCATCAGATCACCTCCGGTGCCAGTGATATGATCTTCATGTAGTGATCCCGGAGCTCCCGGCCCACCGGGCCGAAGATCCTGGTCGCCACCGGCTGGAAGAGATCGTCCAGTATCACCACCGCATTGTCGTCGAACCGCACCGAGGAGCCGTCACCGCGGTGCAGCTCCTTGCGGGTCCTCACCACTACGGCGCGGCGGACCTCGCTCTTCTTCACCGTCCCGTTGGGAATGGCCTCCTTGACGGTGACCACTATCTCATCGCCTATCCTGGCGTAGCGCCTCTTGCTTCCGCCTAGCACCTTGATGCACTGGACGAGGCGGGCGCCGGAATTGTCGGCAACGTTAAGCTTGGATTCCTTCTGGATCATCGCTCGCTCCTCTTACCGCGCCTTCTCGATCACTTCCAGCAGACGCCAGCGCTTCTTCTTCGAGAGAGGCCGGCTCTCCGCTATGCGGATTATGTCCCCGACCTGGCACTCGTTGTTCTCATCGTGCGCGTAGTATCTCTTGGTGGTCCGGTAACGCTTCTTGTAAACGGGATGGGCATTGAGGATGGTAACCTCCACCACCGCGGTCTTGTCCATGGCGGTGGAGACTACGGTCCCCCGGAGCACCTGACGCTTCTGTGCCCTTGTCTCCGCCATCGTCTACTCCCTTCCCTCAGGAACCGCGGTCGTCTCCGATACCGGCTCCGTCTCCTTCAGAACCGTGAGGGTCCTGGCCAGCTCCCTTCGGGCCGCTCTCATCCGAAGCGGGTTGTCCAGATGCTGGGTGGCCCTCCGGAACCGCAGGTTGAAAAGTTCCTCCCGCAGGTCCCGCACATGCTCCTCCAGCTCCTCGCGGGTCATGGTTCTCATCTCGTGGGCCTTCATTCCACAGCCTCCCTGTCCCTGTATACCATCCGGGTGGGGATGGGGAGCTTGTGGCCGGCCAGCCGAAGGGCCTCACGAGCCTTCTGGGGCCTGACGCCCTCCAGCTCGAACATCACGCGGCCGGGCTTTACCGGAGCCACCCACTCCTCCACGGCGCCCTTGCCCTTTCCCATGCGGGTCTCGGCGGGGGTGGAGGTAACCGGCTTGTCCGGGAAGATCCTCACCCAGACCTTGCCGCCGCGCTTGATGTTCCTGGTGATGGCTACGCGGGCGGCCTCTATCTGGTTGCTGCTCACCCAGCCGGACTTCATGGCCTGAAGGCCGTACTCTCCGAAGGCGACGGTGTCGCCCCCCTTGGCCCGGCCCCTCATCCGGCCGCGGTGCTGCTTCCTGTACTTCGTACTCTTAGGCTGCAACATGCCCGATCACCCGCCAACCTCTCTGGAGACGCCCTCCTGCTCCCCCAGCTGCTCTCCATGGGAGATCCAGACCTTGACGCCGATGGTCCCGTAGGTGGTCTTGGCCGTATGCCTGGCGAAGTCTATCTCCGCCCGCAGGGTGTGCAGGGGCACCTTTCCATCGGCGTACTGGTTCACCCTGCGCATCTCGGCGCCGCCGAGCCTGCCCGCGCAGCAGATCCTGATGCCTTCGGCACCGGCCCGCATCGCATCGCTCATGGCCCTCTTCATGGCGCGCCTCACGGAGATCCTCTTCTCGATCTGCCTGGCTATGTTCTCGGCCACCAGTATGGCGTCCAGCTCGGGCCTGCGGACCTCCTCCACCGTTATCCGCACCGACTTGCCGCCGGTGAGGATCTTCAGCTCCTTGGTGAGCTTGTCGATGGTGGACCCGCGGGTACCGATCACCAGTCCGGCCCTGGCGGTGTTCACCGTCAGGTTCAGCTCCTGGCGCTTGCGCTCTATCTGTATCCTCGAGATCTGCGCGCGGTCCATCTTTGTGCGGATGTAGTTGCGGATCATCATGTCTTCCTGGAGGTACTCCGCAAAGTTCTTTCCGCGCGCGAACCAGGCCGAATCCCAGTCCCGGCTTACACCGAGCCTGAAACCGACAGGATTTGTCTTCTGACCCAACTCTCTATCCCTCCTGTTTCAGCTCGGCGGCCTCACTGGATACCGTCACCGAGATGTGACTGGTGCGGTGCCTGATGCGGGTGGCCCGTCCCCTGGCGCGGGGCTTCCACCTCATCATCGTGGGGCCCTGGTCGACGGTTACATTCGATACCTTCAGCTCGTCGGCGTCCAGCGGTGAACCTCCCGCCAGCTCCACCGCGTTGGCCACGGCGGAGTCCAGGGCCTTCTCCATGATCTTCGAGGCCCTTCTGGGAACCGTCACCAGAATGGAGAGCGCCTGGTTCACCGACCTGCCGCGGATCAGGTCCGCCACCTGGCGGGCCTTTCGGGGCGACACCCTGACGAACCTGGCCTTCGCAACAGCGTCCATCTGCATCACCCGCCTATATCGTCTGCGCTCTGTGGCCCCGGAAGGTCCGGGTGGGAGCGAACTCCCCCAGCTTGTGGCCGACCATGTTCTCGTCAACGTACACCGGTATGAACTTCCTGCCGTTGTAGACGGCGAAGGTGTGCCCGACGAACTCCGGCGGAATGGTGGAGCGCCTGGCCCAGGTCCTTATGACCTTCTTGCTGCCGGAGGCGTTGATCTCCTCCACCTTCTCGAGGAGCTTGCCGTCCACGTACGGCCCCTTCTTCAGAGATCGAGTCACTTAGCTCCTCCTCTTCTTTCCGGTAGGCCTCCGCCGGGTTATGTACCGGTCGGATTCCTTGCTTCTCTTCCTGGTCCTCAGGCCCTTGGCCAGCTGCCCCCAGGGCGAGCAGGGATGTCTGCCGCCGCTGGAGCGCCCCTCGCCGCCGCCCATCGGGTGGTCGACGGGGTTCTTCACCACGCCGCGCACGTGGGGCCTGCGGCCCATGTGGCGCGACTTGCCGGCCTTTCCCGGATCCGCCAGGCTGTGCTCGGCGTTGCCCACGGTGCCCATGGTGGCCATGCACTTTACGGAGATCCGGCGGTTCTCGCGGCTGGGCATCTTGAGGGTTGCGTAGCCGCCCTCGCGGGCCAGCAGCTGCACCGAGGCACCGGCGGCGTGGGCGATCTGGCCGCCCTTGCCCGGCTTCATCTCCACGTTGTGGATCATCGATCCCAGTGGAATCCTGCTCAGAGGAAGGTGGTTTCCCACCTCGGGGGGAGCGTCGGGGCCGGATGTGACCTCCTGGCCCATCTCCAGCCTGTGGGGGGCGAGGATGTACCTCTTCTCCCCGTCGGCGTAGACCACCAGAGCTATCCTGGCGGACCTGTTGGGATCGTACTCCACGGTGCGCACCGTGCCCGGCACGCCGTGCTTGTCGCGCTTGAAGTCTATCACCCGGTAGCGGCGCTTGTGTCCGCCGCCGCGATTCCGGGAGGTGAGCCTTCCCTGGTTGTTCCTGCCGGCCTTCTTCTTGAGGGGCCGAAGCAGGGACTTCTCGGGCTTTTCTCTGGTCACCTCGGAGAAGTCGGGGGAGACCCTGAACCTGCTGCCGGGGGTTACCGGCTTGGATCTCTTCATGCCCATCCTCTACACCCCTTCGAAGAAGTCGATGCTGTCGCCCTCGGCCAGAGCCACGATGGCCTTCTTCCAGGAAGGCCGGCGGCCGATGTTGCGACCCATTCGCCTCAGCTTGCCCTGCACGTTCATGGTTCTGACGCCCACCACTTGAACGTCGAATATCTCCTCTATCGCTCTCGCTATCTCCCTCTTGCCGGCCCTGGGATCCACCCGGAAGCAGTACTTGTTCTCGAGCTCCCTGACCACAGTGTACTTCTCTGTGACCACCGGCTGAAGGATGATCTGCCTGGAGTCCATCTACATCACCCTCCTCTTGAGGGACTCGAGAGCCCCCTCGGATACCAGAACCACCTCGGCGTTGACCAGGGTTCCCACCGGAACCCGGGCCGCGCTTACCGCCACCAGGTTGGGGATGTTGCGCGCCGCCCTGTAGGCCGGCTCGTCGTCGTCATCCAGAAGGAGGACCGTGAGACGGTCGCCGCACTCCTGACCCCGCAGAAGGTCGGCCATGTTCCTGGTCCGTCCCTCGGTGGACAGGTCGCGGATCACGCGGAAGTTGCCCTCGCCCAGTCTCTCCGAGAGGATCCCGGCCAGCGCCTTCCGACGGACCTTGCGGTTGACCTTCAGGTGGAACCGCCGGGGCCTGGGCCCGGTGGCAATGCCGCCTCCGCGCCAGATGGGGGAGGCGACTGAGCCCGCCCTGGCGTTGCCCGTGTGCTTCTGCCTCCACGGCTTGCGGCCGGAGGCCCTCACCTCGCTGCGCCCCCTGGTGGAGGCCAGCCCGGCGCGGGCGCCGGCCTGCTCGGCCCTCACAACCTCCCAGAGGAGATGGGTGCTGACGGCGGTGCCGAAAGCCTCCTCGGGGAGGTCAAGGGTTCCGACCTCGCTGCCGTCCATACTGTATACCCTTGCCTCTGCCACTGCCATCACGCCCCTCCCCTGGAGTTCTTGCGCACCAGGAGGTATCCGTTCTTGGAGCCCGGAACGGCTCCCTTGACCACCAGCAGGTTGTTCTCGGGGTCGACCTCTATGACCTCGAGGTTCCTGACGGTGACCTTCCTGCCGCCGTGCCTGCCCGGCATCCTCCGGTTCTTGTAGACCCGTGAAGGAGTGGCGCACTGTCCGATAGCCCCGGGAATCCTCGTGGACTTGTTCCCGTGGGATTCGTCTCCGCTGGAGAATCCGTGCCGCTTCACAACGCCCTGGAAGCCGCGTCCCTTGGAGTAGCCGGTGACGTCAACCAGCTCGCCCTCGGCGAACATGGTCACGTCGAGGGTGTCGCCCTCCTCTGCCCCGCCCTCCGGAACGGGAACCTCCTTCAGGCGGGCCACGGCGCTCGCACCGGCGCGGGCCAGGTGCCCGGCCATGGGCCTGGTGAGCCTGCTCTCCCTCTTGGGGCTGTAGCCTATCTGCACCGCCTCGTAGCCGTCCCGCTCCGATGTCCTCACCTGGACAACGGGGCACGGCTCGGCCTCTAAAACAGTAACTGGCACAGAGTTACCGCCTTCTCTGAATACACGGGTCATACCGACCTTGCGAGCCATCAAGCCGCTCATAGTCTCTCCCGTCGCTGAAGTCCCCTCCTGGCGGGGGGACGAGCGTTTCTGTTCTGCTCCGTCCGCCGGGCTTACCGCCTTCGCCCGACAGTCCGGCTTTCTCTTAACCCGGTGCAGGCCGGGTCAGTAAGAAAGAAGTGCTACTGGGACTTCGTCTTGACCTCTACGTCGACCCCCGCGGGAACGTCCTGCTGCCGCAGGGCCTCGGTGGTCTGCTCGTTGGGTTCGCCGATCTCGAGAAGCCGGGAGTGAACCCTTATCTCGAACTGCTCCCGGGACTTCTTGTTCACGTGTGGGCTCTTGAGCACCGTGACCACCGACCTCTTGGTGGGCAGCGGGATCGGTCCGGCCACCTTGGCTCCGGTCTTGGCCACGGACCTTGCTATATCCGCGGCGGACCGGTCGAGGAGCCGGTGATCGTAAGCCCTGAGCCTGATCCTCAGCTTCTGTTCGTTCAACTGCCTCTTTCCCTCTCCTGGGTTCGGGAGCCTCCGGCCTTCCGGCTCAGAAGCCGGCCCTTATTCCCATCTTCTCCAGCAGGGCAGCCGCCACGTTCTCGGGTACCTGACGGTACTCGCGGAACTGCATGTTGTACCCGGCATGCCCCTGTGTCAGCGAACGTAGGGCGCTAGTATAACCGAAAAGCCCGGCAAGCGGTACCCTTGCCCGGACCTCCTGCGACTCGCCCCTTGGCTCCATCGATTCCACCCTGCCCCTGCGTGCGTTTATGTCACTAATTACATCACCCATGTAACGTTCAGGGCACACGACATCCACCTGCATGACCGGCTCGCGGAGGACGGGGCCGGCACTGGACACCGCCTTGCGCAGCGCATCGCCGGCCGCCGCGCTGTATCCCAGCTCCGAGGAGTCGGTCTCGTGGAACTCCGCCTTCAGCAGCTCCACCATCATCCCGTCCATGGGGAACCCGGCCAGCGGCCCGGCTCCCACCGAGCCCATGACCCCGCGCTCCACGGCCTCCACGTAGTGGTCCGGAAGCCCGTCTACGGGGAGCCTGCTGACGAAGTCGACGCCGGACTCGGCCGGAGAGACCCGCAGGAGCACCCTTCCGAAGTGGCCCCGGCCCTTGATGGACCTGGCGAACTCCGCCGATGCCCTGGCCGAGCCGGAAACGCTCTCCCGGTAGGAGACCTGGGGGTTTCCGGTCCGAACCGAAAGACCCCGTTCACGGCGCAGCCGCTCGGCAACTATCTCCAGGTGCAGCTCTCCCATTCCCCTGATCAGCATCTGGCCGCTGTCGGGGTCGGACTCGACCTTCAGCGAGGGATCCTCCCCCTCCATCTCCCCCAGAGCCTGCTCCAGGGCCTTCTCGTCCGAAGTGCTGGCCGGCTCTATGGCCATCTGCATGACCGGGTCTGGGAAGTCTATGATCTCCAGCACCATGGGGGCGTCCTGGGAGGTCAGCGTGTCTCCTGTGGCCGCGGTCCGCAGGCCGGCCGCCGCTATGTCCCCCGCCCGTATGGAGTCCAGGTGGCTGCGTTTCTCGGCGTGCATCCTGACCAGCCGGGTCATCCGCTCGCTCTTGCCGATGCGGTTGTTCAGCACCGCCTGTCCGTCGTCGGCGCACCCGGCGTAGACCCGAAGGTAGGCCAGGCGGCCCAGGTGCGGGTCGCTCTGCACCTTGAAGACCAGGGCCGTGAACGGCTCGTCCGCCCTCCGCCGCCGGGTGGCCGCGGTTCCGTCGGGGAGCTCTCCGCTGACCTCGGTGAAGTCCAGGGGCGACGGCAGCCAGTCCACTATGGCGTCCATCAGGCCCTGTACTCCCACGTTCTTCAGCGCCGAGCCGCAGAGCACGGGGACCAGGTCGCCCTCCACGGTGGCTCCGCGCAGGAGCTCGCGCACCCTGTCCGCCTTCAGCTCCCCCGCAAAGTAGAGTTCCATGGCCTCCACGTCCCGCTCGGCCGCCTTCTCCCAGACCACCTCGCGTGCCTTCCGGTACCGCTCCATGTGCTCGGCGGGTATGTCCACGTAGTCGAACTGCGCCCCCAGGCTCTCCTCGTCGAAGTAGAGGGCCTTGCCGTCCAGAACGCTTATGACGCCCTCGAAGGAGTCGCCGCAGCCGATGGGAAGAGCCACCGGAAGCGGACAGGCTCCCAGTACGTCGCGCATCATCTGGACCGCACCCTCGAAATCGGCCCCCCTTCGGTCCATCTTGTTGATGAAGGCCACCCGGGGAACCCCGTACCGGTCGGCCTGGTGCCAGACAGTCTCCGACTGGGGCTCCACGCCGCCCACGGCGCAGAACACGGCCACCGCTCCGTCGAGCACCCTCAGACTGCGCTCCACCTCCACGGTGAAGTCCACGTGCCCGGGGGTGTCGATGATGTTTATCTCGTGGTCACGCCAGCTGCAGGTGGTGGCGGCGGACTGGATGGTTATGCCCCTCTCCTTCTCCTGGGGCATCCAGTCCATCACGGCCGTGCCGTGGTCCACGTCGCCCATCCTGTGAAGGCGTCCGGTGTAGTACAGGATCCGCTCGGTGGTGGTGGTCTTGCCGGCATCTATGTGGGCCATGATGCCAATGTTGCGGATTCTCTCGGGCTTACCCATCCGGGTTGAGCTCCTTCAGCGTCTGTAAGGCCGGAGGCCTTTGCCGCAGCCGCCTGGGAGCTCCGGGGGCAGGCCCCGGGGGGCTATCCTACCAGCGGTAGTGGGCAAAGGCCTTGTTGGCCTCGGCCATTCTGTGCGTGTCTTCCTTCTTCTTCACGCTTCCGGCGCCTTCTCCCTTGGAAGCGTCTGTCAGCTCGGCGGCCAGCTTCTCCGAAAGGGACCTGCCCCTGCGGGCCGACGCAAAGCCGACGATCCATCTGAGGGCCAGGGAGTCGCGCTCCCGGGGCCGCACCTCCATGGGTACCTGGTAGGTGGAGCCTCCCACCCTCCTGGACTTCACCTTCAGCGAGGGCCTGACGTTCTTCATGGCCCTGTTGAAGACGGTAACCGGATCCTTGCCGGTCTTCTCGGCGATGAGGTCAAAGGCGTCGTAGACGATGCCCTCGGCCTTCGCCCTCTTGCCGTCGATCATCACCTTGCTGATCAACTTCGAGACCAGAAGGTTGCCGAACTTGCGGTCCGGCGTCCCCTCGCGCCTCTTTGGCCTTGATCTCCTTGCCATTGATCCTCCCGGCCTCCCTCAAGGGGAGGCTTCCTATTACTGTGAGGCGGCCTTACGGCGGCGGGCGTCAGCCCGACTTCTTGGTGCCGTACTTAGACCTGCCCTGACTCCTGCCATCTACGCCTGCGGTGTCCTCCACTCCCCGAATGATGTGGTAGCGAACGCCGGGAAGGTCCTTCACCCTTCCGCCCCTCACGAGCACGACCGAGTGCTCGTTTAGGTTATGGCCCTCGCCGGGGATGTAGGCCGTCACCTCGAAGCCGTTGCGAAGACGGACCCTGGCGACCTTGCGCAGGGCCGAGTTCGGCTTCTTCGGCGTGGAGGTGTACACGCGGGTGCAGATGCCCTTCTTCTGGGGGCATCTCTGAAGAGCAGGCGCCTTGCGCTTCTTGACCTGCTTCTTCCGACCCTTGCGTACCAGCTGGTTTATGGTCGGCAAATCATCTCCTTTCGGTGCACAAAAGATCCCCTCGCGCCAGCAGATAGCGTTCTGCGGGCGGGAGGGCTGTTACCTTACGCATCAAATGCGCTCTCGTCAACGTCTTTCGCCGGGAAAGCGGGCCTTGGGAGCTCCTCCCCGTCGGCCATGGAGATCTCCACAGAGCGGTAGGACTTCACTCCCGTGCCCGCCGGTATGAGGTGGCCGACTATCACGTTCTCCTTCAGGCCGTAGAGGTAGTCCACCTTGCCCGCCGTGGCCGCGTCCGCCAGAACCGTGTTGGTCTCCTGGAAGGAGGCCGCCGACAGAAAGCTGTCCGTGGCCAGCGAGGCCTTGGTGATCCCCAGCAGCAGCACGTCGGAGGTGGCCGGGCGCTTGCCCTGCCGCATGGCGGATTCGTTCTCGCTGTTCAGAAGCAGCCTGTCCACCTGCGCGCCCTCCAGGAACGGCGTGTCGCCGGGGTCCTCTATCTTGGCCTTGGAGAGCATCTGGCGCACCACTATTCCCACGTGCTTGTCATTGATCTTCACGCCCTGCAGTCGGTAGACCTCCTGAATCTCGTTCAGGAGGTACTCCTCCACCGCCTCGGTGCCCTTGATCCGAAGTATGTCGTGGGGGTCCAGCGGGCCCTCGGTGAGCTTGTCGCCCGCTTCCACGCTGTCGCCCTCCCGGACCCGGATATGCCGGGTGGCCGGTATGCGGACGCTGGCCTCCTGGCCCTCCTCGCCGCGGATGGTTACCGTCCTCATCCCCGCCTTGATGGGGCTGAGGGCCACCACTCCGCTGATCTCGGCGATGGCGGCGGCGTCCTTGGGCCGCCGGGCCTCGAACAGCTCGTCCACCCTGGGCAGTCCTCCGGTGATGTCCCGCTGCTGGCCCAGCTTCTTCTCTATGCGGGCTATGTGGGTACCGCTGCTGATCAGGCTTCCGTCGCGTACCCTGAGGTGGGCGCCGCTGGGAACCGGGTAGATGCCCAGGACCTGATCCCTGATGAACTCCTCCACCGGGTCCTTGGCCTGCTGCTTGCGGCGGCCCCGCGCCACCACGTGGCTGCGAAGGCCGCGGTAGCTGAAGCTGACTATGCAGGTGATCCGGCTGTCGGCGATGACATCGCGAAGCTTTTGGACCACCTTGCGGGTGCCGGAGTGTCCGCGCTCCAGCGCCGCCAGGCCGATGAAGAAGGCCTTCTTGCGGCTCACCTCCACCAGGGCCTCCACCAGCTCGTCCTCGGCGGGCTCGGTCTTCTTGGTGGCCCTGGCCTCCCGCAGCTCGTCCACCGCCGCCTTCAGCCTGTCGGCCGCCTTGCCCGCCTTCTTGCCCAGGGTCTCCAGGACGCCGTCGGCGGCCTGGCATATGTCTGCGTAGCTGCCCTTCGGCGCCCGCCTGCAGTCCACCCTTACGAAGGGCATGTCGAAGTCCGAGCTTCGAATCTGCAGCTCCTCCATGATGGTGTCGGGACGGTGGGAGGCCACCTCCTTGTAGGTGAATATCAGGCGGCCGCCGCCCTCGGCGGCCTCCTTCATCAGGTCCTCGATGGTGTGGATCTCCTCCTCGCGGCGCCGCGGCCGTCCGGAGAGCACCACCAGGTGCTTGGGAAGGATGAACACGTGGGGGTGGAGGGTGCGGCTGCGGTCGGCCACGATCACCATCTGCCGCCGCTGCTCGCTGTCGATCTCCTCCTGCAGCGTGATGTCCTCCTCGATGTCCACGTAGTGCACCGACCCGCTCTGCTCGGCCACGATGGGGATGATGAAGGGGTCGCTGCGGCAGAGGAGCTTCTCCTTCTCCACCTTCTCGCCGTCCTCCACGTAGAGCTCGCTTCCCACCACGATGTCGTAGGTGGAGAGCACCTCCCCGTTCTCGTCGAGAATGTCGATCTGCGCGTTCCGGGTGACGATCCTCATTGGTTCGCCCTGGTCGTCCTCGCCCATGACCACGTGCATGTTCCGGAAGCTCACCACGCCGCTGTGCCGGGAGTGCACCTCGAACTCCTTGGCTGCCCTGCCGGCCACTCCGCCGGTGTGGAAGGTCCTGAGGGTTAGCTGGGTGCCCGGCTCTCCGATGCTCTGCGCGGCTATTACGCCCACGGCTTCTCCGTCGGTGATCACGCGGTTGCGGGAGAGGTCCCATCCGTAGCACTTGGCGCAGAGGCCGCGGTCGGCCTCGCAGGTGAGGACGCTGCGGATCTTCACGCTCTCTATGCCGCAATCCTCTATCCTGAGCGCCAGCTCGGGGGTCACCGCGTCACCGGCCTCGCAGATGATCTCGTCGCTCACCGGGTCGAAGATGTCCTCGGCGGTGAAGCGCCCGAGTATCCTGTCGCTCAGAGGCTCGATGACCTCCTCGCCCTCCTTGAGGGCGGAGATGTTGCGCCCCCTGACCGTGCCGCAGTCGGACATGGTTATCATCACGTCCTGGCAGACGTCCACGAGCCTTCGAGTCAGGTAGCCGGCGTCGGCCGTCTTCAGCGCGGTGTCCGCCAGACCCTTGCGGGATCCGTGGGTCGAGATGGAGTACTCGATCACCGACAGCCCCTCCTTCAGCGAGGAGATGATGGGAGTCTCGATCGTCTCCCCCAGGCTTCCGGTGAGCTTCTTGCGCGGCTTGGCCATCAGGCCCCTCATGCCGGCCAGCTGCTTCACCTGGTCCACGCTTCCCCGCGCGCCGGAGTTGGCCATCATGTATATGGGGTTGAAGCCGTGGCTCTGTCGGCTGAGGACGCTCATCAACTCGTTCTTCACGTCCTCGGTGGCCTGGCTCCATATGTCTATCACCCTGTTGTAGCGCTCGGCCTCGGTGAGCTCGCCCCTCTTGGCGCTCTCCTCGATCTCGGAGAGGGCATGGGTGGCGTCGGCGATGATCTTCGCCTTCTTCTCGGGGATAACCATGTCGTCCATCCCCACGGTGAGGCCGGTTGTGGTGGCGTAGTGGAAGCCCAGGTTCTTGAGGTTGTCCAGGAACACCGCGGCGTCCACCGGTCCCTGCTCTTCGTAGCAGCGGGCCACTATGGTCCGGAGGCCCTTCTTGCCGAACACCTTCTCGTGGGGGATTCTGGCGTTGGCCATGATGAAGTCCATGCCGTCGGGGACGATCTCGTTGAAGATCACCTGGCCCACCGAGGTGTAGTCCTTCCAGTAGGCGGGCTTGCGCTTCTCGCCGTTGCCACGGACCTCCACGATCCTGTTGATGCCCCGAACCTTGATCTTGGCGTGCAGCGAGATCTTGCCGGAGTCGTAAGCGCCCCGGACCTCGTCGAGGGAGCCGAACACCATGCCCTCGCCCTTCGCCCCGGGCACGGGCTTGGTGAGGGTGTAGGGCCCGATGACCAGGTCATGGCTGGGGGTGGCTATGGGCTCGCCGCTGGAGGGTTTGAGGATGTTGCGGCTGCCCAGCATCAGTATTCGGCTCTCCACCTGGGCCTCCGCCGACAGCGGCACGTGCACGGCCATCTGGTCGCCGTCGAAGTCGGCGTTGAAGGCGGCGCATGCCAGCGGATGCAGCCTTATGGCCAGGCCCTCCACCAGCACCGGCTCGAAGGCCTGTATGCCCAGCCTGTGCAGGGTTGGGGCGCGGTTGAGCAGAACCGGATGGTTCTTGATCACCGACTCCAGCACGCCCCATACAGCCTCGTGCTTCTCGTCCACCTTCTTGGCCGCCATCTTGATGCCCTCGCCGTTCTGCTCGGCGAGGCGGGCCACCACGAAGGGCTTGAACAGCTCCAGGGCCATCTTCTTGGGAAGGCCGCACTGGTGGAAGTGCAGCTCCGGGCCCACCACGATGACGCTGCGGCCGGAGTAGTCCACCCGCTTGCCCAGCAGGTTCTGGCGGAAGCGGCCGCGCTTGCCCTTCAGAAGGTCGGAGAGGCTCCGCAACGGCCTCATTCCGGCGCCCTTCACCGGCTTGCGGCGGGAGCTGTTGTCCAGGACTGCGTCCACCGCCTCCTGCAGCATCCGTTTCTCGTTGCGCAGGATGACGTCCGGCGCCTGCAGGTCCAGAAGCCTCCGCAGCCTGTTGTTGCGGTTGATCACCCTCCTGTAGAGGTCGTTGAGGTCGCTGGAGGCGAACCTTCCGCCCTCCAGGGGCACCAGCGGCCGCAGGTCCGGCGGAAGCACCGGCAGTATGCGAAGGGCCATCCACTCGGGACGGTTGTCGTTCTTCGACAGCCGGAAGGCCTCCACCTCCTTGAGTCTCTTGATGTTCTTCTGGCGACGGGCCACGGTGGTCTCGTTGGCGATGCTGGTCCGCAGGGTGGCCGCCAGCTCGTCGAGGTCTATCTCCTCCAGCAGCCCCAGGATGGCCTCCGCGCCCATGCCCACCTCGAAGGAGTCACCGTAGGTCTCGCGGGCCTCGTGGAACTCCTCATCGCTGAGAACCGTGCACTTCGTCAGCTGCGGATGCTCGGACTTGGTCACGATATAGGACTCGTAGTAGATCACGCGCTCCAGGTTCAGGTTGGTTACGTCCAGGAGCTTGGAGATCTTCCGGGTCTTGTAGTACCAGATGTGGGTCACCGGTACCGCCAGCTCTATGTGTCCCATGCGCTCGCGGCGCACTCGGGAGTGGGTCACCTCCACGCCGCAGCGGTCGCACTTCACGCCGCGGTATCGGATCCTCTTGTAGCGCCCGCAGGCGCACTCCCAGTCCTTCACCGGCCCGAAGATCCTCTCGCAGAAGAGTCCCTCGGGCTCGGGCTTGTGGCTGCGGTAGTTGATGGTCTCGGCCTTGGTCACCTCTCCGTGCGACCAGCTCCTCACCGTCTCCGGGGAGGCCAGGCTGATCTTGATGCCGTTGAAGGTGGTGGGGAAGGCCTTAGCGTCTCGGAGGGAGATCGTATCCAGCATCTAGTTCTCCTCCTCGGTAACGAGCTCCACGTCCAGGGCCAGGCTCCTCATCTCGTTGAGCAGGACGTTGAATGACTCCGGCGTGGTGGGCAGACCGATGTTCTCGCCGTTGACCATGGCGCTGTAGGCCCGGGACCTGCCCTCTGTATCGTCGGATTTCACGGTAAGCATCTCGCGCAGCGTATGGGCCGCGCCGTAGGCCTCCAGGGCCCAGACCTCCATCTCCCCCAGCCTCTGGCCGCCATTCTGGGCCTTTCCGCCCAGGGGCTGCTGGGTCACCATGGCGTACGGTCCCGTGGAGCGGGAGTGGATCTTGTCCTCCACCTGGTGGGCCAGCTTGAGCGTGTACATGTAACCCACCGTGACCCGCTCATCCACGGGCTCTCCGGTCAGGCCGTCGTAGAGTACGCTCTTGCCGTCCTCGGGAAGGCCGGCCTCGTCCAGCGCCCTCCTCACGTCGTCGTTGGAGGCGGAGTTGAACACCGGAGTGACGGCATTGAAACCCAGCTCCTTCGCCGCCCATCCGAGGTTGGTCTCCATGATCTGCCCGACGTTCATTCGGCTCGGCACGCCCAGGGGGTTGAGGCAGATGTCCACCGGGGTTCCGTCGGGAAGGTAGGGCATGTCCTCCTCGGGGACCACGATGCTCACCACTCCCTTGTTGCCGTGGCGTCCGGCCATCTTGTCGCCGATCCGCAGCTTGCGCCGGCGGGCGATGTAGACCTTCACCAGCTTGATGATTCCGGGCTTGAGGTCGTCTCCGCGGTTCACCCGGTCCTCGGCGTCCTCGGCGTCCTCGGCGATCTTCCGCAGCATCTTCGCCGCCCGCCGGAGCACCAGCCTGGCCCTGTCGTCGGCCTCCAGGTCCTCCACCAGCTGCTGGTCGGGGTCCACGTCGCTGAAGTCGATCTTCTTCAGGGCCGTGGCGGACACCTTCCTTCCGACGGGCACCAGAACCTCGCCGGTAAGGGTGTCCACGATGCTGACCGCCTTCCTGCCCTTGATCAGCTCGGCCAGCAGGGTGTCGCGCTCCTCGGCCAGCCGGCGCTCCCGGTCCTCGCGCTCCGCCCGAATCCTGTCGATCTTCTGCTCGGCCAGCCTCCGGCCGCGCTCCGACCGGTCCTTGCGCGAGTAGACCTTCACATCGATTACCACTCCGTCCATGCCGGTGGGAGCCTTGAGCGAGGCGTCCTTCACGTCGCCGGCCTTCTGGCCGAAGATGGCCCGAATCAGGCGCTCCTCGGGGGAGAGGTCCTGCTCGCCCTTGGGAGTAACCTTGCCCACCAGGATATCGTCCTCGCGCACGCGGCTGCCTATCTTGATGATGCCGTCGTCGTCCAGGTTCTCCTTGGCCTTCTCGCCCACGTTGGGGATCTCCCGGGTCAGCTCCTCGGGGCCCAGCTTGGTCTCGCGGAACTCGGTGTCCATCTCCACGATGTGCACCGAGGAGAAGATGTCCTTCTTCAGAAGCCGCTCGCTGACCACTATGGCGTCCTCGAAGTTGTAGCCGTTCCAGGGCGTGAAGGCCACCAGGGCGTTCACTCCCAGGGCCAGCCTGGCTTCCTGGGTGGCCATGCCGTCGGCCAGGGGCTGTCCTGTATCCACGCGGTCGCCCACCTTGACCAGCGGCCTCTGGTTGATGCAGGTATCCTGGTTGCTTCGGACGAACTTGTTCAGGCGGTAGGTATCGAACTTCTCGAAGTCGTACTTGTCCGTGTCGGCGCGAACCACGACCTTGCCCGAGTCCACGTGGTGGACCACACCAGGCCTTCGGGCCATCACCAGGGCTCCGGAGTCCCTGGCCGCCATGTCCTCCATCCCCGTTCCCACCAGCGGGTACTCGGTGTGAAGCAGCGGAACGGCCTGCCTCATCATGTTCGAGCCCATCAGGGCTCGGTTGGCGTCATCGTGCTCCAGGAAGGGAATCAGGGCCGCGGACACGCCCACCAGCTGCTGCGGTGACACGTCTATGAACTCCACCTCTTCGGGTCTGACCATGGGAAAGGTCCCGGCGCGCCTGGCCCGCACGAACTCGCCTGTGAGGTTGCCCCCCTCGTCTATCGCGGCGTCGGCCTCGGCGATGGTGGTGCGGTCCTCCCGATCGGCCGAGAGGTAGACCACCTCGTCGCTGATCTTGCCGTCCACCACCCTGCGGTAGGGGGTCTCCAGGAAACCGAAGCGGTTTATGGTGGCGAAGACCGCCAGGGTTGTGATCAGGCCGATGTTGGGGCCCTCCGGGGTCTCCACCGGACAGACGCGGCCGTAGTGGGTGTGGTGAACGTCGCGGACGTCGAAGCCCGCGCGCTCACGGGTGAGACCGCCCTCTCCCAGGGCGCTGGTGCGCCGCTTGTGGGTCAGCTCGGCCAGCGGGTTGGTCTGCTCCATGAACTGCGACAGCTGGCTGGAGCCGAAGAAGGTGGTTATCACGCTGGAGAGGGTGCGGGAGTTGACCAGGTCGTGAGGGGTGAGCTTCTCGCGGTCCTGGTGCCCCATGCGGTCCCGTATGGTGCGGGACATTCGGCTGAGGCCCTTGGAGAACTCCTGGCCCATCAGCTCCCCCACCGTCTTCACCCTGCGGTTGCCCAGGTGGTCGATGTCGTCGGCGCTGATCTTGCCCTCCCGAAGCCTGATCAGGTTGTCCACGATGGCCACCAGGTCCTCCACGGTGAGGGTCAGCTTGTCCATGGGGGTGTCGATGTTCAGCCGCTCGTTGACCTTGTAGCGACCCACCTCGCTGAGGCTGTAGCGCTTGGAGTCGAAGAACATGGACCGGAGGTAGCTGCGGGCGTGGTCCAGCGACGGCGCCTCGGTGCCGCGCAGGGCCTCGTAGATCCACAGCGTGGCCTCGTCCTCGGACTTCTCCACGCCGGCGCCCAGGCTGCTCTCCTCCTTGGTTAGCGTCTTGCGGATGCCGTCGAAGTCGGTTTTTCTGGAGCGGGAGCCGAGGAACTTGCCCTCCTTGATGCCGTGCTCCACCAGCGTCTCCAGCTTCTCGGCGCTCTCAACCGGCTCATCGGCCCGGGCAAGCAGCTCGCCGGTCTCCGGGTCTACCACGTCCTCCGCGAACGACTTCAGGGTCAGCTCCACCTTCCGGCTGCGGCTCTTCAGAGCGGCTGGTATGTCCGCCTCGAGGACCGGGTAGAAGCTCGCCAGTATGTGGGAATCCGTGGAAAGGCCCAGGGCGCGCAGCAGCATGGTCACCGGTATTCTCTTGGGTCGGCGGTCGATGTTGGCGAAGATTATGTCGTTGTTGTCCAGCATCAGGTCCAGCCAGGAGCCGCGCTGTGGGATCACCCTGGCGCTGCACACCCTCCGCCCCCGCTGCATGGTCTTCTCCTCGAAGAACACTCCCGGGCTGCGGTGAAGCTGGTTGACTATCACCCGCTCGGCCCCGTTGATGACGAAGGAGCCCGTCTCGGTCATGAGTGGCAGCTCGCCCAGGAAGACCGACTGCTCCACCACCCGGGAGACCTTGCCGGTCTCGTCTACGTCCTTGAAGGCGAGCCTGAGGGTGGAGGTCAGGGGCGCGGAGTAGGTGAGGCCCTTGTTCAACGCCTCCTGTATGTCGTATTTGGACCTTCCCACGTCGTAGCTGACGTACTCCAGCGAGAACTCGCCGTTGGAGCTCTCGATGGGAAACGTGTCCAGGAAGATCTTGTGCAGGCCCTGGGGAAGCCGCTCTTCGGGAGCGGCGTCCAGCTGCAGGAAATCCCTGAAGGATTCCTTCTGTATCCTGAGCAGGTTCGGTATCTCGATGGCTGCGCCGACCCTCGCGTAGTTCCTTACAGGTCTTTCTCTCTTCACCTGGCACTCCTAACGCCTGCTTTGAATACTCCCGGGCGATAATCGCTTCCACCGGCCGGTCCCGTGACAGCTGCGGTTCCTTCCGATGCGGGCAGGGGCACAAAACGCCCTTTCGCCTTGCCGTTTCCTTCAGGCCGGCGATGGGGCCGCACGCCCGCTGTTTCATCGGGCCGGACATCTGCTCTTCCGGCCGCATCTATTCCGCGTCCCTTCCGCGGCCCGGGGGCCGCGGCGGGATTCCGTCTTGACAGCGCGGCGGACGGAGGGCCCGTTCCAACCCTCCACCCGCTTGCTCGCGCTCCTTCGAAGAGGCTTATGTGGGGAGCGTTACTGCAGAGTGACAGTAGCGCCAGCCTCTTCGAGCTGTTTTTGAATCTCCTCCGCCTCGGACTTGTCCAGCTCCTCCTTGACCTTGGAGGGGGCCTCGTCCACCAGAGCCTTGGCCTCCTTGAGGCCCAGACCCGTTATCTCGCGGACGACCTTGATGACCTGGATCTTCTTGGCGCCGAAGTCCTCCAGCACCACATCGAACTCGGTCTGCTCCTCCTCCTTGCCGCTCTCGGCCGGAGCCGCGACGGCTGCCACGGCCGGGGCCGAGGCGGAGACGCCGAACTTATCCTCCATCTCCTCGACCAGCTCGGCCAGCTCGAGAACTGTCATCTCGGATATGGCCTCGATGATCTGGGCCTTCTTGTCTTCGCTCATGTTCTTTCCTCCGTCATTGTCCCGGAAGCCTCAGGCGGCTCCCGGCTTCCGCTATTCCCTGCTCTCCCTCACGGCGTTGACCGCGTAGAGGAACTTCCTGATGATGGCGCTGCTCACGCAGACGAATCCCTGGATGGGCGACTGCGCCGAGCCCACGAGCCGCGAAAGCAGCTCCTCGCGACCGGGCACCTTCGCCAGCCGCTCCACGCCCTCGATGTCCATGCTCTCCCCGGCTACGAAGCCGGCCTTGATGGACGGCCTGCCGTCATGGTCCTCGGCGAACTCGCTGATGACCTTCGCGGGCATCACCTCGTCGTCGCCGTAGGCCACTGCCGTGGGGCCGTCGATGCCCGCCAGGAACGCCTCGCCCTCCGGAATCCCCACGTTGTCGAAGATCATCCGGAGCAGAGTGTTCTTGGCTATAGTGTAGCCGACGCCGGCCTCGCGCATCTTCGCCCTCAGCTCGGTCATCTCCTCGACGTCGATACCGGTGAAGTCCGTGAGCACGAAGCTCTTCGCGTCACCGAAGTTCTCGGAGAGGGCTTCGACTATCTCCTTCTTCCTGCTTCTGGTTACAGCCATCTATCTCACCGCCTTGGACTGCAGCCGCGACCGTATGTCGCTTAGGTCCAGCTTCACCCCGGGACCCATGGTGGAGGAGATCGTGCCCTTTCTCATGTAGAGTCCCTTGGAGGCGCTGGGACGCAGCTGGTTCACCTTCTCGATGAAGGCCAGCGCGTTCTCCTCCAGCTGCCCGGCCTCGAAGCTGGCCTTGCCCACCGGGGCGTGGAGGTTGCCGGTCTTGTCAACCCGGAAGCTGATCTTGCCGGCCTTGGACTCCCGCACGGCCTCCCCGATGTCCATGGTCACGGTTCCCGTCTTGGGGCTGGGCATGAGGCCCCTGGGGCCCAGCACGCGTCCCAGCTTTCCGATGACCTTCATCATGTCCGGGGTGGCCACGACCACGTCGAAGTCCAGCCAGCCCTCCTCTATCTTCTGGGCGTAGTCCTCGTCACCGACGTAGTCGGCGCCGGCCTCCCGGGCCTCGTCGGCCTTCTCGCCCCGGGCGAAGGCCAGGACGCGGACGTCCTGCCCGGTGCCGTGGGGCAGAATGCACGTTCCCCTCACTATCTGGTCGGGGTAACGTGGGTTCACGCCGAGCAGAAGGGCCACCTCGACGGTCTCGTCGAACTTGGCGTTGGCGTTGTCCTTCACCAGCTTTACGCAGTCGGTGAGCTGGTACTTGGCACTGCGGTCCACACTCCGTCGGGCCTTGAGGTACCTCTGGCTCTTGTGCGCCATCAGCCTTCCACCTCCAGCCCCATGCTTCGGGCCGTACCCTTTATCATCTCTATCGCCGTCTCCTCGGAGGCGGCGTTCAGGTCCACCCACTTCAACTTGGCGATCTCCCTGCACTGCTCGACAGTGACGGTGCCCACCTTCTGTCGGTTGGGCTCGGGAGATCCCTTCGCCAGCCCGGCCGCCCTCTTCAGGAGGACGGACGCCGGCGGCGACTTGAGCTCGAAAGTGAAGCTCCGATCCTTGTAGATCGTTATAACAGCAGGGATTATGAGACCTTCCTTGCCCTGGGTTCGGGCATTGAAGTCCTTGCAGAAGGCCTGCATGTTTATCCCGTACTGGCCCAGCGCGGGGCCTACAGGGGGGGCCGGTGTGGCCTGTCCCGCCTGCAGCTGGAGCTTCACCACGCCCATAACCTTCTTGGCCATGGCTACTCCTCTCTCGCGTCCCCCGGCGGCCTCCCCTTAGTGGCCGGCCTGTGGGGACAACCTGCGGAGACGGGGTGCATCACTTCCCCGACAGCCGCGTGCTCTTTCTCTCTCGCGCCTTTCGAACAGGTCCCGTCCGCTCAGACAATCAGACGGGCCTTACCTGGGAGAAATCGATCTCCACCGGTGCCTTGCGGCCGAAGATGGTGAAGATGATCCTCGCCATTCCTCTCTCGGGGTTTATGGACTCCACGACCCCGGAGAAGTTCTTGAAGGGGCCGTCGGTGACACGGACGGTCTGGCCCACGCTGAAGGGAATCCGCACGACCTTCCGCTTCTCCGTGCCCTCGGCCTGCCCCATGATCCTCTTGACCTCGCCTTCGGTCAGGGGCTTGGGATAGCTCTTGTTCATGGGAGGGAAGCCGCTGACGTTGCTCATGGCCCGGATGTCCATCACCATCTCCTCGGTGAGATCCAGCTTCACGAAAACGTACCCGGGGTAGAGCTTCTTCTGCCGGGTGACCTTGCGGCCCTTGCGGGTCCTGCTGGTCACCTCCTCGGTGGGAATGAGAACCTCCGAGACCCGTTCGGGGTACATCCTGGCGATGTTGCCCTCCAGGAACTTCTTTACCCGCTTCTCGTAGCCGGAGAAGGAATGAACCACGTACCAGCGGTAGCGGTCGTCCTCCTCTTCCTCCGCGGCCCCGGCCTCCTCTTTGGAAGCCTCTTCGGCCGCCTCTTCCGGCGTTTCCTGCCCGGTGCTCTCTTCTCGCTCCAGAGTCTCGTCTTCTGGCATTGGCTCCCCTTCTGTGTCCCGTCTAGCTGAACAGGCTGACAAGGGCGGTCATCATCAGAGAGGATGCCTTGTCCGCGGCAAAGATCCAGATTCCCACGACTCCCACGGCGGCCAGCACCACCCAGGTGGAGGCTATTACCTCGTCCCTGGAGGGCCACGCGACCTTCGTCAGCTCGGCCTTGACCTCGCCGAGGAACCGAACGGTCCCGTTCGCCGCCCGGACGATCGCGTTTCCACCGGAGTCCTTCTTCTTTGCCATCGATCTACCTTCCCCTGCTTGCGCCCCCGGTGGCCGCCGCCTTCCGCAAAGCGAACAAGGCACCGGCCCGGCTGCCCGCCGGGACCGGCCGCCACCTGGTCCTATGCGAAACGCCACCGACTGGCAGGGCCGGAGGGACTCGAACCCCCAACCGCCGGATTTGGAGTCCGGTGCACTGCCAATTGTGCTACGGCCCTTCAGCCGAAGGCGCGCCCGCCCCGCCTGCGCGGGGCGGACAATGCTATTTCGTCTCCCTGTGCAGCGTATGCCTGCCGCAGAACCTGCAGTACTTCTTCAGCTCGATCCTGTCCGGCGTCGTACGCCTGTTCTTGGTTGTAGTGTAGTTCCTTCGCCTGCACTCCTGGCAGGCCAGCGTAATTATCACCCGCAAAACAGCCGGCCTACTCGACTATCGAGGTTACCCGGCCGGCGCCCACGGTCCTGCCACCCTCGCGAATGGCGAACCGGAGGCCCTCCTCCATGGCGATGGGAGTGATCAGCTCGACGACCATCTCAACGTGATCGCCGGGCATGCACATCTCAACGCCCTCGGGGAGGCTGATGCTGCCGGTAACGTCGGTGGTGCGGAAGTAGAACTGCGGCCTGTAACCGTTGTGGAAGGGCTTGTGCCTTCCGCCCTCCTTGGCGGTGAGCACGTAGACCTCTGCCTCGAACCTGGTGTGCGGGGTGACGGACTTGGGCTTGGCGACCACCATGCCCCTGTCCAGCTCGTCCTTGGCTACGCCTCGAAGCAGCAGCCCGACGTTGTCTCCCGCCTGGCCCTCGTCCAGGATCTTGCGGAACATCTCAACGCCGGTGCAGGTGGTCGCGCGGGTCTCTCGGATTCCCACGATCTCCACCTTGTCGCCGGTGTGGATTGTGCCGCGCTCGATACGGCCGGTGCCCACGGTGCCCCTGCCGGGAATGGAGAAGACGTCCTCCACGGGCATCAGGAAGTCCTTGTCGACGTCCCTCTCGGGCAGCGGGATCCACTCGTCCATGGCCTCCAGCAGCTCGTATACGCACTTGGCGTCCTCGTCACCGGGCTCTCCGCTGGAGTTCAGGGCCTTCAGGGCACTGCCGCGGATGATGGGGGACTCGGGGTCGAACTCGTACTTCTCCAGCAGCTCCTGGACCTCGAGCTCCACGATGTCGATGATCTCCTCGTCATCCACCATGTCGGTCTTGTTGAGGAAGACCACGATGCTGGGAACGTTCACCTGGCGGGCCAGGAGCACGTGCTCCTTGGTCTGGGCCATGACACCGTCGTTGGCGCCTATGACCAGGACCGCGCCGTCCATCTGGGCCGCGCCGGTGATCATGTTCTTGATGTAGTCGGCATGACCGGGGCAGTCCACGTGCGCGTAGTGACGGTTCTCCGTCTGGTACTCCTGGTGAGAGGTCGCGATTGTTATGCCGCGCTCCTTCTCCTCCGGAGCGTTGTCGATACGGTCGAACGCCACGAAATCCGCAAGGCCCTGGGTTGCGAGGCACCTCGTCATGGCTGCTGTGAGCGTTGTCTTGCCATGGTCGATGTGACCTATGGTTCCGACGTTCACATGTGGCTTGTCTCTCTCGAACTTCTCCTTCGCCATAGCTCCTCCTCCTGACTTTCACCTCGCTAAATGGGCCTAAGCTGGAGCCCAGGAGCGGGATTGAACCGCCGACCTCATCCTTACCAAGGATGCGCTCTACCGACTGAGCTACCTGGGCTGGCTGCCACTCTCCTGCCTTCTGCCTGCCGGCGGAGCTGGAGCGGGAAACGGGATTCGAACCCGCGACCCTCAGCTTGGAAGGCTGATGCTCTGCCAACTGAGCTATTCCCGCCCGAACTCCGTGCCGGACTATGCCGGACGGGGAAGCTTCGCTTGCCGCCCGCCTCCTGGCTTTGGTGGCAATGCTACGCTTTCCCGCGCCATCCTACCTTCACCCGCTTCGCGGGGACGCTACGCTCACCGCCCCGGTCAAACTTCCAATCCTGCGCTGTGCTCCGCTCTCCCGCGCAGGGGTCCTCCTTGGACTATGCCGGACGGGGAAGCTTCGCTTGCCGCCCGCCTCCTGGCTTTGGTGGCAATGCTCCGCTCTCCCGCGCCATACAACCTGCATCCGCTTCGCGGGGACGCTACGCTCACCGCCCCGGTCAAACTTCCAATCCTGCGCCGTGCTCCGCTCTCCCGCGCAGGGGTCCTTCCTGAACTTTGCCGGACGGGGAAGCTGCATTCTTCCCCCCGGTCGTGGTTCCGTACTTAGTCCTCCCGCGCACCGCGCGGGTCGTCGCGCAGCCCATCCGGCACACCGCAGGAGGGCCTGCGCCCACCGCGGTGCGTTTCGCTCTTCGTCAGGACTCTGCGCAGCCCATCGGTATCGTCCCGGGCGTTGGCCTTGCGGGTTGCAATGAAAGGACCGCTGGCGTATTTCAGGCCTTAGCCTCGGGCGACTTGCAGCTGGTGGCGAGGGGTGGATTCGAACCACCGAAGGCTTAAGCCAACAGATTTACAGTCTGCCCCCTTTGACCGCTCGGGAACCTCGCCCGTCTATGTCATCTTCGGAACTGGAGCTGGCGATGGGACTCGAACCCGCAACCTGCTGATTACAAATCAGCTGCTCTGCCAATTGAGCTACGCCAGCAGCATCCGCTTTCTACGCGAGTCGCAACAATATCCCCGGGCCCCCATATCGTCAAGGCGCCAGCGGCTCTGAATCGAGTCGTTGACGCCTCTCTGGCAAGGACGTACTCTTACCGGGGCGGGAAAGCTAAGCCTGCTGGAGGGAGCTGTCAAGAATATGAGCCGAAGACTTGCCGCAGCGCTGCTGGCCTGCGTACTGGGCGCATCCTGCTGCGGCGGCGGGCCCGACAGCGGCGATCTGGCCATGGTCCCGGCAAACAGCCTCTGCTACATAAGGATAGCGCCCGACGCCTTCGGGCTTGTCTCCGCCCTGCTCCCGGAGGAGACCAGCGGCGTACCCGGGGGTCTGCTGGAAGACCTGCTGGCCGCCGGTCCCCTGGGAACGGCCGTGATATCCATCGACTTCACCACCCTGAAGCCGCAGCTGCTGTTCCTTACCCGGGACGTGGATGCGGCCGGAATGGAGCGGATCGCCAGCTCCCGGCTGGAGTGCCGCGCGGTGGAGTCGCGGGGACGCACCGACCTGCTCACCGAGCGGGGGGGCATCCTGGGCTCGGTGGCCTCCCGGAACGGCTGGACCTGCCTGTACATGGGCAAGGCCCCGACGGCCGTCGTCGGCCCCTGGCTGGAGATGGGGGAAGAGGCCTCACTGGCCGCCGACACCGGCCTTGCCGCTCTCGAAGGCGGCCATGCGCAGATTTCCCTCCTGCTGCCGGGCAACATGATCAACTTCCTGGGGCTGCTGCCGCTGCAGCGCTGGTACCCGAGCCTGGCGGAGCTTCGAACCTCCTTTCTCTCCCTTCGACCCCGGGCACTGCGGATGGACCTTTCGACGGACCCCTTCATCTCCCTGGAGGCCAGGATGGTCAGACAGGGCGGCCGACATACGAGGCTGAGCTTCGAGCTGGAGGACCCGGGGCTGTCGGCCGACTCCCTTCCGTCCGTGATCCGGACCATGGCAGAAGGGCTCCTGTGAGCCAGGCCTCCGACGAACCGGTCCTGCAGGCCCGGGGCATAGGACGCCGCTTCGGCGACCGGGTGGTGCTGGACGGCCTCGACCTGGACATCCACCCCGGGGAGTTCATGGCCATCGTGGGACGCAGCGGCGTGGGCAAGAGCACGCTTCTGGGCATAATCGGGCTCCACGATCCCGCCTATGGGGGCCGGATCACCATCGAGGGCCGGGACGCGGGTAACATGGACAGGGCGGGACTGGCCTCGATCAGACGAAACGTCATCGGTTTCGTCTTTCAGGACTTCCATCTGCTTCCCAACCTCACCGCCCTGGAGAACGTCACCCTCCCGGCGGTGTTCTCGGGGGCGGACCTGAAGGCGGCTGAGTCGCAGGCCCGGGAGGTCCTGACACATCTTTCACTGAGGCTGGACGATACCCCCACGGCACTGCTGTCCCGCGGAGAGCGGCAGAGGGTTGCCGTTGCCCGCGGTCTGGTGAACAGGCCGCGGGTGCTGATGGCCGACGAGCCCTCGGCCAGCCTGGACGAGGAGAGCGAGAGCCGGCTCTTCGATCTGCTGGACGACCTGCGCGCCCAGCAGGGCTTCTCGCTTCTTGCGGTGGTCCACTCTGCGGCCATACTGCAGCGGGCCGATCGGGTGCTCCGCCTGGAGGACGGCAGGCTCCATGAAGCTTAGCGAGGTCCGCCAGGCGCTGCACCTCTGGAACCGCGGCCACTGGAGGGATTACCTATTCAGCCAGGCCATGCAGCTCACGGCCGCGCTGCTGCTGGTGTTCTTCATCGCGGTGGGCCTGGGTGTCCACCGGGTGCTGAACCGGTTCCTTCGAACCGACCTGCCCGCAGAGCAGGTCCGGGTGACGCCGGAGGGGAGCAGGGCCGGCTTCTTCCGGATGGAGAGCGGCGGAGTGGAGCTCACGGACTCGCTGCGGGAGGAGATAGAGGCCCTGCGGTGGGTGAGCGAGATCGACCCCCAGATATACTCCCACGTTCCCGCTTACCTGCGCGGCCGGCTGGGCGGTGAGCCCTACTACACGGACATCGCGCTGGAGGGGGTCACCGAGGGCTTCCTCTCCGACTCCATCGCCCGGAGCGTTGACTGGTCCTACACGCTGGAGGACTCCTCCCGCGCCTACCTGCCCCTGGTGCTCAGCGAGAACCTGATACTGCTGTACAACGCCAGCTTCGCCGACGCCAACGATCTGGTGGGGCTGACCCCCGACGGGGTGGTGGGCACCGAGGTGCGGCTCACCCTGGGGCGAAGCTCGATAGCGGAACTGGAACGGCCACCGATAACGCTCAACGCCCGCATAGTGGCCACCTCCCGCAACCTTTCCCTCTTCGCCCTGGCGGCGCCCATGGAGCTCATAGGCCAGGTCAATGCGCTGTTCCGGCCGGAGAGGCCCAGGACATACAGCTCGCTGCTGGTGACCGCCGAGCGGGCGGAGGACGTTCCGGAGATAGTCCGGCGGGTGGAGGACATGGGCCTGCGGGCGGAGACCCGCAGGGGCATAGCCCAGAAGGCCGAGCTGCTGGTGAACACGGTAACCGCTGCCCTGCTGGCCCTGGCCTTCATCGTTCTGGCTGCCGCCATCTCCAGCTCCATCCACACCCTGGTGGCCGACCTCCGCAACAGGCGCTTCGCGCTCGGCGTCCTGGTGGCTCTGGGCACGGACCACCGCCGAATGGCCCTGCTGTTCGCCTTTCAGATCTTCTTCATGTCGCTGGTAACCACGATCATAGGCGCCGGACTGGGCTACGGCATCGCCGCCGCCGCCAGCCGCGCTCTGCTGAGCATAATCCCGGCGCTGGGCACGGCGGTGGACAACCTGGCCGTCTTCCCGGTGGGATGGCTGGCGCTGGGACTGTCCGCGGTACTGATCACATCCACGGGAATCGCCTACATCTTCTTCGAGCGGATGCTGCGCCAGCCGGTCCGGGACCTTCTCCGCAAGTAGCCCCCGGCCCCCGGGACGGGGACGGACGGGGACGGAGTTTAAGTTCATCAAGTTCAGCGCAGACACCTCAGGGACGGAGCTTTTGCGATGGCCGGGACGGAGTTTAAGTTCATCAAATACAGTGCGTTAAGCGCTACGGACTATCGCAAGCTACGGATTTGATGAACTTAAACTCCGTCCCTTCAGGGGCGAACAACTCCGTCCCATTCCGGGCTAAACGGACGCTGAACTTGATGAACTTAAACTCCGTCCCCGGTTGGGGCTAGAAGATGTCGATGTTGAGCCGGAGGTAGGTCTCGGTGTCCATGCTCTCCCACACGGAGATGAGGGGGGTCTTTGTGTAGTCGTAGGACCAGCCCAGGGAGAGGGAGATGCGGCGCCAGGCGTCGAAGACGAGCTCGGCGTTTCCGTCGGAGATCAGGTCGTCGGGCTGGCCGGGCGTGGCGTACACGCCCGCGCCGATCCACAGGCTGGGCAGCAGGGAGGCCTCCCTCTCCAGCCAGATTCCCAGGGAGGCGTAGGAGCTCAGCTCGTCGGTGCGCTCCTCCCCCCAGCTCCAGCGGCTGTTCACCACGCCCACGCCCAGCTCCGGGGCCACCCACGCCCAGTCGCTGATCCACCTCTTGTAGCCCAGAGCGGCGTAGGAGCTCACCTGCCAGGGCCTGACGGTGAGCGGCTGGCGGTCCCAGGAGGAGCTGGCCTCGGCGTAGATGCCGTCGGAGATGAAGTAGGAAGCGGTCAGGGAGGCCCAGGCGGTGTTGCGGGTCTCCCGGGAATCCTCGTCCTCCAGCGTGCCGCTGCCCTTCACGGTGACGGCGCTGCCCTGACCGTCCAGCTTCAGCCTTACCTCCATTCCTCCGCGGTAGTCGCTCTCCTCCACGTTGCCCCGCTCCACGGACAGGTCAAGCCAGACGCTGGCGTTCACAGGACTGGCGTCCATCCTCCACCATCCGGCGTCGTAGGAGGGGTCGGTGATGACGGCGATCCTGCTCTCGGCGTACTCGTAGCCGGGGGAGATCCGCAGCGCCTGCAGGTAGTAGTCCAGGGCCTTGCCGGGGTTGCCGCTGCGCTCCTCCACCAGGCCCAGGTAACAGATGGCGAACACCGACTGGGGGTCCAGGTCCACCGCCCGCTGCAGGGTCTGTCGGGCCCGGTCCAGGTGCTCGTCGAAGATCAGGGACTCCCCCAGGTAGGCCCAGGCGTCGGAGGAGGTGCTGTCCGCCTCTATGGCCGCGTAGTACTTGGCGGCGGCCGAATCGTAGCGGCCCCCGTCGTACAGCGCCGCCCCCCAGGCCAGCCAGGGCAGCGGGTTGCCGGGCTGCAGATCCACCGCCCTCCCGTAGCAGATTTCGGCCTTGTCCGGGAGGTCAAGCTGCATGCACAGGTCCGCCAGTGACAACCAGCCCTCCAGGCCCCCGCCGTGACGGGCCAAGGCGGTGTCCGCCAGCTCCGCGGCGCGGTCCTCCATGTAGGAGTAGTAGTAGCTCCAGGCCAGGGTGACCCAGGCGTCGGGATGGTGGCCGTCGATCAGCCGCCGCAGGCTGTCCGCCCGGGACTCCATGCCCGCCCGCCCGGCCAGCAGTGCATTGGACGCCAGCCCTATGCTGCTGTCGCCGCCGCAGGCCAGGTAGGAGCCCATGTGCTCCATCGCCCTGCGGTAGCTGCCCCGCATGGCCAGGATTCTGGCCAGGTTCATGCGGCCGAAGAGGTAGCACGAGTCCAGCTTCACCGAGGCCCGATAATGGATCAGGGCGCTGTCCGTGTCGCCCGACCTGACCAGCAGGCTGCCCAGCTCGCCCAGTATCCAGGCGGAGGGCTCCGAGCGGCGCAGCGACTCCCGGAACCATTCTATCGCCCTGTCGTAGCGGCCCTCGTCCTCGTAGAGCAGGCCCCTCTGCTGCCATAGCCAGGTGTTGTAGGGGTCATGCTCCAGGCCGGTCTCGTATGCCGCCGCCGCCCCCTCGGGGTCACCCAGAGCCTCCCTGGCGTAGCCCAGCTGGCCCCAGGCCCAGTCGTCGACGGGATCCAGCTCGACCACCTTCTCGTAGGCGGCCTCCGCCTCGGCGTACCTGCCCAGCCGGTCCAGGGCCATGCCCAGGTTGGCCCATGCCTCTATCATGCCGGGGTCGGCCTCCGTGGCCATCTCCAGCCAGTCCACCGCCTTCTCCAACTCGCCGGAGTCGTACTCCGAAAGGCCCATCCGGAGCATGGCCCACGCGTAGGCGCTGTCCATGGCAATGCCGTTCTGGTACCATTCCCTGGCCAGGTCGTTCCTGCCGATGTTCTCGAAGCAGAGGCCCATCTCGCCGTGGATCCAGAGGTCGGTGGAATCCAGGTCGAGCACCATGCGGTACCGCTTGACGGCAGCCCCCCACTCCCCCCTGCGCTCCAGGATGAGGCCCAGCCTCTTGAGGGCTTCCACGGAGGCGGGCAGCGAGTCGTATATGGCCACGGCAGAGGCGGTGTCTCCCGCCATCTCCCGCAGCTCGCCCAGCCGCATCAGAGCGTCCTCCCGGCCGGAGTAGCCGGCTGCGTCCAGGTAGCCGGCCAGGAAGTCGGCGGACTCGCCCGCCGACCCGGCGTCCGCCATGGTCTGCGCCATGTCCAGGGCGGCCCTCAGGTAGCCGGGCCGCAGGTCCAGGGCCCTCTGGAAGCTGGTCAGAGCCTCTACCGTCCGGTCGAGCGTGGCGTAGGCCCTGCCCACCGCATCCCAGGCCAGCGCAGAGGAGGAGTCGGCCTGCAGGGCGGAGGCCAGATGACGCAGCGCAGATTCCGGGTCGTAGCGGAGCACCGAGAGCCCCCGGGCCACCATGGGCATAGTCGAGGAGGAGTCCAGGGCCAGCGCCGTGGCCGAGTGGGACTCGGCCGTCGACCCCGGATCACCCATCTCAAGTCTGGATATGGCCAGGGCCGCCCAGGCGTCGGCGCTGGTGGAATCACCGGACAGGATCTCCTCGGCGGCTATGGCGGCGGAGTCGGGCCTCATCTGCGCGTGCAGCTCCATCCAGCGGGAGAGCCCGGACACGGCGAGGATCACTGCCAGAATGGCGCTCAAAGCTGTCCTTCCAGGGTCAGAACCAGAATTCCCGCGATACCCGCCGCCCAGCAGTACCAGGAGAACAGGTGGAGCCTGCCACGGCGCACGAAGCGCAGAAGCAGCCTCAGCGCACTATAGCCGGTCACCGCGGACACCACAAATCCCACGGCCAGGTGCAGGCCCACCCCGGCGCCGTCCATCTTCCGCAGCTCCAGTATGCCGGCCCCCAGGATGGCGGGCACGGAGAGCAGGAAGGAGAACCTGGCCGCCTCCTCCCTCTTCAGACCGCGCAGGAGGCCGGCGGCGATGGTGGACCCGGACCGCGATATCCCAGGCATCAGCGCCGCGGCCTGGGCCGCGCCCACCACCAGGGCTGAAACCACCCCCGGCCGGCGGGGGGAGAAGCGGACCCACCTGGTGGCGAAGAGCAGGCCGCCGGTGACCAGGAGCATCACCGAGGCGGTGAGGGGCGAATCGAACAGGGCCCTGACCCGGTCGCCCAGCAGGATTCCGGCGGCGCCGGCCGGAAGCGAGCCCAGGGCCAGCAGCCCCAGCATGCGGAGGCTGGAAGCCTCCCGCCGCAGGGCCCCGGACAGGAGGCACAGAAGGTCCCGGCCGTAGACGGCCAGCACTGCAACCAGGGTGCCCAGGTGCACGACCACTTCGAAGGCGATGCCCTGCCGGGGGACGTGCATCACGCCCTGCAGTATCACCAGGTGGCCGGAGCTGGAGACGGGGAGGAACTCGGTCAGGCCCTGTACGGCCGCCAGCCAGGCGGCCTCCAGCTCACCCATCTTCCAGGAACTCCCCGTGGAGGGCGTTCAGAGCCCGGTCCCGCTCGTCGAAGCGGACCAGGGCCGAGATGGTGGCGTGGGAGTCTACGGTCTGCAGCATGTCTATGCCCTCCGCCGCCAGAGCGGAGGAGAACCTGGCCATTACGCCGTGCATGCCGTGCATGCCGGCTCCCACTATGGAGACCTTGGCGCAGGGGCCCAGCATTCGCATGCCGCAGCCGCTCCCGGCGAGCAGCTCCTCCACCCGGCCGGCGGCGCCGGTGGCCACGGTGAACATGGCCGTGCCGTCCACCACCGAGAACATGTCCATGGAGATCCCCGCACCGGCCACCCGGCAGAAGACGCTCGAGAAGAAATCCGCTCGCGAGCCGGAGCCGTCCTGCCATACCCGGACCTGGGTGACCTCCGGTCCCGAGGCCACTCCCGTGATGTATCTGCCGGAGTCCAGGACGCAGGGGGCTATCTCCGTGACCACGCCTCCGGTGCGCAGGGACCGGACCTGTATGGGCACGCCCGCCTCGGCCGAGATCTCGGCTGCCCGGGGGTGCACCACCTTGGTGCCCTGCCAGGCCATCTGACGCAGATCTTCGGCGCTTATTCGCCTTATGGGCCGGGCCTGCGGGACCATGCCAGGGTCCGCCGTGTAGACGGACTCCACCGTCTTGTAGAGAATCGCCTCGTCCGCCTCCAGCGCCGACGCCAGGGCCAGCGCGGTGGAGTCGCTGCCGCCCCGCCCCAGTGTGGTTACCCTGCCCTGGCGGCTCTGTCCCTGAAAGCCGGCCACCACAGCCACCCCGCTCTCCTCCAGGACGCAGCTCAGGGGCTCGAGGTAGACGCACTCTATGCGGGAGTCGCCCTCCACACCGTCGGTGACTATGCCGGCCTCGGGGCCGCTGAGGGCCCTGGCCTCCACACCCATCCGTCGCAGGTGCGCGGCCATCACGGATGCCGATATCAGCTCGCCGCAGGCCATCAGGGCGTCCCTCTCCGGAGGGGTAGCCTCCGGGGCCAGGCCCAGCAGGGAGTCGGTTGCGTAGGGGTCTCCACGACGGCCCATGGCCGAGACCACGACCACCAGCCTTTCGTAGTCCTCCAGCAGCTCGACGCAGCGGCGGGCCGAGAGCCCCCGCTCCTCTTCACCGCCCAGGCAAGTGCCGCCGAACTTCACGACGGCCAGACGTCTCATCCTCTCACCTCCGCAGTTCTCTCCGCCAGCTCCACGAAACGTTCCCCGGCCTCCTTCCAGCCCGGCAGCGACTCCGCCCTGACCCTTGCGGCCCTGCCCATGACCAGCCTTTCCTCCCGGCTGTCGAGCAGCATTCCGAGGGCCGAGGCCATGGCCTCCACGTCCCCCGGCTCCACCAGTATGCCGGCTCCGCAGTCTCCCAGCACCTCCGGGGTGGCCCCACCGGAGGTGGCCACCACCGGAAGGCCCATCCACATGGCCTCCGCCAGCGCTATTCCGTAGCCCTCCCAGGAGGAGGCCTGGGCCAGCAGGTCCGACTCCGCGTACTCCCTGTACAGCTCGTCCCGCTCCAGGTGGCCCGCGCGGCTGACCCTGTCCTCCAGGCCCAGCCTGGCTATTTCCCCCTGCAGCTCGGCCTCGTAGGCCTCATCGGACCCTCCGCCCACCACGGAAAGCTCGAAGTCTCTGTCGCCCAGCCGGGCGCAGGCCCTGACCAGCTCCACCTGGGCCTTCCGGGGGCACACGGCGCCCACCGTGAGGATACGCGGCGGGCCCACCCTCCGGCTGCGGTCGGGAAGGGGCTGCTCCGGCCTCTCGAAGCCGGGCGGTATCACCGTGACGCTGCTGCCCGGGCCGACTCCCAGCGCCTCCAGGTCCCGGGCGGTGGAGAGGCTGTTGGCCCAGACCGCGTCCGCCCGGCGCAGAAGTCCGCGCACGACCATGCGCCTGGCCAGCGGGCCGCGGGAGAGACCCCTGTCCCGCCACTCCAGATGATGAACGAGGTAGAGCAGGGGGGCCGCCGGCAGGCCGCGGGCCAGCGCCAGGGGAAGCATGACCTTGTAGCTCTTGGACGCGATGAGCAGGTCAGGCCGGGTCCGCTTCAGCTCCCCGGCCACGTATCGGGCCCTCCTCAGCGGCCGGTCCATGACCTCCGGCGGCAGGGTCCGGTAGTGGAGCACGTCCACCCGGTGGCCGGCCTCCCGCAGCGCCTCCGCCATCCTGAAGTTGAACACGTATCCGCCGGTGAGGACATCCGTGTCTCCCACCATCACGAAAGCCGCTCTCATAACCCCGGTCCGTTCCCCGAAAAAGCGCCCATGACCGGGCTAACATACTCGCCCCGCCCCGCCCCACAAAAGCTGGCTCCTTCGGAGCCGGGGGCGCAGGCCATATATTCGGTTTTCGAAAAGGGGGAGAGATTGCCGGACACCCGGGTGTGCATGATCGTGAAGAACCAGCTCTGGAACGACGCCAGGGTGAAGAAGGAGGCTCTGGCGCTGCACGGGGCCGGATACACGGTTACCGTGGTGGCCAAGCCCGAGGAGGGGCACCCTCCCCGGGAGACGTGGCGGGGGGGGAGGGTGTTGCGTCCGCCGAAGGACTCTTCGGCCCGCAGAGCGCTGCGCCGGAAGGTCGTACACGCATCCTCCGATGAAGACCGCTCGCCGCGGGCGCGGCTGATCCGGGCGCTGAGGCGCAACCGGCTCCGCAGGGCGCTTACCGACGCCAAGCGCAGCCTGCCGTGGGAGATCCGGCTGCTGGCCGGGGCGGTGTCCGCGAGGGCGGACATCTACCACGCCCACGACCTCGACGCCCTGCTGGTGGGCGCCCTGGCCGCTGGCGCGCTGGGGGCCGGGCTGGTCTACGACGCCCACGAGCTGTGGCTGGAGTCCTCCCGCTACATGATCTCCACGCCCCCGCTGGACAGGCTCCGCTACCGGCTGACCGAGCAACTCCTCCTGCCCAGGGCCGACGCCGTTATTGCGGTTACGCCATCCCGGGGACGGGCCATGCGGCGGATGTATCCGGACTCGATAAGGCGGATGGCCATAGTGGAGAACAGCACTCCGAGGCTGGAGACGCTTCCCGCCCCCCGGGACCTCCGTGGCCGGCTGGGAATCCCCCGGGGCGCCTTCGTGGCTCTCTACCAGGGGGTCATCTGCCCAGAGCGGGGGCTGGAGCAGCTGCTGGAGGCCGCAGCCATGCTGAGGGGGAGCGGGGCGTACGTGGCCATAGTGGGACATGACGCCTGGCAGGGCACGCTCCCCAGGATGGCCAGGGAGATGGGGGTTGACGACGTGGTGCGCTTCCACCCGCCCGTGCCCTCCGAGGAGCTTCCGGCCCTCACCGTGGCTGCGGACGCCGGCCTCATACTCTTCCGCAACACCTGCCTGAACCACTACTACTCCCTGCCGAACAAGCTCTACGAGTACATGATGGCGGGAATTCCCATCGTTGCCAGCGACTTCCCCGAGATGGGACGGGTGATAGGCCAGACCGATTGCGGACTGCTGGTGGACCCGGAGAGCCCGAGGGAGATCGCCCGGGCCCTGGGCGGCCTGGCGGAGATGGACCCGGCGGCCAGGGGGGCGATGGGCCGCCGCGGGCGCACCGCCGCCCTGGACAGGCACAACTGGGAGGTTCAGCGGAAGAGGCTGCTGGCCCTCTACGGTGAGCTGGCCGGCCGGCCGTGAACAGGTTCCTTCTTCTGACCTATACCTTCCCTCCCCTCTCCACCGGGGGGACTCCGGTGGTGCTGAACATGTCCCGCTACCTGCCTCCGGCCGGATGGAAGCCTCTGGTGGTAACCGCCGAGAGCCCGCGGGGAATGGCCGCGACCGCCGGCGACCACGGAGACCTGCTGCCGGGGGACATGGTGGTCCGCAGGGTCCCCGAGCCCGGGCTGCCGGGTTCGTCCCGAGGCGGCGGTAGTTCCAACAGCGGCCGGGCCCGGACTCCGGGGACTCTGCGCAGACGTCTTCGAAGGCTATTGGAGAGCTGGGTTCTGGTGCCCGACAGGCTGGCCCTCTGGCGATGGAAGCTGGTGGGAGAGGGAGTAAGACTGGCCAGGGCCGGCGGCGCCCGGGCCGTGATGTCCTTCGGCCCTCACCATTCCCTGCACCTCCACGCCCTGGCGGTGGCCTCCCGCACCCGCCTGCCCTGCGTATGCTTCTTCGGCGACCTCTGGCTGGAGGACGCCTACGTCAGCTGGCCTTCGCACGCCAACCGCAGGATCGAGGCCGTGATGGAGGCTCGAACCGTACGCACTGCAGATGGAATCGTGGCCACGACCCGGGGGTCGGCCGACTACTTCCGGCGGGCGTACGGGCCGGCCTGCCCGCCGGTTCACGTGGCCCCCAACGCATACGACCCCCGCAGGGTGACGCCGGCCGCCGGCCCCCCACCGGACGGGGAGGAGATGGTGATCACCTACACAGGCAGCTTCTTCGCCAACCAGACCCCCGAGCACTTCCTTCGGGGGCTGAGGCACTTCCTGGACGCCAGACCCCACGCCCGGCTGCGGGTGCGGCTGGTCGGTGCAATGGAGCCGGCCTTTGCCGGCCTCCCCGTCGAACTCGGCCTGGAGGACCTTGTGGAGGTCCCCGGTCCCGTGGACTTCCGCCGTGTCCCGCGGCTGCAGGCGGACTCCGACCTGCTGCTGACCATGGTGCCGCCGCTGCCGGGAGCGGGACTCAAGTGCTCCTCCAAGCTGGCCGAGTACATGCGGGTGGGGCGGCCGGTGATGGCGGTGGCTCCCCCGGGGGACATGACGGGGCTTGTGGAGAGGCTGGATGCCGGCTATACCTGCCCCCCCCGCCCCCCGGCCGTGGCGCAATGCCTGGCAAGGGCCTACGATGACTGGCTGAGGGGAGACATGCTGGGGCCGGCGGACCCCGGCGAGGTGAAGCGCCTGCTGGACGCCCGCCGCGTCATGCGGAGAATGGCGGAGTTCCTCGATGCGGTTGCGAAAGGCCGCAGGAGAGGGGGCAGAGGCCGGTGAGACCGGCATACGTCCTGGACTTCCTGCCCACCTACGTTCGAAGGGAGCTGCAGGGCCTGAGGGAGAGCGGCTGCCGTCCCCTGGTGTTACTGCCGTCGGACTCCCCCCGGGCCGACTACTGGAAGGGAATCGCCGAGGAGGATGTAGCTGACGGGGAGTCGATCTTGCTTTCGCTCCGCGGCACGATGCGGTGCGGCGCCGGAGCGCTCCTCGGCCGCTGCGGTCCGGTACTGCTGCGGACGCTCCTCCGCTCGCCCCTGCGCCTGCTGTCGCTGCTGCGCCGGGCGCTGGAGACCGGATGCTTCCGGTACATGTGCGCCGGAGCGATGGTGGCCGACGAGTTGAGGGAGCGGGAACCCGACCTGCTGCACGCGCACTTCGCCCAGGACGCCGCCCACGTGGCCTCCTGGGCGGCCTCGATCCTGGGCCTGCCCTTCACCGTGACCACCCACGCCCGGGACATCTTCGTTCCCCAGAGCGTACAGAGGCTGGGGGAGGTCCTGGAGGCCGCCGACGCCGTAATCACGATCTCGCAGTACAACGCCGAGTTCCTGGAGGATCTCCTGGGGCCCGGGGTGTCCGACAGGACCCGGGTGATCCGCCTGGGCGTGGACCCGGACCGGCTTCCCGCGAGAAGACGCCCCGAGGAGCGCGGGGGGCAGGTGTGCATTGCCAGCGGGCTGACGGAGAAGAAGGGGATTCACGTGCTGCTGGATGCGGCCAGGCTGCTTCGCCGGCGGGGGCGGCGACTGGACTGCACCGTCGTAGGCGGCGACAGGGAAGGCCGGAGGCTCGACTGCTACCGGCGCGCTGTGGAGGGCGGGCCCCTGGACGGAATGCTGGCCTTTCCGGGAAAGATGTCCTCCGGGGAGACCCTGGAGAGGCTGGCGTCGGCCGAGCTGTGCATCATGCCCTCTACCAGGGCCAGGGACGGGGACATGGACGGCATACCGGTGAGCCTGATGGAAGCCGCCGCCATGGGAGTCCCCATCGTGTCCACGCGGCTCTCCGGCATACCCGAGCTGGTGGTTCACGGTGAGACCGGCCTTCTGGCCGAGCCGGGAGACCCGGCCTCCCTGACGGACAGCCTGGAGTGGGCGGCGGACCACCCCTCCGAGATGGAGCGAATGGCGGAGGCCGCCCGAAAGAGGGCGCGGAGGATGTTCGATGCCTCCCGCAGCGCCCGGTCGGTGCTGGAGGCCATGGAAGACGCCGCCGGGGGCTGAGCCCCTGTCCTATCGGCCGCTTCTCAGAAACCGGGTCACGTCCAGCTCCGTCCTGGAGGGAAGGCCGGTCTTCACCAGGACGGAGTCCGCTCCCAGAAGCCCTTCCAGCCGGCTCCTCCTCTTTCGGTAGTGGCGCCCTCCCGGCTCGGAGGAGGTGGAGAGCAGGCAGGCACGCAGCAGGAAGCCACGATCGGATCGCCTTCCCGGTGCGGACAGAAGGTCTTCGGAGACCGCCAGCAGCTGGGTCAGGCCGCGGGTGATGTTCCTTCCCTTCAGCTCCGCGGCGCACACCACCGGCGCCGACTCCCGAAGCAGGACCAGCAGCAGGTCGCAGATGGGCCCCGACCGCCGTCCCAGGGCCGAGAGCACGGCCCTCCTGGCGGCCTCGGTGACATCCAGGGGAAGAATCCAGAGACGCTCCCCGGACAGGGGGTGCAGCCTTACGCCTATGCCGGTGTCAGGGTCGCGCCAGCGCAGCCCGTCGGCCGCCAGGGGCTCTAGGGCGGAAAGCAGCCTCTCCAGTGAGGTGACCGACCCTACTGAGATTCCTCCCCGGCCGACGTGAGCTGACGATGTATGGATATCTTCATCTCCCGCATCAGACGGCGAACCTCGTAGAGCTCCCTGGCCTCGCTGTTGTCGGAGAGGAGGCTGAGGGTGGAGTCCGCCTGGTTGAGCCGGTCCGCCAGAAGACGGGCCAGTGTTCCCAGTATCCTGGCGGCCAGGAGCGGGTCGGCGTCGAAGCTGGACGCGAAGGCCTGGCGGGAGAAGACGAGGACCTTGCCGGGGCATGCCGCCTTCACCTCCGCTGAGCGGCTGCCTCCCCGAAGGAAGCCCATCTCCCCGAACACGTCCCCGGAGGTAAGGGTGGCGAGCACGAACCCCTCGCCGGCGGTGTCGCTGACCAGAAAGCGGCCCTCGTCCACCACGTAGAGGTCGGTGCCGCTGCCGCCCTGCTGTACGATGATCTCGCCCTCGCCGACCTCCCTCTCATCGCAAACCTCCCTGAAACGGTCCTCTCCCAGGAAGTCCACTGCTTCAAAGACGCTGCCCTCAAGCGGCATCCCAACCTCCTTCGGTAGCCTTGCTTGCGGAATAGGTTACGGTCACGGCCGGCCTTCGGGCACCGGCTCGCAGCTGTGCCTTCGACCCGGCGGGCCCCAGGGCCCGCGCTCGCACCTGTCAATACTCTTTGCTCGCCGGCGGCCGCGCAACCCCCGGCCGGCGAGCGTCGCGGATACCGTCTTCCCTGCGGGGTTCTTGCGCCGGCTCGTCCGCCGGGCCTTTTCGCAGGGGAGGGCCGTTGTATATAGTCAGGTTATGAATCGTTTGAAAGCCATCTGCATAGCCCTGGTCGCCCTGCTGCCGGGCACCTCGTCAGCCCTGGCCTCAGACAGCATCATAGTCGAGGACGTAACAGCATGTTGCGCCGTTTCTTCGCAGACAGTCCTCTGCGCCCGAGGCGACTCCGTCTTCGGCTACAGCATGCTCTCTTCGGAAACGTACCCCTGGACCATGGACTTCGACCCTGCAGAGACCGGATGGGCCGGCACCGGCACTGTCAGGAGGCTTGCCGAAGCCGCGGGAACGGTTCTGGTCTTCATCGATCTCGTACCGCCGGTGGAGGAGATGTACGGAATGTCCATTCCTGCCCCGGTGGGGATCGTGAGCTGTGCCGAAGACGGCAGCGGCGCCACCCTCCTGGCCCTTACCCGAAGCTCTGACGTCCAGAACATCGAGCCGGTGCACGGTGGCGGGTACGTGAGCGGAACCGGGTTCAGCCGCTCGGCTCCCGACGCCGAGCACTACCTCGACTACGTCACCAGCGAGATGGCCCTGGATCTGCTTCCCGCCTGCAACCTGATATCCACCTCCGACGGCACACGGTACAACCTGCCCGACCTCGACCTCTCGGTGGAGCACACCTGGTGCCCGTACTCTCCCAGGGTCGTCCTCGAGCGCCAGAACCCGGTGATAGTCCTGCTGGACACCGAGGTGCCCGAGGCCGACAGCACGATAGCCGCAGGAGACGCCTACCCGGGCATAAGCATCCGGCGATGGGTCACCGTCGACGCCATGACCGCCTCCTACCACGGCACCAGCGGCCTGCTCTTCGTCGACGGCCGGTTCGCCCCCCTGCCCGTAGACGGCTGGACGATATACCGCTGGCTGACCGACGGAAGCTACATATACTCACGTGAGGGAGTCGACACCCTCTACAACGGATTCATCGACTGGAGCACCTTCGAGACGAAGAAGGCCACGCCGCAGCCCGGTCTGGGCCGCTACATGGACTCCGGGCTCATCACGATCCCGGATTCTCCCGTCAGGCTTCTCCATCTTCGCAACGGCACCCTGAGGCTGCTGGAGCTGGCACTCTAACCGGAGCCACTTTACGGTCGCATCCCTGCCCTTATCTTCAATCGGTGATAAAGTCTGTGATACTCCGAAAGGCTGTCCTGCGTTGACACCGGAGATCGTCCTGACGCTGGGAGTGCTGGCGCTGACGGTGATCCTGTTCGTCACCGAGCTCTTCCGGGTGGACGTTACCGCCATAGTGGTGATGCTGCTTCTGCCCTGGCTGGGCCTGGTGGAGCCGCTGGAGGCCTTCTCCGGCTTCGCCAGCAACGCCGTGATATCCATGATAGCTGTGATGATCCTGGGGTACGGAATAGACGCTTCCGGGGCCATGGGCAGGCTGACCGGACCGATCATACGGGCCGCGGACGGCAGCGAGTCCCGCCTCCTGGGCCTGGTCTCCGCCGCCGCGGGACTGATCTCCTCCTTCATGCAGAACATCGGAGCCACCGTTCTCTTCCTGCCCGCCGTGAAGAGGATCGCCCGCAGGTCGGGCTTCAGCCTGCCCCGGCTGCTGATGCCCATGGGATTCGCCGCTATTCTGGGCGGAACCCTGACCATGGTGGCCAGCGGGCCCATGATCATACTCAACGACCTTCTGCGCCAGAGGGGGCAGAGCCCCTTCGGCCTGTTCAGCGTAACGCCGGTGGGACTGGCCCTTCTGGCCGCCGGCATCTGCTACTTCCTGCTGGCCCGGCGCAGGCTCCTGCCGGCCGCGGAGCCTTCCGATTCGAAGACGGAGGAACTGACGGAGCAGTGGGACATTCCTACGGAGGTCAGGATCGTGGATGTTCCGGAAGGCAGCCGGCTGGTGGGAAAGACCATCGAGGACGCCAGGATCTGGGCGGACAGGGGAATCCACCTGCTGGCGCAGTCCAGGGAGGGGGACGTTCTCTTCGCGCCCTGGCGCGGAACGGTCTTCCGGGCCGGTGACAGGTACGCGCTGATAGGCGAGAAGGGATCGCTGGAGGGCTTCGTAGCCGAGAACGACCTGGCGGTCGAGAAAGGCCCCTGCGCACTTCGAAAGAGGCTGCAGTCCGAGGACGCGGGATTCGCCGAGGTGGTGGTACGGCCCCACTCCTCCTTGGAGGGCGGGAGCATCAGGGAGATTTCCATGCGGAAGAGGTTCGGGGTGGAGCCCCTGATCGTCTGCTCGGGAGGGGAGAGCCACCGGGGCGACATCTCCGACCGGCCGCTGCGCGGCGGCGATACCCTTGCCGTCCACGGCCCCTACTCCAGCATCGCCTCCCTGGGCCGCAGCGGCGACTTCCTGCTGGCCAGCAGGGTGCCCGAGATCCGGAGCCTCCCCGACCGCCCGCTGCTGGCGGTGGGCCTCTTCGGTCTCGGCGTGACCCTGGCGCTGCTGGGCTTCCGGCTCAGCGTCAGCCTCATGACCGCCGCCGCCGGCATGGTGCTGCTGAGGGTGATCAGCATCGACGAGGCCTACCGCGCGGTCGAGTGGAGGACGGTCTTCCTTCTGGCCGGCCTGCTCCCCCTGGGCATCGCCATGGAGCGAAGCGGCGCCGCCTCCTGGCTGGCGTCCGGCGCGGTCTCCCTGGTCAGCGGCACCCACACCCTGGTCCTCATGGTCGCCGTGGCCCTTCTGGCCACCCTCTTCACCCTGTTCATGTCCAACGTGGCGGCCACCGTTCTGCTGGCGCCGCTGGCCATGCTGATGGCCCCGGACTGGAACGTCGACCCCAGGGCGCTGGCCATACTGGTGGCCGTGTGCTCCTCCAACTCCTTCGTCCTTCCCACTCACCAGGTCAACGCCCTTCTGATGGCGCCGGGGGGGTACAGTAACGCAGATTACCTGAGAGCCGGCGGAGGCATGACGCTGCTGTTCGTGGCGGTAGCGGTTCCGCTGGTCTACCTGATATTCGCATAGAAAGGAGAGGAGATGCTTCTCAAGCACTTCTTCGTTCCCAAGCTGGCGCACAGCTCCTACCTGCTGGCGGGAGACATGACCTGCGCCGTAGTGGACCCCAGGCGGGATACGCAGATGTACGTCGACGCCGCCGAGGAGCTGGGCCTGAAGATAACCCACATCCTCCAGACCCACCTCCACGCCGACTTCGTCTCCGGCCACATGGACCTGGCCAGGGCCACCGGGGCCGCCATCTACGCCCCTAAGTCGGCCCAGTGCGCCTTCGAGCACCGCGCCCTCTCGGCGGGGGACTCCTTCCGGGTGGAGGACATGGAGGTCCGGGTCATCGAAACGCCGGGGCACACGCCGGAGCACATCTCCTACGTGGTCACGGACACATCAAGGGCCGGCGACCCCGTGGGCGTCTTCTGCGGCGACACCCTTTTCGTGGGCGACGTGGGCAGGCCCGACCTCTTTCCCGGGAGGGCCAGGGAGCTGGCGGACAAGCTCTACGACAGCCTGGGGAAGCTGATGGAGCTGCCCGACTTCTGCGAGGTGTACCCCGCCCACGGCGCGGGCTCGCTCTGCGGAAGGGCCATGGGGGCGAAGTGGCGCAGCACCATTGGCTTCGAACGCCGCTACAACCCCGCCCTGCAGATCGAGGACCGGGAGGCGTTCATAACCTCTCTCACCGAGGACATGCCCCCGGCGCCGGACCATTTCTCCCGCTGCAGCGACATCAACCGCCAGGGCCCGGCCCTGACCGACGAGATGCCTCCGCCTGCGAGGCTGTCCCCGGAGAAGTTCCGGAAGGCGGCGGAGGCGGAAGGAAGCATGGTGCTGGACGTCAGGAGGTACGACGCCTTCGGGGGCCAGCACGTACCGGGGGCCTGGAGCATCGACTTCCAGGGCAACTTCCCCACCTTCGCCGGGTGGGTGGTCCCTCCCGACGCCGACATCTACCTGGTGGCATCCGACGTCGAAGAAGCCGCGGATGCCGCCGTCTGGCTTCGCCGGGTGGGGCTGGACCGCGCCAGGGGATGGCTGGACGGAGGCATGTTCGCCTGGGGAACCTCGGGCTACCCGACCGCCCACGTACCCCAGCTCTCGGTCCTGGAGGCCAGTGACTTCCACGACAGCGACGTGGAGTCGGTGCTCCTCGACGTGCGGGCGCCGTCGGAGTTCGAGGACTCGCACGTGGAGGGCGCGCTGAACGTCCCCGCGCCGGACCTGAGGACCAGGTACGGCGAGCTTGACCCGGAGAGGGAGACGATGGTCGTCTGCAGCACCGGCCACCGCTCCACCCTGGCCGCCAGCATACTGCTCTCCCGTGGAGTGGGGAAGATCTACAACGTGGCCGGGGGCATGAAGGGGCTCAGCGCCGCGGCGCTGGCTCCGGCATGCGTGATGTGCTCCATTCCCCACGGGCCCCAGCTCCTGGTGCGCAAGGTCGGAGACAGGGTAGAAAAGCCCGCAGGGGCGTAGGGAGGTGATCGCCGGATGGAATGGCTGACGATGAGGACCTGGTCCCCCTACGCGGTGGGGGCCGGCATAGGCGTGCTGAGCTGGCTGACCTTCCTTCTCTCCGACAAGCCCCTGGGCTGCTCCACCGCCTTCGCGCGCACCAGCGGCATGATCGAGAAGCTGTTTCGGGGCCGCAAGGTGGAAGACAGGCCCTACTACCGCAAGTTCGCCCCGGTTATCGACTGGGAGTGGATGCTGGTGCTGGGGGTCTTCCTGGGAGCGCTGGTCTCCGCCCTTGCTTCCGGAAGCTTCGAGCTGACGCTGCAGCACCAGCGGTGGGTCTCCCACTTCGGCGACAGCCCGGTGGCCCGCCTGGTTGTGGCCCTGGCCGGGGGCGTGCTCATGGGCTTCGGCGCCCGGTGGGCCGGGGGATGCACCAGCGGACACGGCATATCCGGAACGCTGCAGATGGCCCTGAGCAGCTGGATCGCCGCCATCTGCTTCTTCGCCGGGGGCATAGCCTCCGCATGGCTGATCTTCGGCCTGCTGGGGAGTGGTGTCTGATGCTTGCGGCGCTGCACGAAAGAAAGGGACTGCAGTTCGTCCTGGCCCTCCTGGCCGGCATGGCCTTCGGCTTCCTGCTGCAACGGGGGGGTGTCACCGACTACGACGTAATCATCGGACAGCTGCTGCTGAAGGACTTCACCGTGGTCAAGATCATGCTATCCGCCGTCATCGTGGGTTCAGTGGGAATACACCTGCTGCGGTCCCTGGGGCTGGCCAGACTGCACCCCAAGCCCGGCTCGCTGGGGTCCTCGGCGCTTGGCGGCCTGGTCTTCGGAGCCGGCTTCGCCGTCCTGGGATACTGCCCGGGCACAGTTGCCGGAGCGGTGGGCTCCGGAGCGCTGGACGCCCTCTTCGGAGGAGTTGCGGGCATACTGCTGGGGGCCGGCCTCTTCTCCAAGGCCTACACCGGCATGAGCCGGGGCGTGATGCTCAAGGCGGACTTCGGCGACCGCACCATACCCCAGGCCCTGGGGGTCAACCCCTGGTTGGTGGTTCTGCCGGCCTGCGCTCTGATGGCAGTGATACTGTGGCTGCTGGAATCGGGCGGTCACTGACATGGAAGCCCTGCTGGAGGTTGTAATGACGTACGCCGCGGCGGCGGCGGAGCTGGCCGCCGCTGTGGTGGTGACGGTGGGAATGGTGCAGGCCATGTGGATCTACCTGGTGAAGAATGTCTGCACCCGCTGCACCTTACGCCAGCATATCAAGGGGAGACTGAGGCTTGGCCATGCGCTGTCCCTGGCGCTGGAGCTCCTGATCGGGGCGGACATACTCAAGACCGCCCTTGATCCCAGCTGGACCGAGCTGGGGCAGCTGGGGGCGATCGTCCTCATAAGGACGGTGCTCAACTACTTCCTGCTCTGGGACATGAAGAAGGTCAGCGAGGAGGAGGGCTAGAGGGGTCCGCCCGTACCCGTCAGAACGCGCCAAGCGGTGGAGTCCCCGGGTCCGCCCGCTGCGGCGATCTCCTCTCGGGCCGCCTCCGCCTCGTGCGGCCCCCCGCCGGCCAGGTACAGGGCGTAGTGGGCCAGTATCCTCCCGTCGGGATCTTCGGAATCCTCCGCCGTACGGCGGAGGGCCTGCCGGCTGGATTTCGACCCCCGGCAGGCACCGGCGGCATACAGGGCCAGCTCCGCCCGGGAGGTGCAGCGGTCCCTGCCAACCTCCCCGGAGATGGAAGCGGCCTCCCGGGCCGTGGACTCCGCATCGTCGTACCGTCCCGTCTCAACCAGCAGCCAGGCGTAGGACACCAGGTACTCGGCCAGGTAGAAGGCCAGGTTGCACTCCCTTCCCAGCCGAATCGCGTCCGAGAGGCTCTCGCCCGCCTCCCCCGCCCGTCCCAGCAGGCACAGGAGGTTGCCCGAGAGAGCCAGCGCGTAGCTGACGCCGGCCCGGTCCTTGAGGCCGCGGTAGGCGTCGCCGGCCGAGCGGCTCAGCTCCAGGGCCCGGTCGAACCGGCCGCGGGCCATCTCCACCAGGCTCAGGTTCATCCAGGCCGTTGCCATGGTGTACGAGTCGCCCAGCTCCCCGCCGATCATCTCCTGGTGTCTGAGCAGCTCTTCGGCGCGGTCGGGCCGCCCCTGCATCTGGTGCACAATGCCCAGGTTCCCCGTGGCGAAGGATATGTACTGGCGGTGTCCGGCCTCCTCGGCCAGCTGCAGGCTCCTGGCGTAGAGGTCGCGGGCCATGTCGTAACGCTGCCTCTCCAGATGGACGTTGCCCATGCTTCCCAGGAGCTCCGCCCTCTCCACCGGCGCCCTCCTGTCCTCCAGCATTCCCAGGGCCCTCCGGTAGGCCTTCAGCGCGCCGTCGGAGTCCCCCACGGAGGCCATGGCGGAGCCCATGGCCCGGCTTGCGGAGATGGCGGTGTCGACGCTGCCGGCCTCCAGGGCGATCTCCATGGCGTTCCCGGCCTCCTCCAGGCTGCGGCTGTACTCGCCCATGTCGATTCGAACCCGGGCGCCCGCCAGGAGGTGCTCGGCAATGAGATGGGCGTCTCCGGAGGCCTCGATGTCCCGCCGGCAGCCCTCGAGCAGACCTGAGGCCTCCTCCAGCCGGCCCACGCTCCGCAGGAAGCTGGCCAGCTCCACGGTCGCGTACAGGCCGGCGGAGCTCTCGGGCCCGGCGGTCTCGACCGTTTTCCCGAAAAGCTCCTCTGCCCGGTCCCAATGGCCGACGATGCCGCTGATCCTGGCCATGCTCTCCAGGACCTCGACGGCTTCCCGCGCGCCTTCTCCCGCCGTTTCCAGGTACCTTCCGTAGAGGTGCAGGGCCTCGCGGTTCCTGTACTCCCCGGCGGCATGGCGGGCGGCAAGAAGCAGGTACTCCGCCGCCTCCTCCGGGCGTCCGGCCCTCTCCAGGTGGAAGGCCGCGCCCGACCAGTGCTCCGGGCTTCCGCCGAACTCCTCCCTCAGCGCCATCGCCGCGTCGGCGTGCAGCCTTCTGAGGCTCTTGCCCAGCTGCATCTCGTAGGCGGCGTCCCGAATGAGCACGTGTGAGAAGGCGTAGGCGTCGCCGCCGGCGGCGGTCCAGACGCCCTGGTCCACGCCCTCCCGCAGCAGGGCTTCGGAATCTTCGCCGGCCGCCATGCGGGAAAGAACGCCCACTTGGAAGTCCTTGCCCAGAACCGAGGCGGTCTGTACCAGCGACCGGAGGTTCTCGGGCAGCCGGTCCAGCCTGGCCACGATGGTCGACCTGACGCCCTCGGGCATTCCGGCGTCCTCCACCGCCAGCGCCAGCCCCCCCGAGGACTCCCGAAGCTCCTCCCTCTCCAGCAGGTAGGCGCAGTACTGCTCGAGGTAGAAGGGGTTGCCGCGGCAGCGCTCGTCCAGGAAGTCCATCAACCCCTGCGAGGGCCGCCCGCCGAGAAGGGAGGCGGCCAGCGTTCGGCTCTCCTCCCCCGAGAGGGGGGCGAGAGAGAGCGTGGTGCGGGAAACCTCCCCCGGTACGTCCAGCTTCGGGTACCCGCCGCCTTCCCCGGGCCGAGCCGTGACCAGCAGGGCAATGGGGTACCCCTGCAGCCGTCGAAGCAGTGTGCGGAGGACCTCGGACGTGTCCGGGTCCGCCCAATGCAGGTCCTCCACGGCCAGCAGGACGGGAGAGAGCAGGGAAAGGGCCTTGAGAAAGGCCTTGACGGCGAAGACGGTGTTCGAGTAGCGGCGGGCCGGATCCAGGGAATCGAAGACGGCGTCGCCGGAGGGGAGCCCCAGCAGTCTGCGCAGGGGCGGACGCGCCCGCGCGAACTCCATCTCGGCCTTCCGGGCCCGATCGCCTCCGGTCTCCGCGATTCCGTCGCGAAGGGCGGTCCAGCCGCTCCGGAAGTCCTTCTCGCGCCTCCCACTGCCCGACAGCCAGAAGTAGTCGCCCAGCATCCTGGCAACCGGGCCCATGCCCCGCCGGGAGAGGTCGTCACACTGCACCACGAGTCTTGCGGAGTCCGGGGGGGACAGGGAGCTCAGCTCCGACAACAGGCGGCTCTTCCCCATTCCCGCCTCCCCGCAGATGTAGACAACCGCCGGCTCAGCCCCGCGGTGGGCGTCTCGCACTGCCTGCAGGCCCTGGGCGAGCTGGTCACCCCGGCCCGTCAGGCCGCTCTCCCGCCGGCGCTGAATGTCGGAGACGGTCGTCGTCTCGGCGACCTCGGCCACCGGAACCGGCCTCGACTTGCCCCGAAGCTCGACACTTCCCGCCGGCGCAAGCCCGGAGGAGGAGGGCCTGTAGTCCTCGGGGCAGGCCACCAGAGCTCCTCCGGAAGGGCAGTGGTTCAGCAGCTTGGCGGCGGTGTTCACCGGATCGCCGATCACCGAGTAGGTGAAACGCTCCCGGGAGCCTATCCGGCCCGCGTAGACCATGCCCCGGCAGACCCCGAACCTTATGCCGAGAAGACCCGGCGACCGCAGCGACCGAACGTACTCCAGCGCCCTGTCCTCCAGCCTCTCGCGCGCCAGGGGAGCGCCGAACAGCGTAAGAGCGTTCCCGCCTTTGTCGTCGAAGAACACGCCGGAGATGTAGCCGCCCAGGTCCGCGGCCTCGGCGAGGAGAAGCCTGGTGAGGCCGTCCAGCTCGCCGTAGGGGATGTCCTCGTCGAAACCGGTGAAGACCGACACCACCTCCCGGAACTCGCCCGTCCTGCCGGACGCCAGAGCGGCGGCGGGGAAGAAGGACTCCTCCACGGAAGCCGTCACCTCGGCAGGTTCGGCCCCGCCCTTCGAGACAACCGGCGGAATCCCCCGGTCCACGGCCAGCTCCCCGGGCTCGCAGCCGGCGGCCAGTTCCGAGCAGGAGAACACGGGATCGCCCCGGAAGAAGTAGGCCCTCATTCCCGGGCTTCCGGTGATGCCCCATTCCATCTCCCCCTGGGAGAGGCAGAACCGGTACTCGGGACGGAACCCGGGGCCGGGCTCCAGCCCGTTGAGCACCCTTCGAGTCCGCTCGGCCGTGCTTCGGGACCGCTCCAGGCCCACGCCGGGGAACACGGCGGTGAAGGAGTCACCGGCGAAGGTGGCTATGAAGCCTCCGGCCCCGTGAATTATGCCCACCGCCTCCTCGAATATGGCGTTGAGGAAGCCGGACATCTCCTCGGCGCCCCGGTGGCCGTGGGCCATCAGTCTCTCCGTCATGGACGTGAAGCCCGAGACGTCCACGTGGAGGACGGAGCCGTCCAGAAACCCGTGCATCGAGCCGGCCGCCAGACGGTGCGCTACGAAGGCGGGAACGGTGCGAAAGGAGCTCATCCCACCGGGGCCGCGAACAGGGTTATGGCCAGCATGACCGTCGCCAGCAGGACCATGGCCGCCTTCCTTGCCGGTCCGGTGGCGACCGTGGCCCCCGCCAGGCACTGCAGCATGTAGTAGAGGGCGAAGGCCCGGGATGCCAGGGCGACTATCTCCAGCGTAGCCGCGCTCCAGGCTATGGCCATCGCGCCGACCGCGATGCCGCCGTAGGCCAGTCGATGGCCGACCCTTCCACCGGTTGCCTCCACCACGTTGCCCTCTCCGCCGAGGGTATCCGCCACGGCGGCGCTGAACTGGCTGAGCACCGCGGCGGCCACCAGGGGAACGGGAAGCAGGAAGGAAGCCCTGGCGGCCAGGGAGATCAGGGCGTCGTCCTCCACGGGACCCGAGAGGTAGGACATCAGGGGAGTGGCCAGCGCCACGAAGACCAGGTAGACGGCCGCCGCGGTGATCTGCGACAGCCTGCAGGCGGCTATCCTCGTCGAGGCGTCGTACTCCTCCTCCATGTAGCGCGAGGTCTCGAAGCCCTGCACCGTTATCAGCGCTCCCCCCAGGACGGCCAGCATGGCCGCCGCGCTCTCATGCGGCACCGGCGGCAGGCTGATGCCGGCCCCGGCCAGCAGGGTGATGTCGTGCCAGCCGAAACCCGTGATCAGGGCCGCTATCACCCCCAGAGTGATCCACAGGGCCCATCTCTCCAGCCTCTCCAGGGTTTGCAGCCCCCTCAATACTCCCACGACCCCTATGGCGGCTATCACGCCGGAGGTCAGCAGCCTCTCGCCGAAGACGCTGTCCATCCCCAGTCCCCCCAGCAGAAAGGCGCTCATTATCCTGAGGTAGAGGCATACGGATACCACGTAGGCCAGAACGAGGGCGATGTCGGAGAGCCTCTCCAGCCCGGAGGTGCCGGCCCGGGCCCTTCCGGATTCCAGCAGGGGCTCCACCCGGGCGATGTTGTGGCGCAGGACCCATCCCACCGCGTAGGCCAGGGCGCAGATGCCGGCCATCGCCGGCAGGGCCCACGGTCCGACGGCCCCCTTCAGGATGGGGACGATGACCAGGAAGCCGCTGCCGAATATGGAAGCCAGCGGCGTGGCGGCGGCGCGGAGCAATTTTCCCTTCATCGGCCTCCCGTCTTCGAAGCTATCGCTGCGAATATGCGCCCTCTACCCTTGCCCGCGCAAAGGCCCCCGGCCGGCGGCCGGGGCTTGGGGGGCAGGGGGCAGGCTGGTGGGCGTGGATCATGGAGAGACCTTCACCAGATCGGAGCTGCGGGCGCTGATGGGGGGCTCAACCCCTCGCGGCTGCTGGTGAAGGAGCGGGTGCCCGATGGTACCGCCCCCCACGACCCCGGCGCTGAAGAGGCTGGAGGACGGCTGCGACCGATACCTGCAGCGGCTGCGCGACCACGGGGACGCCGGGGTGCTCGTGGAGCGCGGGCTGAGGCTGAGACGGCGGCTGAGGGGAAAAGGGTTCTCACCCGCCCCCAGGCTGGTCATGCTGGCCGTTCTCCAGACCCTCCAGCTCTCCCCGGCCTCTCAGATAGCCGATGCACTCGTCCACCGGGGGCATGCGGTCCAGGTCGCCCCTGGCCACGGCCGTTTCCAGCCGTTCGAGCAGCCGGCCTATCTCGCTGCTCCTCTCCTCGGGCAGAATCGAGCGCAGGCGCCTTCCCACCTCCCGGGGAAGCACCCGCTCGCCGCGGGGAAGGGACAGGTCTTTCAGTCTTCTGCGCAGCGCTTCCAGCCTCCCCGCGCCCTCCTCCGCCTCTCGAGGAGCGTGGGCGCAGATGTCGGCCTCGGCCAGCTCCAGCAGCCGGTCCAGGTTCTCCCCCGCGTCCCTGGCCAGCCTGCGGACGGCGCTGTCGGTCCACTCATCGGTGTATTCCAGCGGACGCATGTGGTTGGCCACCAGCCAGGCCACGCAGCGCCTTTCCCGTCTGCTGAAGCGGAGCCGCTCCGCCACCGCGAGCGCTATCTCCCTGCCCGTCCCCTGGTGGCCCAGGTATCGGACTCTTCGACCCTCCAGCGTCCTGGAGGCCGGCTTTCCCGCGTCGTGCAGCAGCGCCGCCCACCGAAGACAGATGTCCGGCGGGCGGGCATTGGCCAGCACCTGCAGGGTGTGCTCCCAGACGTCCAGGTGATGATGCCGGCCCTGGTCGATTCCCCGGGAATCCAGCAGCGGCTTCATCTGGGGCACCATCTGGGGCAGGAGGCCCAGATCGGCCATCAGGGCGAAGGACTCCGCCACCAGCGCCGGGTCCTCGACCTCCATCAGGCGGTCCAGCTCCCGCTTGCAGCGCTCGGCCGCCACCCCGACGATTCGGGGAGCCCCCCTCTTCACCGCCCGGGCGACATCCCCGTGAAGGCCGAAATCCAGCTGGGCCCGGAAGCGCAGGGCCCGAAGCATTCTCAGCGGGTCCTCCCGCATCACCTCATCGGGGTCCCCCGGAGTGCGCAGCAGACCTGCCTTCAGGTCACCCATCCCGTCGGTGGGGTCGATGAGCCGGCCGAAGGCGTCCAGGGCCATGGCGTTCACGGTGAAGTCACGGCGCACCAGGTCGCCCTCAATGCTGTCGCCGAACCTCACTGCGGGGTGACGGTCGCCGGGAGGATACACCTCCTCGCAGCGGAAGGTCGTTATCTCCACCATACCGCCGGCGTCCGGCTCCATCACGGCCCCCACGGTGCCGTACTCCATGCCCAGAGGCACCGCCCTGATCCCAGCCCCCTCCAGTATTCGAACCGACTCCTCCGGAGTGGCGTCGGTGGCCATGTCCAGGTCGGCGTCCCCGCCCGCTCCCCTCAGCAGGTCGCGGACGTAGCCCCCCACCAGGTACAGCCTGCGGCCGGCCCGCGCATAGATCTCGAAGAGACTGCGGGCGGCCTCCGGCAGACGCGCGGATACCGTATCCTCGCTCATGCGGGCTCCCTTCCGGGTCAACGCTACGACATCCGGGGCCGGGGCGCAAAGGTTGCGCCCGCAAAGGCCTTAATGCAAAATATGCGCACAACAATCTTTGCTCGAAAGGAAAGCGAATGGGAGGCGTTCCGGCGGCTTCCCGGCCACCCGGTCCGGCCCGCTGGACCTTCCCAGGGTGTATATTCTATCCCTGCAGGAGGAGTGAAGAGACGACCGTCCCCCGAGGGGGCCACATTCCACGACCGGGAGGAACCATGATCTGGAGAGCCGCACTTCTCACGCTGGTACTGGCAGCCGCAGCGTCCGCCTCGGTGCAGACCTGGCTGGATACCGAGTTCGGCATGGCCTTTGTGGGCTACAACGACATCGGTGTGCCGGGGGACACCGGGACCCGTTTCTCACTGATGGACCTCGACCCCGACCCGGCCCTGTTCGTAAGGATCAGGCCCGGCGTCACCATCGGCCGCCACAGCCTCAGCGTCCTGGTGGCCCCCCTGCGACTTGAGGCCGCAGGCGCGCTGGAGGGCTCTGTGAGCTTCGCCGGCACGGTCTTCCCCGCGGGTGCCCCGGTGGAGGCCACCTACCGCTTCGACAGCTACCGCCTCTCCTGGATGTACGACGTCTGGCGCAGGGAAGGGCTCACCGTTGCCGCCGGGGCCAGCGCCAAGATTCGGGACGCCGCCATTACCCTCTCCTCGCAGCCCCTGGAGCTGTCCGCCTCCAAGACGAACACCGGCTTCGTGCCCCTGCTCACCGCATCCGCCGACTACCGGGTCTCTCCGGAGCTGAAGCTGCGGGTCCACGCGGCGGGCCTGGTGGGCCCCGTGGGCCGGGCGGAGGATGTGTTCGCCGGCGTGGTGTGGACCCCGTCGGAGATCACCTCGCTTCGGGCCGGCTACCGGTTCGTGGAGGGCGGCGCCGACGTGGACGAGGTGTACAACTTCACAATGATCCACTACGCCAGCCTGGGCGCCACGGTCAGGCTGTGACCCCGAAGGCCTCCGTTTGAACCGGGGCGCCACCCGCGCCCGCGGAGTACTCTCATGGATCCTGCATTCGCTGCGGGAGGCGGGGGAGGTCTGCCTGACCCTCTTCCGGGTGATGATCCCCGTAATCGTGGCGGTGAAGGTCCTGGACATGCTGGGGGGGGTCTCGGTGCTGGCGGACGTCCTGGCCCCGGTCATGCGCACCGTGGGCCTTCCCGGCGAGATGGGCCTGGTCTGGGCCTCCGCCATGATAACCAACCTCTACGGCGGCATCGCCGTCTTCGTGTCCCTGGCCCCGGGCATGGGCCTGTCCGCCGCCCAGGTCACGGTGCTGTGCTCCATGATGCTGGCCGCCCACTCCATGCCGGTGGAGCTGCGGGTGGCCCAGAAGGCGGGGGTGCGGGTGAGGTTCCTGGCGGTGTTCCGGCTGGCCGCCGCCTACCTTCTGGGCATGTCCCTGCACCTGATCTACCGCGCCCTCCCGGTCCTGGAGCATCCCGCCAGGATACTGCTGGACCCCGATCCCCGGCCCACGGAACTGGGGCAGTGGGCCCTGTCACAGCTGGAGAACCTGCTGACGGTCTTCCTCATAGTGCTGGGGCTGGTGGTGCTGATGCGGGTCCTGGAAGCGCTGGGGGTCACCGACCTGCTGGGCCGGATGCTGAGGCCCCTGCTGGAGTCCATGGGCATCGGCCACTCCGCCGCCACCATCACGGTCATAGGCCTGGTGCTGGGACTCTCCTACGGCGGGGGGCTGATCATTCGGGAGGCCCGCTCCGGCCGGGTGGGGCCCCGGGACCTCTTCTTCTCGGTCACCCTGATGGGGCTGGCCCACGCCCTGGTGGAGGACACGCTGCTGATGCTGTCCCTGGGCGCCCATCTCACCGGCGTGCTTCTGGGCAGGGTGGCTGTCGCGTGGCTTCTGGTGAGCCTGCTGGTCCGCCTGGTCCGGCGCATGCCCGACAGCGCCTTCAACCGATGGCTCTACCGGCCCCGGCCCGAAAGCTAGACGGCGCCGGCCGGAACGGCGCACCCCTCGCCCAGTGACAGGCTGAACTCCGCCACCAGCTCGGCCACCAGCTCCCGTACGGAGACTATGCCGCTCACCCGCGGGGCGTTGGCTCCGGCAAAGGCGAAGCCCTCCCGCAGATCACCCTCCCTGGCCCGCATCAGGGCTTTGGCTATGCAGTACGGCGCCTTCCGGACATCGCACGAGCGCAGGCACTGCCAAAAGCATCCCAGGGGCCTGCTCTCGCCCTGCGCCACCGCATCCAGCAGCGGGCTCCCGATGGCGCGGCCGGGCAGCCCCACCGGACTGTCGATGATCCGCAGGTCTTCGGGCTCGCAGTCCACATAGGCCTGCTTGAATGCCGGATGGGCATCGCACTCCCTGGTGGCCACGAACCGGGTACCCATCTTCACCCCGGCGGCACCCAGGTCCATGATGCAGCGGATGTCCTTCCCGGTGAAGATTCCCCCCGCGGCTATTACCGGGATCTTTCTTCCGTAGCGCTGCTCGAAGACGGACATGGCGCTCAGGGTCTCCGCCAGGATATCCTCCAGCCGGGGAGGGTCACCCTCCAACTGCTTCCTGCTGAATCCCAGATGCCCGCCGGCAGCCGGACCCTCCACGACCACGCCGTCGGGTATACGCCCGTAGTGCCTGTCCCATGACGCGAATATCACCCTGGCCGCCTTGGCGCTGGATACCTTGGGGATGATCTTGGTTCCGCTGCGCCGGAGCTCCTCGGGGCTTACCGAAGAGGGCATCCTCACAAGCAGCCCGGCTCCGATGAAGACCAGGTCCACGCCCTCCTCCACGGACGCCCTGAAGAGACTCTCGAAGTCGGACAGGGCCATCATCAGGTTCACCCCCAGCGCACCTGAGGAGAGCTCCCTGGCCCTTCGAATCTGGCCCCGAAGGGCCCTCTCGTCGGCGGCGGCCAGGTCTTCGCGGAAGTCGGGCTCGAGCCTGCCGACTCCGGCGGCGGAGATAACCCCCACACAGCCCTCCTCGGCCACCGCGGAGGCCAGGCCGGAGAGTGATATTCCAACCCCCATGCCCCCCTGCACTATGGGCAGCGCAACCCTGAGGTCACCAAATCGCACCTCCGGCATCTTGCGGGTAACGATCACTGTCCCACGAACCCTTTCCTGACGTGTTATGTTGACAACAGAAAAATCATAGAGCAGTATGTTTACATTGTCAACTTTGCCGGTCATCCCGCAGTCGGTACGGTCAGGTACCCATAAGGGAGAACAGCTTGGCGCGGAGGAAGTACGACAGAGAAGTGCGCAGACGAATGCTGATCCGGACCACCGCCGTCATGCTGGAGGAGGGGGGGCTGAAGGCCGTGACGATGCGGGCGCTCAGCGCACGGATCGGCATATCTCACGCCACGCCCTACCGCCATTTCCGCCACAAGACGGCCCTGCTGGCCGCGGTCGCCGAAGACGGCTTCGCCAAACTAGCCGAACACCTCAAGAGGCTCGACGGCGCATGGGGCGGAGAGCCCCTCGAGCGGTTCCGCACCTCCGCTTGCGGGTACGTCCGCTTCGCCGTCGACCACCCCGAGCTGTACATGCTCATGTTCGGCATGGAGCCTGCTGGGGGGTCCATCCCGCGGCCGGCCGAGCCGGCCGACAGAGTCCTCTCCATCCTGCGGGAGGTGATCCGGGAGTGCCAGAACCATGGCATCTTCAGACCGGAGAGCCCGGCGGACCAGGCCGGCTTTGTCTGGACTGCGGTGCACGGCCTCTCCCTGCTCCTGATCACCGGGCTGTCGGGCGCCTCCGCTGCGGCCCTGAAGGACGGACAGGCCCGTCCGGAGGAGACCGGAGAGAAACCGCCCCCGGGGAGGGCGGACAGGGAGGCCGCAGAGACCGTCATAGAGTTCCTGGTGCGAAGCCTTGCCGAACAGCCTTCGGGGGCTGGCGGCAGTAGCCCCGTGCCCGATGGAGTCAATGAGGCGCAGGCCGAAAGGAGATGACCGACCATGAAGGGCTTCAAGCTGGTGCTTCTGCTTCTGCTGGCCGTGGTTCTCATCACGGCGGTGCTGCAGAACATGCATCCGGTGAAGACGAACTTTCTCTGGATGACAGCGGAGATGTCCGCGGCGCTGCTTCTGCTGCTGACTGCGGTGGTGGGCTTCGCGGCGGGACTGCTGGTCGCCCTGCTGCCGAGAGGCGCGGCGGGACCAAAACCCAAAGAGGAAAGTGGCAAGGTAACATGAACGAAAAAGAGCTCTACAGGCAGAAGATGGAGGCTCAGCTGGACGAGTGGAAGGCGGACCTGGACAAGCTGAAGGCCAGGGCGTCCGGAGCCGACGCGGATGCGAGGCTGAAGCTGAAGGGTAGGATGAAGGATATCGAGGCCGAGCTGGAGAAGGGCAGGTCGAAGCTGCGGAAGCTCTCCGAGGCGGGGGAGGACAGCTGGGAGTCGGTAAAGGAGGACCTCAGCTCATCCTGGAAATCACTGAAGTCCGCCTTCGGCGAGGTCAGCCACATCTTCGACGAAAAAGACCAATAGGACGCTAGAAGTCCCAGTCCGGAAAAGGCGGGGGCATCAGCAGAATGTCGTCCAGCTTCGCAAGCAGCTCCTGCGGCGCCTGCAGGCGGTCGCAGGCTGGCCGGGCTGAAGCCCCCGCGGCACCCATCCAGAGCCGGCTGAAGGCGAAAGCCTTCCCGTTACGGTGCAGAAGGCGAAAGCCGGCTGCTTAGGTGAAACCGCAAGGTTAGCGATCTGCCTGCAGAAGGCGAAAGCCTTCTGCTTAGGTGAAACCGTCAGGTT
>CAZKJG010000007.1:119763-133931 GCA_964553045.1 uncultured bacterium | reverse complement strand
GCTCGGGCGAGCCACGAACAGGCGCGAGCGCAGTTCGTCGGGGCAGCAGAAGGCCTGGGGGATTTCGAGGTTACGGCACCTTGGGAAGGTGTCGTTTCCCAAACCTACGTTGCAGAGGGTGATTACGTAGCCCCACGATCGACCTTGGCCGAGATGTACGACCCGGCGACCCTCGTTATCCGGTGCAGCGTACCGGAACACACTGCGGGAGCCATCGCGCGAGAGATGGCCGCTACTGCTACCCTCGACGCACATCCTGGACGCACGTTCACAGGACGGGTGAGTCGCCTCTATGGCGAACTCGACCGCCGAACGAGGACCCTGACCGTGGAGATCACGCTCGACGAGCCGGTACGTCTGCTTCCCGGGATGTTTGCTAGGGTGTCTGTAGCGCTCGGCACCTCGGCGGAGACGCCTGCTGTGCCGAGTGACGCGATTGTCCTAACACCTGACGGGGAGTCCGTGGCTTTCGTGATAGACAACGGTACCGCCCGGCGCAGGGTCGTGGAAACCGGCGTCGAAGGACGCGGACGCGTTCAAATTCTCAGCGGACTTGCGGAAGGCGATTCGGTTGTCGTAGCCGGGAACGAAAACCTGCGTGACGGCACGCTGGTTCGTGTTCAGACGCCGCGCGGGGCATCAGAGTCCGGCGAGGCCCACAGGGGTACGTCGCGATGAGAATCACCGATATCGCCGTTCGGCGACGCGTCGCGACCGGGGCTATCGTCATCGCGCTGGCGGTGCTGGGAATCTACGGACTGGCCGGTCTGGTGGTGGATTTTCTGCCGGACGTCACCTACCCGATGATCAAAGTCCACATCTCGTGGCGCGGAGCAACGCCGGAGGATATCGAGACCAATCTTGCAGATCCCATAGAACGGCAGATGGCCACAGTCGAAGGGCTTGACAACCTTGAGTCGTCGTCCATCGAGGGGATGTACACCCTCGTAGTAAACTTCCGCTATGGCGTCGATATCGACGTGGCATATCAGGATGTTCTCGCTGTGATGGCGCGGGTGGCACCCCGGCTTCCCACCGATATTGACCAGCCGATCATCTACAAGGCCGATCCATCTCAGTTGCCCGTCGCCCAACTGACGATCAGCTCCCCGGATTGGGACCTCATACGGCTGCGAACGTGGACGGAGAGCTGGCTACAGGACCAGCTCCTCGCTGTTGACGGCGTCGCGGGTACGGAGATCGTCGGCGGGTTGAAGCGCGAAATTCGGGTGCTCGTCGATCCGTCCGCGATAGAGAAGTACGGTCTGTCGCTCGGGACTGTGATCCGCCGGTTGCAGGAGGAAAACATTTTGCAGGCGGCCGGGCGTGTCACGGAGGGGCGACGGGAGTTCATTGTTCGGACTACGGGGGAATTCACAAGCATCGCCGAGATTGCCTCGACGGTCATCGCATCGGAGCATGGCGCAAACGTGTATCTGCGAGATATCGCGCAGGTTGAGGATAGCCACGAAGAACTTCGCGTCATCACTCGCTTTGACGGCAGGCCGTGCGTGAAACTCAACGTCTTGAAGGAAGCCAATGCGAATACGGTAGAAGTCTCGCGCGGCGTCATGGACCGGATTGAAAACCTACAGGACGACATCCCTTCGGCGATCGATATCGGGATAGTGGAGAATCAAGCGGACTACATCATAGCCGCGCTGAACGGTGTCCGCAACGCCGCGCTTGAGGCGGCGATACTCGTCATGATCGTCGTGTACCTGTTCCTCGGCAGCTGGCGGCAGGTGCTTGTCACGGCGATAGCGCTGCCCCTCACGCTCGTGCTCAACTTCGGGTTGATGAATCTTGCAGGTTTCTCGCTGAACATCTTTTCGCTCGGCGGCCTTGTGGTCTCGATTGGGGTTCTGCTGAGCAACACCAACGTCGTCGTAGAGAATATCACGCGATGGAGGAATCAACGTCCGGACGCCGATACCGAGTCGATGATCATCGATGCGACGAAAGAGGTTGGCAGCCCAATCGTCGCCGCGACTCTTACGTTTCTCGCTCTGTTCGTGCCGTTTCTCATCGTACCGGGGCTGACGAGCCTGCTCTTCCGGGAACTCATCCTCGTCATTGCCGGAATCGTCGCCATCAGTTTGCTCGTAGCGATCACGTTCACGCCCATGCTGACCGGGGTGGTCTTCCGGCGATATCGCGTCGCCGGGAAAACACGGTTTGAGCGACTCTACGAGCGCGCTATTGCCGGATATCAGCGCTTCCTGCACCGACTCCTTCGCATGCGTTGGGGCGTTATCGCATGCTTTTTCCTGGTGTTGGCCGGGGCCGTAATCGCCCTCGGGCAACTCGGAAGCGAGTTCCTTCCGTCGATGGACGACGGGCAAATCCTCGTCAAGGCGAAGCTGCCGACCGGCGCTTCACTCGCGGAGACGGACTCTGTCCTGCGCCGAGTCGAGCGGTTGCTGGCCGACGACGAGCTGATCGAGAGCGCTTTCACCTTATCGGGCGGCCAGGTCAAAGCCCTCCAGACCTATGAGATTGCGAACATAGGCAGTATCAGTATCCAGCTCGTGCCTCGAGATAGCCGACCTCTCTCGACTCAGGCGTACATCCAGCAACGGCTTCGTCCCCTGCTCGCGCAGATACAGGTTCCTGGCGGCAAGGTAATGGCGATGCAGGCTCAGGTACGAGGGATCAGGAACCTCGGTAAGGCTGACATCGAAGTGAAGATTCGTGGGGGCGACCTGGCGACTCTGTTTGAGTTGGGGCAGCAGATGGCCGGGGCGATGAACCGCCTCGAGCACTTCACGAATGTCGACGTCTCGATGGACATGACGAAGCCTGAGTATGCCGTTACCATTGACCGAGTACGCGCCGCGGAACTCGGAATTTCAACCGCTGACATCGCCACAGCGCTTCGAACCCTGATTGGCGGTACAGTCACGACGCGGTTCCGCGAAGGCGACGAGCAGTACAACGTCCGCGTCATCGTGCCCGAGCAGCAGCTTAATTCGCGTAGCGACATCGAGAACCTGGAGATCGGTTCAGCGGACCGACGGGTCCGCGTACGCGACGTGGCCACGGTTGAGCGTGCCGTCGGTCCCGTGGAGATCGTTCGAGAAGACCAGATCAAGCAGGTGATCGTGCAGGGAGACATACGCGGAGTGAGCCTCGGGCAGGGCCTCGACGAGCTTCGGCAGGCAATGGATGCGATACAAGTCCCGCCCGGGTATGTAGTATCCTACGGCGGTCAAGCGCAGATGATGGGTGAAATGCAAGATACGGTCCTCGCAGTGCTGGGGTTCGCCGTCTTCTTCGCCTTCGTGGTGCTGGCGGTGCAGTTCAACAGCCTGAAATTGCCGGGACTTGTCTTTGTGGGCATCGTATTCGCGGTGACAGGCGTTGTTTGGCTGCTCTACTTCACGAGTGTTCCACTTGGGGCGACCGTCGTGATCGGGGTGCTGCTCGTGATGGCTGCGATGGTCAACGACGGAGTGCTTCTTCTCACCTTCATTGACAAGATCAGCGCCGAGGGCCGTCACCCGGTCGAACAGGCGATCATGCGCGCGGCGTCGCTCCGCCTCAGGCCGATCACGATGACTACCGTCCCAATAGTCGTTGGTCTTCTGCCCCTCGCTCTGAACATCGAGGAAGGCGGCGGCATGCTCCAACCGATGGCCATTGCCGCAATTGGCGGACTGCTGATGGAAATTCTGGTGGCATTGTTCCTGCTGCCCTGCTTATACCTGATAGTCGCACCACGTTCGTCATCCATGCTGGAGAAGGAGTCGTCTGGCGATGTGACATTGCACTAGGAACATGCGTCGGACGGCGCCATGGAAGAGGGAATACCCATGCGGCACATCGTACTGGCATTCACGATACTCGCCGGAGGGCTTTCGCAGTCAGCGGTGGCTGGCGAACGCGATGCGACACCCGTTGGGATATGACCCCGATAAGTTGGACAGGATGCTGTGCAGCGGTTTCGCTTACGACTCAAATTCCCCACCCATTAGCGGGCGGATCGGCCCGCCGGGGTCAAACGCCGACGGGCCGGACGAAGACGGGGTACTCGCCGCCTGAATTGACGATCGGTCCCACCACCTGCATCACATGGCGCAATCACCGACCGGAGCGGATCGGACGAGTCGAGGCGGCCATGCGGACCGGAAGGCACCGCATGGGTTTCGCGAAACCGGCTGCCGCCTGACATCTGTCTCCATGTTCGAAACCCGTCTCCATGCGATGGAAACAAACAGGAAAAGACAAGTATAGACAGGGGAATTCGGAAGGTCAGAAGGATGGAGAAACCCCATATCCATAAGCAACCGTAAGGAGAGAGCTTTGAAAAGGAAGAGAAATATAGCTTTCGTATTGTCTCTAGGTCTTCTCGCCGCATGGGGGCTGTCGGGATGAGGTGACTCAACCGGGCCCAGCGGGGGTGAGCCTGATGACCCGATAGCAGGGAACTGGATTGGTATATACGATGAGTCATTCGAGGGGCCCGGAGACGAGGATGCGGATGTGCTGTACTTTGAATTCACCGATGACGGTGAGTTCACGCTGCTTTCATTTAATGAGAGTGACCCTGCCGCCGGACACAAGGGCACCTACACCTTCGACGAGGACGAGGGAGTCCTGCAGCTCAACATAACCCTTGACTGGTCGGACACCGAATTCGACTGGGTTCAGTACAACTATATACAGAGCCTTGCAGTTGCCATCTCGGCCGATGGTTCGATTCTGACCGTCGGAGCCCCCGGGGGGGATCAGCTGGAACTGCACAATGTAGCCCTTTCGATCCCGCAGCATCTTGCGGGTGAGTGGCAGACCAACGGAGCCACCATGCACATTGATGAGAACGGGACGTTTCAGTGGACGGAAGCAGGCGCCGAGCAGTCGGGGACCCTTCAGAACTTCGAGTATACTGACGACGATTCCTATCTGCTCGTGAACATCACCTACTGTGATTACACTGTCGAGGACTACTGCGACTACTACACCGTCAACAGGTATGAACTCAACTCCTCGGGGGACCAGCTCACTCTGTGGCATAATGATGACGCCCTCGTCCTGGAGCTTCAGCCGGGTATGGACGGGAATGAACGCTAGGGTATTACAACAAGAGCACCAGCCGACTAGGACCGTATTCCCCCGAAGACCATTCTGCATGCTCGGGATTTCGTAGACAGCAGAAGGCCGTTCTCCTGAAGAGGGTCTGAGACGGCGATGCGCTGAAGCTTCCGAAGCGTGGGGGAGAGACGGACTGAAGCTGGCTCTCCATGAACGGCACAAGCCTTCTGCAGCATGCGGAGGGGTATACCCGCAGGTCTGACCAGCAAGCTGGGCCTGCCTGAGCTGGGACTTGCTGATAGAGTACCCGGGAGTACGACCGACCGAGCTTCAGCGCAGGCCCCGTGACACCTTCGGCAAAGGAGCATGAACGCGGGGATTCCAGTCGCCCATTTCCCCGGCGGTCTGGAAAACAGGCATCCCTTCGGGAAAAACGTCCTCCCGTCCGGGAGCTTCGTACACCACTCGGACGGACTCTACTCCCAACGAGGTATTCTTCAACAAGCAACAAAGGCTAACTGTTGCACTTGGAACTTGAATCCAAGAATTATTGACGCTATAGCAACGGTAATTACGATTGTCTTTGAAGCAGACGGGAAGAACAGTTGTCGCAGATCCTCCAGGAGGAGCGACTGGTCAACAGACCCGGAAGATTCGGCGAAACTGCGCACGGCGGTGAAAGCTTTCGGAGATTACCTGGAGTTGCTCTCTTGTGATAAACCATGCAATATGTGTGCATCAGCTCAGGGATTTGAGGTCTTGTGAGAATATGCGTATTGGGCCAGAAGCCTAAGTGTATTATTGATGTTATCTGTAGCCTGGGAACATTTTATAAGAAAGGTAGCTCTCCCGGGATTTTCCGGGCAGTGATTATTCCTGCTCCGGAGGAAGAAAGCGGATGGCTATACTGTGGAGAGGAAGACAAATTCCAGGGGCGGATAATGCAGAACTGGTAATGCATAGACGTTGGAAAATCCTGTGGGGCGGGTTTCTGCTTTCGTTAATGGGCGGAATGAGTTACGCCTGGGGATCCTTCGTTGTCCCCTTGAGACAGAATTGGGGATGGACTGCCGCGCAAGCAAATCTTCCTTTTACTGTAATGATTGTTGTATTCGCCATAGCCATGATTCCCGCCGGTTGGATCCAGGATAAGTTCGGACCGCGAAAGGTAGCCACATGTGGGGCCGTACTGTTTTTTGTCGGTTACGCCCTGTCCGGCTTGCTGCGCCGAATACCCCAACCCATCTGGCTGGTCTTCTCTTACGGTCTTATCGTTGGTGTCGCCTGCGGCCTAACCTATGCGTGTATTGCTCCCACCGCCCGTAAATGGTATCCCGATCATCCCGGGTTTGCCGTATCAACTGCAGTCATGGGCTTCGGGCTTGCTGCTGTTGTTTTCGCGCCCCTCAAACGGTCGATGATTGACGCCTGGGGAGTCGACGGCACCTTTCTTGTACTATCGGTATTTGTAGCTGTACTGGCGTTAATCGGAGCCAGGACCATCAGAAATCCTCACGATGGATACATTGCCCCGACGAACAAAGGGCCTGTGACCCACAGGGCAGGTAAGGCGCCGGCAGTTGTGGAGGACATCCCTCCGCGGCGTTTTGTGAGAATGCCGGTGTTCTACATGCTGTGGTTGGCGCTGGCCATGGTAATCGGCGGCGGCCTTACAGCCATCGGGCTGATCACCGCCTATGGAGAGCTCGAGCTGAATCTGGCGCCGGCTGTTGCCGCGACGGCTATTTCCGCCTATGCATTGGTCAACGGTCTTGGGAGGCCGGTTGCGGGTTATCTGTCGGACCGCATCGGAACGCTGCGCGTTATGACAGTTGTATATACCATCCAGGCCGTTGTGTTCCTCGCTCTGCCCTGGGTTGCCGTAAATCTGCCGCTGCTCATTCTGTGTTCGCTGCTTCTGGGCATGGGATATGCCACTACATTTGCGCTGTTCCCGGTGCTGGTGGCCGCAGCTTTTGGCACAAGATATCTGGGAATGAACTACGGCCTTGTCTTCAGTGCCTTCGGGATGGGTGCTCTAACCAGCTTGATCGGATCACGGCTGCTGGATACCACCAATTCATTTACCCCTGCCTTCCTTCTTGCAGGCAGTACAACAGTGGTCGGTCTGATACTGCTGCTTGTACTGCGCGCCAGAATTTGGGGCGGCAGAAGTATGGTTTAGGCGGACCGTTGGTCTGATATTAAGCCAGCAGCCAACGGGAAGCTGGATTTCTGGTCTTTGCTCAAGCTTACTTCCTCGATCACACCGGCCTCTTCAGCCCTTTCTGCGCTGCCACCAGCATCAGACCCACAAGGGCCATGGGAACGCTTTCCCGCAAGAGCCCGCGCATGTGCGATGTCCTGAAGGACGGCATGATCTTCAGGCCGAAGCCGCCGCGAAAGTCACCTCGGATATTGTGTGCGCTTTCCAGCGGGCATTCTTGACAGGGAGCCCTCTTCAGCATATACTTATTATACTATTCGGATATTAGACCTTCCCGTTTCCGCTCTCTTCCAGACAATTGAGCACAGAGGAGTGCATATGCATCCCAATGGCCGCCAATACCTTCTGGTCAAGTACGGAGGAAACGCCATGACGGACCCGGAGTGCCGCCGGGCCGTGGCCGCAGACATCGTGGCCATGCGGGACTGCGGCGTACTTCCCGTGGTGGTCCACGGAGGAGGCCCGTACATCAGGTCACTGCTGGATGAGGGAGGCATACCGAGCAGGTTCGCCCGCGGACACAGAATCACCGACGAGAAGGCGGCCAGGTACGTGGAGATGGCCCTCTCCGGCGAGGTCAACAATATTGTCGTATCCGCCATCTGCTCCGAAGGCGGAAGGGCGGTGGGCCTCAGCGGCAAGGATGCTGCCGCGGCGCGGGTGCAGCGCAGATTCGCCCGCGACAGCAACGGGGAGAAGGTCGACATCGGCTTCGTGGGTGACCTGGTGTCCTACGACACCAGGCTGTTGGAGCTGCTCTGCGACAAGGGCTACATACCCGTTGTCTCCCCGGTTTCCATGGGGCCGTCGGGCGGGACCTACAACGTGAACGCGGACATGTTCGCCGGCGTTCTGGCCGGCGAGCTGGAGGCCTGGATGTACGCCGCGCTGACCAATGTCAACGGCCTCCGCCGGCACCGCGATGACCCGGAGTCGAAGATAGACCGTCTGACCCTGGAAGAGGCCCGGCGCATGCTGCCGGACCTGGAGGGCGGCATGATACCCAAGGTCGACTCCTGCATCAGGGCGCTGGAGGGCGGAGCCCGGGCTGCCTGCATAGGAAGGGCCGGCGGGCTCTCCCTCGCGGATATCGCCGGGGGCAGGCCCCACCGGGGCACGACGATCGTAAGAGAGGACAGAGCCGAGGAAGGCGAGGGTCTCAATGGAGACAGATGAGAGAACCGTACGCAGATGGGACGGGCAATTTCACTTCCCGATGTACAACCGTTTTCCGGTGACCCTGGTGGAGGGCGAGGGGGCGGTGGTCCGCGACATACACGGCAGGGAGTACGTGGACTGCCTGGCCGGCATAGCCGTAAACTGCCTGGGCTACGGTCATCCGGCGGTAGTCGAGGCCACGTGCGAACAGGCCCGCAGGCTGATGCATACGTCCAACCTCTTCTACACCGTTCCCCAGGCCAGGCTGGCCCGAAGGCTGGTGGAGCTCTCCGACCTCGACAGGGTGTTCTTCTGCAACAGCGGCGCCGAAGCGGTGGAGGGCGCGGTGAAGCTGGCCCGCAAGCACTCGCTGATCCACGGCCGTGGACAGGAGATCGTCTCCCTGGAGAACTGCTTTCACGGCCGGACCATCGCCACGGTGACCATGGGCAAGGCCAAGTACCACGATCAGTTCGGGCCGCTGCCGGGCGGTTTCGAGAAGGTGCCGTTCAACGACGTCTCCGCCCTGAGGAGCATCGTCGGCCCGAAGACAGCGGCCGTGATCGCCGAACCGGTGCAGGGCGAGGGCGGCATACACCCCGTGAGCCGTGAGTTCATGGAGGCGGCCAGGGAGGAGTGCGACCGCCACGGAGCCCTGCTGATACTGGACGAGATCCAGTGCGGAGCCGGAAGGACCGGTGACTTCTTCGCTTACCAGCGGTACGGCATCACACCGGATGTGGTGACCATGGCGAAGGGTCTGGGAAGCGGCTTTCCCATAGGCGCCGTGCTGGCGACGGAGTCCGCAGCCTCCGCCTTCGAGCCGGGCGACCACGGTACCACATTCGGAGGCAATCCCCTGGCCTGCGCCGTTGCGGACAGCGTTGTCGAGACCATCTCGGCCCCGGACATGCTCGAATCGGTCCGGAAGAAGGGCCGCTACCTCATGGCCTCGCTCCGCGAACTGGCCGAGGGGTCACGGGCCATCGCAGAGGTCAGGGGGATGGGTCTGATGGTGGGCGTGGAGCTGAGGTGCAGCGCCCCCGACGTGGTGGACGGCATGATAGAGAGGGGGGTGCTGGCGAACTATACCTCCGAGAGGGTGCTTCGAATGGTGCCGCCTTTCGTCATCACCATCGGCCAGCTCGATGTCGCTGTGAGGGCGCTGTCGCAGTCGCTGGAGGAGGTCGTCGATGGGGAGTAGCATCAGGGCAGCGGTGATCGGAGCCACCGGGTACACCGGATCGGAGCTGATCCGTCTGCTCCGTCAGCACCCTTCCTGCGAGATAATCCTGGTGACCTCCGAAAGCAGGGATGGCGATGTGATCGGCGACATACACACCCACTACAGCAACGTCCGCGACATTACCGCCGAGCCCATGGAATCGTTCAGCAGCAGCCGGGTCGACGTCGTGTTCCTGGCGCTTCCCCACGGTGTCTCGATGGATTTTGTCGCCACCTACGGGCTGGGAAAGGCGCGGGTGATCGACCTCTCCGGCGACTTCCGCCTCTCATCGGCCGCCGTGTACCGGAGCTGGTACGGAATGGAGCACCGCTGCCCCGAGCACATGGAGTCGGCGGTGTACGGCCTGCCGGAGCTGTTCGCCGACGATATCGCCGGGGCTTCGCTGGTGGCCAATCCCGGCTGCTTTCCCACCTCGGTGATACTGCCGCTCGCCCCGCTGCTCCGCTGCGGTATGCTGTCGCCGGAGGGCATCTGCGCCGACTCCAAGACAGGCGTCTCCGGGGCCGGGGCCAAGGCCAGGCAGAAGACCCACTTCCCGGAGGTGTTCGGCAACTTCACCCCCTACGGGCTGCGCAGCCACAGGCACACCCCCGAGATGCAGGAGGTGCTGGGGGCGTACGCCGGCGCCGAGCCCTCCATTCTGTTCACCCCACACCTGCTGCCCGTGGACAGGGGCATACTCTCCACCATCTACGCCCGTCCGGCGGAGAGCGGGATCTCGAGGGAGAGGATGGTGGACTGCCTGCAGGAGGCCTACGGAAACTGCTACTTCATCCGCCTGCTGGGCCATCCCATGGGGGTGAAGCACGTGCGGGGAAGCAACTTCGTCGACATATACGCCGACTGGGATGACCGGACCGGAACGGCCATGGTCATCTCCTCCATAGACAATCTCGTGAAAGGTGCTGCGGGCCAGGCCGTGCAGAACATGAACATAATGTTCGACCTGCCTGCCGAGACCGGCCTGCAGGCCCTTCCGCTGCATCCGTGATCATCCGGACAGGGAGGATCCACTGAATGCATGAGAGCATATCGGACGTTAAGGGCTACCGGAGCTGGGGCGCCCACATAGGAATACGCTCCAAGCGGCGGGACCTGGCGATCATCTACTCGAAGACCCCGGCGGCGGCCGGCGCCGTTTTCACCCGCAACGTTGTGCAGGCCGAGCCGGTGAAGCTCAGCCGCCGCCATGTGCAGGACGGCCGCATACAGGCCATCGTCGTCAACTCCGGAAACGCCAACGCCTGTACCGGCGAGCAGGGAAGGCTCGACGCGAAGATGATGGCGGACGTCACCGCCGAGGAGCTGGGACTCCTGCCCGAGGACGTCTTCGTGGCCAGCACCGGCCTCATCGGAAAGCAGCTGCCCTCCGAGAAGGTGAGCCAGGGCATTCGCACCGTGGCCTCGAAGCTCTCCGGCAGGAAGATCGCCGGCAAGCTCACATCGAACGCCATCCTCACCACCGACACCTTCGCCAAGGAGGGCTACACCTCCTTCAGCCTGGGCGGCAAGCGGATAAGGATGGGCGGCATCGCCAAGGGCTCGGGCATGATACACCCCGACATGGGAACCATGCTCGCCTTCATCATCTGCGACATGGCCATATCCAGCGAGCTTCTTCAGAAGGCCCTGGAAGAGATCAACCGCGACACCTTCAACATGATCTCCGTGGACGGCGACACCTCCACCAACGATACGGTCTGCGTACTCTGCAACGGTGCGGCCGGCAACAGGAAGGTCACACAGGAGGGAAAGGCCTGCGAGACATTCCGCAGGCACCTCCGCAAGATGTGCGCCCACCTGGCCCGGCTGATCGTCTCCGACGGCGAGGGAGCCACCAAGCTGATCGATTACCGGGTAACCGGTGCGCCGGACGACAAAGCGGCGCGGCGAATAGCGAGGACCATCAGCAACTCGAACCTGGTCAGGACGGCCATGTTCGGAAGGGACCCCAACTGGGGACGGATACTGGCAGCCGCCGGCCGTGCAGGCGTGGACTTCGACCCGGAGAGGCTGGACCTCTCCATCGGCACCAGCAAGGGCGCCGTTCGAATAATGGAGGGCGGCCAGCCCACCGACTACGACCGCACCCGCGCCAAGCGGAAGATGCGGGCCACTCACATCGAGGTGGTGCTCGACATGCACCAGGGCGAAGGCAGCGCCACCGCCTGGGGGTCGGACTTCTCCTACGAGTACGTGCGCATAAACGCCGAGTACTCCACCTGATGGGGAGCTCGGGGCGAAGGCTCCACCCCATGCGGCCAACGGGAAACCGGACTTCCGGCCTTCGCCCGAACTCACATTCCCCACCCATCACCGGGCTGATGGGCCTGCCGGGGTCAAACGCCGACATGGTCAGCAACTGCTGCCATGGCCCGCTGCGGCGGGATTTTTCGTGCGGCCGGGGACGGGGCGGGTGTGCTACAGGATCCTGTTCCTGCCCTCCGACTTGGCCCTGTAGAGCCGGCTGTCGGCGATCCTGACCAAGCCGTCCAATGTGGGCTCTCCCTCACCGGTCTCCCCGGTGTGACAGACACCGGCGCTGACAGTCAGCTCCAGCTCCTCCTCCCCCTCACCGAATACATGGGACTCGGTTCTGCTGCGGATTCTCTCTGCCGTCGCCCTGGCTTCCTGCGGATCGGTGTCAGGCATGAGCAGGGTGAACTCCTCTCCCCCGTACCTGGCGAATACGTCCTCCGGCCGAATGAGGGAGGTGGCCAGGTCCACGAACTCCTTCAGAACATTGTCCCCGGCCTGGTGACCGTAACTGTCGTTGACCTTCTTGAAGTGATCCAGGTCCAGCAGCACCAGAGAGATGCTGTCGTCGTCCTCGGCGGCCCTGCGGATTATCCGCGAGGCGATATCGAAGAAGTACCGCCGGTTGAAGCAACCGGAAAGCGGGTCCTCTATGGAAAGACTGCGGAATCTCGACTCGCTCTCCCTGAGGGACTTCTGGGCCTTCTTGCGTTCTTCGATCTCCCGGCATAGCTCTACGTTTCTCAGGCGGTGGATCTCGGCCTCCTTCTCCTTCTTCTCGACCTCGTGCTCGATCTCCATCACTGCTATCTTCTCGGTCAGCTCCCTGGTCCGGATCTCACCCTGAAGGTCGCTGTAGCGCTTGTAGTACTCGAGCGCCCTCCTGTAGCGACCCTCCCTCTCGTACACGCGGGAGAGCGCATGGCATATCTCGTAGGCCGAGTCCCTTACTCCTATCTGCTGGGCCAGCTCCAGGGCACGTTGGAGGCACTCCCGGGAGCGTTCATGCTGACCGGCGTCCATATGGCTGCTGCCCAGCGTCTTGTATGCCAGAAGCATACCCCGTCTGTTTTCTATCTCCTCGGCGGCCTCCAGCGCCTGACGGCAACACTCTATGGCGCTGTCTGTATCTCCCAGCTTCCTGAATGCCGACCCCAGGTAACGGAGGCAGTACGCAGCTCCCTTCCTGTTGCCCTGTCTCTCGTACAGCCGGAGTGCTTCCCGGAAGCGCTCAAGCGCCTCACCGGGGCGATCCTGCCCCATCAGGATGCTGCCTATGTTTCCCAGCACGGTAGCCTCGTACTGCCGGTCTCCCAGGCTGCGGAAGATGCCCAGTGCCTTACTCTGGTACTCCAGGGCGGGTTCGTATCTCTCCATCCTCCTGTACAGGTTCCCGATGTTGGCGCTGGTGGATCCGACGCCGTGCTCGTAGCCGATCTCCTCGTAGATCTGCATGGACTTCGTGTAGCTGTCTATGGCCAGGTCAAGGCGGCAGCGTACCCCAAGTGCGGCCCCCAGGTTGTTCATGGCGTCCGCCATGCCCTTCCTGTCGCCCGTGTGCCTGTAGGCGTCCAGCGCCCGCCGGTAGCAATCCTCGCTTCTGTCGAAGCTGCCCCGGGACCAGTGGGAGAAGCCCTCCACCTGGAAGCTGCGGGCTTCGCCGGCCCGGTCTCCGATCTTCCCGGCCGCCTCACGCGCCATGAGAGCGTACCGCTCGGCCTCATCGGGACTGGTGGCGAAAAGTGAGGAGCCAAGGGAGTTGAGAGCTTCCACCAGCTCACCGGAGGGTTGCCCGTCCCCCTGTTCCTTCTGCAGCCGTTGCAGGCGCTTCTTTAGCTCGGCGACCTCTTTCTCTGACAACATCCACCCCTGTTGCTTCTGGCGTTCACGGCCTCACCACGCCCCTCCGACAAGGGGGCATAAGATGGGCAAAACATTCTGCGCCAGTACTTAACAGGCTCTATACCAGTAATATACATCAGCATTCCCGCCTGCCAAGCCGCAGTGTAGTGGAGAACTGAGAAGCGCTATCTGCAGAGGCCGCGAACCGGTTCCCTGAGGATGTGCTCTCCGCGGAGGAGGGTTTCGACGTGGTCGACATGGACTTCGATCTGGACCCGGTGCCCCCACCCGGTGCCAGGCACTTACGTTGATTGGTGCAGAGGTAGGAAATCCCTCTACAAGGGCATCTGAAGCCTATTCCCTACGTAATCACCGTTCAACGTAAGTGCCTGGCATCTACGCGGG
>CAZKJG010000007.1:0-119663 GCA_964553045.1 uncultured bacterium | reverse complement strand
AAGCCTATTCCCTACGTAATCACCGTTCAACGTAAGTGCCTGGCATCTACGCGGGCACCTACGCGGGGCCGGGCCCGGCCTTCTGAAGGCCCTGGAGCGTCTGAGCGAGATGCGGGAACAAGAGCGCTGCAGGACAGACTTCCTCTCACCGGCGGGAGGCGGCGATGGCCGCCCCCAGGGCGCCGGTGATCTGGGGTTCGGGAGGGACGGTGACCTCCAGGCCGGTCTCCTCGGTCATGGCCCGGACCACGCCGCCGTTCTTGGCCACGCCGCCGGTGAAGACCAGCTGCGGACGGATGGCGTTGGGGCCGGCCATGGTCAGCGTTCGGGCGGCCACCGACCGGAACACCCCGCGCAGTATGGTTTCGGGAGGCGTGCCGTGCTGCAGCAGGCCGACTATCTCGCTCTCGGCGAAGACGGCGCACATCGAGGATATCTCCGCTGCCTCTATGTGGCCCCTGGTGAACTCGCCCATGCTGTCCACCGGGGTCTGCAGCGTCTGACCCGTCATCTCGATGAACTTGCCTGTACCGGCTGCGCAGCGGTCGTTCATGGTGAAGTCCGTGGGCCTGCCCTTCCCGTCGAGATGGATCATCTTGGAGTCCTGGCCGCCGATGTCTATGACGGTGCGGGCCCCCGGGTAGAGATAGGCCACACCGGTGGCGTGGCAGATGATCTCCGACAGGACTCTGTCAGCACGCTGGAAGTAGTTCCTGCCGTAGCCGGTTGCCACGGTGGAGGCTATCTCTTCGGAGGAGAGACCGGCGGCTGCCAGCGTTCTCTCCAGCAGGGCGTCTGCATTCTGCGAGGGTCTGTGGCCGCTGTCGGCCAGGCCCTGCTCCACAACCTGGGCTCCGTCGAACAGCACCACCTCCGTTGACCTGGCGCCGATGTCGACTCCGCAGTAGATCACCTGTACCCACCTCTCATACCATCTCCAGAAGGGTCTGTATCCTTATGCCCAGCCTCTCCCTGTCGGCGTTGGAGTAGTCGGTCTCCACCTTCAGGTAGGAGAGGCCCAGCTCCTCTTTCACGAACTTCGACACGCTGAAGGATTCCACGCTGTAGGTGTGGCACGCCTGCCAGACCAGGTCCACAACCGCCTCTGCCCGGAAGGTCTCCGCCAGCTCCCGCAGCAGCTCCAGCCTGCCGCTGTTGGGCGTCATACAGGAGCAGGGTATGCGGAAGTGCTTCTCTGCGATGGCCTCCAGCGGGTCTCCCTCCTCGGACACGGGGTCCAGGGGCTTCCAGCCCGAGCAGGTCTCCTGCACCACCACGATGCCGCCGGATTCCTCGATGGTCTCTATGACCTTCAGGGTGCCCTCGGCCATGGGGCATCCGGAGACTATCACCCTGGGGGTGCCCTCCGGCGCTGCGTACTCCCCGGACTCGCGCCTCTTCCCGGCCAGGTCCAAAACCCGCTTCAGCATCTCCCTGTGGACGGACAGGCCGCTGACGCGATAACGGAGCCTGGCCAGCTCGGTTCCGGAGAGTACGGGTCGCTCCTCGGCCCCCAGCATCATGGCCTGACGGAGGAGGCTGCGCTCGGCGTTCATCTCCCCGATGGCGCCGCGCATGGCTCCGTCGGTCACCTCTGTGTCGAAGACCTCTTCCAGGCGGTCTTTGAGCTTGGTCACCTCTCTGAACCAGTGCCGGCGGGCCGCCTCCTCGCCGGGCTTCTGGGTGAGCTCCAGTATGTGCTGCGGCTTTCTGTCGGCTATCAGCTCGTACATCTTCTTCTTGCCGTCACACGTGGTCTCCGCCACCACCAGGTCGGAAACCATGAAGAACGGGCACCGCCCGGTGAGGATGTAGCCGAAGGACGACTTGATCAGCGGGCACAGGTTGGCGGGAAGGACCGTCTCCGCCGGAGGGATGGTCCGGCGGCTGGCGCCGCACAGGCATACCGGCAGAGCCCCTGCCGCCCGTATCAGGTCCCTGGGCGTGTACTCGCAGTAGATGCCCACCACTCCCCGGCCCTGGCGCTTGAGGCGGCGGACCTCGTCGGTCTCGACCGCCATGGAGTTGCGGAAGTAGTCCATGGGGTCGGTGGTCTCGGGGGCGTTTGCCGGGGCGGTTACCGCCACAGTGCTGCCCCGGCGGCTGCGCAGCAGGTCCATGAAGGCCTCCATACGCCCGGTGACCTGCTCGGAGAGCCTGCCGGGGGAGAAGGGCACGTCGAAGGAGAGGACGGGTATGCCCAGCTGTTCCTCCACTGCCCTGGAGATGATCTTCTCGTCCCAGGGGCAGTGGCTGGCGCCGAAGATGCCGGAGATGATCACGCCCTCGGCCCCGTACTTGCGGGCGTCCTCCACTATCCGCTCCGCCCGGGCGCTCACGGGGCCTGCCAGCCGGTCGGTCTCGCAGCTGCGGGCCACGGCGTCCAGGGGCTCGCCCTCCGCGAAGGGCGTGAAGGCATGGTTGATCAGGTAGTCGGTGCCGGCTATGCAGCCCCCCAGATCCTCCAGCAGCGGAACCAGGGCCGCGTCCGTGGGGGGGCTGACCCAGTGGACACGGATGGGGTCGTCCGCCCCCAGCGGCGAGAGGCCGCGCTCCAGCCTGGACTCGGCCAGGCCGATCAGGTCGTCCAGGACGGCGAACACCTCCACCGGCTCGCTGCAGGCGTGAATGGCCAGGAACTCGGCCAGGTAGGCCTCCAGGCCCGGAAGCGGCGGCCTCCTGGCAGTGTAGACCAGTTCCCTCAGACGGGCGGTCCTGCCCCGGAGCCTGCTGAACATATCCACCCCGCGGCGGAGCATCTCCGGGGTGGCCGCCCTGCCGGTGAGCTCCTCCAGGGCTCCCACGACCCCTCGCAGCTGGCCCCGGACGAACCGGTGGTACGCGCCGCGGTTGCCGGGGGGAAGCTGGGGCATCTCCCACCAGTGGACCTGGTGCCCCCGGGCCTCGATGAGCTGCATCACCGCCGAGAAGTCGTCGCAGACCGCTCCCACCGCCGCTATGCACAGGTCGGGGGCAGGGAAGTAGTCCAGGGTCACCATGGCCCCCAGGGCGGCCCGTACGAAGCACATCTCCTCGCCGGCGCCCAGCCTGGTGGCCTCTTCCAGCAGGTGGGGCTCCTCGCTGAAGCAGGGGGCCCACCAGAGCTCGTCGGCGTAGAAGGCCAGCAGCTCCGGGAAGGCGTAGGCCAGCGGTGCCGTCTGCCCCAGGTCCTTCATCAGGGCCACCACCTTCCAGCCCTTCTCGGAGGCCAGGAAGAGGCGGTCGCGCTCGCTGAAGAGGAAGCTCCACAGCCGCAGCCCCTCCCGGGAGCTGTCGAAGCCGAGCCTGCGCAGCAGGGTGTCGCCGCGGCACGAGTACTCCCAGGGGCTGTAGAGATAGCGTATGCCGCCCGGGACCAGGTCCCGAAGGAAGCGGCAGCGGTCCACGTACTCCTCCGGAACCTCTCTTATCCGGTCCTCCCACTGATGCACGCTCAGCTTGGTCACCGGGTCTCTCACAGCGTCGCCTCCAGCGAGTCCAGGAAGGCGTCCAGCCTGTTGGCCGCCGTCTCCCGGCCGGCGGGGGAGAGGTCCCGGTCCAGCACCAGCACCGGCACAGGGAGGCGGGCGCGGAGCCTGAGTCGCTCCGCAAACCACATGTCGCAGAAGCGCATGGTGGTCACCACCAGACCGTTCACGCCGGTCTCGTCCACGGTACGCTCAAGGTGGCCGAATACCGCATCGTTGGGCCGGCAGCGGGCGCAGAGGACGGCGTCGAAGTACTCCCTCGCCAGGACTCCCGGCGATGGCGAGTCCGGAGGCTCAGCCTCCGGTATCCCCCACAGGGCGCCGCAGCCCAGGGCCACCATTCCGGCACCCCTGGTCGAGAGAGCCTCCGGGACGAGGCAGTCGCCCGGGGCTCCAGGCACCTCCAGCACCGCTACCCGGTAGGAGGTGGACCACTCGCCGGACCCGGCCAGTTCGATTCTGCGGGCCAGACTGTCGCCGCCTCCGGTGGGGCGGGTCTCGGAGAAGTCCCTCAGCAGTCCCGCCAGCTTCAGGGGCTCGACATCGCCGGAGAGTGCGGCTCCGCGCAGCATGCCGGCTGTCTGGCGGAGGGTGGCTTCGTACTCGCCGGCCCGGGCGGAATCCCAGCCCCCGGAGAAGCCGCGCTCTACGGCGGTGGCTGTGAATGCCTCCATCTCCCCGGCGTAGTAGCCGGATGCCTCGGGCGTCCTGGTGGAGGGAAGGTGCAAAGGAATCACCGGCACCCCCGTCATTCCTTCCAGCTCGCCGAAAAGCCTCCTGATGCCGTCGCAGGTGGCCAGGCCGGCCCAGACGTCAACCCCTGAAACGGGGCCAACCTCAGTGAGGACGGCGCCCAGGACGGCCTTCACCGCCGGGCAGATGTCGGGTCTCACCCTTTTCTCCCCCCGCGTGGCCATGGCCCCGCTGAGCGTCCGGGCGGGCCGGAGAGGCAGCATCCCCAGCCCCACTGCCACGCCCGGGGGAAAGGCCCGGCAGAGATAGCCCAGAACCGGGCCGGGGCCCCCCCGCAGGTGGCCTGTCGGCGGGTTGGTCCTCTTCGGCAAGTCAGCGCTTCCGGGCAACCAGGCGACTGCGGCCGAATGCCCCCTCGTGGGCCTTCTCGGCCATGAAGGCCATCTCCGCGGCCATGGCCCCGAAGAGGTCCATATCCCAGCCGATTATTCGCAGCGCGTCGAAGGTCTTCTGCTGGCCCACCGTGCGGATGTAGTAGTCAACCCAGTCGGCGAAGTCCTCGGTGAGGTCCTCGGAGACCTCCAGCTCGAATCCGTTGTCGGCCAGCAGCTTCTCCCATCCGTGGCGGGATTCCACGTAGGGGAACTTCATGAAGTTGCAGATCCGCAGGCCGTCGTCCTCCGGCAGGCCCCCGGGTCCCTCTGTCCAGTCGGTGAAAGCAATGGTGCCGCCGGGCTTCAGTACCCTGGCCGCCTCGGTGATCATGGCCGGCTTGTCCTCCACGTAGCACCAGGCGTCCTCGCCCCACACCACGTCGAAGGTGCCGTCTTCCCAGGGGATCTCCTGCACGTTGCCCAGCCTCTGTTCGATGCGGTCGGCCAGGCCGTCGGCCTCGGTGCGGCGGCGAGCCTCCTCGACCATGTGCCCGGTTCCTTCCAGGCCGTACCCCTCCACTCCGTAGCCGCGGACCAGGAAGCGCAGCCCCGCCCCCAGGGCGCTGCACAGGTCCAGCACCTTCTGGCCCTTGCGTATGCCGGCCAACTCCGCCAGTTCTTCCGTACTCTTCGCGCCGCCCACGTGGATCTGCTCACCCATGAGCATCTCCCACAGGATGCCCTCAGGGCCGCTGTAGACCTGCTGCACGTCGGCCAGAGTCTTGTCGGTCTTAGCTCGCATCTTTTCTCCTCCGTTGCGTTTTGGCGCACCGGTGCGGTGCGCGGGTTCCGGGGCGGGATCCCGAACCTGCAGCAGAGGGTTTCCGCGGCGGGTGCCGCGGAAGGTGCCGGACTCTAGACCGGCGGGGTGCCGAGGACCTGGGATCCGCTTCCGATCGGGCCCGGACCGGGCCCGAGCACGGGCCCTCAGGTCTGGAGCATACGAAGCGTCAGCCTCATCGGTCCTCCTCCTAGTTCCTTCGGTTTGTCAAAAATAAACCCTATTGCGTGGGTAGGGATATTGTCAACCGATGCGCCCGTGTGTATTTCCAGCCGATGCCGCAAAACGGTTCAGCAACCGGATCAATACGAGACCCGGGGCGATCGTGCGAGGCGGGTGGCAGGCGTACCCGTTGCCATGACGCCCTTCGGGTCCGGGTATGCAGGCGGCCGGGGCAGGATGGTCAGCCGGGAACCATCTCGGCCAGCGAGAACCAGCCCCGCCGGTCGCTGTAGACGGCCGACAGCGCGAGGCCGGCACGGCCCGCGAGCAGGCCGATATCGTCACTTGAGTACTTGCGGGAGGTCTCGGTGTGTATGCGCTCCCCGGTGCTCAGGCTCAGGGGCCCGTCCAGCAGGGGGCTTTCGACGCTGAGGGTCCTGGCGGCCTCGAGGTGCATCTCGATGCTGCTCTGCGACCCGTTGAGGAAAGCCCTGTGGACGAACTGCTCCGGCCTGAAGTCCGTCTTCGCGATCCGGTTGGCCACCCGCAGGATGTTTCGGTTGAAGTGGGCGGTTATGCCCTTCGAATCGTTGTAGGCCCGTTCCAGGACCCTCCTCTGCTTGAGCATGTCCAGCCCCAGCAGCAGCCTGTCGCCGGTGTCCATGGACCCCGCGAGGGCGGACAGAAGGCCGGCCGCCTCTTCCTTTCGCAGGTTGCCTATCGTGCTCCCGAGGAAGAGGATCAGCCTTTTCCCGTCGGCGGGAATCCTGGAGGGGCAGCGGCGGAAGTCGTCGCGCAGACAGACAACGCTCAGCCCCGGATAGGACCGGATAAGCTCCCCCGCCGACCGGGCCAGCGCCGAACGGCTGACATCGACAGGCATGTAGCGCACGGACTCAAGGGATTCCCCGGGCACGGCATCCAGAAGAATCGAGACCTTCGAGCAGTCCCCGCTGCCCAGCTCGACGATGGTCAGCCCGTCGGCTCCGCCCACCAGCCGGGAGGCGTTCTCCCTCAGGATGGACTTCTCCGTCCTGGTGGGGTAGTACTCGGGCAGTCGGGTTATCTCCTCGAAGAGCCGCGAGCCCCTCTCGTCGTAGAAGTACCGGCTGGGAATGCTCCTCGGGTCGGCCCGCAGTCCGGCGATGATCTCCCTTGCGGCCGCGGACGGATCCCGCCTGCCGAGGTAGTCGCAGAGGGGCACATCGCCGGGCGGAAGCTCAGTCATCACCGCCGTCCGGCACGCCGGTCGCGATGGGGTTCGCCGGGTCGCTGCTCCACTCCATCCAGCCGCCGTCGTAGACGGCGATGTTGTCCCAGCCCAGCAGCCAAGCGTTGAGGAAGGCCTCGCTGGCCCGCCAGCCCGTGCCGCAGTAGAAGGCTATGCGCCTGTCCGGTGTTATTCCGCTGTCCTTCCACCTCCGCTCCACCTCGCCGTACTCGCGGGTGGTGTGGTCGGGGTTGCGGAAGTTCTCCATGTGGTAGGCGTCGCTGCCGCAGTCCCCGAAGACGGCACCCGGGATCCGGCCCCTTACGTCTATGTAGTTGTAGCCGCTGACCTCTCCTATGAACTCCCGCCAGCTGCGGACGCTCACCAGCTCGCCGTCGTCTGCGGTCAGAAGCTCCCTGGCCTCCGGAAGGTCCACCATCAGCTTCGGGCGGTCGGGTATGTCCGCGCCGAACCCGCCGGCGGGCACGGGCTCCACGGCCTCTTTCGAGACGGGCAGCCCCCAGGCCTCCCAGGCCATGAGACCGCCGTTGAGGACCCGGACGTCCCTGACTCCCGCGTACATCATTATCACGGCGCTTCGTATGGCCCCTATCTGGCCGGCGTTGCTTCCGGGGAAGGGGTCGCGGTTGTCCGGCTGCGAGAAGCGGCCGCAGGTGACCACCGTGGTGTCGGCGGTGATCCCGTGGTCGAGCAGCGTTCTTCGCAGCTCCTCGGGGGTGCGGCGGTTCCACATCCGCGGCTCCTCCAGGGCGAGGGTGTTCATGGCCACGGCTCCGGGGATGTGGCCCCGGGCGTAGTCGTCGGGGTTGCGGTAGTGGGAGTGGCAGACCACGAGGGAGGCGCCGGGCGGCTCCTCCGGGGGCCGTCCCTCCATCGCGTCCCGCAGCCAGCGGGGATGTACAAGCGTGCCGAACCGCGGCATGCGCTGCAGCGGCAGGGCCTCATCCGCTACCCATCCTTCAAGGAAGTCAGGGCAGACCAGGGGCTCTTCGAGCCCCGCGTCGGCCAGCGCACGGGCAACCCTCTCGGCACGGCCCGGGTCGTAGCCGTATGTGACGGTTTCCGCTCCTTCGGGCAGGGCCTTCTTGCGCAGCACGTCCCTCCAGAACGGCTTTCCAACCCAGTCGGCGGGCAGGCTTCTGGCGCCGGGAACGTGTCCGCCCCGCGGCTCGCCGGCAAGGCGCCATCCGTTGTAGGCGTTGACGTCGCGGACGTCCAGCGGCACCAGTCCGGGGTCACCCAGCCTGCGGGCAAGCTCCGCTGCGGTGATGGAGCGCATGCTCATCTCCCCTCCCTCAAGTGCGGTCTACCTGTACTCCGGATTGGGATGGTCGAACCTGCAGCCGCTCTCCCAGAGTGACCGCTGGTTGCCGTGGGCCGGAATGCCCCCCCTGTCCTTCAGCATCCTGGCCATGTGCATCAGGTTCCAGGTCATGAAGGTGGTGTTGCGGTTGGTGAAGTCGTTCTCGGGGCCGCCCGAGCCGGGATCGAGATACGACGGACCGGGGCCCACCTCGCCGATCCAGCCGGCGTCGGCCTGCGGCGGTATCGCGTAGCCCAGGTGCTGCAGCGAGTAGAGTATGCTCATGGCGCAGTGCTTGGCTCCATCCTCGTTTCCGGTGATGATGCAGCCGCCGGCCCGGCCGTAGTAGACGTACTGGCCCTCTTCGTTGAGGTCCCCGGAGCTGGAGTAGAGCCTCTCTATCACCTTGCTGCACACCGACGACCTGACGCCAAGCCAGATAGGCGAGCCGATAACGAGGATATCCGCCGCGAGCACCTTCGCATAGATCCCGGGCCAGTCGTCGCGGTCCCAGCCGTGCTCGGTCATGTCGGGGTAGACCCCCGTCGCTATGTGATGATCGGCCGCCCTGATGACCTCCACCGAGACGCCGTTTTTCTCCATGATCGCACGGGATACGTCGATCAGCCCCCTGGTGTGGGACTGCCTCGGCGAGCGCTTGAGGGTGCAGTTGAGGAACAGCGCGCTGAGGTCGGAGAGATCCCAGCTGCTGTTCTCGCACAGTTCGGCCTGCCTTTCATCGAGCTCCACGATAGCCTCCCGACCGCTGGAGTAGGACGATTATTCAGACAAATACAATACCGGAATTGTCGGGTAAGGCCAGCCCTTGCCGGGGGACAGAAGCCGCCCGGCGCTTTCGAAGCGAAGGTGAAACGCTGGCCCCCGACCCCGCTTGCCGTTATCTTCCCGGCCGCAGGCGCCGGCCGGCGGCCCATGTCCGCCGGGGGCCTTGACGGAGGTTGCAGTTGCAGACCAGCAGGGAAAGGGATGAGAGGCTGATGACAGAGGAGATAGCCGCCCGTGACCTGGACGCCCGCGCATTCGCAGACGGGAAGGTAGAGGAGATACGCAGAAAGGTCGGGGAGGGCAGGGCCATTAACGCCCTCTCGGGAGGGGTTGACTCCTCGGTGGTCACCATGCTGGGGCACCGGGCTCTCGGCCGGCGTCTGAGGACCGTCTTCATCGACAACGGCCTCATGAGGCGGGGTGAGCCCGAATGGGTGGTGGAGCTGTTCGAGGGGCTGGGCGTTCCCGTCGAGCTGGTGGACGCCAGGGAGGAGTTCCTGTCCGCGCTCTCCGGCCTCTCCGACCCCGAGGAGAAGCGGGAGGCGGTGACCCGGACCTTCTACAGGGACGTGTTCGGCAGGCTGGTGCGGGAAAGCGGCGCCGCCCATCTGCTGCAGGGAACCATCCTGACCGACGTAGACGAGACCGTGGCCGGCATCAAGAGGCAGCACAACGTTTTCGAGCAGCTGGGAATAGACCCCGAGGAGACCTTCGGATACGGCATAATCGAGCCCCTGGTCCGGTTGCGCAAGGATGGCGTAAGGAAGGTCGGGGAGGCCCTGGGTCTTCCCCGGAAGGCCTTTCAGCGCATACCCTTCCCCGGCCCGGCCCTGGCGGCCAGGGTGATAGGCGAGGCCACCCCGGAGAGGGTGGAGACCGTCAGGAAGGCCACCGCCCTGGTGGAGGGCCGGCTGGAGGGCACCGGCGCCTTTCAGTACATGGCCGTGCTGCACCGGGACAGGGTTACCGGAATGAGGGAGGGCCGAAGGGACTTCGGCCTGCAGATAGAGGTCCGCTGCTGGGAGAGCGTGGACGCCAGGACCGCCACGCCCACCGAGCTTCCGTTCGCAACGCTGCGGAAGCTGGCGGCGGAGATCGTGGAGGGAGTTCCCGGAGTGGTCAGCGTCACCTACAACATCACCTCCAAGCCGCCTTCCACCATGGAGGCGGTCTGAGGCTGCCCGGGCACGGCCTTCCGGCTATTCGCCCTTCCCGGTAAAGCCGAAGTACATGCCCATGAGCTTTATGGCCAGGTCCCTTCCCAGCAGCTTCCTGGCCCAGTTGGCCTTTCTGGCGTTCATGCCCACCACGTAGCAGAACCGGGGCCTCTTCTTGCCCAGCACCTTCAGGACCGTCCGCGCGACGACCCCGGGGTCGATGCCGTAGCGGCTGTCGATCCGGCTCACCACCTTCTCGTAGAGGGCGCCCGTGGGACGGTCCTCGGAGGGGTCCCAGGTGTTGCCCGTCTCGTTGAAGCCGGTGTTCACGTTGCCGGGGTGCACCACCGACACCCTGATGCCCCTGGGCCGCATCTCGTTTCGCAGGGATTCGTAGAACCCCTCCAGGCCGGCCTTGGAGGCCGAATAGAGCGAGGACATGGGAACGCCCACGCAGGCGGCTATGGAGCTTATTCCCACCACGGCTCCCCCCCGGGGGATCAGGGGCAGGAAGTCCCTCACCAGCTTGATGTGGCTGGCCAGGTTGACATCGAGCACGTGGTCCACGACGTCGTCGGTCAGGAAGCGGACCGGATGGGTGTTGTGCACCGCCGCGCTGACCACCAGCGCGTCCACCCGGGTGCCCTGGCGGGAGAGGGATTCGACGAAGCCGCCTACCGCGGCCCTGTCGGTAATGTCGAGCACGACCGGCTCCACGCCGGGGAGGTGGGTCTCGTCGATGTCCAGGGCTATAACCCTGTAACCCTCCTTCAGCAGCAGGCCGGCGGTCTTCCCGCCTATGCCGCCCGCGGCCCCCGCCACCACCGCCACCGGTGCGCCCATCAGAGGGGACGTCTCATCGGGCCGGGCAGCGCCCGGACCCCGAGCCTTGTGTGATTCACCGCATCACCGCCCTTTTCCGAGATGTGCCTGCTGCCGAGGTACCACTGATAGTCGGAGCGGTTTGGGCCCGCAAGTGCGGCGGATACCCCCGATGTCAGAAGGGGAAGAACACCGGCACCAGCAGGACCAGGATCACCACCACGATGAGCTGCAGCAGCCATCCGGCCCTGAGGTAGTCGCGGAAGGAGTAGCCCCCGGGCCCCAGGACGAGGGTGTTGGGCGGCGTGGCCACCGGGGTGAGGAAGCAGGCCGAGCAGGCCAGGGCCACGCCCATGAGCAGGGGGGCGGGGTCGCAGCCCAGCAGGATGCCGGTCTCCATGGCCACCGGGGCCAGCAGGGCGGCGGTGGCGGTGTTCGACATGAAGTTCGTCACCATGACGGAAACCAGTACCAGGGCGGCCAGCACGGCGTAGTTGGGGTTCAGGTGGAGGGATTCCGTGGCCCCTATCATGCCGTTGGCTATGAAGTCCGCCGCGCCCGTGCTGATCAGGGCGGGTTTCAGGGAGAGCATTCCCGCGAACAGGAAGATGGTGGTCCAGTTGACGGCCCCGAATACATTCTCGGCGGTCATGACACCGGTCGCCATGAGCACCACCACCCCCAGGACGGCGTAGGCGGTGAGGGGGATGATGCCGAAGTAGTCGGCAAGGGGCGGGAACAGCCTCTGCCAGATGGGGTCCATGGCCATGAAGAAGACCACCAGGAGGAAGACGGTAATGGCTATGGGGGCCTTTGCGGTGTTCGGCTTGGGATGTTCCTCGGCGTCGGCCTCCGCAGCCGGGGCCTCTTCCTCCCCTGCGGGGCCCCTGCCAACGGACAGCAGCCGTCTGCCGAAGGTGGACAGGAAGAGCATCCCCCCCACGAAGACGAAGATGCCCACCTTGGAGTACTCGAAGAAGCCGAAGGTGTTGCCGCTCATGCTCTCGTAGGTGGACTGCACGATCCCGTTGGGCGGGGTGCCTATCAGGGTGAGGGTGCCGCCCAGGGAGGTGGCGAACGCCATGGGTATCAGCAGCTTCTTCAGGGAGACGCCGCTCTGCTTGGAGATGGCCATGATTATGGGAAGCAGGCACGCGGCGGTGCCGGTGTTGCTGAGGAAGGCCGACATCACCGCGGCCACCAGCATGATGTGTATCACCAGGCTGGTCTCCCCCCCGGAGGCGAACCTGACTATGGTGGCGCCTATCCTGTCGGCCACACCCGTCTGGAAGAGCGAGTCGCCGATGATGAACATGAAGAGGAACAGCAGCACCCACTTGTCGGCGAAGCCGGAGAAGGCCTCGCTGTAGGGCACGATCCGTAGCAGAACCAGCAGGGAGGGGACCACCATGGCGGTGGCCACTATGGGGATGGCCTCGGTGAGGAACAGGATGGCGGTGAGGGCGATTATTCCAAAGACGAGGTAGATCTGTGTTCTGTCCGCCTCCCCGCCGGCATCGGCCGCCCCGGCGGGAGGGGCCAGCAGCAGCAGGCACACCACCGGAAGGATGCCGAAAAGCCACCAGACCCTGCTCAAGCCCGCCCCCGTCCGTCGAATGTCGTCTCCAATCCGCTTTGGCGCGGTTTGTAGACCTGCTGTGGCTGTCTTGCAGCAGAATACTCTGCCGCCCGGCATCTGCTCGAATGAGGAGAAAAGAATACCTCTGCCCGAAGGGCGCAGCAAGGTTTGAGGGCGGGCTGATCTGGGCTTCGGGGGGTCCTGTCTCCGGCCGCGTGCCTGACACTGAGGCCCTGGGCCGGAGAATCGGCGGAATGGTTGCCGGCAGTCAAGACACCTGGCAGGGTGCGCATGTGGAGCTGCTTTGGCCAGAGTGGCTGCTGGCCTGCAGTATTCCGCCAGAGCAGCGTGGAGGAGAGGGCGGAAGCTACAGGGCTGCTGCGGCTGCTCTCTCCCACGGAATGTGTCAAGGACAGACTGGCCGGCTACTTCTACTTCGGCGACGAGCAGTGCCTTCAGCAGGCGCTTCTGGTAGCCCGCCGCAGAGAAGTCGATATGGCCGAGGTCGGGCGGTGGGCGCGCAACGAAGGACAGTACGGGAGCCTGCGTCGTTTCAGGGGCCTGCTGAAAAGCGATCAGGATGGGATTCAGAATCCCCGCGCCCATTCCGAATCCGGACGGTAACGGATCCCCTCACGGGGTACTGCTGCTGTCTTCAGGGCCAGCTCCGCATGCAGTCCCAGCACCAGGTTGGCGGCCACGGCGAAGCACTTGCCGCGGACAGGGCATTCTTCGGCAGGGCGGAGCCCCTGCAGATGTTCGGGTCTAGTCTGGCATACAGCAGGTCGGCCGGCCAGAGTCTGACTCTCAGAGATCCCGGCTGTGATCCGCTCGGCGGATGCTGCGCGCTCGTCGCCTACTGAGGCAGCTCGAAGAACCTGACCTCGTCCACCCAGAAGGTCCCGGACATGCTCAGGAAGATCATGAACTGGACATTGCTGGCGCCCAGCTCTTCTATGTTGATAGTCAGGCTGTCCGTCCTCCAGTCGAAGCTGCCTTCGTAGGCGTTGGTCAGGAACTGCCTGCTGCCGGCCGAATCGGTGTACATGAAGCCCACGTAGCAGTTGTCGAACTGGTTGGCCTCCCGACGGACGTTCTCCGCCCTGACCTCGTAATCGACCCGAATCCTGCCGAAGGTTCGGGGGATGTCCTGGTAGAGAGCCTGCCACCTGTGGGTGTCCACGTCGCCCCGCAGGCGCAGGCTGGCCTCTCCCAGCACCTTTACCGAGGTGTCCCTGGTGATCTCGGAGGTGCGCGCGCTTGGTCCGGAGCCCGCTCCGATCGTGGATTGGATGTGCAGCGGGATTCCGTCTTCGAACTCTTCGAAGTCGAGATCGTGCAGCTCCGGGGGGCCGGCCTCCTCCAGCTCGAACCGGTAGGTCTCGGGCTTGTTCATCCACTCCACGAGCTCCGGAACGGGATTCGAGGAGTCCAGCCAGTAGTCGGGCGTGAAGCCTACTCCCTCCTGGAAACCGGGCATCAGGAAGATCTTGTGGGGCACCTGCAGCCTTATCCGGGAGTTGGGCAGCCAGTACTGCAGCACATCGCCGAATGTCCCGATGCCGGCGGAGTTCTCGCCCACGGTCACCGCTTGCGGAATGGAGCGGGCGTAGTCGATGAAGGCCTCTCCGGAGGAGGCCACGCCGCGGTCTGTCAGCAGGACGACGCGCCCTTTGAAGGCCCCGGTCCTCCTGGGCGGAACCTCCTGCGTCACGTTGAGCCAGTTGCGCACCGGGGTCTCCCGAAGACGTTCCAGTGTCTGCCGCATGAGCTCGATGTACTCCGCCCTCGGCTCGGCCATGCCCTCGGTGAGCGGTATGGCAGCAGCGGCTCCGACCGTGGCGGGGGAGCAGAGATCGGCGTAGTACAGCCTCCACTGGGCCATCCCGCCGTTTAGGCCGCTGACGAAGTCGCGGGGGTATTCGCTGTTTCCCCCGCCGTTGCCGGTGATGTCCACCACCAGCCTGTCGCTGTCGGCCAGCTCCTGGCCGCTTTGTACGAATTCCCGCAGCAGCGAATCGTGGTGGAAGCCGAAGCTCCTGACTCTGACCAAGTCGACGCCGTCGACCTCTGCCGTGCTGAACACAGGACCGGTCCAGCTCTCGGCCTGGGTCAGCCGGCACTCATGCAGGGGCAGCATAAGCGCTGCCGTCATCTCCGAGCCGCGGGCGGCCAGGAAGGAGAAAGGGGCGCGGGTGGCGTACTCCTTGCTGAGCACGCCCAGCTGGTACTGCTGCGTCCCCTCTCGCGAGAGGATGGGGAAGAGCCTGTCCTCGGGACCTACGTAGACCATTCCGGGCTCCACGTCCTCGGCCAGGGACTGGCCCACCACATATACCGGACGGTCGTCGAATCCGGCCTCGTCCGCGGGCTCCACGATCACATCGGCGAAGTAGGCGCATTTCCTTTGAAGGAAGCCGTGGGCCGCATGCCCCGTCATTCGGAGGTGGCCGTCCTGTATGTCCGACAGCCCTGCGGCTATGGTCGATTCGATGTCCGCCAAAGCTACCATGCCGTCGTCGTCGGCCAACGCCCTGACGCTGTCGAATACGGCGTCGAAGTCCACTCCCCGGCCCATCCAGTAGTGGTATCCGCTGTAGCCGTTCTCGAGAATGTAGGCCAGCATGTCGACGTCTTCCAGAGTCTCTTCAGCGGTGATGCTGTCGGGACAGCCCTCGTCGGGGGGCGAAGCCATGTCCTTGAAGGTGGTGGGCCGATGGAGGGTGCCGATGTACTCCGCCAGGGGGCCCTCCAGGGCCTCTGGCTCCATGTCCTCACATTCCGCGTCGTAGAGGAAAGTCAGGTCATCCACCCAAAGAGTGCCGCTCACCGAGGAGAAGATGACGAACCGGACGTTGCTCGCCAGCTGGGCATCGGCATTCAGAAAGACGGTAATCTCGGTCCAGTCGAAGCTGCCGTTCGGGATCTCCGCTATGGCGTAGCTGTTGTCGCCGATCAGACCTTCGTAGCGGAATCCGGCGTATGTGTTGTCGTACTGGCTGCCCGTGGCCCGAAGCCCCTCTCCCCTGACCCAGAGCCTTGCGGCTACGCAATGGACGTCATCGGGGATGTCCGCCTGAAGCGAATGCCAGTGGGTAGTGGAATCGGCGCCCTGGATCCGTACGCTGCTCTGCCCTGACCTGTAGACCTCCGTGTCGCGATGGATGCCGCTCTCTATACCGGCCTCGCCGGTCTCTGCCGCCAGCTCGGCCGACATGCCCGCAGGGACCCGGTCCTCAAAGGCCTCGAAGCCGATGGAGTCGATGCGGACGAACGTCTCTTCTCCATCGCGAGCCACCTCTTCCGGAGGTCCTCCCGAGCAGGCGAACAGAGTCGGGACTCCCAGGATCAACGCAATGGACAATACACGGGGAAGCAGCCCGGCAAGCTTCCTGCAGTGTGGTATCGCTCCGCGGAAGAGCATCCTCATTCCCTTCATCCGATGTGGGCGGCATGGGGCAGCCTCATCCAGACTGGATTATGAACGTGCCTGCTGGCCGCTGCAAGTAGGGACGCCGCTCTTCAGGATGTTCGGCGGCGGGCCGTTGCAGCCGGCGCGGAGGCGGGTATCGTATGTGTACAGGCAGAAGTGGAGAGGCGTGCAGTATGTCGCCGCCCTACCGAAGGGGGATCGCATGTCGCCGGCCGTTGTGGTAGTCGCCATCATCGTGGTGGTGGGAGGGATCATATGGATAGCCTTCCGCCTGGAGCGCAGGAGGAGGGAGGCCTGGCAGTCGGTTGCCCTGAGGCTGGGGGCCGAGTTCGAGGCCAAGGGGTCGGACCTGCACACGAGGTTCCCCTTCTCACTGTTCGGCAGGGGATCGCGGCGGAGGACGAAGAACCACCTGTGGTGGGAGTCGGAGGGCGCGGTGGTGCACCTGGCCGACTACCACTACACCACACGCCGCTACACCGGAAAGGGCACCTCTTCGCAGACGCACAGCCAGACCGTCTGCCTGGTGGAGAGCCCCGAGCTGGACGTGCCGCGGACCTTCCTGCGCCGGGAGCTGGGTGTGCTGGACTGGGCCGGGGAGAAGCTGGGGGCGCAGGACATCGACTTCCCCGAGGACGGGGAGTTCTCGAAGGCCTTCGTGCTGAAGGGGGACGAGGTGCGCACCCGGCAGATAATGACCCCCGAGCTGCGCCGCCACCTGCTGCAGCACAGGAAGGCCTTCTCCACGCTGGAGATGGGCCAGGGCGCGGTGATGGTGAACTTCGGCCGCAAGCGCAAGCCGGAGCAGTTCGAGGAGATGGTGCCCCTCACCATGCAGGTCTACAGGGTCGCCGCAAGCGGGGGCAGCGTCTGGTAGACGATTTCAGCGGGAGTCAGCCCAGCCTTCTTAGGTAGAAGCGGTGGCCGTCCAGCTCGGTCTCCACCAGCAGGCCCCGGTCCACCAGGCTTCGAACGGCGGACCAGTCCGCGCCCGCTTTCCGCAGCAGCTCCTCCACGGCGTCGTCGCGCATGGGATGGACGGAGGTGATGCTCAGCAGGTCGTCCTCCACGTCGCCGGTGAAGGCGAAGGCGTTGCCCTCGTAGCCGATCAGGTACTCCACGTGCTCCAGCCTGTCTCCCAGGATCTGGAAGGCGCGGTTGATGGTCTCCTCGTCGGGGGGGCCGGCGTCGGTTTCGGCGGGTGGGCGGGTGGGTATGGCGAGGTAGGCGGTATCCGGGCCCAGCCTCTGCAGGAAAGCGGCCACCTGCTGCAGGCTTTCGGGAGCGTCGTTGACGCCGCGGACCAGCATGGTCTCTGTCACCAGCTTTCCCTCGAAGCCCTCGGCGAAGGCCAGCATTCCTTCCTGTATCTCCCGGAGGTCCAGCCGGCCGTGGGGGCGGTTGACCCGGCGCCAGACATCCTCGGCGGCGGCGTCGGCCTTCAGTGAGACCCAGTCGGCTCCGGACAGCTCGCTGCGCACGTCCTCCCGCCAGATCAGCGAGGCGTTGGATATGACGGCTATGGGAATGCCCAGGGGGCGCAGCAGCTCCATGTGCCGGCCCAGGTTGACGTCCAGCGTGGGCTCGCCGTCGGGGACGAAGGTCAGGTAGTCTATCCCCTCGCCGCTGTCCCGGGCGGCGGCGACCTTGCTCCGCACTGCTTCCGCCAGCTCTTCGGGGCGGTAGAACCCCTTCCGGTCGGACCGCACCCTGCCGGTGGTGCCCAGCTGGCAGTAGACGCAGGCGTAGGTGCAGGTTTTCGGCGGGATGTTGTTTACGCCCAGGCTCCTGCCCAGCCTTCTCGATGGTACCGGCCCGAAAGCGATCATGGCTTTTGCCGCCCCTTCTTTGACCCATCAGCATAAGCCGGAGGCCGCATCGGGGTCAACGCGCCGTAGGGCCGGGAGGAGACGGAATAACGCCCTGGCAGCCCGCCATCGGCGGCCGCTGGATTGCCCCGCGCCGGGAAGGGGGCTGGCGGCCGGGCCCGCGAAGGCTCAGAGTATCTTCAGAGCGGACTTGCGACAGCTGAGGGACCGGAGGGGACTGCATTGAAGAGATACGAGTTCATGCCTCATACGGGAGAGGCGAAGTTCCGGGCCTACGGGAATACGCTGGGCGAGGCCTTCGGGAATGCCGCCCTGGCCCTGGCCTCGCTGATGTACGACCCCGACGAGGCGGGCACCGCCGCTTCGAGGATTGTAAAGGTGGGTGGAAGGGACCTTCAGAGGCTGCTGCTGCGGTTGCTGGAGGAGGTGCTCTTCCTGGCGGAGACCGGGGCCTTCCTCACGGCGGGCTTCGAGTCGGTGGACATGGGGGGATCGGCCGGGGACCGGTGGCTTGCCGCGGTGCTGCGGGGCTCCGAGGCGTTCGGGGACTGCGAGTTCCACGGCGAGGTGAAGGCGATTACCTACAGCGAGATGATGGTAGAAGAGGGCGATAGCCCGTTCGTGCAGGTGGTGGTGGACGTATGAGCGATGACATGAAGCTGCGCAGGACCGGCGACTGGACCTGGGAGATACCCCGCTGCGGCCACATGCGGGTGCCGGCCAGGATCTACGCCTCCGAGAGCCTGCTTTCGGTGATACGGGGGGACATGACCCTGCGGCAGGCGCGCAACGTGGCCTGCCTGCCGGGGATACTGGAGGCCGCCTACGTGATGCCCGACGCCCACCAGGGCTACGGTTTCCCCATCGGCGGGGTGGCGGCCTTCGACCCCGAAGGAGGGATCATCTCCCCCGGGGGCGTGGGCTACGACATCAACTGCGGCGTCCGCCTGCTGGCCACCGGGCTGGACCACGGCGACGTCCGCGGAAGCATGAGGGAGATGCTGGACGCCATCCGCTCCCTGGTTCCGGCCGGGGTGGGCCGCGGCGGCGCCACCAGCCTGGGCCGCGATGACCTGTTGCGGGTGTGCGCCCGGGGCGCGGAGTGGGCCGTTGAGAACGGCCTGGGCCGGGAGGAGGACCTGCCGCGCACCGAGGAGGCGGGACGCATGGCCGAGGCCTCCACCGAGGAGCTCTCGCAGCGCGCCCTGGACAGGGGCCAGCCCCAGCTGGGCACCCTGGGGGGCGGCAACCACTTCCTGGAGGTCCAGCGGGTGGACGAGGTCTTCGACAGGGAGGCCGCCGACGCCTTCGGCCTGCGGGAGGTCGGGCAGGTCATGGTGATGATCCACTGCGGAAGCCGGGGTTTCGGCCACCAGGTGGCATCGGACTTCATCCGCCGAATGGAGGACGAGCTGGGCTCTGCGGGCCTTCCAGACCGCGAGCTGATAAACGCCCCCCTGGGCTCCCCGCTGGGCCGGGCCTACTACGGCGCCATGTGCGCGGCGGTGAACTACGCTTTCGCCAACCGACAGATAATAGCCGCCCGTGTAAGGCAGGCCTTCGAACGGGTGCTGGGCGCCGGGAGTGACATCCGGCAGGTCTACGACGTATGCCACAACGTGGCCAAGATGGAGACCCACACGGTGAAGGGAAAGCAGAGGCGGGTCTGCATACACCGCAAGGGGGCCACCAGGAGCTTCGGCCCCGGCAGGAGCGAGGTCCCGGAGGTCTACCGGGAGGTTGGCCAGCCGGTGATCATCCCCGGCAGCATGGGAACCGCCTCCTACCTGCTGGCGGGCACCGAAGGGTCGGAGGCCGCCTCCTTCGGCTCCGCCGCCCATGGCGCCGGGCGGGTAATGTCCCGGAACCAGGCCAGAAAGCAGTTCCCCGCCAGGAAGATCAGAGGCGAGCTCCGGTCCATGGGAATCGAGCTGGCCGCCGTCAGCAAGAAGGGGGTATCCGAAGAGGCCTCCGGCGCCTACAAGGACGTAGAGGAGGTGGTCCGGGTCTCCCGAGAGGCGGGCCTGGGCAGGCCCGTGGCCAGGCTGCTTCCCGGCGGGGTGATCAAGGGGTGAGGATGGAAACGGAGGGTTCCGTTGGAGAGCGACAGGCTGAGGGAGTACAAGGGTAAGAGGGATTTCTCGAAGACGCCCGAGCCGGCGGGGGAGCGGGAGGATTCGGAAGGCCCGCACATCTTCGTGCTGCAGCAGCACAGAGCAAGCACCATGCACTGGGACTTCCGTCTGGAGGCCGACGGGGTCCTGGTCTCCTGGGCGGTGCCCAAGGGGCCGTCCACCGACCCCCGACAGAAGCGCCTGGCGGTGCGCACCGAGGACCATCCCCTGGACTACGCCCGCTTCGAGGGGGTGATCCCCGAGGAAGAGTACGGCGGCGGGGCCGTGATCGTCTGGGACTACGGTACCTACGAGAACAAGAGTTGCAAGGACGGCGAGGAGCTTTCCATGGCCGAGGCCCTGCATAAGGGCCACGTGTCCGTCCGCCTGTCGGGGACCAAGATCTCCGGCGGATACTCGCTGATCCACGCCCGTCTGGGCGGCAGCGAGAAGAACTGGCTGCTGGTCAAGGAGCGCGACGACGGCGCCGACGCCCGGCGCGATCCCGTCTCCACCGAGCCGGAGTCTGTGATCACCGGCCTCACGGTGGAGAAGATGGAGGAGAGAATGCGATAGGGCCGCCGCGGCAGGCCCCAGCAGCCTGCGGATCGACCTGAAGCAGGCCGTTTTTACCGCTTGCGGTCGGGAGGCGATTGTTTATCATAATCGTCTGGAGGTACCGATATGCGATTGTTGACCCTCGTCCTGCTGCTCGCTGCGATTGCCTTCGCTGATACATCCACGCAGACGGACTGGTCGGGCGGTCCCGGAGTACAGGGACCGGTCACCGAGTGGTCAACCTGCTTCTACCTGGACACGGAATGCCACTACGAATCTCCCGGCCAGCTGTCGCTGCCGCCTGGTCAGGTGAATGCCGTATCTCACGGTGTGGCCGGGGGCTTCGAGGGAGCCTGGGCCACAGCCCTCGGCGACCTGGACTCCGACGGTGATCTGGACATCGCCGCCACGGCCTACTTCGGCGACCAGGTTGCATGGTGGGAGAACACCGGGGGGGCGCCCCCGGGCTGGAGCTTTCACCTGATAGACGACGACTACGAGGAGGGCAGGACCCTGGAGGTCGCGGACATCGACGGCGACGGCGACCTGGACCTGGTGGGCTCCTCCACGTTCCACGACGAGGTTACGCTGTAGAGCAGCTCCGGGGGTTCCTCGCCCACGTTCACCAGGAGCTCGATATGCTCGGGCCTGCTCGAAGCCCCGGTGACTGCCGATCCCGTTGACATCGACGGCGACGGCGACGGCGACCTGGACGTTCTGATGAGCGCCGGTGATGGATACCTCCTCTCCTGGATGGAGAACGATGGCTCCTCCCCTCCCTCCTGGAGCTTTTACAGCATCTATGCGGGCACCAGCGACGAGAGTGCCTGGGGCGCCACCGCATTTGACGTGGAGGGGGACGGAGATATCGACGTATTCGCAAATATCAACTGCGGAGGGAATTACCACATATGGTGCATGCTCAATGACGGTGGCTCGCCCCCTTCGTGGGACCTCTTCGAGGTAGCCGACGATCAAGCCGTCTACTACGACATGGACGGGGCCGACATAGACGACGACGGCAAGACCGATCTGGTGGTTGCTGAGACCTGGGGGTCCGGCCTGTTCTGGCTGAAGAACATCGGCACCGGGTCCGGCTGGAACTTCAGCAACATCGGCTGGATGTACGACGCGAACAGCGTCTGCACGGGTGATTTCGACCTCGACGGCGATATCGACGTAGCCGGGACCACCATGAACGAGTACGAGAGCGGCATCCTCTGGTTCGAGAGCGACGGAAGCCACTCCGGCCTCGAGTGGGAGGAGCACGTGGTCTCCGAGCTGCCGTCCACCTCACTCAGCGCCGGGGATCTCGACGGCGACGGCGACCAGGACGTTGCCCTGGGGACCTTTGCCGGCCTTTTCTGGTACGAGAACGGCCCCTCCGGCTGGACCGAACACGAGGTGAAATCGGGATTCTGCGGCAAGGTCAAAATCGCAGACATCGATTCCGACGGGGATGCCGATCTGGCTGCGGTATTCAACGACGATGTCCTGGAGTACTACATAGCCTGGATGGAGAACCTCGACGGAATCGGAGAGAGCTGGGACGAGCACCTCATTACCCTGGCCGCAAACGAGGTGGACGGCATGGCCGTGGCCGACATGGATGGCGACCTGGCACCGGACGTGGTGGCCACCCCTCGACCCAACTGGGTCAACTGGTACGCCAACCCGGGCTCAGCCGGGGCGGAATGGACCGAGCACTGGGTGGTGGATATCGACCAGCCGATGGGGCTTGCCGTGGCGGACATGGACGGCGACGGGGACTTGGACATACCCGTGGTGCACTTGGCTGGAACCTGGGTGGTAAGCTGGGTTGAGAAGATCGCCCCCGATACCTGGGATTATCACCTGATTCAGCAGTACTACACCTCACAGTCCTATCGCTCGACGGTGATAGCCGAGGACTACGACCAGGACGGCGACCTGGACATCGCCGCCATGGGACTGCCCATCGATTCCTTCCCTGCCCTGGTTTGGCTGGAGAACATCGACGGAGAGGCCTACGGATGGCTCTCCCATGACATAACCTGGGGGGACTACGGCAATTACCTGGGCAACTTCTGCTCTTCCGACTTCGACGGCGACGGCTACCCGGACATCGCCGGCGCCAACTTGGACGGCACCAGATGGCTGAGCCTTCTGCATTACCCGGATGAGAGCTGGCTGGAGTCCTCGCTGCTGGACACCGGTGTCGAGGCCGAGTGGGGAATGATCGACTGGACCTCCACCGAGCCCGGCGCCTCCGGTACCGACGTCAGCTTTCGGGTGCGCAGCTCCGAGGACGGCGACCCCACCAACCTGGGGCCCTGGTCGGACCCCATCCACCAGCCGGACAGCCTGTCGGGAATCCTCACCGACGGCCACCGTTACGTCCAGTACAAGGCTACGCTGGCCAGCCTGAACGGCGACTCCACCCCGGCCCTGCACGACGTGACCATCTCCTGGACACAGGAATCGGTGGCCTCGTCGCGGCAGGCAGCAGGTGGAGCATGGCTGCGGTGCGCCTCCAGCCCCGCCAGGGGTGCGGCCGTTCTGCGCTGGCGGCTGCCGGGAGGGGCCGCCGGAAGGCTGAGGGTGTTCGACCTGGCCGGCAGGTGCGTGTACCGCGGGCCGGCAGACGCCGCTGAAGGTATCGGGACTCTCACGCTCAACAGGCTGCCCTCGGGCGTGTACACCGCCAGGATCACCTCCGGCGGGCTTGCCCTTACCGAGCGGTTCGTGCTTCTGGAGTAGCGGCGGCGCTACCTGAGCGGTTCGTTTTCCCGTAGAATACCTGCAGAGTCCGGCTCGCTCATGGAGGGAAGGTTGCGCCTTGCCGCACAGGGTCTTCGTCAGCCATTCCAGCGTCGACGGCGAGGTGGCCGAGCAGATCACGGCCTTCCTGGAGAACAACGGAGTCCAGTGCTGGATAGCCCCCCGCGACATACCCCCGGGCGCCGACTGGGTGGAGGCCGTCATCGACGGCATAGACACCGCGTCGGGCATGGTTCTGGTGGTCTCCGAGGCTTCCAACGAATCCCCGCAGGTGCGCCGCGAGCTGGAGAGGGCCGTCAGCCGCGGGCTGGACCTGGTCTCCGTCGTAGTGCAGCCGGTTGAGCTCTCCAAGTGGATGCAGTACTACACCTCTACGCACCAGCGCTGTGACGCCTCCCGGGGAGGCCTGAAAAGGCACCTGCCCGGGATGCTGGACACCTTCCGGGCCCCGATGCAGGCTGTTTCGGCGGACATGTCCAACCTCTCCCACCTGCTGGAGGAGGACATCGGCCGTCTGGCCTCGTCGATAGAGTTCGAGGAGGGCCGGGCCCTGCGGCTGGAGCCGGGCGAGCGCAGACGTGCCACGGTCCTGTCGCTGCACGTGGTTCCGCCGGAGACGGCGGGCCTGGGCTCGCATCCCCTGGCGGGCAAGCGCATCGCAGAGACCCTGGGGGCCATGGTCCGCCGGGTGGTGGAGGCCTTCGGTGGACACCTGGAGACATCCGATGACTACAGGTACAGGAGCGTCTTCGGCCTGGAGCGGGCCCTGGAGGATCACGCTCACCGGGCGGTGAGCGGCGCCGTGCGGCTGTTCAACGGCATCGGCGAGATGAACCGCGTCCTGAAGGCGCGGGGGCTGGTGCTGGATTTCACCATGGGAGCCGCCAGCGGTGACCTGGAGGTGGCTCAGAGCGGCTCGGAGGGACCCGATCCGGCCGGGCCGCCCCTGCGGGAAGCCGACATGCTGGCGGCGGGGCCTCCGCGCAACGAGCTGCTGGTCACTTCCGAACTGTGGCGCATCTGCCGCGACAGATGGCAATTCGAGAAGGCGGAATGCGAGGGCGTTGATGACTGCATGCGCCTGGCCGATTACGCGATCGTGCCGGTGGAGGGGCGGCTCCTGAGGGTGCGTGTGCCCATGGTGGGCAGGGAGGCGGAGCTGGCCAGGCTCGAGCGGCTACTCCACCGGCAGACGGAACGAAAGGTCTCCCGGAACAGACGGGGAGGAGCCAGGCACTACGTAGTAGGAATCAGGGGAGAGGCCGGGATAGGCAAGTCGCGCCTTGCGCACGAGTTCCGGAAGCGTTGCTGCGAGGGGTGCGACGACGTGGAGGCCCTGGAGGGAAGGACGCTGTCGTACGCGCAGCCTCCGAACTGGATATGGACCTCGCTCATCCGCGGCAGGCTGGGCATCGAGCGGGACAGCTCGATCGACCTCGAAGAGCTTCGCCGAAGGCTGTCGGAGATCGACCCCGGCGGCGAGCTGCCGGATTCGGCCCCCTTCCTCGCAGACCTCTTGGGCATGGATCCGGGAGGGGCATGGGAAGCCCCTGGCAGGGAGGCCCGCGCCGTGGAGCAGCGGGTGGCCGTTCGGAACCTGTTCGCCGCGCTGGCGAGGGGGAGGAGACTGGTACTGGTGCTGGATGATCTGCACCGTATAGACGGGGCCAGCCGCAGGATGCTGGAGTTCATCATCGGCAACTGCGACCTGAAGACACCCATCGTCTTCATCCTCATCTACAGGTCCCAGCGGGAGGACGGCAGCAGCGTGGAGTTCGGTGTGCTCCCCGGCTACGCCCATCTGGAGGAGATCGCCCTGGAGCCGCTGGACAGGGAATCCTCCGCCGAGCTGCTGGAGAAGATACTGGCTAGCATAGGGCCCGCGGAGGCTGTGGCGGAGGACGTGCGAAAGAGGTTGCTGGCCTCGGCCAGGGGCAACCCGCTGTTCATGGAGGAGCTGGTGCTCGACCTTGTCGAGGAAGGCCTGCTTCGCGTGGAGGGTGGGACCTGGTCGATGCGGGGAGCCGCCGAGGGTATCCGCATTCCCGACGGCCTCAGAAACCTGCTGCAGGTTCGCCTGGACAGGCTGCCCGCGGACTGGAGGAACGTGTTGCAGACGGCGTCGGTCCTGGGTGCGGAGTTCCCTCTGGGTCTGTACAGGTGCTTCGCAAGGCGGGTGTTCGGCCGCGACCCGGAGACCCGAATACTGGATGAGCTGGAGGGTCTGGGGCTGATCAGATGCGAGCAGACCGCCTTTGGCGGGAGGTACATGTTCGAAAGCAAGCTCCTCTGCAGCAGCGCCTACGAGAGCATGCTGGAGTCGAATCTGCAGACGCTGCACAGGGCCGCCGCCGAGTCCATGGAGGAGTACTACCCCGAGGATGACGAGCTGGCCCCCGGCATGCTGATGCACCACTGGGCGATAGCGGGAGAGACCTCGCGGGCGCTCAAATGGGGCATCCGGGCCCTGGAGGCCGCCGCCGATGCCTACGAGAACCAGCGCGTCCTGGAGATGTCCGACAGGCTCCTGGAATGGGCCGGAAGGGAGCCGGAAGGCCGGGAGCGGGCGGACATGGAAGCCGGCATCCGCATCGCGAGGGGAGAAACGCTGGGTCTCCTGGGCCGGAGGGAGGGCCAGGAGCGGAATCTCTACGCGGCCCTGGAGCTGGTGCGGGAGTACGGCCTGGAGGACAGCCATGGCGAGATCTACGTGATCCTGGGGAACTTCTGCGAGATGGTCGGCCGGCCGGAGGAGGCCGAGGGCATGTTCGGCGAGGCCGAGAGAGTCGGCCGGGAGACGGAAGAGCCCGCCTACGAGGCGCACGGCAGCATGGGCCTGGCGGGGCTCGATTCCCGGGCCGGGCGCAGCGACATGGCGCTGGAGCGCATGGAGAGGGCCCTGGAGATATTCCGCGGGGCCGGAATGGTCAGGGGCCGGGGAAACGTGCTGGTCAACATGGGTGTTCTGCATCACAGGCTGGGACATGTGGGCAGGGCAATGAAGTGCTACGACAGCGCCATGAAGCTATTCCGCAGGGTGGGCAACCGCAAGCACCTGGCCACTACCCTGGTCAACACGGGAATAATGCAGAGCAACCAGGACCGGATGGAAGAGGCGAAGAGTTCCTACGACAGGGCCCTGGGGATCTTCAGGACCATCGGATACGCCCGGGGTGAGGCAACCGCCCTGATCAACCTGGGGATAATACACCGGGAGATGGGTCGGCTGGACGAGGCCCTGGAGTGTTTCGAGCAGGCCCTGGACATCGAAAGGGAGGCCGGCGACCGCAGTGCCGAGGCGATCTCCCTTATCAACATCGGATCTGCCAGGTCCCAGAAGCAGGAGAAGGAGGCCGCCCTGGAGTGCTACTCGAAGGCCCTGGAGATAGCCCGCGAAATCGGAAACAGGCGCGTGGAGGGCTACTCCCTCAGCAGCGTGGCGTCTGCCTGCAGGGATCTGGGCCGATTCGAAGAGGCGCTGGACCTCTTCGATGAGGGCATGGCCGTACTGAGAGAGGTGGGGGAGAGAAAGGCCACGGCCGAGTGCAGCAGCAACCTGGGGCTGCTCTACTGCAAGATGGGCCGGCTGGAGGATGCCGCGGACTGCTACCGCGCCTCCGCGGAGACGATAGGCGACATAGGTGCCGGCCGGTACGACTCAGAGGTAACCGTGGACCTGCGGGACACGCTTCTGGCCAGGGGCTGCCCGAAGGAGGACGTTCCTCTGCCCGACCACTGGGAGAGGGGCTAGACGGCTATCGCGATGCGTGGTGCCTCTGCTTGTCCTCGTACATCTCCCTGTCTGCCTCGGCGATCACCTCGTCGATGGACCTGGCCTCACCCGGCCTCCAGAGGGCGGTTCCCACCGCAACCGTAATTGTCTCGTCGACGATGGCAGATATCTCGTTGCTGCCGACGACCCCCTGGCGCACCCTTTCTACAACCGCGTCCATCTGGCCGTTGGACTCCGGGAGAATCACCATGAACTCGTCGCCGCCGTAACGGATGATGCTGTCGCTGGTGCGCACCGAGTCTTGCAGTCCCCCGGCGATGGCGCAGAGGACCTTGTCGCCCACCTGGTGGCCGAAGCGGTCGTTGACATCCTTGAAGTCGTTGATGTCCACCATCACTATGCCGATGCCGTGGCGGTACCTGCTGGACCGCTCCACCTCTATCTCTATGAAACGGTTGAAGTAGTTGCGGTTGAAGACGCCGGTGAGAGGGTCGCGCAGCGCCTGCTCCTTCAGTTCCTCGTGCAGCCTTATCCTCTTTATGGCCTCCGACAGGTGGCCCAGATGCATCTTCAGTAGGCTCACCTGCTCGCCGTCGGGAGCCCTGTCCTCCGCCGAGCAGGCCACAAAGACCCCGAAGCTGCCGATGGGTGAGACCACAGTGGGCCGGTATTCGACGCCGTCGATGCTGAAGTGGTCCGCCTTCTCCGCCTGCTCCGGGCCCGGCAGAAGCGTCTCCTGCCGCATGAAGGCCTTGCCGGGAAGGCACTTGCCCGGAGCCGTCTCCTCCATCTGCCCCTCCATGTCGGGGTTGGAGAAGAAGGAGGGCGCCAGCCGGTCCTTCTTGACCACGTACACGGAGCATTCATCGAAGGAGAGCGTGTCGCAGCCGCAGTCGACCGTGATATCGTAGGCCTCGGATTCGACGGTGCACCGCTCCAGCCGGCCGGTTATCTCGTGCAGCCGCTCTATCCTCTCCCGGGACCTGGCCAGCCTCTCGGTGGTGCGCTTCCGCTCGGTTATGTCGCGGTAGATGCCGTAGAAACCCACTACGCCCTGGTCGTAGGTAATGGGGGCCGCCAGGACGGAAACGTCCACCAGGCTTCCGTCGCTGCGCCGCCTCTTGGTCTCCAGGAGGGTCTCGCGGCCATCCATGACGGTTGAGGTAACCCCCCGGGCCTCCTCTTCCATGCCCTCGGGGGCCACGAGGTCGTCGATGTTGCTGTCCAGCGCCTCCTCCCTGGAGTAGCCGAAGAGCCTCTCGAACTCCGGGTTCACCTCCTTCACCGTTCCCTCGTTGTCCACCAGCACTATGGCTTCCAGAAGGCTCTGGAAAAGCCGATCGAGATGGGCCTTCTCCCGCCGGAGCCGCGCCTCGGCGCGCTTTCGTTCGGAGATGTCACGGTATATGCCGTAAAAGCCCACGATGTCGCCGCCCACGGAGATGGGCGAGGCAAGCACCGAGACATCGACCAGGCTGCCGTCGCGGCGCCTTCTCTTTGTCTCCAGCAGCTGCTGCCGGCCCTCGACCACGCTGGTGGTGACGTCCCTGGCCTCTTCCTCCATGCCGTCGGGGGCCACCAGGTCGTCGATGTTGTTGTCCAGCGCCTCCTCCCTGGAGTAGCCGAAGAGCCTCTCGAACTCCGGGTTCACCTCCCTTACGGTGCCGCGGTTGTCCACCAGCACCACGGCCTCGCGCAGGCTGGCGAAGAGATGGTCCAGATGGGCCTTCTGGGAGTCGTATGCCTTCCGAAGCGTGCTGTCGTTCGGGGCGGACGACTTGCCGTTCATGTTTTCCTCCATGGAGTTGCTGATGCCTTAGCACTAGATATTACAACCGGCCCTGCTTCGCAATTCTCGGTCTGTGCCGCCGCAGGCCCTGCGGCGGTGTCCGGCATGTATCATGCTGCGAGGTTGTTGTTTACGGGTCATCCGTAAACGGGCATATACGCATGGGTAAGTTGGTCTCTCCCGGTTGGATTGGAGAGAAGATGCGGAGCGCGGCCATCGTTCTGCTTTCGAGCGCCGCCATGGCCTTCTCATCCGCGCAGCACGACTGGAGCGGGGGCCCGAAGCTGACCGGGCCCGTATACGAGCTGCAGTACTGCAACCGTTTCCTGTCGGAGAACGCCGTTCACTGGGAGTCCCCGACCCTCCTCAAGCTTGAGCAGGCTTTCGAGGAACACTCCGTTGCCCGGGACCTCTTCAGGGGCACCGCGCTGGCCGCCCTCGACGCGGACGGAGACGGCCGGGTCGACCTGGCGATAACGGAGTACGAGTACCCCGGGTCCGTCCTGCTCTACCGCGACATACGAGGCGGTGAAGTACGTCCTGATCGGCCATACATTGCTCTTCTACTTCGTTGTCAGCCCCTTCATCCTGTGGCCCATGATCTTCGATTCCAGCAGTTATCGGGGGATACTGAGGCACGGTCGCAGGGCCGGAGGGCGGATCGTATCCGTCGGCGAGAAGGGCGCAGAGCACGTGCTGTTCGGGGGTGAGCCGCACACCTGTCTGGAGACGGAGGTCGAGGTCCGGGAGGGTGGCGGCCCGTGGATAGTGAACCACCGGGCGCTGGTGCCGGACGACAAGCTGAACTCGGTCCTTCCAGGCATGGACGTGTCGGTGCGGGTCTCGCCCGGGGATCGCGACAACATAGCCGTGGAGTGGGACCGGGTAGTCAGCTGAGGCGTCGGCCCCGGCCCCATCGAAAGGAGGCCGTGGCGACTAGGCCATCTTCTCCCTGATCGACAGAGACGTAAGGCCGGAGAGCTCCTCTGCGAACTTCCTCATGACGCCCGGCTCCCGGCTGTACAGGGCCTGATGCCCCTTACCGTCCTGCGTTACCAGATAGAGGACCTCTACCGCCGGAGCCGAACCGGCGGAGCCGGCCCCCTTCTTGACGATGACCAGCTCCCTGAGCTCTCCCAGGGGGAGGGTATGGCGGCTGCTGTAGCGGCTGGAGGCCCTCCAGCTCACGGTGCCCTTCGTCCTGTCCACCACCACCACCCCGGGGCCGTGTCCCGCCCGGCGCATGAAGTGCGCCATCGCGAATATCAGCAGGAACAGAACCACGATTCCGCCAACCACTGGAAGCGGGAGTCCGCTGCCGCCCTGGTCGCCGGTGTTGAGGTAAATAACCACGATGGCCACTACCGGTATCAGCGCCAGAAGGAGCTTCAGCACGCTCGAGCCCTTCTGCTCTACAGTTCCCACGTACCTGCCGTTTCGGTCCTAGAAGTACTCCAAATCCCGCTCCCTCCGCTGGTCTGCGATTCGATCCGACCATACGCCATGCCTGCGCAGGCGGTCAAACCAGCCCAACCCGCTCCGTTTGTATATTGGCGGACGGAGTGATGGACGATATCGGGCAAAATGGAGGCGGGACTGTGACCGAGACCTACGGCAGGAACATCGAGAGTCTGAAGCGGCTGGCCGGGGAGAACGGCCTGGTCCTCAACCCGGACGGGGCAAGGCTGGAGAAGGTGGCCGGCCTGATGGCGGAGAACCGCGATCTGGTGGGGGAGTGGGTCTGGCCCTGCAAGCAGGAGAACAGGCCCGCCGTAAGGGGGGGCGACAGGATCTGCCCCTGTCCGGAGTGGCTGGACGAGGTGGACCGGGACGGCTGCTGCGGCTGCAGGCTGTTCTACTCCCCGGAGGAGGCCGGCTCCGCTGTCGGCGGGAGGGGTTCGGCATGAAAGTGGTTTCCGAGTACGAGCCGGTGGACAGGCTCTGCCTGAGCTTCGTGGAGGAGTTCTTCAACAGTCGCTTCCGCTACGGCAGGGCCATCGCCGCCATGGCGAAGGCGGCCCTGGACCTGGTGGAGGTGGAGATCTTCGCCTCGGACTCGGACCGGCTCTTCCTGGAGGGCGAGCTTCGGCAGGCCGGCGTGGACCCGGAGGCCGTGATGCTCAATCCGGACTCGCCGGGACGGGGGATATTGGCGGAGTACATGCCGGTTCTGTGCCGGGACGGCAGGGGCCGGCCCTGGGGACTGGTCTTCCCCGTGGACAGCCTGGACCTGCGTGACGAGGTGCTGGATTTCGCGGGCAGGTTCCTGGACTCCCTGGGCGTCGAGCCGCTGAGTATGGACAGCTCCTTCAACACCGCCAAGCTGGCGGTGAACGAGGACCTCTGCCTGGTGGCGGGGGGAGAGGGCCTGGAGGGCGCGCTGGATTTCCTCCGGCACACCCTCGACGACATGGAGGTCCGAAGCGTGCCGCCGCTGGCCGGCGACATCACCCGCGACCTGGACATGTTCCTCTGGCCCGTGCTCCCGGGCACATGGCTGGTCTCGGAGTACCCCGAGGGCACCCAGCAGGCGGAGTCGGTGGACCAGTCCGTGCGGGTGATACGGGAGCACGGCCACAGGGTGCTGCGGCTGCCCGGCCTGGAGCGAATCCGGAAGGGGGATGTGAACACAATGCCCAACTACGCCAACGGCGTTCTCGTCAACGGCCGGGCACTGTACCCCGCCTACGGCAGGCCCGAGGACGGGCGGGTGGGTGATCTGCTGGCCTCCCTGGGCCTGAAGCCGGTTCCCATCGACAGCAGGACCATCATCCTAACCCAAAGCGGCCCCCACTGCATCTCCAAGACCGTTCCCGCATCGTTGGCGGGATTGCGGAAGGCCGGAGCCACCTGAGGCGGGCGCGTTCAGCAGACCATTCCCTGGACATCGGGTCTGAAATGGCCAAGTGTATGATCCGTAGCTGTTTTTGGAACACGATGGGGGGGGGGCATGAGGTTCTGCGCGCTGCTTATGGCAATCGCCGCGGCCACGGCCGTGGCGGACCTGGAAGTTGTCGGCTCCTTCGACTGTCCGGATACGGGCATCACGGGGCTGGCGTTCGCCGAGGGCGACCTGTACGCGGTCTCGTCGGCGTCCAAGACTGTGTACAGGATGGATCCGGCCGACGGAAGCGTGCTGGATTCGTTCGGGGTTTCCGAGAGCGGGGTCAACGGAATGGGGTACGCGGGAGACCTGCTGTACCTGACCGTGGGCTCCAGCGACGTCTACATGTACGACCTGTCAGGAGGCGCCCAGGGATACGCCACCCTGTACTGCCCCGGTTGAGGCGGCGGCACCTACTACCCGGTGGGTGGTGCGGCAGGAAGCTCGACCACGGTGTACTTCCTCGGAACCAGCGACAACAAGATCTACTACGAGAGCCCCCTTCCCATGAGCGGCAACGAGGACCCGTCGGAGGGAGGCACGCTCCCCGTGGACCTGGGCACATTCGACATAGCCAGGCAGGGCGATCCCAACTACAGACCGACTGTGGGCGACCTGTGGGCTGCCACGGATCATTCCGATTCCCCGATTCGGGCCTACAACCCCAGCGGCGTGCTCACCTACGCCAGCGACGTGCTGGACGGCTGCCGCGGAATGGCCTTCGGCCCGCTGGAGGGGACCGACTACCTGTGGGCCAGCAACCCCCTGGACGGAATGATCTACCAGCTTTCCCTGCCTCCGACGGGGGTTGCCGGGCAGGTGGATGAGCCACTGCGGGAGTTCTCACTGTGGGCGTGGCCCAACCCCTTCGAGGCAAGCGTTACCTTCAGCGGCAGCGGGGATCTCAGCGGGGCGGTCCTGGAGGTCTACGACCTGTCGGGCCGTACGGTCTACAGCGCGCCGTTCGAGGGCAGCCTGAGCTGGTCCGGCCGGTCCAGTGAAGGCGATCGGGTGCCCGCAGGCGTCTACATGGTCCTAATTCGCGAAGATTCCGGCGCTAGCGCGGCGCTGCGGCTGACCAGGCTGTAGACGGTGGACGGGCGCGAGGCCCTCAAACGGGAGCCCCGCAGCGGAAGTGAGCCCGAGAGCATTGCGCAGATGGGAAGAGGAGGTCCAATATGAAGTGCTTCATTGCCCTGCTCACGGCGGCGATGGCGCTGCTGGCGGGGTGCGGCGACGACAGCACGGGCCCGGAGCAGGGAGAGGAGGGCTGGCAGCAGGTAACCTCACAGGGGATAACCCTGGAATGGCGAGACATGGGCGACAGCCTGGAAGTGGTGCTCTCCGGCGGAACCACCGGATGGGTGGGTGTCGGGTTCGATCCGGACCAGCAGATGAGCGGAGCCAACTTCCTGCTGGGATACGTGGAGGGCGGCGCGGTGGAGATCCGTGACGACTGGGGTACCGGAAGCTTCTCCCACGCATCCGACACCCTGCTGGGAGGCACCTCCGACCTCACGCTGGACGGCGGAGGCGAGGCCTCGGGGGAGACCACCCTGGAGTTCACCATTCCCCTTTCCTCCGGAGACGAGTACGACAAGCCATTGGTGGAGGGACAGACGTACACGGTCATACTGGCCAGCGGGGCCGACGGCGCGGACGATTTCGTCTCGCCTCACCAGGTCGCCACCTCGGTCAGCATAGAGATCTAGACGGGGGAATGGGAGGAGATATGAACGGGCTCCGGATGGTGGTGGCCTTCGCCGTGCTTGCGATGGCCGCCGCGGCGGCAGGCGAAGATATCTACCCCGAGAACGGGATGATGGACGTCGAGACCCCTCTGCTGGGGCTGGAGCAGGGCGACATAGAGGTAAGCGTCGACCACAGGTTCCTGGGGGACGCCTTCGAGGACCCTTTCGAGGACTTCTTCGGTGCCGACATCGGCGCCAACGTCCGGCTGGGCGCCAGGATGATGCTGCCCTCGCACCTGGACCTGGGGGTTTCGTACGTCCGCTACGGGAGCATCTGGGGCGCCTCGGCGGGATGGAGCTGCGTCGCCGCCGGCCTTGGCCTGCGGGCGCAGGCGGGCTTCTACTCACAGGAGGTCTCCGCTGACGAGCGGGAGTCCGGCGGCATGCTGGAGGGCTCCGTGGAGCCCCTCCAGAGGCTGTGGCGACTTCGGCCGGTGGTCTCCGGAGGGTACGACACCCGCACGGAGATACCCGGGCTGGCGCTGGGCGGAGACCTGCTGCTGAGCGACGCCTATAGCCTCTGGGGCGAGTTCATGCCGGTGGTGGGGGACGGGGAGAAGACGGCGGAGAACGCCGCTTTCGCGTTCGGAATAACCGTACGGACCTGGGGCCATCAGTTCATGTTCGGTCTGGGTAACTCCACCGGCATGCGCCTGCGGGGCACCATGGCAGGTGTGACCGACAGCGACCCGCGGTTGAACTTCCGGATCAGGAGGCTGATCTAGGGGCCTCAGGGCAGCGCCTTCAGACCTCCCCAGCTCTCACTTGCGAAGTCCAGGGCCCAGATCTCGATCTCCGCGGCCGTAACGAACTCGTGATAGGTGGTGAAGTCGTCGGCTCCGTCGGGGCCCCGGGCCAGAATGACCGGATAGGTGTTTCCGGGTGACAGGGGTTTGTCGTAGGAGTCGCCGGAGTCAAGCGGTATGCTGAACTCGATGGTGGTCTCCCCGCCGGTCTGATCGCCGCCGTTGATCGTGACGTCATCCGTTCCGCCCAGGGCCGTATCCGGGGCGTGGGAGGTGGGCGCCACTCCGTAGTCGTCCCTGAGGCTGGGCGTTCCCGACTCCACGTAGCCGATGATCAGGTTGGCCCCCTGCATCATCTGCTCGGGGTCGAAGCCCACGGCCACCCATCCCGTGGTGGGTCCCGTGAGCTCCACCGCCAGGCTGTCTCCGGTCTGGGTGGCCCATCTCAGGGTGAAATCGTCAACGTTGATCTCCTGCCACTCCTGCGCCGCAGCGGCTCCCGCCAGGGCCAGAACCACCGTCAGGACAAGTGCCCTTCCCATTGGACTTCCCTTCCCATTGGACTTCCCTTCCCATTGGACTCCCCTTCCCTGCTCTTTTCTGCCTCGATTGCTTCATATTCGATCGGTATGGAATTGCAAACGTCCGGCTGGGCCCGGTTCCCAGGCGGAGTTCAGGTGAGGATGATCAGCTTCCCGGGCTTCTCCTTGTGCACCTTTACGTTCAGCGTGTCGCCTGCGTGTATGTCGCGCAGCGTCAGGTAGGACATCACCTGCTTGTGCACCACCTCCCGGACCGGCCGGTAGCCGTCGTTGACCCGCAGCCGGAAGCGCACCATCGGCATGTCGTTGACCCGAGTGCCGGTCTCCGACATCTCCAGCACCTCTGCGGTGCCGGAAAGTGCGTTGCGGGCGAAGTCCATCTTCGCCCTGTTGCGCAGCTTGACAAAGCCGATCACCGCCAGGTCCACCACCACGAAGAAGCCGCCCATGAGCAGCAGGAACGTGTCCAGGGGATGGCCGTCGTCGGTCAGCGCGTCCTCGGGGACTAGGAAGGACGCCACGATCAGGCCGACGCCGGGCAGCATGAAGAGGAGCATCCAGCGCACGTCCACCGACCACAGGCTGATGCTTCCGCCCTTTGCCTCGGTCATCCTCGCCCTCCTTCCGGTTCCCCGGGCCCGGCACCGAAGAGGAGGGCAAACTTTTCGGGCCTCTTCGGATGCACCCGGACATGCAGCGTGTCCCCACGTTCTATCTTTATGAGCATGAGCCGGCTGAGCATCTGCCTGTGCTCCACCTCCCGGGCATGCCCGCTGCCGTCGGTGAACAGCAGCCGGAGACTCACCACCGGCATGTCGTTGACCCGCGTCCCGGTCTCCTCGATGTCCAGCACCTCCACCTCGGCCGGAACCCCGTTCCTGATCAGACGTATGGTGGCCCGGCCCCTCAGGGCGAATACCGCCATGAGGCCGATGATGATTGCCAGGAAGAGCATGCCCAGGAAGAGAAGGGGGTGGAGTTCGCCCTCTTCCATGGCTTCGACCTCTACGAAGAAGGATGCCACGATCAGCCCCGCCCCGGGAAGCATAAGGAGCAGCATGGGGAGCCATCGCACCTTCCATACGGCGGCGCGGGCAGACGAACTACCGACCATTGATCCCTCCTCGTTTCGGGCCTTGGGCGTGCCGCGGCTGGGGGCTTCCTCCAGAAAAAGATATCTCTGGATGGAGGGATGGACAACCCGGCGGGGCTGAGGTACCTCTGGACATCGCCGCCGTCTCTGGCCAGCTTTCCCTGCTGAGGCCCGCAAGGAAGCCACCGGCCCTGAAGGGGGGACCGATGCTGAAGCTCGAGGACCTCTACGCTCTGCTGGAGGTCAACTTCGACTACCTGCTGGTCACCGGGGAGGACGGCGCGGTTATCCACGTCAGCCGGTCTCTGGCCGAGGATCTGCCGGAGCAGAACGGCGACCTGGAGGGCAAGAGGCTGGAGGACATCCTCACCCAGGGCTCCGCGGCCACCTTCCGGGAGGCCATGGCCCAGGCCCGCAGCGGCAACCGGGGAGTCGGCGGCCTGACAACCAGGGACGACCCGGACCGCAGCATTCCCCTCAAGGCCAGCTACGCCGAGCCCAAGCGGGGACCGGTGTTCCTGTTCTTCGGCAACAAGCTCCATCCCCTCGGCTCGGGGAGCGAGTGGGAGAAGGAGGAGCGGATCAAGGAGCTCTCCTGCCTCTACGAGGTGGCGGAATGGATAGAGGTGTCGGCCTCAATCCGGGAGTTCTTCGAGAAGCTGCCCCGCTACCTCGCGCAGGGCATGCTCTACCCCGAGGAGGTGGTCGTCTACTCCCAGTACCAGGGCATCGAGTACGGCCAGAAGCCGGCCACCGACCGCTACCTGTCCACAAAGCTGGTGGTGGGGGGCAGGGAGAGCGGCGAGATCCGCGTGGGCTACCTCAACGACAAGCATCAGCTGCTGCACGAGGAGCAGCGGATGCTGAACGAGATCGGCCGCACGCTGAGCCTGGCCCTGGAGCGAAAGGAACTGCGGGAGCGGATGGCCCTCCGCGAGGAGGAGCAGGAGGAGTACGACCGGCAGCTTCGGGAGCTGAAGCGGGAGATAGATCAGCGGGAGATCGAGCTCCGCGAGCAGCAGGACAAGCTGGGCATCGTGGACAGCTACCTGGAACGCGTCAACCGGGGCTGGGAGGAGGCCCGGACCCGCCTGGAGACCGTCTTCCAGGCGGTGCCCGACGACGTGGTCCTCATCGACCGCAACCGCAAGGTGGTGATGACCAACCGCGAGGACATTCCCGCCGGAAGCTACTGCTACCGCAGCATCTTCGACCGGGAGACCAAGTGCGAGGACTGCCGCCTGGTGAAGATCATGAAGGACAAGACCCCGGTGACCCTGACCATGAAGCACGGTGACCGCTACCTGGAGGTCCACGCCCTGCCGGTATACAACAAGGACCACGAGGTGGACGGCATACTGGAGTTCTACCGGGACGTGACCCTGGAGAAGACTTACGAGCAGCAGATACAGCAGGCGGACAAGCTGGCCTCCCTGGGGCAGCTGGTCTCCGGGATCGGACACGAGATAAACAACCCCAACCAGTTCATCCGCGGCAATATCAAGATCCTCAAGCAGGCGCTGGAGGACATCATTCCCATACTGGACAGGTGGTACGAGGAGCACTCGGACCTGAAGATTGCCAGGCTCAAGTACGACTTCTTTCGCGAGCACGTGATGACGCTGGTGGACGACATGGCCCACGGCTCCGAGCGGATCAAGAGCATCGTGGAGGGCCTGCGGGGATTCGCCCGGAAGGACGAGGGGCTTCTGGTGGACTGCGTGGATGTGAACACGCTGATAGAGTCCACCACCAGGCTGGTGCACAAGGAGGTGCACAAGCACGCCGAGATCGAGCTGGACCTCTCCTCCGACCTGCCCACCTTCACCGGCAACAGCCAGAAGATGGAGCAGGTTCTGGTGAACCTGATAGTGAACGCCGGCCAGGCCATTCCCGACGGCCGAAAGGGACTGATACAGGTGAGCTCCCGCCACGAGGACGACGATGTGGTGATAGAGATAGCCGACAACGGGAAGGGGATGGGCGAGAAGACCCGCAAGCAGATATTCGACCCCTTCTTCACCACCAAGCGGGCCAGGGGCGGCACCGGCCTGGGCCTGGCCATCGCCTACCGGATAGTGGAGGAGCACGGGGGGAACATCTCCGTGGCCAGCGAGGAGGGAGAGGGCACCACCTTCACCATCAGGATTCCGGCCGGCGAGGTATGCGAGACCGAGGCGGAGGGGGCATGAAGCGTATCCTGATAGTCGACGACGACGTGGCGGTGACCAACTACTTCATGGTCTTCCTCATGCAGACGGAGGTCTTCGACGTCACGGTGGAGAACGACAGCCGGAACGTGGAGGGCCTCCTGAAGGAGAACGACTTCGACCTGATGTTGCTGGACATGGACATGCCCAACATCAGCGGCATGGAGATCCTCCGCAGAATGCGGGCCCGGGACGATGACATGCCGGTGATCATCCTCACCGGCGTCAGCGACGTGGACCTGGCGGTGAAGGCCATGAAGCTGGACGCCTTCGACTACCTGGTGAAACCGGTGGACGACGACAAACTCCTGGAGGTGATCGAGAACGCCGTGGAGCACGACGCCCTTCACCAGAGCATCGAGCAGCTTCCCAAAGACCTCTCCCGGGAGAGCCTGGACAACGAGGCCGCCTTCGAGGGCTTTCCCACCCGGGACTCCAAGATGATCCGTGTGCTGCACCAGGCCGAGAAGATGGCCGAGAGCGACCTCTCCATCTTCATCTGGGGAGAGCCGGGTACCGGCAAGGAGGCGCTGGCCCGCTCCATTCACGGGGCCAGCCCCCGCTCGGACGGGCCCTTCATCGCCGTGGAGGCAGACAGCCACCTCCCCGACGAGGTTCCGGCCTTCCTCTTCGGCCAGGCCCGGGCCTACGGCGGCGAGAAGCAGGCTGCGCCCGGGGTTCTGGAGGAGGCCGAGGGGGGCACCCTGTTCATCGACAAGATAGAGGCGCTGTCCATACCGGTGCAGGTGCGTCTGAAGCGGGTGATTCAGACCGACGAGTACTACCGCGAGAGCTCCGCCCGCATTCGCAGGGCCGACGTGCGCTTCATAGTCTCTTCGACCAAGGACCTGACGCTGCCTGATTACCGGGAGAGCTTCTCGCAGGACCTGCTGTTCCACCTCATGGTCAACCCGGTCCGGATACCTCCGCTGCGGGAGCGGCCGGGGGATATTCCCCTCCTGGCAAAGCACTTCCTAAAGCAGGAGGTCCGCAGGACGGGAAGGCGCATAGAGGGCTTCGATGACAACTTCCTCGAGCTTCTGAAGGGCTACCCCTTCCCGGACAACATGCAGGAGCTGCGCAACATCATCGCCATGGCGGTGGTGAACGAGGAGAGCGACCGGATCACGCTGGACGCGCTGTCCTCCTACGTTCGCAGCCGCATAGACCCCGACGCCGTGGGCACGGTCTACAGGACCATGGAAGAGGTGATGCGCGACCACGCCAGACTGACCCTGCAGCGCTGCAAGGGGGACCGGGACGCGGCCTCCTCGGCCCTGGAGATCCCCCGGGAGGAGCTGGACGACCTGCTCCTCCCCGAAGAGGGGTCCTAGCGGAGGTCATCCCCCTCGTCCGGCGATATGTGCCGGACGGGGACGTCTCCCGAGACCACCAGCCCGCCCAGGAAGAACCTGGAGTACTCCACCGGCCGGCCCCGTTCGGTCTGCAGCGATATGCGGGACAGGGTCTCCACCTTCTCCGGCCGCAGCCGGCTGAAGATCACGTACTGCTCGGGGTCGTCGCGTCGGACGGCCCAGGGCTCCCAGGTGTTCCACAGGGCCTGCATCTCGTCAATCTCCAGCAGCTCGACGCCCCAGTCCATGAGCACGTTCATGGCCTCGGTGCGGGCGTAGGGCATCCAGTCCAGGCCGCCCAGGCCGCTGTCGGCCAGCTCCCAGCCTCCGCCGCGCCACATCACCGGGCCGTCGCCGGACTGGGTCACGATAAGGAGGTCGGGATTTCCGGGAGCCTCCGGAATCGAGAGCCTGGGGGGAAGCAGCAGCTCCCGGCCGTCGTACTGCACCGGGGCCGTCCACGCCGCAGGCTGCAGCAGCTCCGGGTCCAGTGTGCACTCGTAGTAGAGGTATCGGGAGAGCCCTCCGGATTCCGTGGACAGCATCATCGACTCCACGTCGGACCAGTGGGCGCTGCCGCCGGAGGGGGCGTCCCGCAGGAAGGAGGCGGCCCGTTCGGGCGCCTCCCTCTCCGCCGCCCAGCTCCCCTCGAGAGACCAGACGGCGGTGTCACACTCCTGCCGGTCCGGCTCGGGGATCGTGACCGTGAAGTCCCCCGTAGGAAGCCCCACGGTGAAGGTTCCCGAGAACTCCGGGCCGTGGAAGTAGACCACGGGAGCCCGCACCGCGGGCGGTGTCTCGGCGCCGGGCAGACCCAGGAGCATTCCCATGTCGTCGTCTTCGCCGTATACCAGAACTCCCCATTCGTGTACCTCCACCGGCGCCGCCTCCCGGGCCGTCTGCGCCAGGCAGGCCAGAGCCGCCAGCAGAACAGCAGCGGTGAACCTCATGTCTCGCTCCCTTCGATATCCAGTTCCATGTCGGCGGTTACCGGGACGTGGTCCGAGGGCCGTTCCCAGGACCGGACATCCCTGTGTATCTCACAGCCCCTCAGCGCGCCCGCCGGACCCGGGGTGGCCAGCAGCAGGTCCAGTCGCATGCCCCGGTCGCGCCGAAATGCCGCCGCCCGGTAGTCCCACCAGGTGTAGGCCTTGCCCTCCGGGGCCAGGCTCCTGTACAGGTCCACCAGTCCGGTGGCGATTATTCCCGCCAGCCTGCTCCTCTCCTCGGGGTGGTAGCAGACCCTGCCCTCCATCTCCACCGGGTCGAAGACGTCGTCCGGGCCGGGCGCCACGTTGAAGTCGCCGCCGATGATACAGCCCCGGGAGTGGTCCCATTCCGCCGACACCCTCGCAAGCTCCTCCAGAAAGGCCAGCTTCTCGGCGAACCGGGGGCTCTCCGGGGTGCCGCCGTTGGGTACGTACACGTTGTGCAGCCTGACGCCGGCGACCGTGGCGGAGATGGCCCGCGCCTGGTCGGGCAGGTAGCCCGAAGGCAGTCCCGTCCGCACCTCCTCCAGGGGCAACCGGGAGGCGATGGCCACTCCGTTGTAGCGCTTCTGGCCGTGCACGGCCACCTCGTAGCCAGCCTCCTCCAGGGGCTCGCGGGGGAAGAGGTCGTCGGTGACCTTGGTCTCCTGCATCAGCAGAGCATCGGTGCCGGACTCCGAAAGCCACCGCAGCACCGAGGGCATCCTGGTCCGTATGGAGTTCACGTTCCAGGTGGCAAGTCTCAGCCGCATGTTTCCTCCGTTCCTGCGTGGACCCCCATTATCGTAGCTGCGCGCTCCATCTACAAACGCTCCCGGCCGTTGCCCGGCGGCGGCGGTTTGGATATGCTCCTCGAATGGAGCCCCGCAGGGAGCTGACGATACTGCTGCTGGTTCTGGCCCTCGCCGGTCTTCTGCGCCTAGGCGTGGCCGCCCGGGGTCCCTCCATGCCCGCCGGCGACGGCATAGCCTCCAACCTGGAGCTGGCCGAGAACCTGCGTCGCGGGTTGGGCTTCACCACCATGCGCAAGTGGACGCTCTACGACCCCTCCATGGCCCCCCTGCGGCCGGAGGCCAACCGGCAGCCGGCGATGGCGGTGATATTGGCCGGGGTCTTCGCCGTCTTTGGGGCCTCCTTCCGGGCGGCCCAGGTGGTGAGCCTGCTGCTGGGGCTGGGCTGCCTGGTGGCGTTCTGGGCCTGGGCCAGGGCCGCCCTGGGCCGCCGGCCGGCGCTGCTGGCCGTGGCCGCCATGGCGGTGAATCCCCTGCAGATCTTCTACTCTACCCAGCCGGACAGCCTTCTGCCCTTCACCATGATGCTCTTCACCGTCCTCGCAGTGGCCCGCCGGACCCCTTCTGCGCGCCGGGCGCTGATGCTGGGAGCGGCATGCGGCCTGTCGTGGCTCTTCCGCACTCAGGGGTCTCTGCTGGCCGTCGCCATGCTGGTCTGGGTCCTCCTGGCGGGTGAGAGGCGGCTGCTGCGCGGCTTGCTGTTCTGCGCGGCCGCCCTGCTGGTCATGTCGCCCTGGATGCTGCGGAACCTGTCGGCCTTCGGCGATCCCCTCTACTCCCAGGGCGGGCAGTTCCTGCTCAACGAGAACCACTGGGCCGCCTGGGAGGTGCGCGACTCGGCGCCCGCCATGACGGACCTGCTGGCCCATCGAGGGCCGGTCGCGGTGCTTGCTTTCCTGGGCGCGGGCGCGCTGCGAGTGCTGGAACCCTTCACCTGGGGCAGTCTCCACCGCGGCGAGCCCTTCGGCCAGCCGGCGCTTCTGGTGTTCGTTCTGGCCGCCCTCTGGGCCCTGCGCGACGGAAAGGCCCGGCGGGAGATGGCTCCTGCGGCCCTGGCCGCCATTCCCGCCCTGGCCCTGATGGTGCTGCACGAGCACAGCGGCAGATACCTGGCCTTCGTCAGCATGGCGGCGGTGGCCCTTGGCTCCCGGGGGCTTCTCATGATGCGGTCCGAGCTCCCCGGTCGCAGGTGGGGCTTCGCCGCCGCCCTGGCCCTGGCCTTCCTACCCATGGCCGCGCCCACACTCGCTCTGCTGAGGGGAGGCGACAGGACCGTCGCCGACGAGGCCGGGACAACGGAGGCGGCCAAGTGGATAGAGCGCAATGCGCTGCCGGAGGACCGGGTTGTTACCTACCCCAACGTGGAGCTGCTGATCTGGAGCTACCGGAGGCCCACGCTCACCTGGCCCAACGACTACGAGATGCTGGTGTGGCCCTGCCTGGCGAGGCACGACGTCCGCTACGCCGTAGTCGACGCCGACCTGCCGAGGCTCAGGCCCAGGCTTGCCGACCGATGGATGCGAGACCCTGCCGGTGGCAGGTGGCTGATTGAGGAGCCGCCGCCCTTCCTCACCGAGGTCTGGCGCAGCGGGTCCGGCCGCACGCTGATCTACGAGATCACCGGCCCTGTCCCCGAGGGCTTCGAGGCCGTGGACAGCCTCCCCCGTGACAACCTCCGCGCCCTTCCCCCGCAGTAACCGCGGTAACCGGGTAACCGGGGACGGAGTTTAAGTTCATCAAGTTTATGGAAACCTCAGGGACGGAGTTGTAAGTTTATCAAATTCAGTGCGTTAGATACGTATGATAATTCTAGGCCCTGAGTTTGACAAACTTAAACTCCGTCCCTTCAACTTGGCGGAACTTGATGAACTTAAACTCCGTCCCCGTTATTGGCGGATGGCCTCCTTGGCCTCCCGGTAGAGCCTCTTCTTCTCGGCGGCCACCGTGAGGTTCACGTCGGCGCGGGAGAGGCCGCAGCTGCCGCCGAAGTCCTGCAGCAGCTTCTTCTCCTCCCGGGTGAGCCTGCCGTCGGCCAGGGTCATCCTGGCCATGGCCTGCAGAACCTCTCTGGCCTGGCCGGCGTTCTGCGGGCGGGGCAGCTCGCCGGTGTCCTGCTGCAGCGAGGCCATGATGGCCTGCACGTTCTCCCGGGGGATCTTGCGCTTCTGGGCGAAGGAACGGATCAGCTCCATCTCCCGCTCGTCTATCTCCCCGTCGGCGTACATGGCCGATGCCATGGCCGCCAGCATCATGTCAGGGGGCACCAGGGCCGCCCGCTCTAGGCCGGCCACGGCTTCGGATGTGATCCGGGCCGCTGTGAAGCGCTCTATGGATGCCAGCACCCAGTCCTGGCTGCCGTCGTTTAGGGGCCGGCCGCAGTAGTCGCACTCGCCGGTCCCGCCGGACCCGTAGGGGGCCCCGCAGCCGGGACAGTGAGAGGACATGAAGGTCATCTCGGCCGGGGAGCGGACTCCGTGCCTGCGGACCAGGACGTAGACCTGGGGGCGTATGGCCTTGTCGCCGGCTCCGCGGCTGCGTCCGGACTCGTCGCGGCGGGCGTTGCGGGCCGACCACTTCACAAGCACCTCTATGCGGTCCATGCCTCCCTGCTCGCCCGGGGATATGCGCTGGACCTCAACCGCTCCCACCGCCGCCTCCCGGAAGTAGGCCCAGGAGTCCTTGTGGCGGCTGTTGCGGATGGTCTTGTCCAGGCTGTCGAAGAAATCCGGAAGCAGCATCTTGCGCGCCGGCGCGGGGTCGTTGTCGAACCAGGACTTGATGAGGCGCCAGAAGATCACCGAGGTCCGGTCCTCTATGTGCTGCAGGCTGAAGGCCGGGTCGGCCTGCTTCATGGCCGTGTAGCCCGGAATGAGCTCCGGCTTCTGCAGGGCGCTCCACTCCACCGCCTGGGTGATCTCGGCCAGCACCCAGTCGTACTGTCCGCTCTGGAGCTGGGAGTCGCAGTTGCCGCACTTGCCGGCCTCGTTGATCTCTATGGGGGCGCCGCAGTTGGGGCAGAAGCCCTCCACCAGACCGCCCTTCTCCAGGGTTTTGGCACCCGGACGGCGGAGGAAGCTCCAGTACTCGGTGAAGGGACGGGTGGTCCGGGTGCGGATCTTCCTGCCGGTCTCCAGGTCCACGTCGGTGTCCTTGGCCTGGGCCCGAATCTCCACGTGGATGGTGTCGAAGTTGGCGTCGCTGTCCACGGCGACCACCTTGGAGTCGAGGACGTTTATGTCCTCCATCAGGTTGCGGTAGCCCTCGACCTTCTGCATCTGGATCTGGATGCTGAACCGCTCCACCACGCCGTCGGAGACGAAGTGACGGACCTCTTCCATATCCTGTTCCGACCAGGCCTCCTGGACGTCTATGAAGGCCTTGCTGACCTTCTGCAGAAAGCCCTCCCTTGTGAACTCCGGGTCGCGGCGCTTCAGGTCGGCCAGCTTCTGCTCCATGGCCGCCGTCGCCTGCTTTCGCACCTTGCGGCCGCCCCGGGCGATGGTGTGCGTCTCCTGCGCTCCCTTGGCCGACTTGCCGAACTTCCACAGCAGGAAGACGGCCAGTATGAGCAGGGGAACACCGATCACGGGCTTGTGGATGGCCAGGTTGATCAGGAAGTAGAAGAGTATTCCCAGTCCCTCGCCGCCTCCTCCGCCGCTGCGGGAGGAACCCCCGTAGCCCCCGCCTCCCCCCGCCCTGGCCAGAGCGTCGGTGGCGGTGAGCAGAAGAAGCGCTGCCACCAGAACCAGCGTCAGATACCTCATCCATTCACCCTTGCCCGGCAATGCGGCCTCCCCCCGTGATTTGCACATGATACCCGGGGCTGAGGGGAAGCGCCGAATGGCCCATTCCCCTCTCCCGAATGCATCGATAAGGTCTTGCCTTCCCATCCCATTATGTTAACTGTAGCATGATGCAACCATTGGCGGAAGAACACGCACGAAAGGAAGGCGATATGAAACTCGCGGCGGTGGCAGGTGCGGCGCTGGTTCTTGCCCTGGCGGCATGCGGCGGGGAGGAACCGGCCGAGGAGCCCACGCGTGAGGAAACCCCGGACACCGCCCAGGCGGATACCGCTGCTTCGGCAGACGTGCCAGAGCCGGCGGAGACGGCCGAACAGCCGGCCGTGGCGGAGGCAGAGCCAGGCCTCGGCGCCCGGAGCAGCTGGTCGATGACCATGGGCGAGTTGAGCCTTGCCATGGAGGACGACACTGTCACCGGCGAGTACCCGCTGGGCACCCTTAGGGGTGCGATAGACAACCGCGTTCTCACTTTCGATTACGTGGAGGGCGATCTGACCGGCACCGGCATGCTGCAGTTCGACCGGACCTTCCAGAACTTCACCGGCTACCAGGTGATGGGCGAGGACACCCTGGAATGGTCGGGAGAGAGGCTCTGACCGCTTCCGGTGGGGGCAGGTGACCGATTGAGTCCCGAAGACCTTCCGCGCCTGGAGAGGGCAGACGCAGACGGGCTGGACCCGGTACGGGCGGAGGAGATCTGGGAGCCCGTCCTGCATGTTGTGGAGCGGGCGGCCGCCCGGGGTCCGGTCACCCTGGTGGTGAACGACGTGGCGCGTCCCCCGCTGATCCCCGCCCTCGGGCCTGTAGAGGAGCGGCTGGCCGGCAGTGTGCGCCTGCTGGTGGCCGTGGGAACCCACCGGCGGGTGACCGCCGGCGAGCTCCGGGTTCTCCTGGGGGCCAAGCTGGCCGGCTCCGACTGGCGCTGCGCCGGCGACGAAGGCTACCGGCCGCTGGGAACCACTTCCCGCGGCACTCCGCTGGAGGTCGACCCCTGGGTTGCGAACTCGTCCCTGTTGGTGCTGTGCGGAAGCGTGGAGCCCCACTACTTCGCCGGCTTCACCGGAGGCCGGAAGTCGCTGCTGCCGGGATGCTGCTCCCGGACCACCGCCGAGGCCAACCACTACCTGGCGCTGGATGCGGCCGCCGGCCCGGGCAAGCTCTCGGGAAACCCCGTTCATCTGGACATGGAGGAAGCCCTGGAGACGGTCATGGGTGAGTCGGAGGTTTTGGGAGTATGCTCTGTGATCGAGGACGGACGGCTGGAGACGCTGGCTGCCGGAGCCCCCCGGGATGCCTTTCGGAGGGCCGTTGCCGGCTGCCGCTCCGTGCTGCCGGCGGTGGAGCCGGGAAGTTTGCCCTGCGCCGTCCTGCGGCCGGGCCGGCCCCTGGACGCCAGCCTCTACCAGTCCATGAAGGCGGTGTACAACTGGGAGGCCTCGATGGTGGACGGTGCCCCGGTGCTCCTGGAGAGCGACTGTGCCGAGGGGTTGGGTGCCGATCACATGGAGCGCCTGTTCGCCATGGCCGCGGGGGATGCGCCGGACATATCTTCCCGAAGCGGGTACAGCCTGGGGCTGCATGCCGCCGGCAGGCTGAGAAGGGCCCTGCGGAGGCTTCGGCTGTACTACCTGGGCGGGCTGGACGATGACCTGGTGAGGGGGATGGGAATGGTACCGGCGGAAAGCCTCAAGCGCTGGCTGGACCTGCACTCGAACCTTCACCCCAGGCTCGTGCCCCGGGCGGGAACCACCTGCCCCCGCAAGGAGCCGGCGTGATGTTGGGAGGCTCCCGCTACCGCCTGCTATTCGGTCTTCTGCTGCTGGGGCTGGCGCTGGCCTTCGTGATCTACACCCATTCCCTGGTGGGAAGGCTGCGGGATACTGCGCGAAAGGCCAACGAGACCATCGCCTGGTTCTGGGCGAGCGCCCAGGTTCCCCTCAGCGAGGCGATCCGCGATCACAGCCGCATGATCTGCTCCGAATGTGGCCAAATCCGCGATGTGGACGCCATCCTGGATGAGGACTCCGTCTTCAACTACTGCCAGCAGTGCGGCAGTAGCACCTGGTGGTTCGTGGTCTCCCGATGGTCGGACCGGGAGCGAAGTGCCATCTTCAACAGGACCCGGGCCCTCTTCCGAAATCTGATCGCGCGGCTGGACTACACCACCGTGATGACCGATACCCGAATGCGGCCTCAGATTGTGAACGGCGTGGTGGTTGACAGCTGCCCTCCGCAGAGGTACCGGGATTACGTGGACCTGGTCTCCAAGCTCAGTGAGAAAAACGAGCCCATTCCCATGACGGGCATGGAGGGCGACACCCTGGGCTGGCTGCTCTACGGCGGCGGTTCGCTGGAGCAGGAGCTGCGGCTCGTACCCTACCTGGAGCTGGGCATCCTGGGGCTGCTGGGACTGTTCTTCTTCCTTCTCCTGCGGACCGAGCTGAAGAGGGAGAAGGTTATGGCCTGGGCCGGCTTCGCCAAGGAGACGGCCCACCAGCTCAGCACCCCCATCTCCTCGCTGATGGGCTGGCTGGAGCTGCTGCGGGAGTCCCGGACCGCCGCCGAGGACCGGGAGGCTTCGGAGGCGGTGGAGGCAATGCAGGCCGACGTCGACAGGCTCAACAGGATAGCCGACCGCTACGGGCAGATGGGCAAGAGGCCCAGACTTGCCCGGGAGGACGTGAACGACTTGGTCGGGAGCACTGTGGAGTACTTCCGCGCAAGGCCCGGGCTGACGGGGGACGGCGTCTACATAAAGACCGTCCTGGAGGCCCGGGGCGGGGCCATGGTCAACAGGGTTCTGCTGGACTGGGTGCTGGAGAACCTCTTGAAGAACTCGCTGGCGGCGGTTGCCGACGGGCAGGGCAGCCGCATAACGGTTACCACCAGCGACACCGAGGATGGCAGCGTGAGCGTCACTGTGGAGGACGACGGCAAGGGAATACCGTACGCCAACCAGGATCGCATATTCGCCGCCGGCTTCACCACCCGCAGGGGAGGCTGGGGGCTGGGCCTGACCCTGAGCAGAAGGATCGTAGAGGAGTACCATGGGGGCAGGTTACGGCTCGTGGTGAGCCATCCCGGGCAGGGATCGGTCTTCGAGGTGCTGCTTCCACCGGCCTGGGAGGAGGAGTCGTGAGCGCCACCATTCTCTGGGTAGACGACGAGATAGACCATCTGGGGGGCCACATTCGCTTCCTGGAGAAGAAGGGGTACCGGGTTCTGACCGCCGCCAGCGGCTCCGCCGCCCTGGACATACTGCGGTACAACAGCGTGGACCTAGTGCTGATGGACCAGATGATGGTGGGCATGGACGGACTGGAGACGGTGGAGAGGATTCGTCAGAGCTACCACAGCCTTCCGGTCGTGATGGTCACTCAGAGCGAGGAGGAGGAGCTGATGGACCGCGCCCTGGGGGGCGTGGCGGAGGACTTCCTAACCAAGCCGGTGAATCCCAGCCAGATACTCCTGGTGCTGAAGAGGATACTCTCTGCAGGACGTCTGCGGCGGCAGCACGCCACCGAGGAGGTGGTCTCCTCGGCGGGCAGGCTGGCCGAACGCCCGGAGCAGGGCCTCACCTGGAGGGACTGGGTGGAGTTCTACTCCCGCTGGATGGAGGTGGAGGTCTTCAGCGAGAGCCTGGTGGAGCGGGACGTCAAGAAGGTCCACCGAATGCGCATAGCCGACCTGGCCCTCGGCTTCTCCCGCTTCGTGGAGCGGCGCTACCCGGCCTGGATCCGGGGAGAGGAAGACCCTCCCCCCATGCCTCAGAGCTTCCTCGGGGACTTCCTGCTGCCCGAGCTGCAGTCCTCCTCCGGCGAGGTGGTGCTGCTGGTGATGGACTGCATGCGGCTGGACCAGTGGCTGGCCATCTACTCCACGATAGAGGGTCTGTTCCACCAGGACCTGTCGTACATGTTCGTCAACCTTCCAACCGCCACCCCGTACAGTCGCAACGCCCTGTTCGCCGGCCTGCTGCCCCGCGACATATGGCGCTTCTACCGCAGCGAGTGGAGCGAGGAGCTGGGCACGCCTCGGCTGAACAGGTACGAGGCCGGCCACCTGCGCGACGCCCTCAGAAGGCTGGGGTACGGGGCCGCCGACAGCGCGGCCTACGTGAAGGTGAGGAGCGGCCGGGACGGTGAGATGCTGCAGAGGAACCTCTCCCAGCGGCTGGAGGGGGGCTTCCTGGCAGTGGTGGTGAGCTTCCTCGATCACCTGACTCACGGCAGGTCGGAGAGCGACCTCCTGAAGGACCTGGCCCCGGACGTGGTAAGCTTCAGGAACCTGGCCAGGTCCTGGTTCATGCGCTCGCACATCCGCTCCATACTGAAGACCCTGGCCGCCAGGGGGGCCACCGTGGTGGTAACCAGCGACCACGGCTCCAAGCTATCCCGGCGGGTGACCGACATTCGCGGCGGCAGAGGCATGTCCAGCAGCGTACGCTTCCGCATGGGCCACTCCCTCTCCGCGGATCCCAAGAACGCCATACTGGTACGCGAACCGGCGGCATGGGGCCTTCCCGACGACTCCCCCCGGAAGAGCTACGTTATGGCCCGCAGCGACTACCTGCTGATCCACCCCGCGATGGACAGGTCGGAGATACGCAAGTTCGAGAACACCTTCCAGCACGGCGGATGCTCCCTGCAGGAGATGGTGGTGCCGGTGGCCGTACTCCGTCCCAAGAGACTGGGCTAGCCTTGCCGGATGCCGAAGGGGCACCGCCACGGGGGGGGCGCCTCGACGAGGAGGGCCTGCGGGGACTGGCGCGGCGGCTTGCCCGCCGCCTGCGGCCGGGTGACAGAGTCTTTCTGGTGGGGGACCTGGGCACCGGCAAGTCCGTTTTCGCCAGGGCCGTTCTGAGGGCCCTGGGCGTGGAGGGCGGCATTCCCAGCCCCAGCTTCGTGATGGATGCGGTCTACGACACCTCCCTGGGTGAGACCCATCACGTGGACCTGTACCGGCTGGATGGCGCGGCCGAGGAGCTGAGAAGCACGGGCATAGCCTCGGTTCTCGATTCGAATGCAACGGTGATTGTAGAGTGGGCCGACCGGCTGCCCCTGCCCTTTCTGCGGGGCGGCTGGCGGGTGGCCCTGGAGATGACCGAAGACCCGGAGGAGAGGCAGGTGACAGTTGAGCGCAGACCTCTGGCTGGGGATTGAGACCAGCGGCCGGGGCGGAGGTGCGGCCCTCGTCCGGGACGGCCGGGTGGTGGTGGAGCACCTGCTTCCGGTGGTGGCCGACACCTCCGAGAAGGTCCTCCCCGCCCTGAGCGATGCAATGGACTCCGCCGGGGCGGAGCCGGCCGACCTGGAGGGAATCGGTGTCTCCCTGGGCCCCGGCTCCTACACCGGGCTTCGCATCGGGGCCGCAACGGCCCTGGGCCTCTCCCGGGGCTGGGGCGTGGGAGCCGTCGGCGTTCCCACGCTGGAGGTTCTGGCCGCCGGATCCGGAGTGCTGGGCAAGGTACTCTGCGCAGTGGCCGCCCGCAGGGGAGAGGTGTTCGCCTGCGCCTACAGGGCGGAGCGGGGGGCCTCCCTGAAGCATATCTTCGATCCGGGGGCCTACACGGCGGCCGCGGTCACGAGGTGGGCGGAGGAGGCCGGCCGACTTTCCGCCGTGGGAAGCGGACGCCGGCAGCTGGGGGATCTGGGCGGCTCCTGGCTGCCGCGGCTCTTCGACAGCCCCCGGCCTTCGGCGGTGGCCCTTCTGGCCAGGCAGAGGGCACTGGAGCACGGCTTCGACGGTGAGCTGGAGCCCCTCTACCTGCGGGGGTTCATGGACCCTGCTCTGGAGGAGGTCCGGCCCCTTGCATGAGCTGAGGCTGGCCGAGGCGGAGCTGCTTCCCTGGGCTATGGACATGGAGAGGAAGATCTTCGAGGACCCGTGGCCGGAATGGGCCTTCCGCAGGATACTCCATTCACCCGGCAGGCTCTTCCTGGCCGCCTTCACCGAGGGCTCTCCCTCCGGCTACTCCGTTGCCGAGGTAGACACCCGTGGCCTGCACGTCACCAACCTGGCTGTGGACGAGTCCCGACGGCGCCGGGGTGTGGGCGCCTGCCTCATGGCGGCGGTGGAGGCATGGGGCCGCCGCATGGGCCAGTCCGTCTCCCGCCTGGAGGTTCGGGAGACCAACTCCGCGGCGGCGGAGTTCTACCGTCGGTTGGGATACGTGGTGGGGAAGCGGATACCGGGCTACTACGGGGGCCGCTGCGACGCCCTGCTGATGTTCCGTCACATGGAGGCGCGCCCCGCCGAGCGGCGGAGGGCGGCGCTGGCGGCGGCGCTGGGATCGGGGCTGCGGGCCAGGCCGCGGGTGGGAGTTGTGCTGGGGTCCGGACTCTCCTGGCTGGCCGGGGACTTCGGAGTGGGCGCGGAGATCGACAATGCGGCCCTGCCGGGCATGGCCGGGGAGAGCCTTCCTGGCCACCCGGGCAAGGTGGTCCAGAGCGCCGACGGCAGGCTGGTGTTTCTGCTGGGGCGCAGGCACGGGTACCAGGGATTCGACGGCGACCAGGTCTCACTGCTGCCCGGTGCCCTGGCCGATCTGGGCGTTGACCGGTGGGTGCTGACCAGCTCTTCGGGGGCGGTGGATCCGAGCCTCTCGGTGGGCGATGCGGTGCTGTTCCGCGACCACCTCAACCTCTCCGGTACCGTATCCTCGCTGTTTGAGGGCAGGCCCCGCGCCTGCTACCGGCCGGAGTTGCGGCGTGGCGCGCTGGAGCTGGCCCGGGAGATGGAGGCGCCCGTCCGGGAGGGCCTGTTCGCCTGCTGCTCCGGGCCGGAGTACGAGACGTCCGCGGAGATCGGGCTTCTGCGCCGCATGGGGGTCTCCACGGTTTCCATGTCCACAGCGCCGGAGGCCCTGGCCCTGGTCGCGCAGGGTTGCGCCGTGCTGGCCATGTCCCTGGTGACCAACGCCGCCGACCCCGAAGGCGAGGTCACCCACCGGGAGGTGCTGGAGGCCCGGGAGGTGGTCGGCCGCAGGCAGGGCGGCTTTCTGCGGGAGCTGCTTTCCCGAATGGCGGGAGGGGAGCTTTGACCTCTTCGGCCCCCGGCCGGGGATACCGGGAAGCGGTGGAGTACCTTTTCGCCCGCAGACGCATGGGCATGAAGTACGGCCTGGAGAGGATTCGGGGCCTGCTGGAGGCCATGGGGCACCCGGAGCGTTCCTTTCGTACCGTGCACGTAGTGGGCACCAACGGCAAGGGTTCCACCACCGCCCTCCTGGCCGAGACCCTGCGTCGGCTGGGGATCCGCACGGGCCGGTTCACCTCGCCGCACCTGCTGGACTACCGCGAGCGGGTGGCCGTGGACGGGGCGTGGATACCCCGCAAGGCGGTACTGGAATTCCTGGCCCTTTTCTCCGGCCAGATCGAGTTGCTTCGGGCGACCTTCTTTGAGGTCACCACGGCGATGGCCGCCTGGTGGTTTGCCCGGACGCAGGCTGAATGGGCCGTGGTGGAGGCCGGCCTGGGAGGAAGGCTGGACGCCACGAGGACCTTTCACGGCGAGGCGACCCTCTTCACCGGCGTGCGGCTGGAGCACAGCCGCATACTGGGCGACACCGAGGAGCTGATAGCCGCCGAGAAGGTGGCCATAGCCGACCCGGGCACTCTCCTGGTGTCGCCGGCGCAGCCGTCGGGAGTGGAGATGGTGCTCGAACGGGCGGCCGGTGAACGGGACCTGGTGAGGGGGCTGCCCCGCAGGGCGCCGGCCAGCCCCTACCCCGGCACAGCGCTTTCGGCCAACGCCGACCTGGCTTACGAAGCGGCCATCCGGCTGTCGGGCCGTTCCGCGCTGGAGGTCCGGGAGGCTTTCGAGGCGGCCTGTTCCGGCCTGTACTGGCCGGGGAGGCTGGACCTGCGGCCGGGAGAGGTGGACATCCTCTTCGACGTGGCCCACAATCCGCAGTCCATCGGGGCGCTGATGCGCAGGGTCGAGGACCTGGGCCCGCCGCTGCCGGCCGTGCTGGGCTTTCTGCGCGACAAGATGTACGCGCGAATGGCAGACCAGGTTCGGGGGCGCCTGGAGCCTGTGGTGGCCACCACCCCGGCCGATCCCGACCGGGCGCTGCGGGCCTTCGAGCTGGCCGGAGAGCTGAGCCGGCGGGGGATCGCCAACCGTGCCGTCGCGGACATAGCCGAGGCGGTGGGGGCCGGCCGGGAGGAGGCACTTCGGTCGGGACGGGGCCCGCTGGTGGTAACCGGCTCCTTCTTCGTGGTGGGGGAGGCGATGCTGGCCTGCCGGCGCAGGGGCTGGATCAGGCTTCCCGGTCTGGAGGGGGAGCTGGAGGAGAAATGACCGCGGGGCGGAGGGTGGGGCAAGTTGACAGGGCCGGGCCCCAGGCCCTATACCTGCACCGGCCCGGCCGCTGTTCCGACGGAGGTCGACCAAAGCATGGAGGGTAAGATGGCTGATTCGGACAAGAAGCAAGAGGAGGGCAAGAAGGGTCGGCAGACCGCCCCCTTCACCACCCTCAACTACATTCTGTTCACGGCGGGCCTGGCCATGGTGGTGGCCGGCTGGTTCCTCCTTCGGGCCGGCAGCATAACGGCCGCTCCCATAATGCTGGTTCTGGGCTACTGCGGGGTAATACCCCTGGCAATAGTCTACAGGCCCCGCAAGGGCCCCCGCCGAGACACCTGATGTTCCGTCGCCCTGCTCTGGGCCCGCCAGCGGCAATCCTGCTGCTTCTGGCCTGCGGCGGGGAGGAGCCGCCGCCCCGCGACCTGCCCCCGGTCCCCCCGGAGGATACTCTGTTCGTAACCATCGAGGGTGGAAGCATCGTATCGGCCGCCGGCGACACGGTCGAGGTCGAATCCTTCCGGCTCTGCCGCTACGAGGTCACCAATCGCCTCTACCTCTCGCTGGCCCGGCGTGAGGGCCTTCCCGAACCGCCCGCCCCGGGCTTTGGGGGTATGGACGACTACCTGTGGGAACACCCGGACTGCCCGGTTGTGAACGTAAGTGCCGTCGAGGCCGCAAAGGCGGCGGGAGCCGCGGGGTGCCGCCTGCCGACCGCGGAGGAGCTGGCCTACGCCTCCACTCTCCCCTCCGACCCCTCCGCCCCCTACCCCTGGGGCGAGCTGGAGCCGGAGGACGCCGAAGGCATGGTCAGCTATCTGGCCGGCGACGACTGGGAGACCAGGGGAGGCGACGGCTACCTCTGGGTCGCTCCCGTGGGCTCATTCCCCCTCAGCGACAGGGGACTTGCGGACATCACCGGCAACGTGGCCGAGTGGACGTCCACATCCGATTCCGTATGGACCCCGGTCCACGGCGGCAGCTGGCTATCCCCGGGGGAGGAGGTGGCCTCCGGGTTCACCCATCGGCTCTTCGGCTCCGACAGGGCCTGGCATACCGGCTTCCGCCTGGCCAGGGACCTCTGAGCGGAGGTTTCGCGCCGCGGCCAATTGGCGTATAGTCATTTCTGCTCTCACAGCAATGGTGAGCCGTCCCATGAATCCGGGAGCTGCCGATGGAACACCTTTCCCCCGAGGAGTGGAGCTCGGAGCTGGCCGCCGAGCTGCAGAGACTCTCCGGACTGCTGCCCCATGAGTCCCCCCATATAAGACTGGCCCCCGGCGAGCGCCGGCTGGTGGCGGTGCTGTTTCTGGACCTCAAGGACTACACCGGGCTCGCCGAGAAGCTCGACCACGAGACGCTGCATCATCTCGTCCGCTCCCTGATGGGACTGCTGGCCGGGGAGGTGGAGGCGGCGGGGGGATACGTCGACAAGTACGAGGGCGACATGATAATGGCCCTGTTCGGAGCCGGCGGCTACTCCGAGGTGCCCTGCCAGAGGGCGGTGGCCTGCGGGCTCAAGATGCTGGAGCGGGTGCGGAGCGCCGCCGGCATCCTCCATCGGCGGGGCATATCCCTGGCCGCCAGGGTGGGTGTGAGCTACGGACCGGTGACGGTGGCCCCCGACCCTTCGGGGCATCTGACCGCCACAGGCGACGAGGTCAACGTGGCATCGCGGCTGCAGAGCCACGCCCCCGACGGAGGTCTTCTGGCAAGCGCCGCCGTTCGCCGCGCCGCCGGCGATTACTTCAGCTGGGAGGATAGCGGGGAGAAGTCGATCAGGGGAAGGAACGAGCCGGTCCACACCTTTCTGGCGCTGGGCGCCGGCCCGCTGAGGAGGAGCTGGTGGCGGGAGGCGGCGGACTGCGCCAGCACCCCGTTCGTGGACAGAATCGGGGAGATATCCTCGCTTCTGGATCTGCTCTCGCTGAGGTCGGAGCTCCGGGTTGCGGTGGTGACCGGCGAGCCGGGAAGCGGCAAGACGGCGCTGGTGAGCGAGGTGCTCTCGAGGCTGAAGAACGAAGGCGAACCGGACGTGGTCACCGGCAGATCCATGGCCTTCGACCAGCCCCCCTACCGGCTGTGGACGGAGGTGCTTCGGGACATGGCCCGGCCGGACGACCCGGAGGACTACCTCAGGGTTCTGCTGGGGGGAGCCGGCTCCGGAGACGCCGCGCTCAGGCTGGACATGGCCGGCGGTCTGATCGAGTCCGTTCTCTCCGGCGACTTCCGGGGGCAGCTGGAGGACGGGCTCGACGACTCGGACCGGCTGGTCTCCGGCCTGGTGTTCGACGCCCTGCAGGCCAGAACGTCGGTTTCGGGGGAGCTGGCCCTCGTCCTGGACGATCTGCATTGGATGGACAGCCGGTCGGCCGCCGTCCTGCACACCCTTCTGGCCGAAGGCCTCCCGGACGGTATGTGCGTCGTGCTCGTATCCAGGGAGCCCCTGGAGAACGTCGGGGAGGCCGGAAACCTGGAAATCCGTCTGGAGGGCTTGGACGACCGGGCCCTGGAGGAGCTGGCCGAACACCTGTTGCGGGACCGGTGCGGGCTGGTGCCGGAGGAGATTACCATGCTGGCCCGAAGGACGGCGGAGACCGTGGGCAGATACCCCCTCTACTTCAGGGACATGATCCTCTACCTGCTGGAGTCCGGAAGCCTCGAGTCGGCCTGTGGCGGCGCCCGGGGCATCGAGAGCGGTCTGGGAAGGATTCCGGGAACCCTGGCGGCGCTGACTGCCAGCAGGTTCGACCAGCTGCCGGAGGATCACAGGAGTATGCTGCAGTACGCCAGCGTGCTTGGGCAGGAGTTTCCCCGCAGGCTGCTGTTCGACTTCCTGGGAACCGTCGGATCGGAGACCTCGTCCCGGCTGCCGGACGACACGGGTAAGGCGCTGGATCTCCTGCTGGAGAAGAAGCTGCTGCGGACCGTAAGCACCCCCGCCGGGGAGACCGTCTCCTTCAGAACGCCCCTGGCCAGACGGGTGGCCTACGATACCCTACTGCTTCACAACCGAAGGATACTGCACGGAATAGCCGCCGGGGTCTGCCTGGATACGTCGTCACCGGCAGGGCCCGGACCGGGGATGGCCGCCAGGCACATGCGTCTGTCCGGGGACATGAGGGGCGCGATTAAGCAGGGCCTGGCCGAGCTGAGGCTGGCGTCCGAGAGGTACCAAACAACCGAGGCCATACAATGGTCGGAGGATCTGATGGAGTGGGCGGCCCAGCGTGACTCCGGGGCCCGTGCCAAGGACATACTGGAGATAATGGACCACAGGCGGGTGGCCCTGGAGCTGGAGGGAAGGGTGGAAGAAAGCCGCCGGGCCCTGGAGCGAATGAGGGAGATCTCAGAATCCCACGGACTTCCGGACTGGCAGGCCCGGGCAATGATAGGCCTGGGCTCCCTGCTGTCGGTTACCGGTGCTCCTCGCCGGGCGCTGGAGTTGCTGGACAGGGCGGCCCATATGGCGGAAGCCCAGGGCGAAAGCGACCTGCTGGCCATGGCCCAAACCTACCGGGCTTCCTGCCGCATTCGGCTGGGCGAGCTGAAGGATGCCGAGGGCAGCCTCGATTCCGCCCTTCGTCTGGCCGATGCCATCGGCGATCCGCAGCTGGCGGCCAGGTGCCTTCTGGTGAGGTCGCAGCTGGAGATGGGAATGCGGAAGCTGGAGGAGGCCGGCGACACCCTCCGCGAGCTGATCTCCAGGGAGACCGGTCCCAGCGTCAGGATGCGAATGGCGGCCCGGGCCAACCTGGGCGCGGTCCTGTCGGGCCTGGGCGAGTTCGACCGGGCCGAGGAGAGCTTCGCCGAAGCCATGCGGGGGGCCGAGAGCATAGGTGACCGGCGTGTCCAGGCGAGCTGCATCTGCAACATGGCCTCCCTGAAACGCAGGTCTGGAGAGCCGGCCGCCGCCCTCGACGAGCTGGAGGGGGCCCTGTGTCTGTCCAGGAGGATAGGCGACAGGAACTTGGAGGGTGAGGTCCTGGTGAACATGGGCACGGCCCTCGCAGACATGGAGCGGCCCGAAGAAGCTTTCCGGCGCTCCATGGAGGCCTTCGAAGCCCTCATGAGGGCGGGTGGCTCACGGAACCTGGGCCTGGCGATTCGAAACGCCGCCGTCTTCGCCGAGAGGTCCGATTCGACCGTGCCGCTACCGATTCTGATGGAGGCTCTGGACGCTGCCGAGGAACTGCTGGAGCCGGAGGAGCTGGGCGCAGCCCTGCTGCTCACCGCACGCGCGGCCAGGAGCAGGGGCATGCTGATTCGAGTGGCCCAGCTGTGCAGCCGTGCCGAGGAGGTGCTGCGCCGGTCGCGCAGCGGTACACTGGCGGAGATACTGGCTCTGCAGGCGATCTGCCATCTCGAGGGAGGAAGCCGCGAGGAGGCGGCCGCGGGGCTGAAGGAGGCGGAGGAGATGGCCGGTGACTCGCCGCGCAGCGACGATCTCCGCCGTGACCTGGAGGATCTGAGGGCTGGACTGGGCATGCCGTGATGAAGCCCGCCCGGGCTTCCTGGACATAATGGCGACGAAATGCATAGTGGTGGGCGAAGAGGGACTTGAACCCCCGACTTCCTGCTTGTAAGGCAGGCGCTCTGGCCAGCTGAGCTATTCGCCCGCGGACGGCAAAAAGGAAGAGCCCCAGCGCGGCCGCCCAAGGACCGGAGTTAGAGGAAGGAGCACTCGGCCCAACGCGCCAGGGCTCAGAAGACAGTTGTTATATGTTCCGAACTTCCCTGTCTGTCAACCTTTTTCGGGCGAAATCGTATAAGTGGTTGAAGAACAATATATTACAGAATGTCAATACCCGGGGTAAAGCACGGCCGGGCTTGCTGTAGGGCCCATCATGGGTATGTAATAGGGGTCGGTTGGAATACTTGCCGGACTGGCCCGAAGGGAGCATCGGTGAGCGACAGCAACGGCTGCGGACAGAGCGAGCCTCCCAGCAGGAGCTGCCCCGGAGACGTGATCCCGGCGGACACCAGAAAGATGATCTACGACCGCCTTCTGGAGCAGCCCGGTGGAGGACAGGCGCCACGGGTGGAGGTGGAGACCGACCCCGAGGCCGGTCTGACGCTGGTGGGAGTTGCCGCCGTGGACTGGCCCGGTCTGGGGACGATCGTTCTCAGCGAGCTGCACCACCTGGGGTGGAACCTGGACGTGCTGGAGGGCTTCGCCGTGGTGAACGAGGGCCGGCGCCGGGGCGTGATAATAACCGGCATCAGGAACGACGACCCCGACCGGGCCGCGCGCTTCGAGAGGGACGCCCGCAAGATGGCCGACCTCCTGGGCAGGTTGGCCATGGGCCGGGCGGGCACGGTTTCCCTGCTGGGAAGGGCGGCGGAGAGGCTGGAGAGGTTCGAGGAGGTCCGAGTGGCCCTCGAGGACCTCTACGGCTCCCGTGACATGCCCGATGAGATCATGGGCGAGGGAGGCGAGCTGGTCCTCTTCATCTCCTCGCGCTCCGACCAGTACCTCATGGAGCGCAAGCCGGAGGACCTGGCCTGGATCATCAAGACCAACTACGAGCTGGTCGGACGGGTCAGGGAGAAGGGGGGCAAGCCATTCTTCCGCATCAGGAACCTCCGCACCGAGAAGGAGCACCTCACCGGCATCAACATAGCCGGCTACGAGCGCGAGATATCCTTCCAGGACGTGCTCACCGCGCTCAACCACGCCTGGGCCGGCGCCTCGGTGAAGCACCAGCGCCGCTATTCTACGGATGACGGAATAGTCAGCATGCGGGTGGAGATGTCCGGGCCTACCGGACTGTCGGCCACCCGGGAGGAGCAGCAGAAGATACGTGCGGTGCTCAAGAATCTCCTGGTTTCGAACGAGCTCGAGCGGCTGAAGAGGATACACCGCTACGGCGGCCGCGAGAACTACGCCCGGGCGGTCATACCCCTGCTTCTTCGGGAGTGCGAGTCCACCGCCATGAGCCAGGCCTACATCGCCCGGGTGGCCACGTCCACCTTCCACGCCGAGCTGAAGCTGATACTGGTTTCGGTGGCCGACAGCCGGGAGGCCCATGACGGCCTGGTCATAGACCTGGTGCGGGAGATGGACTCCAAGGAGGGTCTGACGGTCGTCTCATTCAAGTCGCCCTCCCGTCACGGTGACCGCTGGGTGGACATCATCGACATCACCGTCCAGCGAGACACCTACTCCGACCTGGAGAGCGCATACAGCGCGATAAAGGACGCCATACAGTCCACCTACGGCGATTTCCGGGACTTCGACATGGGCATGCGGCTTCTGGACGTCTCCAAGGTCCGGGAGATCAAGGAGATGCTTACCGACATCCCATCCACCGTCATAAACGACTTCTACTACCGGCTGGAGGACTTCCTGAGGGCCAGCGCGCCGGTGGGCGAGCTGGCGGGCCACATCCGGCTGGCCTTCGAGTGCCTCAGCGACCTCTTCCGCGAGGACCGACCCTACCTGGAGCCCAGGTGGGTCGACCTGGGGCCGGAGGAGAAGCCCACCTCCACGCTCTTCTGCTGCTGCCGGCACGGCAAGCCGGGCTGGTTCCACGATCTGCTGGAGGTGGTGAAGGACTACAGGGTCACAGCCAGCGTGATAGAATGGTCGGAGTCCTCGGCAGTGCTGCTTCGAATTCAGGGAAAGGAAGGGGCCCTCACCGAGCGGCAGAGGATGAAGGTAATGTCCGGTCTCAGCGCCCATTGCTGCGGCGGCAGCCAGCCCCGGAAACCGGGGCCCGAACGGTCTTGACAGCCTGCCGTGCCGTCTGCTAGCTTCGGGTTCCGCGGCGGCGTAGCTCAGCTGGCTAGAGCAGCGGAATCATAATCCGCGGGTCAGGGGTTCGAGTCCCTTCGCCGCTACCAGAGGGGGAGCAGGCGATGCCTGCTCCCCGTTTCACTACTGCCCGACACAAGTGCCACACAAGTGCCACACAAGTGCCACACAAGTGCCAGGCACTTGAATTGAACGGCTGCGGTGTATGTTATTGCCCACACAAGTGCCCACACAAGTGCCAGGCACTTGAATTGAACGGCTGCGGTGTATGTTATTGCCGGCGGCAGCCGGTCTGGCGTACATGTGCCCGGTCGCTTATACCTTCCTTTCGGACGTGAAGCCGGGAAGAGGGATCGGATGGGAAAAACAGCTGCTGCGACAGCCTTGCTGGCAGTCGTCCTGTCCTGCGGGGGCGGCGCCGGACGCCCCAGCGTACTGCTTCTGGTGATAGACACCCTCAGGGCCGATCATGTCCACTGCCTGGGCTACGGACGGGATATCACCCCCACCCTGGACAGCCTGGCTGCCGCGGGGGTTCTCTTCACGGCGTGCCAGTCCCAGAGCACCTGGACACTGCCGGCCATGGCATCGCTGCACACGGGCACCACGGAGCGCACGCACGGCGCCGGAACACGCGGGGAGAGCTTCTACGGCCTGACCCCGGAGCTGCCTACTCTGGCGGGCCTGCTCGGTGAGGAGGGCTACTCCAGCTTCGGCCTTTTCAACGCTCCGGTGATGAGCGAGCGCTTCGGCTTCACTCGGGACTTCCAGAGCTGGGACACCGAGGGGTGCATGGAGCCCCTGGACGCCGAGTCGGTAGTGGACAGAGCTCTGGAATGGCTGGACGCCGGGGAGCGCGGCAGATTCTTCATGTTCCTGCACTTCTTCGACCCCCACTATCCCTACGCCGCCCCCGGCTCCGATCCCTGGCTGGACTCCATTCCCTTCACTGACGTTAGGATAGCCGTCTCCGAAGGGGATCTGACCGACGCGCAGCTGGAGCGCATGGTGGACCTCTACGACGTGGAGATCGGCTACTGCGACGACCAGATCGGGCGCCTGATGGAGGGCCTCAGGGAGCGGGGGCTGGCGGAGGGCACCATCGTGGTGGTGGTGTCCGACCACGGCGAGGAGTTCCTGGAGCACGGCCGGGTGTTTCACGGCCAGCAGCTGTTCCAGGAGACGGTTCACGTCCCCATGATAATCACCGGGCCGGGAGTGCCGCGGGACTCCGTGGTATCCAAGCCGGTAGGCCTCTTTGACGTGATGCCCACGGTGATGCACCTGTGCGGCCTGCCCGCTCCATCGCAGGTGGAGGGCGCCCGCCTGCTGGGAGAGGAACCTCCGTCCCCCCGGGGTATTCCTTCCAGCGGAACCAGCGGGGACATTATTCGGCGCGCGGCCATGAGGTTCGGTCACAGCAAGGCCCTCTGGGACGCTTCGGCCGACTCCGCCTGGATGTACGACCTCTCCGTGGGCTTTGAGGACCCGGATTCCACCCTCGCTCCCAGTGGGCAGATGGTGGAAAGCCTGCAGGAGTATTGGGCTAGCCCCAGGGCGGGGGGAGCCTTCACGGTGGAGATGGGCGGACGGCTTTTCGAGGCCTTCAGGGACCTGGGTTACATCTGACCCCGTCCCCGCGAGGCGCAGCGGGTTGTGGCGAGCATTCCCCGGCCGGCTATGTTCCCGGCGGGGCGATTCATCGGGCACTCCCATGGGAGAGAATGTAATGAGATACATCCTGCCGACCCTGACGATCCTGGCCGCCCTGTCCTGCGGCGGTGGCGGCGGAAAGACCGAGAGCGCGGGCGAAGGGGCTCGAGGCCTCAACGTGGTGGTGCTGATAATAGACACCCTGCGGGGTGATCATGTGCAATGCTACGGATATCCGCGCGACATCACTCCCACCATGGACAGCCTGGCGGCAGAGGGCACCATGTGGGCCTACTGCCAGGGGCAGTCCGCCTGGACCCTTCCAGCCATCGCCACCATCTTCAGCGGCCTTCCCGAGCGTGCGCACATGGCCGGCATGAGGGACGGCCGACTGTACGGGCTGGCCCCAGACCTGGACGTGCTTCCCGAGATACTCGGCCGGAGCGGGTGGGAGACTGTGGGCGTCTACAACGTGCCCGTACTGGGACCCGGCTACGGTTTCGATCAGGGCATGGATCACGTGGACACGGAGGGCTGCCGCCTGGCGGTGGACGCCGACGTGATCAACTCCAAGTTCCTGCAGTGGCTGGACGACGGCTGGTCGGGGGACGCCCCCTTTCTGGCGGTGCTGCACTACTTCGACCCCCACTACCCATACGACCCGCCTGCGCCCTACGACGGGATGTTCACTCCCGCCGACCACCCCTCCACCCACTGGGCCACCGCTCCCACGAAGATGTTGCTGAATGCCAACAGGCTGGGGCGGCTGGGCGACGAGGACTACCGAAGGCTGGAGGATCTCTACGACGGTGAGGTAGCCTTCTGCGACGCCGAGATCGGAAAGATGCTGGCGGAGCTGCGCCGCCGCGGTCTGGCCACGGGAACCGTCTTCATCGTTATGTCCGATCACGGCGAGGAGTTCGGCGAGCACGGAGGCCTGCTGCACGGATTCAGCCTGCACCGTGAGGAGACCAGGGTTCCCCTGATCATAAGCGGCCCCGGTTTCTCCGGCGGCGGAGTGGACTCCACCGTGGTCAGCCAGATGGACATACTGCCCACCGTGCTGGAGGTCGCCGGGGTGGAGGACACGGGCCCCTGGAACGACTGGGGCGTCAGCCTCATGGGAGAGCCGGTGGAGGACAGGGTGCTTCCCAGTAGCGGCTTCGCCTCTTCCGACCTCGGTACCTACCTCACGGTACGGCAGGGTGGCAGGCGCCTCTTCTGGGACCATGTCGGGGACCGGGCCGTGCTCTTCGACCTGGACTCCGACCCCATGGAGCAGGACAGCCTGCCACCGGACAGCGCCCTGCTGGAGCAGGCCATGCTCTACTGGTCGACGCCGGCGGAGGTGCTTCCCGCGGAGGTGCCCGGAACCCAGGCCAGGGTGGAGGTGCTCCGGGACCTTGGCTACTGCCGCTAGCGCCGCTTTGGCGGGTGCCCGGAAGGAGGTCCTCCGTGTCGGAGATTGAGAGGCGATTCATCAAGACCGTCCGGGACGCCGGCATACTGCCGCCGGGCAGCCGGGTGGCCGCGGCGGTCTCAGGGGGTTCGGACTCCATGGCCATGCTCCGGATGCTGCACGCCTTCCGGGATCACATGGACTGGGACCTGTACGTCCTTCACATCAATCACGGCGTGCGGGAGGAGTCGAAGAGCGAGGCGGAGCTGGTGGGGGCCACGGCCAGGCTCCTGGATCTTCGCTTCGTACTGCGAAGACTCGACCCTCCCGACCACGGCTCTCTGGAGGCGAACCTCAGCCGTCTGCGGCAGGAGATCTACGGGGCGGAGGGTCGCGACGGCAGCCTGGTGGCGGTGGGCCATACGGCCACCGACAGGGCGGAGACCCTTCTGATGCGCATGCTGGAGGGGGCCGGGCTTCGCGGATTGGGGGGCATGTCGTACCGGGGAGTGGGTCCGGTGCGCAGGCCCATGCTTCGAATGGAGCGCCGCGAGCTGCAGGAGTACCTGCGGGCCCGGGGTCTCCCCTGGGCCCGGGACGAGAGCAACCGCGACCCGGCCATACTGAGAAACGCGCTCCGCCACCGGGTCTTTCCGGTGCTGGAGGAGATCTCCCCCGGAGCCGCCGGCAGGATGGCGGCCTCCGCCGAGATCCTCTCCGGATGGCGCGACTTCGCCCGCCGGGCCACCTCGGAGGCGATGGAGGGCCTGCGAACGGGCGGAGGGCTGGACCGCATGGGCTACCGGAGGCTTCCGCGGCAGCTGCGGCTCTCCGTGCTGTGGGCGCTCTGCGGCCGGCCCCGCAAGGGCCGCGAAGAGCTGGAGAAGACCGACCGCTGGCTCATGGACGGAGGCATCGGAAGCCACGTCATGCCCGGGGGAGCGGTGCTGGAGGCCGGAGAGGAAACGCTGAGGACCACGGAGGTGAGAGATGAACCAGAACGGCGCTGAGCTGGAGGTTCTCATACCCGCCGATGAGATAGACCGCAGGGTACGGGTGCTGGGGTTGGAGCTCAGCGCCGCATACGGGGGTCTCAAACCGGTGGTGATCCCCCTGCTCAGGGGGGGCTTCATGTTCGCCGCCGATCTGGTCCGGAGCATGAACGTGGGCCTGCAGGTGGAGTTCCTGGGCGCCGCCAGCTACGGCGACCAGACCACGTCCTCCGGAGAGGTCCGTCTCACGCTGGATACCAGCCTTCCCCTGGCGGGCCGCCACATCATACTGGTGGAGGATATCGTAGACACCGGACTGACGCTTGCGTATATTCAAAAATTGCTGATTTCAAGGGAGCCCGCCTCCCTGAGGACCGTCGTCCTGCTGCACAAGGAGGTTCCCAGGAAGGTGGAAGTCGAGGTGGACCGGTGTCTCTTCGACATTCCCGACAGGTTCGTTTTCGGCTACGGTCTCGACAGTCCCGGAGGCTACGACAGAAACCTCCGGGACATTGTTGCCGTAAGGGAGAAAGACGGCCCCCGGGGCCGGTGAAAGGCTGTGAGCGCGGAGTAAATGAACAACAAGAGACCCCCCGGCAAGAAGGAACCCACGCCGCCCCTCTCCATGGGCTGCTCCTTCCGTACGCTCACCCTCTGGATGCTCATAGCCCTGGGCGTCTTCACCCTCTACAGCCTCTTCTTCGAGGGGGGCAGGAAGGCCGAGCTCACCTACACCGAGTTTCTGCAGAAGGTGAAGACCGGCGTTGTGGCCTCCGTGGAGATCGAGCCCAGCGGCTCGGTGAAGGGCGAGTTCCTGACCCCTCAGCAGGTGGAGGGCACCAGCTATCAGGAGTTCCAGTCCTACATACCGTTCCAGCACGAGCGCGCCCTGGAGGTCCTGCAGGAGAACAACGTCAGCATAACGGCACTGCCCCAGAGCATGGACTTCTTCCAGATACTGCTGAGCGTGGGGCCCTTCCTGCTGCTGATAGGTTTCTGGATCTACATCATGCGCAACTCGGCGGGGGGAAGCCGGGCGCTCAGCTTCGGCAAGAGCAAGGCCAAGCTGTTCCAGAGCGACCGGCCCAAGGTGACCTTCGACGATGTGGCGGGGGTGGAGGAGGCCAAGGAGGAGCTGGCCGAGGTGATCGGCTTCCTCAAGGACCCGGGGCGCTTCCAGCGGCTGGGGGGCAAGGTGCCCAAGGGCGTCCTCCTTCTGGGCCCTCCTGGCACCGGCAAGACCCTTCTGGCCAGGGCGGTGGCCGGGGAGGCCGCTGTTCCGTTCTTCTCCATGAGCGGGTCGGACTTTGTGGAGATGTTCGTGGGCGTGGGCGCCAGCCGGGTGCGGGACCTCTTCGTACAGGGCAAGGCCAAGGCGCCGTGCATAATCTTCATAGACGAGATAGACGCCGTGGGCCGCCATCGCGGCGCCGGCCTGGGTGGAGGCCACGACGAGCGAGAGCAGACCCTCAATGCCCTGCTGGTGGAGATGGACGGCTTCGAGCCCAACGAGAGCGTCATCGTCATGGCAGCCACCAACCGGCCCGATGTGCTGGACCCGGCGCTGCTTCGCCCCGGGCGCTTCGACCGCCGCATCATGGTGAGCATGCCCGACGTGAAGGGCCGCGAGGAGATACTCAAGGTCCACAGCCGCAAGATGCCCATCGACGACGAGGTCTCCTTCGCCAGGATAGCCCGGGGAACGCCGGGATTCAGCGGCGCAGACCTTGAGAACCTGGCCAACGAGGCGGCGCTCAGGGCCGCCAGACGGGGGGCCAAAAAGATAAAGCAGGAGGACTTCGACTTCGCCGTGGACAGGATAGTCATGGGAATCGAGCGGCGGAGCATGGTCATCAGCCCCGATGAGAAGAGGCTCACGGCCTTCCACGAGAGCGGGCACGCCATCGTCAACATATTCACCCCCCACACGGACCCGCTTCACAAGGTCACCATTGTCCCCCATGGACGCGCTCTGGGAGTCACCAGCTTCCTCCCCATAGACGACCGCCACAACTACACCTACAATTACTGCATAGGGGTGCTGGCCCGTATGATGGGAGGTCGCGCCTCGGAGAAGCTCTTCCTCGACAGCCTCAGCACCGGCGCCGGCCAGGACCTGGAGCAGGCCACCGGACTGGCCCGCAAGATGGTTTGCGAGTGGGGAATGAGCGAGGAGTTGGGTCCGGTGACCCTGGGGGAGAAGAGCGAGCCCATCTTCCTGGGCCGCGACATGAGCCGGGTCCGCAACTACAGCGAGAGGACCGCCAGGCTCATCGACCAGGAGATAACCCACTTCGTGGAGGAGGCTTACAACAAGGCCCGGCAGATACTGGAGGAGAACCGCGACATCGTGGAGCGGATGTCCGACATGCTCCTGGAGCAGGAGACGCTCACCGGCGAAGAGATAAGACAGATACTGGAGGAGCTGAGGCCGGGTCAGGAGCTGCCCGGCGCTCCGCCGGCGCCCCATGGGGAGGGAGAGGACTCCTCGGGGGAGGAGAACGGCGAACAGGGCGACACCGATGACGAGGCCGGAGGACCCGATGGATCTGGAGAAGATAAAGAAGGGCGTGAGGCTGATACTGGAGGGAGTGGGTGAGGACCCCGACAGGGAAGGCCTGAGGGAGACTCCCGACAGGGTAGCCGACTCCTACGCCGAGCTGTGCCGGGGGCTGCTGCCTGGAAGCTGCCGCCCCGTAAGCACCATGAAGAGCAGCAACCAGAACGAGCTGATCATCGTAAAGGACATCAGCTTTGCCTCCCTCTGCGAGCACCATCTGCTTCCCTTCCTGGGCCGCTGCGACGTGGTATACCTGCCCGCCGGCGACCGCATCGCCGGACTGGGCTCCATCGTGGAGACAGTTGAGACAATGGCCGCCAGACCCACCATACAGGAGCGACTGACCACCGACATCGCCGAGAGGCTGATGCGCGAGCTGAAGGCCAAGGGCGTCATGGTGGTTATGGAGGCCGAACACATGTGCCTTGCCATGAGGGGGGTCAAGAAGCGCGACTCCCGAATAGTAACCTCGGCCATGAGGGGCTACCTCAAGAAGCTGGAGACCCGCACCGAGGCACTCTCCCTCATCGGCAGGAGCATCAACTCCCGCTAGCATGAGGGCCCGAAGGCTTGCGCTGCGGGGCGAGGCCGACTGGAGGGGCGAGCTGTCTCTGGTGGGCGCAGACCCGTCAGCCTGGCAGAGGCTCCGCGGAAAGAGCTCGGTTCTGGCCCTGAAGCTGTTCGGCCTCTCCTCCCCCATGGCCAACATCCTCAAGCAGTCCATGCTCTCCGCCGGCGCCGACGCCCTGGTCACCCGGGAGGCGGTGACCGGCAAGGCGGAGACCAGCGACGCTCTGGTCGCGGGAACGGAGAGGAGCATCAGGAGGGCGGTGGACTCCCTGCGGGGGCAGCCCCTCGGCCTCTCCTCTCTGGGGGACGAGATCCAGCGCATTCTGGATGCGCCCCGTCCTCCGGGTGAGATGACCCTTCCCGGCGGAACCCTTCTGTTCGACCCCGGGCCCCTGGTTATGGGCATAGTCAATGTTACTCCGGATTCCTTCTCCGACGGTGGGCTGCATCTGGATCCCGAAGCCGCCGTGGGAAGGGCCATGAAGATGGCGGCCGAGGGCGCGGTCGTGGTGGACGTGGGCGCGGAGTCCACCAGGCCCGGATCGGAATCGGTCCCCGCCGCGGCGCAGCTGCGCCGGCTCGAGCCCGTGCTGGAGGGTCTGGCCGAGCTGCCCGGGGGGGTCCTGGTCTCCGTGGATACCTCGCTGCCCGAGGTGGCCCGGGAGGCCCTGGCCATGGGCGCCTCCCTGGTCAACGACGTTACCGCGCTCTCCAGGCCGGAGCTGGCCGGGGTCGCTGCGGATGCCGGGGCGGGCATGGTGCTGATGCACATGCGGGGCACCCCGGCGGACATGCAGGACGACCCCAGCTACAGCGACGTGCTTACCCAGGTCTACGACTACCTCGCCGAAAGGGTGGAGAGGGCCGAGGAGCACGGAGTACCCAGGGGCAGGATAATGGTGGATCCGGGCATCGGCTTCGGCAAGAGACTCTCGCACAACCTGACCCTCATAAGGAGACTGGGTGAGCTCGGGGGCCTGGGATGCCGCGTGGTTCTGGGGCACTCCCGGAAGAGCTTCCTGGGCAGTATCTCAGGTGTTGGGGATCCCGCCGGCCGGGACCTGCACACCCACGCGGTGTCGGCCGTTGCGGCGGCCGACGCGGACATGCTCCGAGTGCACGACGTGGCCGGCACGGTGGAGGTCCTCAAGGTCGCCGAAGCCCTGGGAAGGGGATGACATGCCGGCACCGCTGGGACACAGCCTGCTGAGCTGGTTCTGGATAGCCCAGCTGCTGGACCTGGCTCTGATCACGCTGATAATCTGGCTGGTGGTCCGCCAGCTCTGGCGCACCCCGGCCATGACCGTGATCGCGGTACTGGCCGTCATCCTCCTGCTGGGGATCATGCTTCGTCGCCTGCAGCTGCACACGGTGGGCTTCCTGGCCGAGGAGCTCACGGGCGTGTTGTTCATCGCCACGGTGATCATCTTCCACGCCGAGATCAAGGCCATGCTGGGGTCGCTGGGCCGGTACGCGGGGCGGGTCCTCGGCGGCGGGGTCTGGACCGGCCACGGCACCGTGGAGTCGATTGTCTCCGCATGCCTGCAGATGAAGGAGAAGGGCATCGGGGGCCTTATCGTCCTGGAGCGGTCTGAGAACCTGGACACCCTTTACGGCGACGGCGTGGAGCTGGACCGTCTGGAGGTCAACCCCGACCTGGTCACGTCCATGTTCACCCCTCCCGGTCCCCTGCACGACGGTGCCGTGGTGATCCGCGACGACCGGATCGTCCGGGCCTCCGCCGTGCTGCCCCTCTCCCGGCGCACCTACTTCCGCCCCCGCCTGGGGACCCGGCACCGTGCAGCCCTGGGCATCACCGAGCGGTCCGATGCCATTGCCGTGGCCGTCAGCGAGGAGACCGGATCCTTCCGGGTGGCCCACGATGGCCGGATGGAGGGCCCGCTGAGCGTTGACCGAATGCGCGAGCTGCTCCTCGAGCTCACCGGCCACAAGAAGGAGTAGGTCCCATGCAGAAGAGCCTGGAGGCCCTTTCGGCCGACGTATCCCGCAGGCTGGACGCGCTGGAGGGAAAGGCCCCGGACCGGCTCCTGGCCGCCATGAGAAGCGCCTGCCTGGGCAGGGGGATGGCCCAGAGGGCCCTGCTGGCTCCGGCGGCGGCGATCAGGAGCGGTGGCGACCCCGCGGATGGGGTACCGGTGGCGTCCGCCGTGGCCTTGTTGTCCGGCGCGGTGTGCTGCCACCTGGGCCTGGAGGGAATGCCCCTGGCCAGTGCCGCGGCCGGGGAGGTATGCCATGACCACGGCCCGGTGCTCTCCATACTCGCCGGTGATGCCCTCGTACCCATGGCCATGTCGATCCTGGCCTCCGAGTGCGGCCGGCACTCGGTCATGCTGGTGGACGCGGCGGGAGTGGCAATGGGCGCCACCGGCGTGCTGGGCTCGCTTTCGTTTTTGGTCCGTAGTATGGAGGGCGATTCGGTTCCGATGGAGGACGAGGGTGACCAGGGGCTCATGGGCCTGAGCCCCCTGGCCCGGCTTGCCGCCAGGGGCGGCGCACTGGTGGTGGGCGCTCCGGAGGAGCTGGCCGACGACCTCGCGCTGGCCGGGTTGTGCACCGGCCGCGCTCTGGACCTGCTGGAATCCGACGGCCCCGACCGCGAGCAGCTGTTCGAGGCCCGCAGCGAGCTGGACCGGGCCCGGGAACTGGTGGGCTCCGGCGACCGGGCCCGGCTGTTCGGGCAGGTGATCGACGCCGTGGGCCGGCACTTTCCCTCCCGCAGCGACGAGCTCTTCTTCCAGTCCTAGCCCGGAGTAGCCCGGGGACGGAGTTTAAGTTTAAGCCCGGGGACGGAGTTTAAGTTTATCAAATTCGGAGTTCCCGACCATCAAAGACAGTTAACACGCTGAATTTGATAAACTTAAACTCCGTCCCAATCCGGGCTAAACGGACGCTGAATTTGATAAACTTAAACTCCGTCCCCGGTGGGTCAGAGCATGTCCAGCGGGTCCATGTCGGCGTCCAGGCGGACGCCGGAGGCTCCGGACTGCTGGAAACGGCGCCTGACCGAGCCCGCCAGACGTCTGAGCGGCCGGGGTGTATCCGCCATGGCGAGGGCGCTCAGCCGGTGGCGGTCGCGCACCTTCGACAACACTGCAGGGGTGGGACCCAGGGTGCGCACCCCCCCGGAGGGCGCAGCCCAGGACAGCCGGGCCGCCCTCTCCACCGTCTCCAGACTGCGGCCGCTCCAGACGAAGCGGACCAGCCTGCCGAAGGGCGGATAGCCAAGCCGACGGCGGACGGCTGACTCCATTTCCCAGAAAGCGGCGAAGTCGTGGGCGGCAGCGGCTGCGATCACCGGGTCCTCGGGGTCCAGCGCCTGCACGATAACCTCTCCCGGGCTCCTGCCCCGGCCCGCCCTTCCGGCGGCCTGGAGTATCAGGCCGAAGACCCGCTCGGAGGCCCGGAAGTCGGGAAAGGCCAGGCCCTGGTCCGCGGCCACGACGCCCACCAGCGTGACGCCGGGGAAGTCGTGCCCCTTGGCCACCATCTGGGTTCCCAGCAGCACGTCGCCCTCGCCCCGGCCGAAGCGGGAGAGTATGTCCCAGTGAGCCCCCCGGCCGGTGGTGGTGTCGGCATCCATCCTTATCACCCGCACACCCGGAAGCAGCTCCTCCAGTTCGCCCTCCACCTTCTGGACGCCGGGCCCCATGTGCGAGAAGGCGGTGGAGCCGCATTCCGGGCACCGCGATAGCGCCGGAATCCAATATCCGCAGTGGTGGCAGCGCAGGGCTTCGCCCCTGCGGTGGTATGTGAGGGTAATGGCGCAGTGGGGGCACTCCGGCCGACGGCCGCAGTTGCGGCAGATCTGGGTGGGCGAGAAGCCCCGTCTGTTGACCAGGACTATGGCCTGCTCGCCCCGGGAGGCCCGTATCCCGATGCCGGCCAGCAGGCGGTCGGACAGGAGGCGGTCCCTCTTGCCGGCAACCGACACCACCTCCGCCTTCGGCATGGCCCTGCCGTCTACCCTCTCGGGAAGCTCCAGGAGCCGGTACTTGCCGGCGACCGCATTGCCGTAGCTCTCCATGGAGGGGCTGGCCGAGCCCAGGAGTACCGGACATTCCTCGGCCAGGCCGCGAACCACCGCCAGGTCCCTGGCGCTGTAGTGGGGCTGCTCGGACTGCTTGTAGCTCCAGTCGTGCTCCTCGTCCACCACTACGAGCCCGAGCCCTCGCAGGGGGGCGAAAACGGCGCTTCGGGCGCCAATGGCAATTCTCCTCTCGCCGGTGCGGATCAGCTCCCAGCTGTCCCAGCGCTCCCCCATTCCCATGCCGCTGTGAAGCACGGCCACCTCTCCGGGAAAACGGCCCTCGAATCGGGATACCGCCAGTGGAGTGAGCGATATCTCGGGCACCAGCACCAGGGCTGAGCCGTTCCGGCTGCGAACTTCCTCTATCAGTCTGAGGTAGACCTCCGTCTTCCCGCTGCCGGTCACGCCGTGCAGAAGGAAGGTGGAGGACCCGTCCAGGGAAGCGCACAGCTCCTCCAGAACGGCCTCCTGGGCGTAGGTAAGACTGTCCGGCCGCCGGTCCACAGGGGCGTCCATGGAGAGTGACGGCTCCCGAAAGCGGCGCCGGTGCTCCTCCGCAACCAGCCCCCGCTCCATCAGGGATGCCAGCGACTTCCTGGAAGCACCCGCCCTGGCCAGCACCTCCCGGGTGGGCACCGGAGGGTCGGCCACGGCCAGGGCGAAGAGGATCTCGGCCTGCTTCGGGGCCCGGGCGCGGATCCGGTCGGCCAAGACGGTGAGGTTCTCCACGCCCTCGGCCGGCCGCAGGTAGCGCACGGTCTTTCGCGATACCCCGTGGGCCGGCCGCCATTCGCCCGACTTGCGGCGGGCGGGACCGCAGCTTCCGGGGGGCATGGCGGCTGCCAGCATCATGCCCGGCGGGGCCAGGTAGTAGTCGGCCGCCCAGCGCACCAGTGACAGGATGCTCTTCGGCAGCGGGGGATCGGGATCCATCACCTCCAGGACGTCCTTGAGGCCTTCGGGAGCGGCCCCGCCATGGTCGCCCCACAGGAAGGCCACCAGCGTCTGGCGCCCGAAGGGAACAACGACGCGGGATCCGGGCCGGGCCTTCTGTCCCGCCCGCAGCCGGTAGACGTAGGTCTGCCATACGGGGCGGGGCAGGGCCACCCGGACCAGCCGCCCGCCGGTCACTCCCCGCCGCCCTCGCATTCGATGCCGGCCCGGCGGGCCAGCTCCCGTCTGAGAGAGGCCAGGTTCTGCGGAGACTGGGGCAAGGTTGGATACTCGCCGTCACGGTAGAGTACGCGGCCGGCCACCATGGTCATCCGCACCCGCGAAGGCCAGTGCAGCTCCAGCAGCGCCCGCAGCGGGTCCTCGCCGGTGAGTGTCTGGTCCCATTCCCCATCGGTGGGCTGAAGCAGCACGATGTCCGCCTGAAAGCCGGGCTCGAGGCGGCCCACGTCGGGCCAGCCCAGGGCCTGCGCGGCGCCCTCGGTGGCCGCCCGCAGCCAGAAGCTGCCGAGAAGGCCGGACGGCCTCCTGCGGATGGAGGCCAGCGACATGGCCAGCCTCAGGTCGGCTGCCAGATCCAGGCCGTTGTTGCAGGGGGCGCCGTCGCTGCCCAGGGCAACCCGCACGCCGGCGGAGCTCAGGCCGGGAACGTCCGCTATTCCGCTGCCCAGACGGAGGTTGGTCCAGGGACAGTGCACCGCCGTGGTCGATGTGGAGGCCATCAGCTCGGCCTCTCCGGGACGAAGCTGGACGCAGTGGGCCAGCAGCGCTCCGGGCCCCAGAAAGTCCCGGTTCCGAAGGAAGTGCACGTTACCGCCGGCGTGCTCTATGTCCGGATGCTCCATCTCCTCAGGCGCTTCGGAGCTGTGAGTGGCCCTCACCTGTCCGGCGGACTCCCGTGCCACCCATTCCCAGAGGCCGTCGGAGCAGGAGAGAGCAAAGCGGGGGGCCCAGGCGTAGCCCACCAGCCCACCGCAGGCGGCCCGTACGCGAGCGGCTTCCTCTCGAAGCCATTCCAGGTCTTCGGCCAGCCCCTCCGGGCCCCGGTCCATGAGCGAGTTTGCAGCCCGGGCCCTGACGCCCGACTCGCGAAGCAGCCCTACGGTGACGGCGCTGTGGCGGACGCTGCCCATGTCCATGAGTCCCGTGCATCCGCAGGCCAGGAGCTCCCTGAGGGACAGCAGCGCGGAGACACGGAGGGAGTTGGCGTCGTGGGCGGCCTCCAGCGGCCAGATCCGCTGCTCCAGCCAGGGCAGAAGCGTGCGGTCCTCGGCCATCCCCCGATAGAGGGTCTGGCACAGGTGCACGTGGGCCTGCACCAGGCCGGGCAGGGCCACGCATTCCGCCAGATCACCCCCTGTGGAGGCCGGCGAAACCGACCGGATCCTGCCCGACTCCACCTCCAGAGCGAAGCCCCCGTCGTGCAGCGTTCCGTCCGGGGCGGCAACCGCCCTGCACTCGATCCTCATGCTCACCTCCTCGGCACAGGGCTAGATAGTGGCGGCGCCGGCCACCGTCCAGTGGCCCCGAACGCAGGAGCATCTTCTGCATCAGGCGGCACAGGCAAATATATTTGAATGAATGGAACTTCCCTCACAGAGCACGGAGGTTATCGATGACGGCGGTCTTCATACTGCTGGCTGCCTCGGCACAGGCGGCCGGCCCGTCCTGGGAGGGTCTGTCCTCGGAGGTGATGGACAACGGCCTGACGGTGATTACCTACGAAGACCACACCGCCCCGGTAGCCACGGTCTGCCTCGCGGTGAGAACCGGAGCCACCTGCGAGATCCCCCGGACCAACGGCCTGGCGCACTTCTACGAACACATGTTCTTCAAGGGCAACCGGGACGTCCCCGACCAGGAGGCGTACAATGCCCGCATGCGCGAGCTGGGCATAGTGCGCAACGGCGTGACCTCCAGCGAGGCGGTCCGCTACTACTTCGCCCTTCCATCCGACCTGCTGGACGAGGGGCTGGATTTCATGTACAGCGCCATCTCGGCCCCCCTGTTCGACCCCGAGGAGATGGAACGGGAGCGGGAGGTGATACTCAACGAGTACCAGCGCAATACCACCCACCCGTACTGGAATCTGTGGAAAGCCAGGGAGCAGGTGCTCTACCCCCGCTCGCCCTGGCGGGCGAATACCATCGGCAAACCCGGGGTGATCTCGTCGGCCTGCCCGGAGGCGATGAGGGAGTTTCAGCGCCGGTACTACGTACCCGGCAACTGCGCCCTGATAATCGCCGGCGACATCGAAGCGGACCGGGCCTTGGCCTCCGCCGGGCGGATATTCGGTGACTGGCAACCCGGCGCCGGAAGCGACTACGACAGCCTGGAGGTCTGCATCGGCCTGGAATCCGACACCACGGTGCAGGTCCGGGGCCCTGCGGGCATGGCCTACGTCTCCGTGAGCTACGCCGGCCCCCCCATACAGGAGGACCCGAAGGCCACCTACGCCGCGGATGTATGGGGCACATTCCTGGGTCGCAGGAGCGGCCGCTTCTACCGCAGCCTGGTTACCGAGGGCCCCTTCCTGGACGCCTCCGGCTACTACTATACGCAGCGGTACGGGCCCACGGTGAGCTTCGGCGGCCCGGTGGAGCCCGGCCGGGCGGAGGAGGCGGTACGGCTGCTCCGCTCGGAGATAGAGCGGCTCTGCCGCCCGGAATACTACCCTCGCGAGGGTTTGGAGACCGCCCGGGGGATGATGCGGCGGGAGCAGCTGCTGAAGGCCGAGGTGGCCAGGGACATGGCCGTGGAGACCCTGGCCTTCTGGTGGGTGGTCGCCGGAGGCATGGACTACTTCCGGGGCTACCTGGACAACGTCGCAGAGGTGGAGACGGAGGACGTAACGGGTTTCCTGGACGAATACGTGTGCGGAAGCCCCTCGGCCACCTTCGTTCTCACCGGACACGGGGGGGAGGACTGAGATGCGCGCACTGGCTCTCTGCATGGCCATGGCGGCGGCGGTTCTGGCCGGGCCGGTGACCGAGATGGAGCTCTCCAACGGGATTCGGGTGGTGAGCCGAAAGCTGCAGACCGGTCAGGTGGAGGGGGTCTCGCTCTTCATCGATGGCGGATCGCGGGTTCTGCGGGAAGGGACGCAGGGCCTTGAGGCCTTCGCCCTGGAGTGCGCCCTGATGGGAGGCGGCGACTACTCCGGCCCCCTTCTGCGCGCCGTGACCGACACCACGCTGGCGGAGCTGTCCGCCACCTACAACTACGACTTCAGCCGGGTGCACGTCCGCTGCCTGGCCGAGGACCTTCCCCTGCTTGTGGATATCCTGTCGCAGTGCCTGGGGGACCCGGATATGGAGCCGGCCGCGGTGGAGAAGGTGCGGCAGTCCATGCTGGCCGACCTGGCCGAGAGGGACGCCGACCCGGACCGGGCTGTCTGGTACGTATGCAACAGGGCCTTGATGGAGGGGCACCCCTACAGGTTCAGGCCCGACGGCGTGCGGCGAACCGTAGAGGCTTTCACCGCGCTGCAGGCCAGGCGGCACCTGTCCGAGAGGCTGCGCGCCGGCAACCTCCTGGTTACCCACGCCGGCTCCACCCCCGATTCCCTCCTGCTTCCCATGCTCGAGCGGGCCTTCGGCTCGATTCCGGAGGGGGGAGGCGAGCTGCCCCGCGTACCACCGTTTCGGGTTCGATCGGACACCCTGGTCACCGAAAAGCGGGACGTGGAGACGGCCTACGCAGTTGTGAAGTTCGCAGCCCCGCCGGCGGGGCACCCGGACAGGCCGGCCTTCACGGCGGCCATGAACGCATTGGCCGACGTGCTCTGGGACGTGCTGAGGACCAGGCACAATCTGACCTACGCGACGTACTCCTCCTCCACCGACTACCGCCGCAACTGGGCCTACCTCTACGTAAGCTCGCCGCAACCGCAGCGGGCCTGCTCCCTGATGGCGGAGGTATATCGGGACGCTGCCTCGAACGGGTTGGACCCGGACCTGGTGCGGGGCTCCGTCGAGACCCTGCGGACCGCCCGAGGGATGAGGATGGCCGGCCGGGACACACAGTGCCGCCTCCTGGGGGCGGCGGAGACCTCCGGAGAGGGCTGGCGCAGCTCCTACTACCTGGTGGATTCCCTGGCGGATCTGGAGGCCGCCGACCTGCAGGGGGTTCTTCTCGAATGGGCGGGTCCCGGCGCTTGGGGCGTGATCGCTTCCGGTGAACGGCTGGAGGAGCTGGAGGGCCCCTGGTCTCTGAGGTGACGGCGGAGCGGTAACCGACTCGGAGTTGACGGACAAATCGTCCAAAAATATTTTACCGGCTCCCGCCGCCGGTCGGCGGGAGCTCATACTGCTACCGGAGGGACTGCCTCTTGCAGCTTACCGAGAAACTGACCGCAGCGCTGGGCACCAGGGAGGGAGACCCCGGAGCCCCGTCCAACCTCAAGATGCTGCTGATGCTCATCTGGAGCCATCGCAAGGCGGTGGCCATAGGCATACTGGCCCTGGTTGGCGTGGACGGGCTGCAGCTTCTTGTCCCCAAGATCTTCGAGAGGATAATCGACCAGCTCGCGCAGGGAGCGGCCACCTTCGAGAAGCTGCTCCTGCTCGCGGCCGGAGTCGTCGGAGTGTACTTCGGAATGGGCCTCTTCCGCTTCCTCTGGCGCTACTTCCTCATAGGAACGTCCCACCGCATAGACCGCGACATGCGGCAGAACCTCTACGACCACCTGCTGAGGCTGTCGCCCCAGTACTACGACCGCACGAAGGTCGGCGACATAATGGCCCACGCAACCAACGACATCCGCGCCATCAGGATGGCCACCGGCATGGCGGCGCTGGCCAGCTTCGACGCCGCCCTGCTGGCTGTGGCCACCATAGCCATCATGACCACGATGAACCTCAGGCTCACGCTGCTGGCCCTGATTCCGCTGCCCATCCTGTCGGTGACCATGCTGCGCTTCGGAAAGCTGGTCCACAAGCGGTTCACCGCTGTACAGAAGGCATTCAGCGAGCTCTCGGAAAAGGCCCAGGAGTCGCTGTCCGGGGTGCGGGTGATAAAGGCCTACGGCGACGAGGATTCCGAGTGCCGATACTTCTCCGAGAAGGCCCAGCGCTGCGCCGACGAGAACATCCACCTGGCCAGGGTATGGGGGCTCTTCATGCCCATCATCTCCGCGCTGGCCATGGCCAGCCTGGCCATACTGCTCGGTGTGGGCGGACGCATGGTGGTCTTCGGCTCGGTATCGCTGGGGCAGTTCGTGGCCTTCTCCAGCTATCTGATGATGCTCACCTGGCCGATGATGGCGGTGGGCTGGGTGGTGAACATGCTGCAGCGGGGCACCGCAAGCATGAAGAGGCTCCGGCGGATACTGAGCACCACGCCGGACATAGCCGACGGCACGATCGCAGACGTTCGGGAAAACTCCATCGAGGTGAGGGATCTCAGCTTCACCTACCCCGGCACCGATACCGAGGTCCTGCATGACCTGAGCTTCCGGCTGCCGGCCGACTCCACACTGGGGATCGTGGGGAGGACGGGCTCCGGGAAGACCACTCTGATAGAGGTTATGATGCGCCTCTACGACCCGCCTCCGGGGACCGTCTTCGTAGGAGGCCGCGACGTCACCGACCTGAAGGTGGAGAGCCTCCGGTCGATGTTCTCCTACGTTCCGCAGGAGACGTTCCTGTTCGCCATGCCCATAGCCGACAACATCTCCTTCGGAACCGACGGCCTGGACCGTGACCGGATCAGGGAGCTGGCCGAGGTCGTGGATATAGCCGACGAGATCGACGAGTTCCCCAGGGGCTTCGACACGGAGGTGGGCGAGCGGGGAGTGAGCCTCTCCGGAGGTCAGAAGCAGCGGGTTGCCATAGCCCGGGCCCTGGCTTCCAGGCCCAAGATACTGGTCCTGGACGACGCCCTCTCCAGCGTGGACACCGAGACCGAGGCATCCATCATAGCCCAGCTCGACTCCGAGATGGAGGGCCAGACCAACGTGATCATCGCTCACCGCATAAGCACCGTGCAGCGCGCCGACCTGATACTGGTTCTGGACGACGGAAGGCTGGCGGAGCTGGGCACCCACCGGGAGCTGATTGAACGCGGCGGGGTATACCGCGAGCTCTACGACATGCAGCAGCTGGAGGAGGAGGCCTGCCGGGAGGACGAGTGCCCGGAGGACGGGGCAGGGGGCGAGACCTGATGCCACCCCATGGCCCCGGCGACGGCGGGTACTTCCAGTCGGACGACTTCGAGGGCAAGGTCTACGACGCGCGCCTGGTGAGACGCCTGTTGCGCTACGTGCGCGACCACCGGAAGCTGGTGATGCTGGCCGTCCTCTTCATGGCCCTGTCCACCGGAGTGGAGCTGGTGATTCCCTACCTGACCAAGGAGGGTATCGACCGCTACCTGGCCAAGCTCTACCAGACCTACACGGCGCCTTCGGCGGTGTCGGACTCCCTTGTGGAGGCCGATCCGGAGTCCCGGGACTTTCTGGAGGGCGCCGGCGACACGCTGCTGGTCCGCAAGGCGGCCCTCGACGACATGGGTCCCGCAAGGCGCATGGGCCTGCTGGACGCCGGAGAGCTCGATCCCAGGACCTACTACCTGTTCCAGGCAGACGAGCGGCCGGCGGACGAGGCTCCGGGCAGGACGATGGGACGGTGGTGGCTGGTCCCGGAGAGGAAGCTCTCCGAGGTTCCTCCGGAGACCATCGTCAGGATCAGGGGGTCGGACCTGGAGGGGATCACCAGGCTGGCTCTGCTGGCGGGGGCGCTGATACTGCTGTCGCTGGGTGCTGGCTACGGGCACGTCCTGACACTCCAGATAGCGGGCCAGCGGTCCATGTACGACCTCAGGATGGCGCTGTTCACCCACATCCAAAAACTCTCGCTGAGCTTCTTCGACCGCAACCCAATCGGCAGGCTGGTCACCAGGGTGGCCAACGACATCGAGGCCCTCAACGAGATGTTCACCGCCGTGCTGGTGAACGTGCTGAAGGACGTTTTCCTGCTTGCGGGAACCATAGTGATACTCTTCGTCATGGACGTCCGCCTGGCCCTGATATCCCTGGCCGTGGTCCCGCTGTTCGCCTTCGTCTCTGTGGTCTTCCGGATCAAGGTCCGCGGCGTCTACCGTGACGTCCGCAAGCACCTGGCCAGCCTGAACTCCAAGCTGGCCGAGGACGTGAGCGGCATCAAGGTCATCAAGATCTTCCGAAGGGAGGCCGCCAGGCGGGAGCGGTACAGAGAAACCAACCGCAAGTACTTCCAGGCCAACATGAGGCAGCTCGTGCTGTTCGGCATCTTCCGGCCTCTCATAGAGATCGTGGCCTCGATGGGCATAGCCCTGGTTCTGGTATTCGGCGGCCGCGGCGTTCTCTCCGGTTCCCTGACCCTTGGCGTCCTGGTGGCTTTCATCTCCTACGTGAGGCAGATGTTCCGACCCATCTCCGATATAAGCCAGAAGTACAACATCATGCAGCGGGCCATGTCCTCGGCCGAGAGGGTATTCAAGATACTCGACACCGGGGAGGAGGTGCGCGAGACCGGGTCTCCCGTGCTCCCGGAGGCCGTAGAGGGCCGTGTCGAGTTCCGGAACGTGGACTTCGCCTACGAGCCGGACAAGCCGGTGCTCAGGGACGTCTCCTTCACCGTGGAACCCGGAAGGAGCGTGGCGCTGGTGGGCCCCACGGGCGCCGGAAAGACCTCGATAATCAACATCCTCTGCCGCTTCTACGACGTCGACTCGGGCCAGGTCCTCCTGGACGGCATCGACCTGCGAGACCACAGGCTGGCCACCCTTCGTGAGAACATAGCCATCGTCCTGCAGGACGCCTTCATCTTCAGCCGCGATGTGGAGGACAACATCCGTCTGGGCGAGGACATTCCCATGGAGAAAGTCGGGGAGGCCGCCCGAATGGTCCAGGCCGACCGGTTCATCGAGAGGCTGCCGGGTGGATACGAAGAGATGATGAGCGAGCGCGGGGCCACCCTCTCCACCGGCCAGAAGCAGCTCATCTGCTTTGCCCGGGCCCTGGCCCACGACCCCCGGGTGCTGATACTCGACGAGGCCACCAGCAGCGTGGACACCGCTACCGAGCAGCTGATACAGAACGCCATAGGGACGCTCATGCGCGGCCGTACCAGCATAGTAGTGGCCCACCGCCTGAGCACCATCCAGAACGCCGACGAGATACTGGTGATCGGCGCCGGCCGAATAGTGGAGCGGGGCAGCCACCAGGAGCTGCTTGCCCGGCGGGGCATCTACTACAACCTCTACCTCCTGCAGTACCAGTGATAGAGGGGACGGAGGTATTTTAAATCATAAATAAACTGCGCACGCCGCAGAGGTCTCGCCAGCAGTTTATTTGAGATTTAAAATACCTCCGTCCCCATTATTGGCGGGGGCGGTGGATCGGGCTCGCCGACGAGGAGGATGCGCAGCAGGCCGGCGGCCAGCAGCAGCCGGTGGAACCTGCGTTCCCCGATTCGACCGGGCAGGTGTCCCGGAGGGCGAAGCGCGGGCTGCTCATCGGGCTCCAGGTGCGGGGGTATCCTGGGCAGGTCGACCAGCTCCAGCCACCCGGTCACCTCACCCTCCTTGCAGCGGCGGTCGAGACTCACCTCCATGCCCAGTGCGCACTTCCCGGCGGCCATTCGGTCGAAGCCCGGGGCGGGTCCGTCCTTCGGCCACACCAGTGCCCGGATCCAGCCGGGGAGCAGCAGGCTGTACCTTTCCTTGGCTGCGGGCGGCTCCGCCGACCGCCATGAAGGCACGCCCCTCGCCGCGAGCCAGCGCCTGGCGACCGCCTCGGCGCAGAGTGCCTTCAGCGCCTCGGCATCGCCCCGGGCCTCACGTCCCAGGACGTTCAGCAGTCTGGCCGACAGCATGACCATGAGGCCGGCCTCTCCTTCCATGCGGGGAGCGGATATCGCCTTGTCGGGGTGCAACATATCCCGGTATGTCCGCCGGGGAAAGGACCGCGTCGTCGAAGGTCGGGAAGAGACCGTCCGGAACCCTTCCTGTAGACTTTACTTTGTTGCATACTTACAATTCCGTACGGACAGTTTTTTCCAATTACTCGACCGGTATCTCGGGATACAGGGGTGAATGCATGGAGAAGAGAACCACGCTCTACGACAGGCACGAGAAGCTGGGGGCGAAGCTGTCGCCCTTTGCGGGCTTCGTGATGCCCATCCGCTACAAGGGTGTACGCGAGGAGCACATGGCCGTACGCGACAACGTGGGGGTCTTCGACCTCTCCCATATGGGGGAGTTCAGGGTCAGGGGGAAGGATTCCCTGGCCTTCCTGGACCATCTGCTCTCCAACGATGCCGACGTGGAGGTGAACCAGGCCTTCTACGCCACCATGTGCTATCCGGACGGCGGAATAGTGGACGACCTCATCACCTACAGACTGTCCGACGACGAGTTCCTGATGGTGGTAAACGCGTCCAACATCGACAAGGACTGGGCCTGGGTAGAGAGCCACATGAAGCCCTTCGACGTGCAGGTGACCAACGAGTCCGACGCCACATCCCTGGTGGCCATACAGGGCCCCGGAGCCCAGGAGGTGGTCTCGAAGCTCACAAACCTGGATCTGGACTCCATAGGCTACTACCATCAGCGGCCGGGCAGCATCGCGGGGAAGCAGGCTCTGGTCGCCCGTACCGGCTACACGGGTGAGGACGGCTTCGAGATCTACCTGGACAACGAGGGCGCCCCGGAGGTCTGGGACGCGGTCCTGGATGCCGGGTCGGACGTTGGCGAGGGCATCGTTCCGGTGGGGCTGGGAGCCCGCGACTCCCTGCGGCTGGAAATGGGCTACGCCCTCTACGGAAACGACATAGACCACACGACCTCGCCGGTGGAGGCGCGGCTGAGCTGGGTGCTGAAGCTCAAGACCGACAAGGACTTCATCGGACGCGAGGTCATCGAGCGGCAGAAGAAGGAGAAGCCCGGACGCTATCTCGTGGGCATGGAGGTCCGGGGCAAGGGGTTCGCCCGGCCGGGCACCGAGATCTACAGCAAGGACCGAAAGGTGGGAACCGTCACCAGCGGCATGCCGGGTCCGGCCGTAGGTCACGGTGTATGCCTGGCCTACGTAGAGCGCGGATACCACAAGCGGGGCCTGGAGCTGGAGGCCGTCATCCGGGGGCGGCGGGTCCCCGTGGTCCGGGTGAAGCTGCCGTTCTACAAGGAGGGCTCGAGGAAGTAGGAGTCAGGTGGAATTCGGCCTTCCAGGCCGAGACCGAAAGGAGCTGGCATGAGCGAGATACTTGAGGATCTCAGGTACACCGAGACCCATGAGTGGGTACGCAAGGAAGATGACGGCGGTTTCACCATGGGCATTACCGATCACGCCCAGTCGGAGATGGGCGAGATAGTCATGGTCGAGATGCCGCCGGGCAATTCCACCCACGGAGGCGGCGACCCCCTGGGCTCGCTGGAAGCGGTAAAGACCGCCGAGGACTTCATGGCCCCCATGGACCTCGAGGTCGACCGGACCAACGACACGCTGGAGGACAGCCCGGACCTGGTCAACCAGGATCCCTACGGCAAGGGATGGCTGGTGCGATTCACCGCGCAGGACCCCTCCCAGTTCGACGACCTGATGACGGCGGACGAGTACGCGAACCACATAGGCGAGTAGACACCAGGGACGGATGCGGCAAAGATGACCAGATACATCCCCAACCAGGACGACCAGCGGCGCAGAATGCTGGAACGGATGGGGGCCGGCTCCTTCGAGGACCTCCTGACGCCCCTCCCCGACGAGGTGAGGCTGGACCGGGCGCTCGATCTGCCCGGACCGGTCTCAGAGCTTTCGCTGCGGAGGGAGATGGCCGGTCTGGCGGAAGCCAACTGCGGAGCCGACAGGGTCTGCTTCGCCGGCGGCGGCGCCTACGACCATTTCATTCCGGCCGCCGTTGACCACATAGTCTCCCGCAGCGAGTTCTACACGGCCTACACCCCCTACCAGGCCGAAGCCAGCCAGGGTACTCTCCAGTCGATCTTCGAGTACCAGACCATGGTCGCCAGGCTCTGCGGGATGGAGATCGCCAACGCCTCCATGTACGACGGCGCATCCGCGGCCGCGGAAGCGGCCCTGATGGCCATTCGAGTCCGGCGCAAGGAGCGCGTCCTGGTGGCGGGCACCCTCAACCCCAGGTGGCTGCGGGTCATCCGCACCTATCTGGACCGGGCGGGCTTTTTCGTGGGCGAGGTACCCTTCGATGACTCCGGCCGGCTGGACGATGAGGCCCTCGGCGAACTGATGGAGGATGACTTCTCCGCCCTGCTGGTGCCGTACCCGGACTACTTCGGGCAGGTCTTCGACCTCCAGCCGCTGGCCGAGAAGGTGCACGCGGCGGGAGGCCTTCTTGTGGTGGCCGCCGATCCGGTCGCGCTGGCCATGCTGAAGACCCCGGGGGAGTGCGGGGCCGATGTGGTGGTGGGCGAGGGCCAGAGCCTGGGCATACCCCTGAGCTACGGAGGGCCCTACTGCGGATTCATGGCCGCCCGAAAGAAGCTGGCCCGCAAGATGCCGGGCCGCCTGATAGGCCGTACCGTCGACCGCGCCGGGGAGACCGGCTACGTCATGACCCTGCAGACCCGTGAGCAGCACATCCGCCGGGAGAAGGCCACCAGCAACATCTGCACGAACCAGGCTCTCTCGGCGCTGACCAACTGCGTTTACATGGCGCTGATGGGCGAGACGGGGCTGCGGGAGGTGGCCCGGCAGTGCTACCAGAGGACCCACTACATGGTCCGAAGGATCCTGGAGGAGGTGGACGGTTCGAAGACCGTTTTCGACAACCCGTTCTTCCGGGAGGCCGCGGTGAGCCTGCCGGCCTCCGGAGAGGCCGTTCGGGACGCCATGCTGGACCGCGGCTACCTGGCCGGCATTCCGGTCCCCGGCCTGGGAGAGGGAGCGCTGCTCATGGCCGCAACCGAGAAGAGGACCCGGGAGGAGATCGAGGGCCTGGCCCAGAACCTGGCCCGGGTATGCCGGGAGGTGGCCACATGATGCGCAAGGGAACCGTTCCCACGATCTTCGACAAGAGCCATCCCGGCCGGGGGGGGGCGGCGCTTCCGGAGCTCGATGTTCCCGAGACCGGCGTCGAAGATCTGGAGGGCCTGCTGAGAGAGGGGCAGATCGGCCTGCCCGAGGTGACCGAGGGCCAGTGCGCCAGGCACTACGTAACCCTCAGCTGCCGCAACTACCACATCGAGCAGGGCATCTACCCCCTGGGCTCCTGCACCATGAAGTACAACCCCAAGGCCCACGAGACCATCGCCCGTCTGCCGGGCTTCTGCGAACTCCATCCCGAGCTGCCGGACCGGGAGGTCCAGGGCACCCTGGAGCTGATGTACAGGCTCTCGGAGATGCTGTGCGAGATAACGGGCTTCGAGGCCACCTCACTGCATCCCGCGGCCGGGGCCCAGGGCGAGCTCACGGGTCTCATGGTCATAAAGAGCCTGCTGGACGACATGGGAGAGTCCCATCGCGACGAGGTCCTGATGCCGGACTCCTCCCACGGAACCAACCCCGCCTCCGCCGTGCTGGCGGGTATGAAGGTGGTAAACCTGGCCTCGGACAGTCGGGGCCTGGTGGACCTGGAAGACCTGCGGAAGAAGGCCGGCCCCCGGACCGCGGCCCTGATGCTCACCAACCCCAACACCCTGGGCCTGTTCGAGTCGGACATACTGCAGATCACGGATGTCGTGCACGAGGCCGGGGGCCGCGTCTACATGGACGGGGCCAACATGAACGCCCTGATGGGAATTGCCCGGCCGGGCGACATGGGCTTCGACGTCTGCCACCTGAACCTGCACAAGACCTTCTCCACGCCGCACGGCGGCGGCGGCCCCGGCTCCGGCCCGGTGGCCTGCACCGCCGAGCTCGCTTCCTACCTGCCCCATCCCAGGGTCGTCCGGGACGACGACGGCTATCGGCTTGTGGACCGGGGGGGGCAGGCTTTCGGCCGCCTGCTGGCCTTCGCCGGCAACGTGGCGGTATGCCTGAAGGCGTTTGCCTACATTCTCTCACTGGGTCCGGACGGTATCCGCAGGGTGAGCGAGAACGCCGTTCTCAACGCCAACTACCTGAAGGCGCTGATCTCGAAGAGGTACGAAGTGCCCTTCGACGGCGGCCCCTGCATGCACGAGTTCGTGGCCTCGGGCAGCCTGCAGAAGGAGCAGGGAGCGGCCACCATGGACATCGCAAAGCGACTCCTTGACTACGGATACCACGCACCCACAGTATACTTCCCCCTGATAGTCAGGGAGGCGCTGATGATCGAGCCCACCGAGACGGAGAGCGTGGAGAGCCTGGAGGCCTTCGCGGAGGCTATGCTGTGCATCGCCTGCGAGGTGGAGAGCAAGACTCACCTGGTAACGGACGCCCCGGTGAGCACCCCGGTGCTGCGGCTGGACGAGGTCAGGGCCGTCAAGGAGCTCTGCGTAGTGGAGCCATGGGAACGTCCGGAGACGGAGTAGATCGGCTGGAATGGGTATCCCATCCCGCCCGGGAGCGGCCGGCGGCCACGCTGCTGCTGGTATTCATAATTCTCCTGGCGGGCCTGGCCGCCTCCGCCTACGGCGGCAACATCTGGTGGGGCATAGTGGGAGTGGTCCTCATCGGCCTCGCCATGTGGACCTACTTCATGCCTTCCCGGTTCGTAATCGATGACTGGGGGGTAAGGAAGAAATCGCCGTTCGGCGAGGAGAAGATGAGCTGGGACCGCATTCGAAGCTACGTGCCCGACAGGCACGGAGTCCTGCTCAGCCCCTTCTCCGAGCCCACGAGGCTGGCAAAGTTCCGGGGGCTTTCGGTTCAGTTCTCCGGCAACAGGGAGGAGGTCCTTGAGCGTATCCGATCCGGGGTTGAGGGAGATGCTGCCCCGTCAGACGGATGACGAAGAGGAGGACTACTCCGGCCTAATGGCGAAGATAGCCCGGGCCGTTGTGGAGAGGCAGCTGACCGTGCCGGCCATCGTATTCCTGGAGTCGGTGAAGCCCCTGTCCTTCCTGGGCAACCAGTTGATGATCTTTCTCAACCCGATGGTGTCCCTGATCGTTACGTCCGAGGACTACTACCGATTCGTGCGGATGATCGAGGACCGCGACAACGTCGAGAAGCTGATAGAAGAGATAGAGGACACAAACGCCCGCCGGCAGGAGCGGCAGAGGGAGCTGAAGGAGAAGCGCAGGGCGCGGCGCGGCAGGCGCCGCTTCTTCGGGCTCTTCGGCCGCCCCGACGCGGGAGACAAGGAGGGAGATGGCAGTGGCCAGCAAGGAGATAACCAGAATCCTGGCGACTGACTGCGGCAGTACCACCACCAAAGCCATCCTCATAGAGAAGAGAGGCGATGAGTACCGTCTCATTCGAAGGGGAGAGGCCCCGACCACTGTGGAGGCTCCCGCGGAGGACGTCACCAAGGGGGTGCTGAACGCTGTCGGCGAGATAGAGGACCTGGAGGGACGCCAGCTCCTCAACGACCAGCGCGACGGAGTGCTGGTCACCGATGAGGGCTCCACGGGGGTGGAGCTCTACGTCTCCACGTCATCGGCCGGCGGAGGCCTGCAGATGACGGTGGCCGGCGTGGTGAAGTCCATGACCGGCGAGAGCGCCCAGCGCGCGGCCCTGGGGGCGGGGGCCATCGTCATGGACGTGGTGGCCACCAACGACGGCCGTCTTCCCCACGAGCAGGTGGCCGACATCCGCAGGTTCCGTCCGGACATGATACTGCTCTCCGGAGGAATCGACGGCGGAACCAGGGATCATGTGGTGCAGCTGGCCGAGATCATCCGCGCCGCCGACCCCAAGCCCAGGTTCGGCGTGGGCTACAAGCTTCCGGTGATTTACGCGGGCAACAAGGACGCCCGGGAACCGGTGGCCGACGAGCTGGCCGAGAACATGGAGCTGAAGATCGTCGAGAACATCCGCCCGGTACTGGAGCAGGAGAACCTGGGTCCGGCGCGGGACACCATACACGAGCTCTTCATGGAGCACGTCATGGCCCAGGCCCCGGGCTATCCGAAGCTCATGAGCTGGACCGGCTTCTTCGCCGAGGGCCATGAGTGGAGCCAGGTACCCATCATGCCTACCCCGGGAGCGGTGGGCAAGCTGATAGAGACCGTGGCCCACAACGAGGGCATCGAGGTCATGGGCGTGGACATCGGGGGCGCCACCACCGACGTCTTCAGCGTCTTCGAGGCCGGCGAGGAGAAGGTCTTCAACCGAACGGTCTCCGCCAACCTCGGCATGAGCTACAGCGTCTCCAACGTCCTGGCCAGCGCCGGGATGGAGAACGTCATGCGCTGGGTGCCCTTCGACATGCAGGAGGCCGACCTGCGCAACAGGATAAGAAACAAGATGATCCGTCCCACTACCATACCGCAGGCCCTGGAGGAGCTGATCATCGAGCAGGCGATAGCCCGGGAGGCCCTCAGGCTGGCTCTGGTCCAGCACAAGGACCTGGCCCGGGGCCTGAAGGGCGTGGCCCAGGAGCGCACCATAGGCGACGCCTTCGAGCAGACCCAGACCGGCGGGACCCTGGTCGACATGATGGGCCTCGACCTGCTGATCGGTTCCGGCGGCGTACTCTCCCACGCCCCGCGGCGGGCGCAGGCGGCCCAGATGCTCATAGACGCCTTCCTTCCGGAGGGAGTGACCATGCTGGCGGTTGACTCCATCTTCATGATGCCCCAGCTGGGCGTGCTCTCCGAGGTCAAGCAGGACGCGGCCACCGAGGTCTTCGACAAGGACTGCCTGATCCGGCTTGGCACCTGCGTGGCCCCCAGCGGCCCGCAGCGCAAGCTCAAGGGCGAGCTGGCCAGCATTGAGCTGGGCATGCCGGACGGAAGCACCCAGAAGATCGAGCTGCAGCCCGGGGAGATCCGGGTGATTCCTCTGGCGGTGGGCGAGAAGGCCTCCGCCGTGATCGAGCCGGCCAAGAACATCGACGTGGGCGCCGGCCAGGGTGACGACTGGGAGGGTGACCTGGAGGGCGGTGTCGTGGGCCTGATACTGGACGGCCGCGGCAGACAGCCCTTCAACCTCCCCGAGGACGACTCGGAGAGGGTCGAGAAGCTGCAGGAGTGGGCAAAGGCCCTGGAGTCTTACCCCGAGCGCTACCTTCACATGGGGGAGGAGTAGATATGGCCTTCGCATACACACCGGGACTGAGAGTAGCGGAGCTTACGGAGATAACCAAGCAGCGGCGCCTTCCCCTGAAGGGTGAGGTGACCGTTGAGAAGGGCGCCAGAGTCGAGGCCGATACCGTGGTGGCCAAGACCGACCTGCCCGGCAACGTCAAGATGCTCAACATCGCCAAGATCATCGGCCTGCCACCGGGGGACATCCCCGAGCTGATGCTGGTGGACGAGGGCGACGCCATAGAGGAGAAGCAGCCCCTGGCCCAGTCCAAGGGGCTGTTCGGGCTGTTCAAGAACACGGTCAGGTCTCCCATCGAGGGGGTCTTCGAGAGCTTCAACGAGGTGACCGGCCAGGCGGTGCTCCGCGAGCCTCCCATTCCCGTCGAGGTGGACGGCTACGTGGCGGGCGAGGTCACCGGAATCCTGGAGGACGAGGGCGTGGAGGTCACCACTACCGGCACCTTCGTACAGGGGATCTTCGGCGTCGGCGGCGAGACCCGCGGCGACCTGGAGGTAGTCGTGGACGCTCCCGGCCGGGAGCTGACGGCCGACCTGCTGAACGAGTCCCACCGGGGGAAGGTGATCGTCGGCGGAAGCTACGTTACCCGCGAGACGCTGGATAGGGCCGTCTCCCTGGGCATCAACGCCATCGTCGTGGGCGGTTTCGATGACAAGGACCTCAAGGAGTTCCTGGGCTACGACCTGGGAGTGGCCATCACCGGCCACGAGGACAAGGGCGTCACCCTGGTTCTCACCGAGGGTTTCGGCCGCATGGAGATGGCCCACGCCACCTTCGAGCTCTTCGGCAAGCGGCAGGGTCTGCTGGCCAGCGTAAACGGAGCCACCCAGATCCGGGCCGGCGTGATGCGTCCGGAGGTGGTGATACCCGTCAGCGGCGCCGAGGAGAAGAAAGGCGCCGATGATCACGAGGCGGGAGCCATGGACATAGGCTCCGAGATACGCGTGATACGTGCCCCCTACTTCGGAAGGCTGGGCAAGGTGACCGAGCTGCCCCCAGAGCTTCAGAAGCTGGATTCCGAGGCAAAGGTGAGGGTCCTCGAGGTGGAGTTCGACGACGGCGAGAGGGCCATGGTGCCCAGGGCCAACGTGGAGCTGATAGAGAAGTGAGCGCCCCTGTGGGACACTACGATGGCGAGGTCTTTGTGGGAGGGCTCCGGCCGCCGCCGGGGCCCTCTTCGTTGTGAGCGACATTCCAAGGGGGAGGGCATGAAGATAAGTACACTTTCGGCCATCGTCCCCGCCGCGCTTCTGATTGCCGCCGCGGTCGCCGCACAGCCGGTTACGGTGGAGAACCTGCAGGCCCAGGACTCTCCCAACGACGCCGGCGGGGCGGTGGAACTCCGGTGGAGCCTGTCCGACGGAACGGACTTCCCGGACAGCATCACGGTCCTCAGGCGGTCTCCGGACGGCGGGATGGAGGTAGTGGGCACCAAGCCCGGAGTATCCACCGGCCACGTGGACACCGGCCTGGAGAACGGACGGGAGTACGGCTACCTGATCCGCGTACACAGGGGAGGCGAGGTGGCGGCCGAGCTGGGCCCGGTATCCGCCTCCCCCGGGGCCCAGTGGCTCCATACGAAGCGGTGGGGCATGCTGGTGATCCTCATCGTGCTGGCGGGGTTCATCCTCTACTTCATCAAGCAGGGCAAGAAGGGCAAAGAGCTGTACATCAGGCCGATAGCCGGTCTGGCCGCCGTGGACGACGCGGTGGGCCGGGCCACCGAGATGGGCCGGCCGGTCCTGTACATTCCCGGCATCATGGACATGGACAACATCCAGACCATCGCCAGCATGGTGATACTGGGACGGGTGGCCGCAAGAACCGCAAAGTTCGGCTCACCCCTCCTGGTTCCGGTCAGCAAGAGCGTGGTGCTCAGCGTCTCCCAGGAGGTGGTCAAGGAGTCCTACCTGGAGGCGGGGCGGCCCGACGCCTACGAGTCGGACAACATCTTCTACCTCACAGATGACCAGTTCGGCTACGCCGCGGGAGTGGACGGCATAATGGTTCGCGAGAGGCCGGCGGCCATATTCCTGCTGGGGACCTTCTACGCCGAGAGCCTGATCCTGGCGGAGACCGGCCGCAGCGTGGGGGCCATACAGATCGCGGGTACCGCCATGCCCAGTCAGCTGCCCTTCTTCATAGCAGCCTGCGACTACACGCTGATAGGCGAGGAGCTCTTCGCCGCCAGCGCCTACCTGTCGCGGGAGCCGAAGCTGCTGGGCAGCCTCAAGGGCCAGGACGTGGCCAAGCTGTTCTTCATTACCGTGATAATCGTCGGAGTGCTGGCCTTCACTCTGGGTGACTTCTGGGAGCCCGCAGAAGAGGTGGCGGCCTTCATTCGCTCGCTCACCCACGTGGAGTAGGAGGGCGGGATGAGATTATACGTACCGCTTGCCATAACGTTCATCGCGGGGATGATCATGATCCTGGAGTTCTTCATCCCCCACCAGCCCTTCCCCACGCTCGGCGACGGGGTCAAGGACTGGTACACGATAGTGGCCTCCTCGGCCATCTTCCTGGGGGTGCTGAACCTCCTGCGGGTGCACCTGAAGAAGATAGCCCGCCGTGGAAAGCACTGGAGGTACAGCCCGGTGACCATCATCGGCTTCCTCTCGATGTTCGTAACGGGCGTGGCCTGGGGAGTGACCGAGGAGACGCCGTTCTACTACCTGTTCAACGAGATGGTGGTGCCCATGGGGGCCACCATGTTCAGCCTGCTGGCCTTCTTCGTGGCGTCGGCCGCCTTCCGGGCCTTCCGGGCCTCCAACTGGCGGGCCAGCCTCCTGCTGGCTTCGGCCTTTCTGGTGATGCTGGGCCGGGTCCCCATAGGGGACATCATATGGCGCTGGATCCCGGGCGCCGCCGAAAGCTCGCACCCCTACCTGGTCAGCGAGATCGCCGAGTGGATCATGGAGTTCCCCAACATGGCCGGGCAGAGGGCGATACTCATCGGCGCCGCCATGGGCGTGGTGGCCACCTCCCTGCGCATGATCTTCGGCATCGAGCGCAGCTACCTGGGAGGTGCTGACTGATGAGGAAGCTCCTGGAACGCATAGGTAACGTAGACCGCAGGATCATCTTCATCCTGATGGCCCTGGCCGTAATAGTGCCCCTGGCCCTGGAGCTGAGCATGGAGATGCCGGTGGGCGAGGGCCCCAGCTACAACCTGTACCGGTACATAGACGGTCTGCCGGCGGACTCCCGGGTGCTGATGAGCTTCGACTACGACCCCTCCACCAAGCCGGAGCTGCAGCCCATGGCCCGGGCCCTGGTCACCCACATGATGAGCAAGGACATAAACATCGTGGCCATGGCCCTGTGGCCGCAGGGGGCAACCCTGGGGCAGACCATACTCTCCAGCGTCTCCGACAGCCTGGGCACCGAGCAGTACGAGGACTGGGTCAACCTGGGCTACAAGACCGGGGGCCAGGTTCTCATCGTCCGCCTGGGCACGTCCATCGAGGCCGCGTTTCCCACCGACCTGGAGAACGTCCCCTACGGGGAGATACCCATGCTCAGCGACATAAGCACCCTGCGCGACTTCGACCTGGTGGTGACACTCTCCGCCGGGGACCCCGGCATACCGGCATGGGTGATGATAGCCAGCGACCGCTTCGGAGTGCCGGTGGGAGGAGGCTGCACGGCGGTGAGCGCCCCGCAGTTCTACCCCTACCTGCAGGAGAGGCAGGGCGAGAGGCCGCAGATGCAGGGTCTGCTGGGAGGCCTGCGCGGCGCAGCCGACTACGAGACCCTGATAGAGCGCCCAGGCCTGGCGGCCGCCGGTATGTCGGCGCAGTCCATAGCCCACCTGGTCATAATGGTGTTCATAGTAATAGGGAACATCACCTTCTTCGCCACCGGCAGGAAGAAGAGGACGAAGGGAGGCGGACGATGACCACCGAGATACTGGGGATCTGGGCGGGAGCCCTTCTGACGCTCTGCCTCTACAGCTTCCTTTACCGCGACAACCCCTTCTACCGCTTCGCCGAGCACCTCTTCGTGGGCATGAGCGCCGGCTACTGGGCCGTCTACACCATCTTCTACGTGCTCAAGCCCAACTGGTGGGACAAGCTGGTGGGCGCAGGTGACGCCGACCCCAACATGCTCTGGATCGTGCCGGGCGTGCTGGCGATGCTGATGCTTCTGAGGGTGGTGCCCAAGCTGGCCGTCTACTCCCGGCTCCCCCTGGCGCTGATCGTGGGAGGAGGGGCCGGCCTGCAGCTGGTGACCTTCTTCCAGACCAACGGCCTCAAGCAGGTGGAGAACACCGTAATCCCCCTGACGGGCGGGGGCACGGTGGGCCTGGTGAACAACCTCATTCTGGTGGTGGGAGTGGTCTGCGGCCTGGTCTACTTCTTCTTCTCGAAGGCCCACAAAGGCTTTACGGGAGGAATGGCAAGCACCGGAATCACCATTCTCATGGTGGCCTTCGGAGCCAGCTTCGGATACACGGTCATGGCCCGTATCAGCCTGCTGATTGGCCAGACCCAGTTCCTGCTCTTCGAGTGGCTGCCCACCATACCCGGGGTGCTTGGTCTGTGAGCGGGTTCCCGCGGGGAGTGGCGGTTCTTGACAGCCCAGAGGGTAGTACCTATTCTCTTCGCAGCGCTCTAGGAAAGGGGTATCTCAGTCCACTTGAAGCTGCGTTGAATGCAGAAAAGCTTGTTATCATTCGTGGTTCCCGCCGGGCCGGGAACGGGTTGCGCTAGCAGCTCGATATCCGGCAACCGGCGGTGGGTTCAGGCTTTACAGCAAAGGGGAGAAAGGAGAAAAGGCGTGTTTAAAAGGGCAACGGCGATTGCGTTCGCCATGGTCCTGCTGATCGCGTTCTCCGCGACGGCAGGCACCACCGGTAAGATAGCCGGCCGCGTCACCGATCAGGACGGCAACCCCCTGGTGGGGGCCACCGTAATGGTGGTCGGCACTTCCTTCGGTGCCATGACGGACGCCAACGGCGAGTACTTCATCATCAACCTTCCGCCCGACACCTACACCCTCCGATGCACCATGGTAGGTATGGGCACCAAGGAGGCCCCGGGTGTGCAGGTCATAACCGACCAGACCACTCGAATGGACTTCAGCCTCGACCCGGAGGCCACCGGCGTAACCGTCATCACGGTCACCGACCAGAGGGGCATGATCCTCAAGGACGTGACCACGTCTGTGCACGTGGTGGGCCGTGAGGACATCGAGACCATGCCCGTGGCCGGCGTGGCCGACATCGTCAGCCGTCAGGCCGGCATGACCGTCCTCGACGGAACCATCCACGCTCGGGGCGGACGCTCCGGCGAGGTGGTCTACATGGTCGACGGCATGAGCGTCATGGACCCCAGCGGCAACTTCCAGGCCATGACCGTTCCCGTCTCCGCCATAGCCGAGACCTCCACCATGACCGGTGGATTCGGCGCCGAGTACGGAAACGCACAGTCGGGCATAGTCAACATCGTCACCCGCGAGGGCGGCGACAGCTACGAGTTCGACTACGACGTCTTCGCCAACGACTGGCAGACCATGGGCTTTGCCGAGGACTGGAACTGGCGCGACGACGGCGCCTTCCGTGAGGGCATGATCGACATGAACGCCTCAGTCGGCGGTCCCGAGCCCATAGCCTCCTACCTGCTTCCGGCCATGGGGCTGAACCTGCCCGGCGAGTATCGCATGATGCTCACCGGCAGCTACTATAGCCGCGGAGGCGGACCCGACGAGCGCTACGGACTGCTGCCCAACGACGGCCGCGAGGACATCAGCGGTACACTCAAGCTCACCCTCAGGCCGTCTCCCAAGACCAAGATCAACCTGGCGGGGAACTACAGCGACGGTGAGATAGGCTACACCTCTTGGTCAACCAGCTGGGCCTACTCCCGCTTCGACGAGGACTACCAGATCACACCTGACAGCACGATACCGGGCCAGTCGCTGAAGTACGGCCTTCCCACGGCATTCGTGGACGACTACTCGCTCAGCATCGGCCTGACGCAGACCATGAGCGACGCCACGTTCCTGGAGGCCAAGTTCCAGTACATGCGCAACCAGACCGAGTACCGGACCTACGACCCCGACGGCGGCTTCATCGACGAGTACTACGATTCCTTCCAGGACTGGGAGGACTACGTTCCCGAGAGGATCTACGACTCCGACGGTTATCCCCGGGCGGGCTACACCTACTTCCAGAACGCATGGATACTGCCCTACTTCCACCGTCAGAACTATATGGCCAACGGCCGCATGGACATCACCAGCCAGCTCAACAACGAGCACCAGCTGAAGGCCGGAATCGAGGCCTCCTACTACGACCTCTACGAGTTCGAGGCACAGCCGGCTTCCGGCGGTAACGTCTACGGCGGAAGCTGGCACGCGTTCCCCAACATGGGAGCGGCCTACATCCAGGACAAGATGGAGTACAGCGGCATGATAGTTAACGCCGGTCTGCGCTTCGACTACGTGGATCCCAACTTCGACAACTACCCCGCCGACCTCGATGACCCCATCAACCCGGGCACCGACCCCGGTGACCCCGACCACATCAAGAACCCGGTCGAGGTCTCCATGAAGTACCACCTCAGCCCCCGCGTCGGCTTCTCGCACCCGATCACCGACCGGGATGTGCTCCACTTCACCTACGGCCACTACTTCCAGACCCCCGACATGGGGACGCTGTTCGACGGAGCGGACTACAACCTCTCAGGCGCCTTCCCCATCGTGGCCAACGCCGACCTCGAGCCCGAGGAGACCATCTCCTACGAGGTGGGTGTGAAGCACCAGTTCGACGAGGTGACACTTCTGAACGTCACCGGCTTCTACAAGGACATAACCGGCCTTGTGGACCAGGAGGAGATCTTCTACTCCGCCGCTCAGTCCTACAGCCACTACATAAACGGCGACTACGGCAACGTCCGCGGAGCCGAGCTCAGCATCATGCGCCGGCCCAGCAACTTCTGGGCCCTCAACGCCAACTACACCTACCAGGTGGCGCAGGGCAAGAGCTCATCGTCCCGCCAGAACTACGACTACAACTGGGCCGGATGGATCATTCCCAAGACCGACTCCTACCTCGACTGGGACCAGCGGCACACCATCAACGCCAACTTAGACTTCCGCATTCCCCAGGGAGAGGGCCCCAGGCTCGGTGACTACCCGATCCTGGAGGGCTTGGGCGTGAACGTCGACTGGAACTTCGGCAGCGGCTTCCCCTTCACCCGTTCCAGCCAGGGCTCCCTCGAGCCGCAGATCAACGGCGAGAGGCTTCCCTGGACCAGCAACACCGAGCTGAAGGTCAACCGCAAGATCTGGGCCGGACCGGTCACCTTCAACCTGCAGTGCTGGGTCCTGAACCTCTTCAACCGGCGCAACATCATCAGGCTGGCGGACGAGGCATGGTACCTGGCCGACCAGGACGGCGACGGCGAGCCGGACTACGATCCCACCGGCGCGCTGGACAACCCCTACGTCTACAACTACGAGCGTCGAGTGCGGTTCGGACTCGGAATCGAGTGGTAGGAAGCTAGGACCGAGACTGATACACCGGGGAGCGGCCGGCATGTGCCGGCCGCTTACCCGGGTCAACGAAACTAGGGAGTGACTTCAAATGCGAAGAATCTTGCTGGTCTTCCTGCTGGCCCTCTTTGCAGTCGGATGGGCGCAACCGGAAGATGCAACAGAGGAGCCTGCCGCCGGTGAGGAGCAGGCTGCCGAGACCGAGGAGACGGTAGAGGAGCCGGCTCAGCCGGCCGAGGAAGAGGAGCCTGCCGCCGAGCCGGCGGCCGGAGAGGGCGAGTACCAGGAGGGCGAGGCGCAGGAGCGCCAGCAGTCCGCCAGCATGGACCTCGTCGACCTCTTCATCGCCGGCGGGGCCTTCATGTGGCCCATCCTCATCGCCCTGCTCATCGGAGTTGCCGTTGCCATCGAGCGATTCATCACCTTCCAGCGCGCCAAGGTCAACGTGCCCAAGTTCCTGGACAACATCGGCGGATACCTCCGCAAGGGCGACATGGAGGGTGCCGAGTCCTACTGCGACAGGACCCGCGGGCCAGTGGCATCCATACTCAGAGCCGGCCTGCTTCGCCGTGACAAGGGCCTGGAAGCGGTCGAGAAGGCGATAGAGAGCGCGGGCGGAATAGAGATGGCCTTCCTCGAGAAGAGGCTGGTCGTCCTGGCCTCAGTGGCCAGCATCGGCCCCATGCTCGGATTCCTGGGAACCGTATCGGGAATGATCAGGGCATTCGGCGAGATAGCGGCGGCCAAGAACGTCGAGGCCAGCCTGGTGGCCGGCGGTATTCAGGAGGCTCTCATAACCACCGCCTCCGGTCTTACCATCGCCATTCCCATACAGGCGGCCCACAACTACTTCATTGCCAGGATAGGCAGCTTCGTTACCGACATGGAGGAGGCCAGCAGCTTCCTCATCGACTCGCTTGCAGACATGGAGCAGCTCAAGCAGCTATAAGGAGAACGCATGCGGATTCGTAACAGGCCAAGGGCAAGCGGCGAGATAACAGACGCCTCTATGTCCGATATTGCGTTCCTGCTGCTTATCTTCTTCCTGGTGACGACCACCTTCCAGGTGCAGAAGGGCATAAGCTACAGGCTTCCGAAGAAGCCCGACGAGCGCACCGAAGAGGTGGTAATCGACGAGACGAACAGGCTGGTGATGACCATCAAGCAATGGGGACCGCAGGAGTTCGTGGCCCTGGTTGACGCGGCTCCGCCGGAGGGCCCCATCGAGAGGGTCAGGGCCGGCGAGGACGTCAGCATACGCGACCCGGAGCTGCATGAGGGAATAAGGACCCTGGCGGCGGACAGGATGGAGCCACTGAGCGCGACACATTCGCGGCTCCTGGACAACCTCCACGCCGCAAAGAGCCTTCCCGCGGGGACCTACAACGATCTCCGCTCCGCCGTATCGGCGGAGAACCTGATAGTTCAGGTAAGGGACGGCCTGCTGCGCCGGGAGATGGGCAGCCGGGTTCCCCTCGACGCAGACCCCGTAGCCGGGGGACAGGAGGTCGCCATAGGCGACACTCTGGTTCTGGCGGACAACGTACAGGGCGTTATTGCAACTGCGGTTCGCGAGAGCGAGCTGGTGGTCATACTCAAGTTCTTCGATACCTGCAGCTACGATGGCATGGTCCAGACGCTTGACGTCCTCAGGATGAACGGGGTCAGCAGGACCGGAATCACCAGACAGCAGCGGCTGGGAGGTGGCGCCCGATGAAGATCAAGAGAAGGCTCAGCGCCTCCAGCACCATCTTCACCGGCACCATGGCCGACATAGTGTTCCTGCTGCTGGTCTTCTTCATGTCGACCACGCTCTTCAAGGAGACCGGCGGCCTGCGGGTGAGGTTTCCCCAGGCCAGTCCCGAGGTGATGACCGAGCTGGGCAAGGAGAAGCTGACGGTATCCGTATGGATAAAGCAGCTGGAGCCCGGCAACGATCAGAGCGACGTGGTGGCCAGGATAGGCGACTACGACCTGCAGCTCGATCAGGTCCCCGACCAGCTCAAGAGACTCAGCGAGAAGTACTGGACCGAGCAGAACAAGAGGCTGGACGTCATCGTGCTCAAGGTTGACCGCAGGGTGCTGATGCGTAACGTCATACAGCTCTTCAACGACCTGCGGTACGAAGAGCTATACTCCATCCAGTTCAACGCCGAGGAACGCGGCGCCGAACTCTAGAAAGGGGGACCGATGTCCACTCGTGCCAACACCGAGCTGAAGGAAAGGTCCTCCCTGGGGCTGGAGTGGGGGATCGCCATAGGGCTGGCCTTCATGGTCCTGCTCTTCGAGCTCATCCCCGCCAGCGAGCTGGGCCGGCTCTCCACGAGGACCTCGGACAGCGAGATAGAGGCCGTAGAGGCCGACATCCAGTTCGACGACACGGTGGAGCAGCAGGAGGAAGAGGTCGAGGAGCAGCAGGAGGAGATGGAGCAGGAGACCGAGGAGATGGTGGAGGAGCTGGACACGGACGTCACCCTCTCCTTGGACGAGGACACGACCGGACTCGGTACCGCCGAAACCGTTGACCAGAGCGACGAGCTGGCCGAGCAGGAGGAGGAGACCGAGATGGGTCCCCCCCGCTTCATGCCGGCGGAGGTCCTTGCGCAGTGCACCTACAGGCCGTCGCCTGAATATCCCAGGATGGCCCGGGAAGCGGGCGTGGAGGGCAGCGTGACCCTCTGGATATTCGTGGACAAGGACGGTTCCGTGAAGGATGTTAGACTGTACAACAGCAGCGGCGTGAACTCCCTTGACCAGGCTGCCATGGATGCCGCCTGGGATACCCGCTGGACGCCGGCGATGAACAACGGTGTCGCAGTGGGGATCTGGACCACGCTGGTGTACAACTTCGAGCTCAACTAGATGAGAAGCAGGAAGGAAGCAACGACGGATACTCTACATGCCTGGAGGAGGGAGGGCCGAGGAGCCCTTTCCCGGGCAGGCCAAGATGAATTGGAGGTGAAGGAGGGATGAGGAACAGCAGTTTCCCACGTGCCTTCCTTGTGCTGACCGTGCTCGCGGTGCTTGCGCTGGCGGGAAGCGGTTTCGCGAGGAGCATCAGGGCTGCGCATCCGCCGATCGATGAGGGAGGCAAGGGCCGGCCGGCCTACACGTGGACGCTCCACAATCTTTCTGATCTGTGGACGGCGTTCATCAACATCGGCTGGTACGGTGACCCCTGGGCCAACTACCCCAGCTGCGAGTGGCCCCCCGGAAAGGCCAGCGACTACCTGTGGCTGGGAAGCCTCTGGGGCAGCTTCCATGACGGAAGCGACGCGCGGGTGAGTTCCACCGAGTACGGTGGAGCATTCGAGCTCTCGCCCAGCGAGGGCTACCCGATGACCAAGGTGACACCCGGTGCCATCGCCCTCGAGCAGACCACCTGGGCGGAGGACGACTGGAACACCAGCGAGAACGACCACCCTCTGGGCATTCGAATCAAGCAGAATGCCTACAGCTGGGGAACTCCGGGCTACAACCAGTTCTTCGTGAACGACTACGTGATAACCCATCACCCGGAGAACTCCGAGATAGGAGACCCCCTCGACGGCTTCGTGCTGTCGGTGAGGGGCGACTGCGACGTGGCCACGGCAGATGCGTCGGACGCGCATCTCGATGACATGGTCTACTACGACGGCCATGCCATATGGTGCAACGACCCCGACGCCACCTTCGAGTACGAATACGATGACGGTACGGGCGCCAGCGAGGCCGACTGGCACGTCTACCAGCAGAATCCGGAGGCCTCTTATCCCGAGCCCGAGGACAACATCTACTACTACTACAACTACCCCAACGGCGAGGGTTTCCCCGAGTCCGACGGCCTGGTGGACGCCGACGTCGACGGAAACGATGTCAGCGACCACTTCACGGTGCTTTTCAAGGTCGCCGGCAGCGACACCATCTACAACGAGGAGCCCAACACCGGGCTGGAGCTCTTCGCAGACGGCATGCCGGAGGGCTACTGGATGCACACGGTGGGAGACACCGCTTACGCAGTAGTTCCGCGCAACATGAGCTACATGTGGGATGGCGACAATCCCGGGTCATCCGCGGACGACAGCGGCGAGCCCGACCTCGACGTCCCGGCGATCGGTTTCATCGGCTGGAGGCTGCTGGACTGCTACATCAAGCCGGCGGGAGCCGACACGGTTGTACGCCCCATCGACGTCTACGGCGTGCCGATTCCCCTGGCCCACTCCTGGTGGAACTGGGAGAGCGACCCGGGCACCGATGCCGAGAAGTACACCTACCAGTGGGGCAACAACCCCGACCTCAGCGGCCGCCGAAGCGGCCCCGAGTACCTCAACGACTGGGTGGGCAACGACCACACCCCCCTGGCCTTCGAGCCGGAGAACCCCGGCCCCTGGCCGGTGGTGCACCAGCTTCCGTTCGGTCTGGGTTACCCGGTGTTCGACTACCGGTTCCTCATGAATGTAGGCCCCATGACACTCAACTCCGGCGACTCGCTGTTCATAAGCGGAGGCTGGATAGTGGACCGGGGCCTCGACGGCCTCAGGCAGAGCTCGGACAACCTGCTGGACGCCTACTACCGCGACGGCGGATGGGGCATTCCCGACCTGCCCCCCATGCCCACGCTCTTCTACGAGGCCGACGACGGCTCGGTTATCCTGCAGTGGGGGGCCAACGCCGAGACCTACACCCCCTTCGGAGGATACCGGATCTACCGCTCCACGTTTGACACTTCGGACTTCGAGCTGGTGACCGACATCGATGGCGCCGGAACCTACACCTACACCGACAACTCGGTTCAGAACGGCTACCCCTACTACTACGTGGTCTGCGCCTACGACGAGGAAACCGGAATCGAGAGCCCCAAGTCCAACTACAAGCAGACCATCGAGGGCACGCCCATATCGGTTACGCCCGGATGGGACGACGACGCCAACTGGACCGAGAACGTGGCTGTCGTGCCCAATCCCTACCGGGGATCGGCGGCCTGGGAGCAGACCTACTTCGACAAGATCGCCTTCATCAACCTCCCCGCATCGTGCAACATCGACATCTACACCCTGGCGGGGGATCACGTGATCACCCTCGAGCACTACGACGCAGCCGGAGAAGGCGGAACCGAGTTCTGGGACCTGGTCAGCAGGAACGATCAGGCGGTTACCTCCGGACTCTATGTGTACCGCGTTGAGACCGAGGAAGATTACGTCATCGGCAAGTTCGCCATCATCAGATAGAGGGAAGGAGGAGCCATGAAGCTTACAGGTGCGATACTGACTGTAGCGGTTGCTGCCTTCCTGCTGTTCCCGGCTTCCTCGGAAGCAGCCTTCGCCAAGGTGGGAACCGCCGGTGCCCAGTTCCTGAAGATCGGAATGGGTACGAGGGGAGCCGCCATGGGCGGTGCCTTCATCGCGACGGCCGACGACGCTACAGCCGCATACTGGAACCCGGCGTGCCTGGTAAGGGTACCGGGCAAGCAGATACAGTTCAACCACACCGAGTGGTTCGAGGAGATCCGCTACGAGGCCGGCACCGTCAGCTGGGAGTACCCCGGCGTCGGTACCTTCGGTCTCCAGTTCGGTCTTCTCAACTCCGGAGAGATGGACGTCACGACCATAGACCAGCCCGGCGGAACGGGAGAGACCTTCACCGCCAGCGACATGGTGGTGGGCGTCTCCTACGCCAGAAGGCTGACCGACAGGTTCAGCACCGGCCTTACGCTGAAGTACGTGCGCGAGGCCTGGGACGACGTATCCGCCAGCGGCGTTGCCGTTGACATGGGTACTCTCTACAACACCGGCTTCCGCACGCTGCGGATCGGCATGACCATCCAGCACTTCGGTGCCGAGCTCACGCCGGGAGGGGAGTACACGACCTACTACAGCGGAAACGACTCCCTGGACACCTACGATTCGTACTCGCTGCCCATGACCTTCAAGCTGGGCCTGGCCATGGACGTTTTCGACCAGGGCCCGCACTTCATGACCGTAGAGGTGGACGGAGTCCATCCCAACGACAACGTGGAGTACGTGGGAATTGGCGGAGAGTACTGGTACAACAGTCTGGTCGCCGTCCGCGGCGGCTACAAGATCAACACCGACGAGGCCGGCCTCACGGCCGGTGCCGGATTCCGCATCCCCGTCGGTGGGCGTACCGTCATGCTGGACTACGCGTACGCCGACTGGAACAAGCTGGAGATGGTGCACAGGGCGAGCATAGGCTTCGCCTTCTAGCTCGACACGAGCTGGACACCCGGGCCGGGGACCCATGTGGGTCCCCGGGCCCCGGTCGGAAGGGAGCGGATGTTCTATCTGGCGGGAGTCCTGGGCGCCGCAGTACTGGGCGCCGGGCTCACCTGGACCACGGACCCCGGAAGCGGCGAGGGCGGCGGAGCAGTGCACCTCGCGGTAACCCTGGAGGAGGGGGATCTCCTGCTGGTCACCGAGGGCGGTGAGGAGCAGGCGGACTACGAGATCCTGGCGACTCTTGAGGATGTCGCCTACGCCAGGGAGACCGGAACGCTTAGGCGGGAGGACCTGCCTCGCACCGTAGCGCTGGATCTCAGAGATGTTCCGGCGGGCAGGCACGACCTCGCCGTGGTTATCGTGGACCGGGAGACCGGAAGGAGCAGGACCATACAGAGGGAGGTCTTCCTTCCGGGCGCCAGCAGGTCTTGCTGGACCGCAGACGATCTCTATCTGGAGAGCGGCTACCATCTCCGGCCCTCGGAGCCGCTGGAGCTGCGCTGGGCCGTGTTCCCCCCCACAGAGGGAGACCGCGAGGCGGATTCCCTCCGAAGCGCATACGTTATACGCGACGACGGGGGAGAGGTTGTCGCCGAGGGGTGGATGGCCCCGATGGCCGGGGAGTCCCGGGCCTTCGATGCGGAGATCGACATGTCGGGTGCCGAGCCCGGCGAGTACCAGGTGATCGCAGCCGCCATCCTCGACGAGGAGCCGGTGGCGGCGGTAAGGGCCGATATGGAGGTCCTCCCGGACTGGGACGTATGGGGCCGGGACCTGGAGCAGACGAGAATGAACATCCGTCCCATAGCGTTGCAGTCGGAGCTGAACCGGCTTGAGGAAGCCGGATCCCGCTCCCAGAGGGAGGCGGTCATGTCCAGGTTCTGGATGAGGCGTGATCCGAATCCCGACACCGAACGGAACGAGTACCTCGAGGAATACCTCAGACGCCTCGACTTCGTGGAAAGCAGGTTCAGGGTCTTCTCGCTGCATGGGGCCTCAACCGACATGGGCAGGGTATACCTGCTGCTGGGTGAGCCCGACATGAGGGAGGACCATCCCATAGAGACCGGCGGCAGGCCCTACCAGGTGTGGACCTACTTCACACCGGCCATAACCGTGGTCTTCGTTGACGATACGGGCTACGGCAGCTATCAGCTGTCCACTCCATGGGAGGAGATCAGGGACTCGGTGGAACTGCCCATCAGCTCAGCCGGAAAGGGGTGGGCGCCATGCGCGGCATAACTGCGCTTCTGCTTCTTGCGGCAGTGGGCCTTGCCTCCCCGATGAGCACAATCAGCCGCGGCGACATCACCTTCGGCATCGACACCGCTGTCTTCGGCCTGGACTCGGCCGGCATGGCCTTGGAGGTCTACCAGGAGATGGCCGTGGAGCAGCTGGCAGGCGACTCCGCCGGCGGGACGCACTTCGTCACCCAGATCGTCCTGCTTGACCGGTCGGGGGACACAGTAGCCGTCGATCAGTGGGCGTCTACGCCCGAATGGGCCGAGGGCCGGGGGCTGGTAAACCAGACCGTTCTCCCGGTATCACCGGGTGACTTCGAGCTCGAGGTGCTGGTCACCGACATGAACAACGGCCTACAGGGCAGGCTTACTCGGGAGTTGCATGTGGAAGAGCTTGCCGGTCTGAGCGAGCTGGAGCTGGCCAGGGTGGTCATTCCCTGCGATCCGGCTTCGGTCAACCGCCTCAGGAAGGGTGACGTGCTCGTGTATCCGGCCGCCGCCGGCCGCTTCATGCTTCCGTCCAGTCCACTGGTGTATGTCTACGCCGAGCTGTACGGGCACGGCGGACGCGAGGTCTCGCAGAGGACCGTTCTGCGATCTCCGGGGGGCACGGCGATATTCGCCAGGCCATGGCGGACCATGCCAATACCCGAAGGGGCCGATGCCATCGGACTGATGGACAGCATCAGCCTGGGGGCCGCCAGGACACCTGGTCTCTACACCGTGGAGATGACCATCGCCTCACCCGGGGACACCATGCGCCAGTCCAAGCCGCTGATGATAGGCTTCGAGGATGTACAGACGGCTGTCCAGGACACATCGGTCGACGATGGAGAGATGCGCATCGACGAGATGCGCTGGATTCTGGGGTCGCAGGAGCGTGACATACTCGAAAATCTGGACTCCGAGGAGCAGCGCCGCGCCTTCTACGACGAGTACTGGGCCGGGAGCCGGCAGCAGCGCAGGCAGTTCGAACTGAGATGCGAGGAAGCCGAGGAGTTCGGAAACCAGTTTACCGCCGGATGGCGGACCGACCGGGGCCGGGTGACCATCGTCTACGGCTCTCCCGACGATGTGGAGAGAGACGCTTTCAGCATAGACGCCCTGCCGCATGAGATTTGGTACTACGATTCGGGAAACGAGCAGTTCGTCTTCGCCGACCGGACCGGAGACGGGATCTACGAGCAGATCTACTCCACCGTCGACGGCGAGGTCAGCTATGAGAACTGGCAGGAGATGCTGCAGACGGTTCGTAACAGGCAGGGGGGTATGTAAGCTGATGCAACGTAATAGAGCGTCGGAAACCATCAGAAGCCTCCTCTCAGGAGGCGAAACGGATAGGGTGGCGCCGGAAGGATCGGCCTGCCACCATACACAGGGAGGTCTAATATGAGAAGCATGACAGGGATCCGCCGGGCGGGCCTGCTGGCCCTTCTGGCGGCTGTCCTTCTCCCGGTCAGCGGGATCGGTACCGCGACGGCAGATGTGAACGTGGGTGACACGTTCATCCTCAAGGTCCCGGACGTCTCTCAGTTCGCGGCCGAGCCGGCGGCGCGTCAGTTCACCGTACGCGCCGAGACCGAGCACGCCTACTGGCTGGTGCAGGATACGACCTACTTCGATACGGAGGATCCTTTAGTCCTCTGGCCCGAGTACTTCGACCAGACCGAGCTGGACAGCCTCACCGAGCAGTTCGAGGGTGGGGGCGTCGATGTCTACGGTACGGTGACTTCCGCCTTGGCGGAGCCCAAGACGACCGTGAACGACGACGACAAGATCTGGCTGGTCTTCGCCGACATACCGGATGAGTATCAGGGTTCCACAGGAACCTTCCGCGCCGGCATAAAGCGCTACGTCTGGCCGGATGACTACGACGGTGATCCCGAGACGGCGAACAACCATGACTGCATCTACATAAACATAGGTGTCTATCGGGATATTCCGGCCCCAGAGCTCAAGTCCTTCATGCACACCGTAGCGATTCCCTCCGGCGTGGCCGAGTTCATCCGTTACACATACAACCTGGATGAGTCCCGCTGGCTGGTCCGCGGCCTTGGCGTAGTGGGCCAGTACCTGGCTTACGGCCTCACCAACTACGGCAACAGCCAGGCCGGCATAGCCAAGGATTTGGCCAAGTTCCAGGGCCAGAAGGCCTGGCTAGACCTCACCCTCTTCAACTCCGGCGGCGCCGGAAACGGAGTGTTCTTCGACTCAAACGAGGGTGCGGCACTGCTGTTCCTGATGTACGCGCAGCAGAACAGCTCGGGTAACATACTGCCCGCTATCGCCACCAGCGAGGACTATGCCGACATGTGGAACATAGGCCTGGCCATGGAGCCCTCCGAGGACTCCTCCACGGTGATAGAAAACGTGATAATGCCGCTGTACAACGATTACATCATCGCCAACGCGATCTCCCACTACGCGGCCGACTTCGAGGGGGGCAAGTACCACTACGACTTCCTCGACGGCACCGACTTCGAGCTGGCCGTGATCGACTACCCGGGGTCGCTTGACGGAACCATCTCCGATTACCCGATGGCTACAAACCTGGCGCCTGCCATGAGGAGCGCGGCCTGGTCGGCACGCTACTTCGCCATGTACGAGCCGCCGGAAGGCGCCACTGTCTACTTCAACGGCCAGTACAACCAGAACGATGGATCCGGCAGCAACTTCAACGGCAAGTGGTACGCCTGGAAGATAGTGATGGAGGATGACGTTCCTGCATCCGTGGGTGTAATCGAGCTCAACGACCTCTACAACGGCACCCTCCAGTTGGAGGGTGACGAGGTCTTCGTGGTCACCACCAACAACAACCCGGGCGGGCAGTCTGCGCTGGCCTCCATCTTTAGCCAGGACATGGCTGAGAAGGACATACTGGCGGCCCTCATGCAGAACCCGGCCAACCCGCAGTTCATCCAGGCCTACACCTCCCTTTTCTACGTGGAGGACGGCGAGAATGTGACCCCCTACGGCTTCGACTGGGTCGGACCCGCAGTAACAGCCACTAGGGGCGACAGCACCATCATGGCCCCCATGGAGAGCTTCAGCGGAACGCTCTGGAGCGGTGTGGTGAACCTCTGGGAGGCCGGTGACTACACCATCTCCTGCACCGGCTGGGATTCCCTGGGCATCGCCCACACGGAGACCGCCGAGCTGAGCTGCGGCTACTCCGAGCAGGAGGGCATGGTCCTGGACATAACCGAGGCCAGGCTGGACGTGGAGGGCGGTTCGGCCGCTCCCGGCCAGATGGTCGTACTCATGGAGACCGGCATGCTCGGTCTTTCCGTGTCCAGCGACATCCCCATGCAGGGGGCGGTGGACGCCATGACCGGCGTCATCGCCGGGCCGGTGAGCGTCTCCGACGCGGCCGGCGACCTCTCCTTCCCCGCAGGCGACGCCAACGGCGCCGTCTACCGCTGGAACGGCGAAGGCTGGGACAGGCTGGAGAGCAGCTACTACCAGTCCGGCCGCATGCACGCTACTATCGACGGCGGCGGGATATACGCCTACGGCGAGGCCCCGGGTGTGGTATCCCCCGAGGTACCGGCAGAGATGGGCATCAACGGCAGCTATCCCAACCCGTTCGTAGCCCAGGCTGCCATTAGCTTCAGTCTTCCGCAGACCGGTCGGGCTACGGTCAGGGTCTTCGACCTCAGCGGCAGGCTGGTTAGGACACTGGCGGACGGCGAGATGGTCGCGGCGGATCACACTGTGGTCTGGGACGGCTGTGACGCGTCCGGTAACGAAGTTGGCGCGGGCGTCTACTTCTGCAGGCTGGAGGCCGACGGCCAGACAGCCACGCAGAAGATGCTCCGCATTGAGTAGGAAGGGAGGGAGAATCGTGAGATCAACAAGAGCAGCACTGCTCCTGGTCCTTGGGGCCTCCCTCGTTCTGATGACCGGATGCGGCGACCAGCTTCCCGAGGAAGTGCCGCCTCCGATCTATCTCGAGGGCTTCCTCAACAACGGATGGGCCGCCTTCGAGGCCGGGAATTACGACGAGGCGCTGGATTACTTCCAGCAGGCGATAGATGCCGAGGTCCAGAACGGCGAGGTTTTCCTCGGAGCCGGCTGGTCCAGCCTCTACCTGACAGATTACTGGGGCAAGGCTAACGAGTACTTCTACATGGCCCTGCAGCTAGACGGCGGGCAGCCACCCCTGGTGGACTTCCTCACCGAGGTGGGCATCCAGTCCGTGGAGGGCAGCGGAAGCGATGCCTACATGGATCCCTACGAGCTGATAGACAACAGGGTGGCCCCGGAGCAGATCGACACAGTGGGCCAAATCAGCGACGCCGTGGGCGAGACCTGGATCGACTGGCCCTTCCCGGGTGACACCACCGAGATTATCGAGCAGACGCCGGGGCTGTACATGTACGGCTACTACACACCCAGCAACCCCGATGCGCCATCGTACCACAACTGGTTCTTCCAGGTGGACAGCGTAAGCGGCGACACCACGTGGGTGGGGCCGCACCTGGGCTCTGCGACTCTCGAGTACCGCTTCTCGCCGCAGAACAGCGGTCTGATCACGTGTCTGGAGCTGTCCAACGTACCGCTCTCCGTCACCTACAACCCCGACAGCGTGATCGGCGAGTACGTCTACCTGACCATCCCCATGAACTACACTTCTGTGGACGAGGCTCCGAACTTCTACAGGTGGATCATGCCCGGCATGCAGTGCAACTACGACTACGTGACGCTGGGTGTCGGAAGTGGGGCCACGCAGGTAAGCAAGGATGCGATGGCCGGCTGGGGCCTGCTTCAGCAGCTCCGCGGGGAGAACGGCAACACCCTGTTGGGCGTGGCAAACGGCCAGGCATTGGAGCAGCTCTTTGACTCCTACACCTTCGACGAGGGCAGCCAGTACGGGACGGATGGTGTCCAGATGGACATCAATCTCGACCAGCTGGTGGGCAACGCGGCGCTTATAGCCTACGGCCAGGAGAAGTACATGTACGCCTGGTTCCTCTGCAAGAAGGTGGGCGCCGGCACCGGGCTCGACCCGGAGTCGGCCGACTTCGAGCTGGACCTGATCGAGGAGATCGAGGGTCTGGTAGCCAGCTAGCCGCAATCCATACCGCACAAGAGGGCCCTCCGCTTTGGCGGAGGGCCCTTCCCTATTCACGTGCCATGTAAGTGCCAGGCACTTACGTTCTACGCAGCCGGGGTAGGAAATTGCCTTCCAGGCATTGCTACTGCTGGCGGCTCAATATTCTCGATACCGAGGCGCTGGAAAGGCCCAGCCGATCGGCTACGGCCTTCTGCGAAAGCCCCAGCTGCAGGCAGGCCCGCCTTATGGCCCGGTTCCTCTCCTCCAGGTTGGAGCCATAGGTTCCCGGATGCGGCAGTACGGAACCTGACTCTGATGGGCTGCTTTCCGCCCCTGATTCCAGGCGGAAGCCCGCAGGAAAGTCGTCGGGCACTTCCGGCGGAGAGATCTCGCCCTCCATTCCCGCTTCCAGGAAGCTCTTCAGGCGCCTCGATCCTGCTTCTGCGTTTTTCGCGAATACCCCAAGCACCTCTTCGATGTCGACGATGCCGAATCCGCCGGATGACCGGAGCTCCAGGCAGGCGGCGCAGCTGCTCCAGCGATAGTCTGCGGGATCGGAGACCATGCCGGCCCTGACGGGGTTCAGCAGAACGTAGCGGATCTCCTCCAGCAGGTGCGCCTCGCTTCTGACCAGGCGGGAGAAGAAGCGCTTGTCGAAGAGGTGACCGCTGCGGTCCTGCCGTACGTTGAATCTGCGTGCGTAGCTTCCGTTGAGCCAGGCCATGCCCCGGGAGAGGTTGGGCCGGTCCGTCCTGAGGACCATGTGGTAGTGGCTGGTCATCAGGCAGAAGGCCAGGAAATCCCAGGAGTACTTCCGACGGGTGCGCCGAAGGAGGTTAAGAAAATGAAAGCGGTCTGCGCTGCAGGAGTACAGCGCCCGGCGGCCCACGGCCCTGGCGCTGACGTGGTAGACGGCTCCCTCGTACTCGATGCGCGGTTTTCGTCCCATATCACTACTATTGTACACCATACTAAACACATGTTCAACCCCTTGACAGGGAACCGTAAATACCTACCTGGCAACCGTTCAATTCAAGTGCCTGGCACTTGAATTAGCGGGGGAGGTCGGGCTCCTCGATGTAGTAGATGTCGTAGTTGTCTGAGTTGCGGTCGGCGGAGAACACGATCTCGGGTATGGTGGGGTTCCATGCGGGGTAGATGTCCTGTGCCGGGTCGTCGGTGATGCGGATCAGTGTGTCGGAGTCGATGCTGGCCGCGTAGATCTCGTAGTCGCCGTCGCGGTCGGAGGCGAAGACGAACCAGTCCTCGTACGGCGACCAGCATGGGTGGATGTCGTCGCTGCTGGCGAGTATCACGGGCAGGGGGTTGGAGCCGTCAGCATCTGCCACCCAGATATCGCTGTGCGTACCGTCGGACCTCTGGTAGAGGATCTGCTCACCATTCGATGAGAAGGAGGGACGAATCAGATCGACTCCCCCCTCGGCTATGAGGGTCTGGGGCTGAAGCTCCTCGCCTTCGACGTATTCGGCGGTGTAGAGTCCCCAGTACGAGCCTGCGGAATCGGTCTCCCTGGCGGAGAAGACCAGGAGATCGGCCTGGGTGGACCAGCCGGGATGCAGGAACTGCATGGTGGAATCCTCAAGGAGAGTCTTGATGGCGCCCAGGTCGCCGGTACGCGTTCTGATCTTGCCGGCGGAGTCTCCCCGAAGCTCGGCGTAGACTATCAGTCCGGGATCGGTTGCGGAGGTCCAGCATCCGTTGGGCCCCACGCACTCATCGCCGGAGGAGCCCGATATCTTGACCGGGTTGGATACGCGATCGTACCCGTACAGGTTGGGATTGCCCGCAGGGGAGGAGGTATAGAGCAGTACGTTCCCTGTGGGTGACCAGGCGAGGGCCGTGTCGGAGCTGCTGGACGAGCCTATGAAGAACCTGGCCCCATCCTCCCAGACGTACTCCTCCCCGCCATCGTCGTCACAGCCGGCCAGCCAGATTGCGAGCACCAGTGCCACCGCAGAGATCGGTACGCGTGTCAATGCTCTTCCCGTCATTGCTCCGGGCCTCTGGTTATGCCGGCCCCGAGGGCACCCAGCCTTTCCACCAGCCTCTGGTACCCGCGCTCTATCTGGTGCACGTTTCCGATCACGCTCTCTCCGTCGGCGCACAGGGCGGCCGTCAGCAGAGCCATGCCGGCCCTTATGTCCGGACTGGAGACCCTGGTTCCGTGGAGCCTGGCGGGGCCGGAGACGACTACTCTGTGGGGGTCGCACTGAATGATGCGGGCACCCATCGATACCAGCTTGTCAACGAAGAACAGGCGGCTCTCGAACATCTTCTCGAAGATGAGTACGGTGCCCCTGGCCTGGGTGGCGAGCACGACAGCCGTGCTGGTGAGATCGGGCGAGAATCCGGGCCAGGGTGCGTCGTAGATCGTGGGTATGGCGTTTCCCCGATCGCATACTACCTCGAGCTCCTGGCCGCCGGGAACAATCAGGTCCTCGCCCTCGCGCTCCAGTCGCAGCCCCAGCCGCTGCAGCACCCTCGCGGTGGGCTCTACATCCGTCTTCGGTACGCCCGCTATCCTTATCCCATTCCCGCAGCAGGCGGCGAGCCCCAGGAAGCTCCCGATCTCTATGTGATCCGGGGAAACGGTGTGCTCAGCCCCCCGCAGGGGACCGCCCCTGCCCTGGATGGTCATCCGGTTTGTGCCGGCACCGTCGATAACAGCCCCCATAGAGCAAAGAAGGCGGGCCAGATCCTGGACGTTCGGCTCGCATGCGGCGTTGTATATCACGGTCGTTCCCCGCGCCGCGGAGGCTGCCATCATCGCATTCTCGGTGGCGGTTACGGAGGGCTCGTCCAGAAGCATCGAGGCTCCGGAGAGCTGTCGAGTGGTCAGACGGATTGAGCTTCCGTCGAGCTCCACCGTGGTCCCCATGCGCTCCAGGGCCATGAAGTGGGTGTCCAGCCTCCTCCGGCCGATCACGTCGCCTCCGGGAGGGGGCAGCTCCAGGAGTCCGGCCCGGGCCATCAGGGGACCGGCCAGCAGTATGGACGCCCGAATCCTGCGGCAGAGCTCCCGGTCCAGGCCGTCGGGGTCTATCTCGGAGGCATGAACCACCGCCTCGTCCCTCCCCCGCATCTCCACGCTTGCTCCCAGGCTTCTGAGGATATCGAGCATGGCCCGTACGTCCCGGATCTCGGGCAGGTTTCGTATGGTGACCGGTCTGTCGGAGAGAAGCGACGCGGCCAGTTCGGGAAGGGCCGCGTTCTTGCTCCCGGCCGGATGGAGCGTGCCCTTGAGGGGCCTCCCGCCCTGGACCAGATAGCTGTCCGGCGGCGCCTGCGTCATCTTCCGCCGTCTCCGGCGCCGCTCTTGCGAAGCAGTGTGTGATAGAGGTCGGGGTACTCCCGGGGAAGCCAGTCCTGGGAGAGCAGCCACCGGACGTAGTCGGCGTCTCTCACCACGATGTCCTCCACCAGGTTGCCCCGGTACTTGCCGAAGTAGAAGACCTGGACCTCCAGCGGCGAGCGGGCCAGCTCGGCCACCTCCCGCCAGGAGGTCATGCCCTGAAGCTCTTCGGTGGCGATCTTCTCCACCAGGGCCCGGGTCAGCTCGGTATCGAAGCTGGCCCTGTGAGCGTCGCCGGACAGGTCTTCGTCCAGCTCGAAGCGGTACCTGAGGGCCTGCAGGGCGTGGGAGGTAATGGCCGGCCATACGTGGCGGGACAGACGCAGCGAGTCCAGCCATGCGGGTTCGCGGAACTGCTCGAAAACCTCCGGAAAGGCCCTGCGAAGCAGTGTGAGGTCGAAAGGCAGGTTGTGCGCACAGATTATCTCGGCATCCCGGGCGACTTCGCCGATCCTGCCTGCGAGGTCGGAGGCCGACGGCGCCTGCTCCACCATCTTGTCGGTGATGTGGTGAATGGCCGAGGCCTCGGGTGGAATGGGAAGCGGCGGCTTTACCAGGGTACAGAGTCTGTCCATCTCCGAAGCCCTGGAGAAGCCGTTGTAGGAAGTCCTTATCATGGCCAGCTCGCAGATATGGTCCTTCTCCGGATCCGAGCCAGTGGTCTCGGTGTCCAGGAATAGTATCGAGAGCTCGCCTTCATCGGCGGCAGCGAAAAGGTCGAATCCATCATCCATAGGGCTAATGTAAGCACATGCGGTGTATTTGACAAAGGCGGGAAGAGGAATTGTGTATATATTGTAGCAAAGTTCCGTCTGAGATGAGCCCCAAGGAAGGAGGAGCAGCATGAGGTACCTTTTCCTCACGGGCGCCGTTGCCATCCTGGCGCTATCCGCCTGTGGAGGCCGGGAACCGGCAGAGACCGGCCCGGCCAACCCCGCCCAGGCTGTACCCGATGGTGCGTTGATGTATCTGGCGCTGGAGGATCCCGCCGCCATACTCCAGCAGGTCGACGCCTACATGGCCGAGGGTGCGCCCGCACTGGGGGAGGGCGTAGCCTCCGAATGGGTGCTGGAGGCCCTGGACTGCGCCAGCTTCGATGAAGTATCCACCCGGTATGGGCTGGATCCCCACGGGAGGCTGATCGTCTTCCAGAAGGGCATGGGCAACAGTTTCGGGCTGGTTGTAGGGGTTGCCGACGAGACCGCCGTCTGGACCAACATGGAGGAGATGGGCCTGCAGCTGGAGGAGGGCGAACCCCTCGACGGTCAACCGGTGAAGACCGTGGCCCTGGGAGCCGGATTCCAGATGCAGATGTCCGTGAAGCGAGGAGTCCTCTTGGGAGCCGTCAGCCGTCCCGGTCTCGCCGAGATGGTCGGTCTGCTGGACTCCAGCAGAACGGCAGACCCCATTCCCGAGCTGGAGCCGGCCACGGTCTACATGGGTCTTGACCTCGCTGCCGTAGCTCCGATCCTCTCCGCACAGATGCCCATGATACGTCAGCAGGTGATGACGGGTATGGAGCAGGGCGGAGAGGCGACGCCGCAGGGCCTCAGAGATATGATCGGCCTCTACTTCGACGCCTTCGGGTTGATACTGGAGCAGACCGGCGGCGTGGAGTGGTACATGACACTGGGCCCGGAGAAGGTCACATCCCGAACGGTGGCCGAGTACGTGCCGGGCTCGGACCTGGAGAGGCTGATGGCCCCGGTGGAGGTGGAGGACATCTCGGATATGCTGCCCGCCGGCGAGGTCATGGTCGCCAGGGCCGACATGAACCCGGAGCTGGGCAGGGAGATAACGCGTGCGTTCGCCGAGGGCCTCGGCTTCGAGGCCGACAGCTCCGTAATGGCCATTGCCGAGGCCTTCTCCACCACCAGCGCCTTCAGCATGATGGCGCCCTCGGAGGACAACCCGTTCCACATGGTAGCCGTCTACCACGTGGGCACCGAGGAGACCCTCGAGGCCATCGGAGAGGGAGTCGCCTCCATGGTGAGCTTCGCCTCGTCGATGCTGGAGGGAATTCCGGTGGAGATTACCGAGCCCGAGATCGTCGAGATCGACGACCGGAATTACCTGACCTACGGCGAGAACGTGGCCATGTCCGCCCCCGAGCAGGACGGCATGGAGTTCTCCATGACCTTCTGGCTCACACTGCAGGACGGATACCTCTACATGGAGAGCGCGCCAGAGCCCACGGTGCTGCCGCAGCTGCTCGACGGCATCTGGGACGGCGTGACAGTGGCCGGCTCGGGCAGGCTGGACTATTCCTCCGACTACGAGATGGCTTTCGCCATGAACGTCGGCGCCTACATGGGAACCGTCATGAGCCTGTCTCCCGACTCCTCGGACATTCCGTCCGAGGTGACCGAGGCCATGTCCGGAACGCCCCTCTGGATCAGGGCCGGTGTCGACATGCAGCAGGGGCTCACGGTCTGCGAGTCATCCGTCGATGGCAGCGAGGTCGTGTCCTTTGTGATGAACGTCGTCATGCTGGCCAGCGATGAGGGCCCGCAGCAGCAGTAGGAACGGATGGCGGGAGGCGCCTCAGGAAGGGGCGTCTCCCGCTTCCCATCTGTTGAACTCGGTCTGGGCGGCTTTGTAGCCGCTCTGCAGCACCCGCTCCACGCAGTCCGCCGCCCTGTGGGCCATCATGGCGGCTTCCTCCTCCAGCTTTCGAGGCAGCCTCTCCAGAACGAACTCGGCCAGGTCCACGCCCGGAGGAGGAGGGCCGACCCCCATGCGCAGCCTGGGGAAGTCGCTGGTCCCCAGCTCCCTGATGACGCTTCGCAGGCCGTTGTGGCCGCCGTGGGAGCCGTCGGTCTTCAGCCGCAGCCTGCCCAGGTCGAGGTTCACGTCGTCGGAGACCACCAGCAACTGCTCCGGCTCGATCTCGCGGCTGTTCATCAGGGCTGAGACGGCCCTTCCACTGCGGTTCATGTAGTTCCGGGGCTTCATGAGCAGAGTCCCCTGCGGCATGCGGGCCACGGAGAACAGACCGGCGTTGTCCCAGGAAAGGCCGTGCCTCCGGGCGAGGATGTCCCCCGCCCAGAAGCCGGCATTGTGTCGGGTGAGGCTGTAGCGCAGCCCGGGGTTGCCCAGGCAGGCCAGCAGCCGAGGGGTCTCCACGGGCTACTCTTCCGCCTTCTCGTCCTCCTCGGCGGCCTCTTCGCCCTCTTCGCCCTCGGGAGGCTCCTCCCCCTCGGGCAGCTCTTCGCCCTCGAGGAGCTCTTCCTCCTCTTCCTCTTCCTCTTCCTCGACCACTTCTGTGGGCGCCACAACGGTGGCCACCACGCTGGTGAGGGGGGTCTCTGGCGTAACGCCCTCATCCAGCTCCAGGTCGGCGACGTGCAGCGAATCGGCAAGAAGAAGGCCCGTGACGTCCACCTCCACCTTTGCCGGAATGGCGGATGCTCGCACCGAGACCTCTATCTCGTTCAGGACCTGTTCCAGGACCCCGCCCATGTTCACGCCCTCCGGCTTGCCCATGAGATGAATGGGCACCGGAACGGTGACCGTCTGGTCGGGTGAGACCCTGAGGAAGTCTATGTGCACGGGCTTGTCGGTGAGCACGTCCCACTGGATGTCCTTGACGATGGCCGTGGAGACCTCTCCGTCGAGGTCCAGCTGTATCATGCTTATGGCCCGTGTGTATCCGATCTCGTCCATGAACTCCTTGCGGTCCACCGTCAGGTTCATCTCGTCTCCGCCGCGGCCGTAGGCCACGGCGGGTACCGAGCCCTGTCGGCGAAGCCGCCGGGAGGCTCTGGAGCCGAATCTGCTCCTTCGGCTCACGTTCAGCTTCTGTGGCATTACTATATCCTTTCCGGAGTGGCTGGGGCGGGAGGACTCGAACCTCCAAATGCAGGAACCAAAATCCTGTGTCTTACCAATTTGACTACGCCCCAGCAGAATCAACCGATTCGCACACGGTACAACCCAGTTCCCGCGGGCTCCCGCCGGCGTAGTCGTCCACCTCCCCCGCAAAGGCGCGCGCCTGTTGCGCCTCTGCGAAGAGGGCGTAGAACGTGGGGCCGGAACCCGACAGGCCCCAGCTGTCACACCGGCTGTCCAGGAAGGCCGCCACGGCCCTCAGCTGCCCGTGCTCCCGCACGACCAGCGGCAGGAAGTCGTTGTCCAGCTGGATTGGGAAAGGCTTACCCTCATGCCGTTCCTCTGCCGGGGCACAATAATTGTTGTCTTCGCAAGGATTTGTCAAGGTTTCCCGCATGCGGTCCAGCTCCCGGTAGGCCCACCGGGTGGAGATACGGACCCGGGGATGAATCAAGACGACATGAAACCTCAGCGGTTCAACGGGTTCGACAATCTCACCCCTGCCACCTACCTTGGCGGCTCCTCCGCGAAGGAAGAAGGGCACGTCGCTGCCCAGTTCCGCCGCCAGAGACGGTACACCGGGGTCGACTCCGGTAATCCTGCGGAGGGCCAGCAGCACCGCTGCCGCGTCGCTGCTTCCCCCGCCCAGCCCGGCGGCGGCCGGTATACGCTTCTCGAGATTCAGGTCCACACGCAGAGCTTCCCCCGACGCCGCGATGAAGCTCTTCGCCGCCCGCCACGCGATGTTGTTCGAACTCTGCGGCAACTCTTCTTCCCCAAAGACGGAAAGCCGGACTCCCCCGCTTCCCCGGACGGCCGAGACCTCCAGCCGGTCGCTTAGGGATATCGTGTGAAAAAGGCTGCGAATCTCGTGGAAGCCGTCGGACCTCATGCCCATTACCCTGAGGCCGAGGTTCAGCTTTGCGTAGGCGTCTACGGATAGCGAACCACTCCGGGCCATAGCTCAGCCGGCGGGGAAGACTGCCAGTATCAGGACCACCGCAGCCACCCACAGCAGGACGTTGACCAGCAGGGGCACGTCCTTCAGCAGCACCCTGTCTGGTGAGCCCCCCATGCCTTGGGTATGCACCAGGTACTGGTAGCGGAATATGCCGTAGGCGACGAAAGGTATGGTAATCCAGAGCATGCTCGATACCTCGCTGGCCGTGCGGTCGCTCACGGTGTATATGGAGTAGCCCATCAGGCTGGAAGCGGTGGCGATACTTATCATCTGGTCCAGCAGCTGGGGGCTGTAGTGGGCCAGATTCCTGCGGTGATCCTCGGCGCCATCACCCAGCGAGAGCACCTCCGCCCTCCTCTTCGAGAAGGCCAAAAAGACCGCCAGAAAGAACGTGCAGATGACCAGCCAGGGCGAGATGCTCAGGTCGTAGCCCGCTTCCACTCCGGCCTCTACGCCCGCCAGTGCCCTGAGAACGAATCCCATGGCGATAATCAGCGCGTCCAGTATCACAACGTGCTTCAGGCCGGCCGAGTATCCAGCCTGCAGAAGCAGGTAGGCCGTAATCACGATGGCGTAGCTGGGCGCGATGGCCCATGAGACGGCGGCGGTACCCACACCCAGGACCAGGGCCCAGCCGACTGCAGCCGCGGGGCTCAGCCTGCCTGAGGCCACCGGACGCCGCCGCTTGTCCGGATGACGTCGGTCGGCCTCCCTGTCGGCCACGTCGTTCAGCAGGTAGATGGCGCTGGATACCAGGCAGAATCCCAGGGTGGCCAGAGCCCCTACGGCCAGGGCTCTGAGCTCCCAGACCCTTCCGAAGAGCATCCCGGCGAAGACGAACAGGTTCTTGGTCCAGGATCTGGGCCTCATCGTCTCCAGCAGTGCCTTTGTCTTGTCCATAGGCGCAAAGATAATGCCCCTGCCCCTCATGGTGCCAGGCACTTGAATTGAACGGTGCCCAGGTAGGGTATGTGTCTCGCAGATGGCCAGCAGGCGGGAACAAGCTGGCGTCCACGGTAGGGTCCGTGTATATTTACGGCTCCCCTGATCATTGGGCTGATACGGGAGGAACCTTGCTCAGAACAGCGCTTGCATTGCTGCTGGCCACGGCCGCGGTGTGGGCCGGCCCCTACAGCATCGAGCTGCAGGGAGGCGGCCAGCATGGTCGTATAGGCTCCACGCTGGACAAACCCATATCGGTTGTGGTGAGGGACTCCCTCACCGGCGAGCCGGTGGAGGGAGTCGGCGTGGTGATGCGGGTGCGTCCGGGCAACGGGGTGCTCCTTCCCCTGGACGGCTCGCAGAGCATTCCCCTGGAGCAGGAACCCTCCGGCGAGATCCACCGTCTCCTGGTTTACACCAACGAGGAGGGCGTGGCCAGGTCGGGGCTGATGCTCTCCGAGAGCATGGGCGATACCGACGTGGAGCTGGAGATCAACCTGCCCGGCGAGGAAGAGTACTACATGGAGGCCGCCTGCCTGGCCGTGGATCTGCGGTCGATAGTATTCCAGCTGCTGGGTGGGCTGGCCGTATTCCTGCTGGGAATGAAGATGATGTCGGACTCCCTGCAGCGGGTTGCCGGTGACAAGATGCGTGTCGTGCTGCGGAAGCTCACCGACAACCGGGTCATGGGGATAGCGGCCGGCGCCCTGATCACCGCAGCCATACAGAGCTCCAGCGCCACCAGCGTCATTACTCTGAGCTTCGTAAACAGCGGTCTCATGGCCCTGCGGCAGGCAGTGGGCGTCATCATAGGCGCCAACATCGGAACCACCATCACCGGCCAGCTGATCGCCTTCAAGATCACCAGCTACGCCTACCCCATGGTGGCCATTGGCTTCACGCTGATGGCGTTCAGCAAGAACCGGCGCCGGCAGTTCTGGGGCAGGGTGCTTCTGGGTCTGGGACTTGTGTTTCTGGGAATGACCATAATGAAGCAGGTCATGACCCCGCTGAGGAGCAGCGTGGCTGTGCGGAACTTCTTCACCACCTTCAGCAACAATCCGCTGCTGGCAATCCTGGCGGGAACGCTGGTGACGATGGCGGTGCAGAGCTCCAGCGCCACCGTCGGCCTGACCATGACCCTCGCAGGGTCGGGCCTCGTCTCCCTCCAGGGAGCGATCTTCCTGGTGCTTGGCGACAACATAGGAACCACCGTGACCGCCCAGCTGGCCGCCATCGGCAGCGGCAGGTCGGCCAAGCAGACCGCCATGGCCCATACGCTGTTCAACGTGCTTGGAGCCCTCTACTTCGGGCTGGCCGTGGCACATTTCGGAGGTCTTCTCGATTTCTTCCGCAGCACCTCCGCTGACCCCATGAGGCAGGTGGCCAACGCCCACTCCATATTCAACATATTCAACGCCATCATCTTCATACCCTTCGTCCCGGCCCTGACCAGGATCTCCCGCTGGGTCATACCGGAGGGCCGCGCAAAGCCCAGGGAGGCCGCATTCTCCCTGCAGTTGGACGAGAACATCCTGGACTCCCCCGCAATAGCCATGGATGAGATCTCGCGCCATACCCTGAACATGGCCAGAACTGCCGCGGCGGCGGTCAGGGAGTCGCTGGCCATCTTCCTGGAGCGAAACGGCGACCCGGCAAAGGTGATGGAGCTGGAGGACAGAGTCGATGTGATGCAGCGGGACCTTACCGTTTACGCCTCGAAGCTCTTCCAGAGGGATCTGGGGAAGGACGTGTCTCTCAAGCTGCCGGTCATGCTGCACTCCATCAACGACCTGGAAAGGGTCTCGGACTACGCCGTGAACATCGTGGAAGCCGCTGGGAGGAAAGGCGATGTGGAGATAGAGGAGATCGGTGAGATGTCTTCGATCGCCCTTCGGACCGGACGCCATCTCAGGAGGATGCTGGACCTGACCGAAGAGCTTCTGGAGAAGGGTCAGCGCCGTACCGCAGAGGCCATGATCTCCGTGGAATCCAGGCTCGACAGGCTGGAGGAGGAGGCCCGGAGCTACTACAGTCAGGCCATATGCTCCACCGGCCACGGCGACCTTACCGGCTTGGCCGTACTGGATTACGTAGACAACTGCGAGCGGGTGGGCGACCACCTTACCAACGTGGCCCAGAGCCATCTGGGCGGCAACGTCTGGCACGGCGACGAGGAAGATATCTGACCCTCCCGGGGCCATGACTCCCCGGCCCCGCCACGGCCCCGCCAGCAATGACCTACCCGCCAGCCGTTCAATTCAAGTGCCTGGCACTTACATGGCAGGCACTTACATGGCACTTACATGGCTCTTACTGTCCAGCGACAATTAGAATTCCTGCCGACGACAATTAGAATTCCCGTCAGTTA